>JAUHXA010000004.1 GCA_030427245.1 Bacteroidia bacterium | reverse complement strand
ATTGCTGCGCCAAAGCTTTGCCGATTCCTTCGGAAGCTCCAGTAATCCAAATAGTTTTGTTTTTGAAGTGCTGCATAACTTATTTTTTGATAACCTTTCTACATTCTAAGGCAAACTAAAATATTAAGTAAGGGTAAAAAAATAACTCCTCGTTTTCTTTTGCTAACATACCCCATCCCCTTTCAAAAGGGGAATATTGGTCGATGAGTTATTTTTTCTTTTTTACTAAATTAGGCATTTCTGCAATTTACTTTGCTCGCTTACAAAGTATTGTTTGAATTTGCATTTGGGTTTTTAATTTGAATTTGCCTAAATCCCATATCTCACTTCTCAATTCCTTCTTTCAAGTATTTAATCATGGACTGTGCCCGTCTATCACCTTTTCAACATTTTTCCAGTTGTTTTTCCCTTATTTGTTTCCAAAGTATAGTAGTACACATTGGGCTTCAATTGAGTTCCATCAAAGTCAAAATAGTGTTTTCCCGCCAACATTTGTTCTCTTTTGAAACTCGTCACTACTTGACCCAAATGGTTGAAAACAGTGATTTCTACCCAACTCGCTTCTGTAAGCTCAATCGGTATACGAGTAGATTCACTAAAAGGATTAGGAATATTTTCTCCAGTTGAATAATCAGGGTGTGTCTCCTCTTCATCATCAGGGTCGGGTGCAGTCATGAAAGGCACAACACCTTCTTCTCTAAAAATATCAAATCCTCCATACTGTGGTACTATCCATTTGTGTCCTTTTGGGTCAATCAAAAGGTGGTCTATTGAGTTGTAAATCAAAGGACTGTTCAAAGAATGGAAGCTTTTCCACTCATTGCCGTCATATCGCAAAACACCCGCCCTTGCTGTACCTACCCAAAGATGATGATTGTTTGGGTCAATGGTTACATTCCAAAAATTGGTCTCTATGATGCCCAAATCTTGTGAGGTGAAATCTGCTACAACTTGTTCTCCATCAAATAGCTTCAAATGGTCTTGATGAGCGACCCAAATTTGATTGTTCTTGTCAACCACTAAATCGTGAATGGGCTTGTAACTATAATCTTGCGGCGATTGCAAATCAAAAGTTTTCCATTTTTCCCCATTCCATTTGTGGAGTTTTCCTTTAGTTGTGCCTATCCACAAATTGTTGTCCAAATCAAAAGTTAGTGCATAAATGCTCGTTCCATTTTGAATATTCAAGTAAGCCTCGGTCATAGTTTGAGTGAAATCGGTCCATTCCGTACCGTCGAAGCGAATCAAACGTTGTCGCCTGTCCACCACAAACCATAAATTACCCTCTCTATCTTCCATCCCGTCGTTCACCCTACCATGCTGTGCTTCAATGGAAAAAGGTTCATGATTGATGCAATTTCCATTCACACATTGGTAAATTTTATCTTGACTAATATTCCAAAAACTGCCATCTGTGGTAGAAACGACAGAACCGAAGCCATTTTTGAAGATCTCCATTTCGTTCTCAAAAGGAAGATAGCTCCAACCCATACCGTCAAAAGATACCAAACCATTCAAACTTTTAAACCAAATCTGATTTGCTTTGTGGTCGGATTTTACTGCTAATCTTTCCAATAACCATTTTTCGGGAAAAGCGATGTTGATTTTTTCAAACCCATCTTCACCCAATCGCTCCAAACCTCGATTTGTACCAATCCACACAACGTTTTGTTCATCAATTGTTACTGCTGAAGGATTCATGCTTGTATTGGAAACAATGGTCGAAAAAGCCTCAAAGTCTTGTCCATCAAATGCAACAATGGTATTAGAATTGGAGGTGACCCATAATTTATCGGTTTGGTCAATTGCCAAAAAATAACTGTTCAGTGAATGACCCGTTTCCTCACTACTGAAAACCGTCCATTCTTCCCCATCAAATTTGACTATCCCACCTGTATGAAAATCAACGGGATAATAACCACTCAGACTTATCCAAACATTCTGCTGACTATCTACTTTCAAATCACTTATCCAACTATAACCCACTATATCCTCTGAAGAATAATCAAAATAGCTCCACGTGTTTCCACCATATTGAAGCAAGTGTGTAGAACCGCTTACCCACAGGTTGTCGTCTTGATCTACTGCAATTTGTACGGAAAAACTATTGAATGTGTTTGCAGGAATTTCAATGTTCTTCCAATTTGTTCCATCAAATTGAAGCAAACCATTGGAGTGACCTAGCCAAACTGTTCCATCACTTGTAGCTGCAATGTCATATCCCATAGCACTCGACTGCAATAGACTGTTGTTTTCGTCAAAAACGATCCATTTTTGACCATCATAAACAAACCATTCATTCACACCATGCGCCTGCGCCCACAAGTCACCTTTAGGAGTCAGATAAACTTGGTGAATCTTATTGGTTGTAATTGGAGAGTTATCCGTATTGAAGTACGTTGTATAATTGCGGCTGCGGTCGTATTTCCCCACACCATATTCGTCCGTTCCAAACCAAATAATATTACCATCGTGAGCAATAGAATTTACCCGATGACTTCCCGAGAGGTGTTGCCATTGCGTCGTTTGTGCTTCAAGAGTTATTGCACAGATAGAAAGGCAAAGAAAGAATATCGTCAATAGATTTTTCATATTTACTAATTTTGTGAAAGCAACAAATCCATTTAAGGCAAACTAAAATATTAAATTAGGCATTTCTGCAATTTACTTTGCTCGCTTACAAAGTATTGTTTGAATTTGTATTTGAGTTTTTAATTTGAATTTGCCTAAGTTCCTTATTTTCACAAGTACCTATTTGGATTTAAGCTTTAAGTTTGAATTTAACTAATTACCACAAAGTTAAGCCATTCGCCTCTCCCTAAAAATACACAATTACTGCCATAGTTGGTACTTTTCGTAAATCTGCTGCTTAAAAACACTTGGACTAACCCCCGTTTGTCTTTTAAAAAAGCGGCTAAAATATGCAGGGTCTTTGAATGAAAGCGAAAACGCTATCTCTTTGTTAGACAGTTCCCCCTGCAATAAAAGTCGCTTTATCTCCAATACCAATCGCTCGTAAATCACCTCACTTGCATTTTTCCCTTTTAGCTTCTTGACCACATTGTTCAGGTGATTCGGTGTGACGGTGAGCAACTGAGCATAATCATTGACCTGATGAAGCTGGATAAAATGATGTTCGACCAGAGATTCAAATTTTTTGAGCAGCACTTGAGCAGGTGAAAAATGAGGTGAAGAAGCGTTGAAATCTGGATATTGTTTTGCAAACAATTGTTGAGATTTCTGCAACAAAATCTGCAAATAAGCCCTCAGAATGCCTTTCTGCATATTTGTTTTACGCTTGTACTCACGCTGCATGGTTTCAAAAAGTTGACGAAATTCTGTCAAATATGCCTCTTCGATTTGTAGCATGGAAGTGTGTTCCCAAAAAGGTAAATTCTTCAAAAAGTTCTTATCAGCCAAATCAAAGTGAAAGAAATCTCTTGAAAAAAGAATCGCAGATCCATGCGACCCCAATGCCCTTTGTACCAAGTGTACTTGCCCCGGTGCAACAAAATGAAGGCTGCGGTCTAAAATCTCAATCGGTTGAAAATCCAAAATATGTTCACCTCCTCCTTCCACAAAGAAAAATAATTCGTAAAAATTGTGGCGATGTGGTCGAAAAGGCGGCTTCTTTTTTCGAGGCTTCAATGGAAACATTTGAAAAGCAACACTTGTCGGATCGTCTTTAGCGAAAGAGTAGGTTGGTAAGACTTTGGCAGGCATATTTTATAGACTTATAAATTTGATTGTGTTTTTAAACCTCACTTCTTTCATCCTAAGTAAGTTATCGAATCAAAGTCAAATTCCCTTGAACAATTTCCTGACTCCCATCCTCAAAAATAATCACCGCAGTATAAACATACGTTCCAATCGGTTGAAGTTCACCTTCAAAAGTTCCATTCCAAGCCATTGACAGATCCGTAGCCGAAAAAACCTTTTTACCCCAACGATTGAAGATTTGCCATTCAATTTTTTCGATTGGATAGCCTTGAATTTTGAAAACATCGTTGATGCCATCGTAATTCGGTGAAAAAGCATTGGGAATCACAAAAACAGGATGTGTTGGTGGCTCGGGGTCAATTGGATTACCCGTACCTCCACTGTCTTTTTCTTCTACTTCAATTCGCACCACAGTACTCGTCAAACAGCCGTTTTCATCAGTGACAAACAACTCATAAACCGTCAAGGAATCAGGGCTTACTTCTATTGCAGCACAATTCACACAGGTAATCAATTCGCTATTTGCCGTCCATACAAGGTCAAAATCCGTAGAAAAATTGGAAACAATATCAGAAGTAAGCAAGATCGTATCGCCTTTGACGATGGTTGAATCGGGAAGCGTATAAGCCTCCAACTCATAGACATCCACATTGCCACTTACAAAAGAACGACAGCCGTTGACTTCTTCTATAGCTAATCCCACTGCTTGATTTCCAGCTTCTTGCCAAGCAATTTGATAGCTATGATTTCCTAAGTCTTCAAGGGTTGCGATGTTTTGTTCAAACAACCAATCCAGTTCTTCGATATCAGTCAATGCCCCTGAAAGTTCCAATACTATGGGTTCTCCTTTGCAGGCAATAGGCGGAACGGTCAATTCAAAAAACTGTGGCTCAAAAATCTCTACCATTTTTTGGGTGCTGTATTGACAATCGTTTTCATCCGTAAATTCATAGACAATCGTGTAGATTCCTGCAGTCAAACTGTTTGGTTGAAATTCATTCCCCACGATTCCATCACCACTAAAAATGCCTCCTTCTGGAGTAGCCATTAAGTCCACGTTTTCGGAAGTTTGACAATAACCAATGTTCAAGTTTGAAATAATAGGATTGATTTCTGGGCAGTCTTTGGCTATACAAACTTGGCTATTCATTTCGCTGTTTCCACAGGGTTCATTGCCCAAAGCAGTAACTTGAATTTCCACTTCGTCTAGTGTGTTGAGGTTGTCAAGGTTAAAGTTTAGGGTGAAAAGCGTGTCAATAGAAGTCTGAATGTCATTGACAAAAACTACTATTTCATACCCGTTAGTTCCTGCAATTTCGTTCCATTCAAAGTGTACTGATTGAAGGGTGACTTCTACACAAGTAATTTGGGGAGTGGAAAGTGGAGCAAGTACTTCAATAGATTGTTGCAGGCTTTCAGATTGACAACCATTTTCTTCAACGGTTAAGCCAACAGTTTGCACGCCTACTTCACTCCATTCAATCAAATGTGGACCTTGACCTTCAAAAGTAGATGTTATTCCACTGCCAAAATCCCATTCAAAAGAAGCATTTGCACTTGCCGTTCCTTCATATATCGCCGAAACCGTTGCCCCTTCTTCCAAACAAATTTCATCAAGCGATAAATTAAAATCGGCCGTTGGAATGGGGTGAACAAGAATCATTTGGTCAATTTGGTAATCACAATCACCGCTTTCATAGATGTATTCCAACAAATAATCACTGGCAGTTATGTTAGCAGGGTCTATTTGGGTGATGGGCAAACCTTCTAAGTAAAACTGTCCGCCTGATGGATTGGCAGTCAAATTGAAGGGCACATCTCCCACGCAAAATTCGGTTTGAAGATCAACAAAACTTAACTCTACAATTGGACATTCTTGGGCGATGCAATTCGCTGTTCCCATTTCGCTGTTGCCGCAAACACCATTATTTAAAGCGATAACTTCAATGCTCACTTCATCGTTTGGCAACAAATTATTAACAGTCAGTTGGGTATCGCTACTGTTGAAAGTGTCCTGCAATGTCCCATTTACATAGTAGTTGACATGATAGGTAATTAAGCCCCCCAAAGCTCCCCATTCAAAAACGACGGAATTGGTAGTTGCTTCCATACAGTTTACTTGAGGAATCGGTGTGGTTTCTGCTATGGTAACGGGTTGAGAGTAAGGTTGGGCATTGCAACCGTTTTCGCTGACATTGAGGGAGATATTGAAGCTGCCACTATTGCCCGCCCATTCGACAAGGTAAGGGCCGATTCCAGTTCCAGAAATGGCCGTTCCGCCACCAAAATCCCAATCAAAGTTTGCGGCTGTCGTAGCATTGCCTGTATAAGTGACGGAAACAGCACTGTTATCGGCACAGATTTCGCTTTCACTCAATTCAAAAAGAGCAGTCGGGAGAGCGTAAACTGTGAGGGTTTGGGAAGTGCTGTATTCGCAGTCGGTTTGCGAATCTATGTAAGTGTAAAAAATGGGCGTATTGATTATTTCTCCCACCTGATTCGGAAAAAATTGGTTGCCGACTACTCCCAATCCGCTAAAAGTTCCACCATCTGGTTCGCCTATCAAATTGACCACATCAGCATCTATACAATAAGCGGCATCTAACCCATTGATGGTGAGATTGACCAATGGGCAGTTTTGGGCTTTACAGTCAGAAAAAGTCCATTCACTATCACCACAAGGAGGCTGTCCCAAAGCCCTTACTTCAATGTTGACTTCATCATCTGGAGATAGGTTGTTAATGGTCATATCAGAATTAGGGCGAATGACGCTTGTGTTTTGTCCATTATTGATGCTGTAATTGATTTCAAAATTATTAACACCTATCATATCTTCCCAGTCAAAAGTCACGAAAGTAGTACCACTTTCTACGCAGTTTACTATGGGAGGAGCTAGAGGCGAAGAAACAGCAATGTCTTTCATGACATCCTCAGAAGAACAACCATTTTCGATTACCTGCAATCGGATGATTTTGGTTCCTGTTGTATTGTTCCATCTGATTTGATGTGGCCCTCTGCCTGTTCCAGGTGTTGCTATGCCTCCATCAAAATCCCAGTTGAAGATAGCAGTATTGGAGTTTTGCACATTGCCATTGAAGGAGACCAAGGTAAAGTCATCTCCATCTGCACAAATTTCAGTTTTGGTAAGATTGAAGTTAGCAGTGGGTTTTGGATAGAGAGCAGTTGTTATCCGTACACTGTCTTTGCAGCCTTGGGGCGTTTCACCCATTATCCAATAATAATCAATTCCGTCAACGATGGTGTTTTGGAGCAGTTCACCGATTTCGCCATTGTTGTCATTGAAGTAAGTGAGTGTTAGGTCGTTTCCATTATTGTCCAAGACTTCCAGTTGGGTTAAATCAAAAGGGGGCTGACAGGCAAATATGGAAGGTAAGATAGCAGGAATGTCTGGCTGACTGTGGTATTGAATCGTTGTCGTCATTGCAGCAGATGGACAGCCGTTGACAGTAGCAATCAATTCGTATTCGCCTCCTGCAACGGCATTTTCAACCAATGGGTTTTGCTCGTCAGAAGCGAAATTATTCGGGCCTGTCCATGAATAGACTACATTTTCGGTATTGGCTTCTACATTGGACAGCAAGGTGATGGACTCGCCAATACAAACAGGGCTGTCATTGTCAACGGTGACGGTGGGTATTTCTTGGACAGTGACAACTGTGCTGACAGTATCGGACCAGCAAGTGCCTCCAAAAACCACCAAGGTATAGGTTGTGCCATCTATGGGGTTTTCAATGATCAAATTTTTCTCTGTGCCCACCAATCCTTCAGGGCCGTTCCAAAAATATTGGAGACTGGCACCATTTCCGCTTGCCGCGACTTCTGCTGAAAGTGTAATTGGAATATTTGCACAACTTGGGCCATTGTTGACGATACTGGGTATAGGAGTAGGTAAGGCAAACAATTCAAGACTTTTGGGCGGGGAAGTACAACCGTCAACGGTTACTGTTAAACTAAAAGTATTGGGTTCGCCTATTTGTGTGATGGTGACTTGTGGATTTTGTTCAAACGAAATAAAGCCATTAGGACCTGTCCATAAATAGCTGATTTCAAGCCCTGCCGTAAAAGTTGCCCCAAACAACTGAACGGTGTCGCCCAAACAGCCAACAGTTAGGTTGCTGGATACAGCAGCCTCGGGAAGGGGAGGTGCGAAAATGGCAAAATCTTCGGTTAATATACAGCCTGTGGCATCGCCTATTGTAAGGGTATAAATGCCTGATGCCAAATCAGAAATAGAGGCTGCTGTTTGTATTGGGTCGGTGCTCCAAGCGTATTCGTAGGGAGGCACACCATTGCTGGTGAAAACGGTTGCTTTTCCATTATCTTTTCCACAATCTGCATCAGTGGTATTGATTTCTATACTCAAATCGCCTAGTTTGATGATAACTGCTGCTGCATCAATACAACCAAAATAATCTACCATGATCCAATAGATACCACTTTGGGTGACAATCGAGTCCGTCACCGAACCTTCTGCCAAGTCTGGACTGACAAAGTATTGTCGGTCGGCTTGACTCAAATCCAAGCCATTGACATCTATTAATGGAATGGTGGAAAGGTCAAAACTTGCCGAGCAAATGGCTTGTTCGGGAATACTGGCTAATTGGGGAACAGAGTAAATGTTGAGGACGACATGGGTAGGGAGGCCTTCACAATAGGTATTGGTTTCCGTTACCCAATATTGATGCGTTCCTGCCACATTTTCATTTATAAAGGGAGAGAATACCGCTTCATCCTCTAAAGGGGTGAGATTGGGAATTAAACTTGGATCTTGATCGTACCATTTTACGATAAAGCCCTCTACAGAAGGGATTACCTCCAAATCAACTATTTCATCTCCCACACAATAGTTGAGTAAGGTATCGGTGACAGGCGGGAAAGGCGTACTCAAAATCTGAATGCTTACATTATCTCTTGCCACACAATCACCATCTATAACGGTGAAGGTATAAACTACTACTCGGTCAAATCCTTGAGGGATGCTGTCATTAACAATTGTAGGGTTGTGTATGAATGGATTATTCAAAAAACCAACTGCTTCGGGTGGATCTGCTTTCCAATTGAAAGAAGGGATACTATCGTTGTTGGCAAAAGAACCCTGCAATTGAATATCCGTACCTTGAGCCGTACAAATTGAAGTTTCTCCCAATGATTCTGCCGTTGCATATAGGCTACAGCCGAGAATGCTGCAATCCAAAATCACATCGTCTCCCCACGTCAATTCAAACCCTGCAAAACTTTCATTGAAGTTGTCTATAAGCAAGTAATATACCTCTCCTGGATTTACAGGAAGTGCGGCCACAAAACCGTCGCAAGTAGGGCAGGCGGCTCCCTCTGAAATATCCATTGCCCCATTTCCTAGGCCTGTTTCAGGGCAAAAGTGGCAGTTGTCATCAGCGTATGAACAGCGAACGGGGTAACCCAACTCGTCACAAGAAAGAGCAGGGCCATAAATGGCAAAATCGTAATCTTCGTCGTTTCCTGCTTCTGGGGACAAGACAAATTCCAATAAACCTCCATCGGTAGGATGGTCTCCTACTTTGATTTTGTACCAAGCAGATTGGTGTTCTTCTAAGAGTAAACACCCACTATCGTTGTTGGTACTAGCAAAATCATCGTTTCCAGGTCCGAAGCTATTGAAGTTTAGTATGCCATTGTCACAGACAGGAATGGCTCTGATGCAATCATTTGGAGCAGGTGGAGGGCAATCGTCAGAGGCTTCCCAAGTCAATTCCCAACCTGCAGAAGTGCTTATATTATTGGAGGTAAAACTGATGACGGCACAAGTATTGTAAACTGCAAAACTTTGGGGAGTTGCGCCTTTAGTGAGGCTTGCCACAACACCTGCGCCATCGTGAATTTGCAATACATCTCCCAAATTTAAAGTAAAGTCGACAAACTCTATCAAAATGCATTGACCGAAAGTGGTAGGACAAATTTGAAACTCAATGATTTCGCCATTTGAATAGTTGTTAAAAGGACCTCCCGAATCATAGAGTGTGCCTGAATTGTCTGTGACGGTTGTATTGCTAATATTGTAAGTCTGCGCCCATACTGCTGAGAATAGGAAACTTACAAATAGAAGGGTTATGATGAGTAAGAGTTTTTTCATATCATGGGTTTTACACACCAATAGTGTAAGGTGGATATATAATATTTAGTTTAAGGGTAAGCAGGCTAAGGTTGGGCTTCATAAAGATACGAAACAATCAAGAAATTTGGGTGTTCAGATTCATAAGAGGAAAGATAGGAGACACCAAAAATGTATGAGTGTCCCTTAGATTTTTTATCTTTAAGTTTTTATGCAGATTAGAAACACTGCCAAATAAACCTTTTAAAATAAGAGCTATGCGATTGAATAGACACCCTTTCTTAGTATTGCTGATTGGCGCCATTGTGGGCTGTGTACTCACCTTTTTAGGACTCAATTCCCAAATATCAAAATTATCAGAACAAGTGGATTCTTTGAGGACAGGAGGTGTGGTCGTGACGACATCAGTAGATAGTAGTCAGTTACTTAAAAAACCTGCCTCAAAAGTCTTGTTTCGAGAGACTTTTGACAGCAATATCAACAATTGGACGGCAAAGATAACGGAAACTTCTGTTCGTTTAGTCTATGATGGAAAATTCATTTTTCGATATGGGGAGGACAATTTTTTTACTTGGGCAACGGTGACTTTACCTGATAGCATTTCTGAAAATTACGATGTCGAACTGATTGCCGATCACAAAGTAGGGCGAGAGGATTCGGAATATGGCTTGTTTTTTTGTACGGATGAAAACAATTTTGTCCGCTACTGCAATACCAAATCGGGGTATGCGAGCATCAATATTAAAACCAATGGGGAGTACATTCCCCGTCCGATGCCTGTAACAGCTGGATTTGACAATAGAGAAGGAATGCAAGATATTTGGATTCTGAAAGTTCGAGGCGATACGGTACAATATTACGTCAATGGCGTGTTTGCTTATGAAGGGGCGAAGGGCTTGGATTGGAAATATGTAGGAGTATTTGTGGAGGATGTTCAGACGGTAGAGTTTGATGAGTTAACGATTGTGGAGGGTAAATAACCTTTCGCAATTACTCCACTCCATACCATTCTTTCTCAAATTCTGACAATTCAGAAACTCCCAATTTATTTACTTCCTCCTTCAATTTTTCTCCGTCCAAATACTGGACATAAAAACCTTCAGTCGTGAAAAAGAGCAAATATTGGAGGTCATAGCTGGGGATTGCAGCCGTAATGGGCTGGGCAAATTGGAAGCTTTGGAGGAGTTTGCCCGTTTTGTTCCAGATTTTAGCAGAACCATCCTTTGAAGTGGTCAGTATCAAATGACTGTTTCCTAAAAAACGAGCGTCCAACAATTCAGAAGTATGGCCTTTGTATTCCAATCTAACTACCTTGCTATCATCAGCTTGCCACACTTTTGCTGCCTTGTCTTTTGAAGCCGTTACCAAATATTTTCTATCTTCCGAAAAACGAGCATGCAATACAGCACTCTCATGACCTTGCAGCATCAATACTTTTTCTGCCGTTTGGGTGTCCCAAATAATTGCCGCTTTGTCGCCTGCAGAAGAAGTAATATATTGACCATCATTCGAAAAATGAAGGGCATTGATGGATGCTGAATGAGCTTTCAATTCAGCAATAGAAGTTTTGGATTTCCAATTATACAAACGCATAAAACCATTTTCAGTACCCATCGCAATCACCTCCGAATTGATGGGGGAAAAAGCAGCAAACATTTGTGCATTGTCAAACTTTAAACTGTCCAACAATTCTCGTTTTTGCCAATCCCAAATCTTCAAAGTGCTGTCTGCGCTCGTACTCAACAATAGTTTTCCATCTGCTGAAAACTGCAAAGAATGAATGTTGGCTTGTTGATGTGACCATGCCGATTGCAGCTCGTTTTGAAAATTTCGAATTTGGATTTCTTGTTCAGTACTGTTCGCAAAAGCATATTTGGTAGGAGACAGGACGAGTTTTGGAAACTGCCCTTCAAAGTAAGAGAGGGGTCTGGCAAGCCAATCCCAAAATTTGACTTCTCCCATGTCCGAAATGGTCACAATTTGCTGCTCATCTGTCGAAAAATGCGCTATTTGAAAAGTAGATTCAGATTCTCGAAGTGTCACATTCTCAATTACATTAGCAGTTGCAGTAGACTCATTCCATTGCCAAACTTTTGCTGTATGATCATCAGAAGTAGTGACAATGAAACGCTCATTTGGAGAGAAATAAGCACTATTTACGGATTCATGATGCCCCTTCAAAAGATGCCTTTCTATTAATTTTTTGCCTTTAATTTGCCAAATTCGAGCAGTGCCATCTTGACCTGCAGCTAAAATATATTGGCCGTTTGGCGAAAATTGCAGGCTATTGAAAGAGGTGGAGAAAGTTTGTGAGGAAACTTGTTTAAAACGCAGTTTCTTTCCTTTTTTCTGCCATACTTCGATAGTTTGGTCGTAGTGTATCAAAATGTATTCTTGTTGAAGACTCCATGCTATCTGTTGAATTTCTCGATCTGCTGTGGATAAGACTGTTAGAGGATAGCCATTTGCATCCCAAATTTTAGCTCGCCCAAATTCGGCGGTCAAAACATACTGTCCATTGTGCGAAAGTTGAAGATCGCTTACCCTGTCCAATGGGTTATTGAAGGTCGACAAAAGTTGTCCTTCGGAATTCCAAACCTTCAAACTATTGTCTTTTGAAGCAGTATAAATAGATTCTCCATCGGGTGAATATTGAGCAGCTACAATGGCACCTGTATGTCCTTCAATGGGAATTTGCTGATTGTTTTGTTGCTGCAAAATCATTGCATGAGAATTGTTTTGGAAGGTGATGAATAACTGGGAGTTGTTAGGGGAATATTGGACATTTTTGATGTTAGGATGAAAGTCGTTCAAATCCAGTGGTTTGTCAAAAGGGAAGCAATAAAAACTACTGTCTATCTGAAAAACATGGTGATAATACACCTCATTGAGCAAGAAGCTGTTTTCAAGAGTGGGTGTGCTATTGTAAGTATATTCGGCGAGTCTAAATGCTTTGTCCAAATCTCCTTCTTGTAAAAGTAGTTCGATTTGGGTTTTCAAAAATCGTTTTTGAATTTCTTTTTGTTGCAAAACTGCCAATTCTTTCAAGCTGTCTAATTCTGCTATTTGCTTTTCTGCATGGATTCGCTGTTTTTTCTCAGCTTCAATTTGCTTCAAAGCAAGAAGTTCTCGCTTTCGCACTTCAAAAAAACTTCGTTCAGCAGTTTCTCTTTGCCGTTCTGCCTTTGTTTTCTTTTGCTCCAATTCTTGCAGAACATCTAGGGTTTTGTGGAGCGTATGACTGGATTTTTTTTGTGTGTTTTCCCATTGGTTTGCCATTTCTATTTCTTGGGCGGTCACTTGTTTTTCTTTTGAAGGATCACAGGTTTCAGCATCTTTCAATAGCTGAATGGCTTTGGCGTAGTTGTCTTTTTCACTTTCTTCTTGAGCCAATTGAAAAAGGCGGTTGTAGTCTTGAGGGCATGGAGCTGAAGTTTGGGCAGAAAGGTCAACGAAGAGGAACCAGCAAAATAGAGGTAGCCCCCATACAAAGTTGAGTCTTGTGAGTTTCATGGCAAGCATTTTTAATTTAGGTGTAGGGTGGCTGTCTCGTTTTCTGCAAATATTAGTCCATTTTGTGAAAATTGAAGATTTGTGATGAGAATAAATATTAAAACCATACTTTGTAATTCCTGAGTGTTTGGGATTTCAATGAAGGAACATTGTAGGTTGGGGAATGGCCGTACGACCATTTTGTGGATATAAAAGTGTGTGGACTTACAATGAAAGTTAGGGAATCGCATGAAATTTTTCTACAACTTGCTCAAAAGTATAGTCGTATTTTGGTGCCATGGTTCGCCAATCGTAGTGAGCGACATATTCCTGTACTTCCCGTTCTCTGAGGTCGTTCACATTTGTAATTGCATCTTCTAATCGAATTACAAAATCCTCAAAACTATCGTATAAGTGTTGGTCTTTAAATTCTTCGGGTATGTGCTCAGGGTAAGCCAATCGGTTGGGAATTATTGGAAAACAATTGCAGTAAATACCATGTACGACACTACCTCCAAAGAAGTCTTGCTTGGAAGTGACAGGCAAAATATCGGCTCGCCAAACCCATTTGGCGTAAGTGGCAAAATTTTCTACAAAACCATAGTGTAAAATTCGGTCTTTGAGTCGTTTTTGGGCTTGGTGAAAAATTTTGGGTTGTTGGCTGAATTGTTCGCCTAAAATGGCCAATTCAAAGTCAATGTTTTTAGCATCTAATAGATAGAGTGCTTCAAAAAATTCTTGAGGATTTTTGTCGTATTCCCATCTGTGGTTCCAAAGTAGTAAAGGAACTTCATTGACGGGCAGCCAATAAGGTTTGTATCGATCAAACATTTGAAGGTCAATTCCCAAAGGCAAGACATAACTTTTCTCTTCAATTTCTAAAATTGATTGCAGCTCATTGTGATCTGGAAACTGCTGCAAGAATTTTGGTAAAGCCGACAAGAAGGATTGGTGATGATAAGCAGAATTGAAAAATACTGCATCAGCAGTCAAAGCGGAGGTATAGTTGATGAAGCTGTAATGATTGTCTCGCTTCAATGCGACATCCACATCAACAGGTGACCAAGGATAGGTCAGTTGATTTTCATGAAAATAGACAACGGCTGGAATGTTTGTCGTTTTTTTTCGGGTAAGAGATAAGAATGTGGTTAAGTCCAGCATATCCGTAGCCAAAATCAAATCTGGTAGGAAACTGCTCTTCATAAGTTTGCGGGCTAATGTCACTGCGCCACCGTGCATTCGCCATTTCCAATAGTAGCCTTGAATTTTATAAATCTCTACTTGATGCTCGCTGTGCTTCACATAGCCTTCAGCCCAACTTGCGTGGGAGCCAGTAAAATAAGGTTCTATTAGTAAAATATTCATAGTTAGAAAAACTGTGTGAGAATTTTTTGTATTTGACTTACAGACAAAGGCTTTTTGCAGTACTGATTGATAGAAGGATATTTTTTTGCTTTTTCTAAATCTTCTTCATGCAAAGAGGTTGTTAATATACAAATAATTATTTCTTCTTGGATTGAACCATCTAATTTTTCGTATTCGTCCAAAAACTCAAAGCCATTCATTACAGGCATATTCAAATCCAAGAGAATCAAATCTGGTTTGTATTTTACTTTAGGATCTGATAGCAACTCTATGGCTTTTTGACCATTTGTGGCAATCTTTACATCCTCTACAAAATTGTTTTTAATGAATAGGTGCTTGTTGTAAAAGTTTGTAATTTCATTGTCTTCAATTAGAAGGACTGAGTTTATTCTCTTCATTTTTTTAAAGATAAAGGCAGTTCAAAACAAAGTAATGTTCTAAGAAAACGGTGTTGGGTTAGAATATTCTTTGAATCATTATGTATACATTTTATGTAATCAGATCTACAACTTCATTTCAGGTATCTCTCCTTCGATAACTAAGCGCCCTTCAGTGGCATTTTTTACCTCTTCAACCGAAACATTTGGAGCAAGTTCTATCAATTTGAAGCCATTGGGAGTGACATCCATAACCGCCAAATTGGTGACAATTCTTTTTACACATTTCACCCCTGTCAAAGGAAGGCTACATTGTCTTAACAATTTGGATTGCCCTTTTCGATTTGTGTGCATCATGGCCACAATGATGTTGTCAGAAGATGCCACTAAGTCCATTGCGCCACCCATTCCCTTCACCATTTTACCAGGTATTTTCCAGTTGGCAATGTCTCCATTGTCGGCAACCTCCATTGCGCCTAATACTGTCAATTGAATGTGCTGACCACGAATCATCGCAAAACTTGTGGCAGAATCAAAAATGACAGCGCCTGGCATAGCGGTAATGGTTTGTTTACCCGCATTAATTAAATCTGCATCTTCCTCTCCTTCAAAAGGAAATGGCCCCATACCCAATATGCCATTTTCGGATTGGAAAACCACATTCAGTCCATCGGGAACATAATTGGCAATAAGTGTTGGAATACCAATACCCAAATTGACATACCAACCATCTTGCAGTTCTTGGGCGATTCTTTTTGCGATTCCTGTTTTATCTAACATGTATGATTTTTTTTTTGATTAATTTCTTTGACGAACAGTTCTTTTTTCGATTCGTTTTTCGTAATTCGTTCCTTGGAAAATACGTTGGATGAAAATACCTGGCGTGTGAATAAAATTAGGATCTAATTCACCAGGTTCTACCAGTTCCTCCACTTCAGCAATAGTAATTTTACCTGCCATTGCCATCACAGGATTGAAATTTCGAGCTGTTCCCTTAAAAACCAAATTGCCAAAACGATCTCCTTTCCATGCTTTGACAATTGCAAAATCTGCTGTCAGAGCATCTTCTAAGATGTGAGGTTTTCCATTGAAATAGCGAACTTCTTTACCCATTGCAACTTCTGTACCATACCCCGCAGGAGTGAAAAAAGCAGGGATCCCAGCTCCTCCTGCTTGACATCTTGCAGCCAAAGAACCCTGAGGAATTAAATCTACTTCCAATTCTCCACTCAACATCTGTCTTTCAAACTCATCGTTTTCTCCTACATAAGAAGAAATCATCTTTTTGATTTGACGTTTCTGCAACAACAGCCCCAATCCAAAATCATCTACGCCCGCATTATTAGAAATGCAGGTAAGGTCACTGATTCCCGCTTCAACGAGAGCTGTAATGGAATTTTCGGGAATGCCGCAAAGCCCAAAGCCTCCCAACATCAAAGTCATTCCATTTTCGATGCCTTCTATTGCTGCATGAGCGTTACTTACTACTTTATTCATCATTTAAATTTTAAATAAGAAAAAAATGCAATGGTTTTGGTACAAAGCACAGAAAGAAATTTTGTAATTTAAAAAAACGAGTTGTATTTTTGGTAGGATTTGGTAAATATATACAAGATGCTAACCCTATTCAAGTTTTTTTTACATAAAAATTACTTTTATTCATTGCTTTGTAATAGCCACCCTAAAAATCAATAGGATACTATATTGCTTTCGTATTTATATAAGTATGTTTTTTAATGAATCAGGTTTTGAAAGGCTGACTAATCACAATGGCACTGGTATTCATTGCCCAAATCAATGGTGGTGATTACCTTCGTCGCATCGTCACAAGCTGCAAAAACAATCCTAACTTCTTGTTTGTCTTTTGGTGTAACCCCCTCCAATGCGTAAGTAGGACAAGGAGCATCGTGCGGTTTACTTTTTCGCTTATTGACCTTTCCGTTCCTTAAAATATAGGCAACTTCTTCTTCCGAAATATACCGACAGTCCATTCTGCAACGAGCATGACGAGTATAAGTCAATCGTTCTGAGAGCAAATTACTGTTCACTGTATTAGGAGGAGGAACTCTGGTTTTAGAAGCTTCTTCTTTTTTAGATTTAGTAGTTTCCTCCAATTCCTCTATTGTTTTGGACTGAGGAGAAGGAGAAGCGGTATTAGAATTATTGTCTTCGTTTTTATCTTGCCTTGTGTTTACTTCTACCTCAACAGATGAATTGGTATTATTGGGTGGGAAGTAATCTGATACATCAATGATTCCAAAGTGTTGGAGAAGCCAAAGAAGGAGTAAAAGCCCTGTACTCAGCAGGATATTTTGTTTTTTGGTGATTTGTGCCATTTTAACGGTTTAGCTTGTTGATTGTTGAATAGAAAATCCCGCTCGCCAATTTTGTTTCTACGATATCTCCTTCCTTCAAAGTATTCGTATCGGTGACCACCTTTCCTTTTTTTCGAGTAATGCTAAAGCCTCTTTGAAGCAAAGTTTCAACATTGAAGAGTTGGAAGGTCCTTAGAAGGAGCTGTAATTGGAGATTTTCACGCTTCAATTTTTGTTGAACAGAACGGCTAAGACGAGTTTGAAGTTGTTCAAGATTTACCTGTTCTTTTTGCAGTAAGTGGGAAGTTTTAGATTGAAGGCGGCTTTCGAGATGTTGGAGGAGGTAGTTTTGTTGGGTTAATAGTTTTTGCATATGCTGCTGAATTTGTTCTCCCAATAGGTATAGGTGCTGTTCAAACTGCATGAAAGTGTCCAAAATGTATTCAGCAACAGCCGTGGGTGTTTTGATGGATGTATGGGCGACTAAGTCGGCAACAGTTTCGTCTTGTTGGTGTCCTATGCCAGTGAGAATGGGCAATGGATGCAGAGCTATATGGATTGCTAAAGTATAACTATTGAAGGCTTCTAAGTCAAGTTTGCTGCCTCCGCCTCGAATGATGACAATGGCATCAAAGTGGTCTTTTTGTTCGGCAATTCGCTGTAATTGTTGCCGCATTTCACTTTCCATATTGTCGCCCTGCATAGAAGATGGAAACAGTTGGTAGTGCACTTGATAGCCATAAGGGTTATTGGCAAGTTGATTGATGAAGTCCCCAAAACCTGCAGCATTGGCAGAAGATACAACGGCAATTCGCTGCAATACCAAAGGTAAGGGCAGGCGGTTGTTTATTTCGGTATAACCTTCTTCTGTCAATTTGCGGATGGTCTCTAATCGCCTCAATTCGAGATCCCCGATTGTTGCCGAAGCATCAAGATCCACAATGTTGAGTTTAAGCCCATAAACCGAATGATAACTGACTTTAGCACGGACCAACACTCGATTGCCCTTCTTTAATATGCGGGGGAGATCTCGACCAAATTTGACTCGCAGTTGTTTACCTGTATTATACCAAATCGTTGCAGCAGACTTAGCGATGATTCTATTGTCTTCTTTTTCTACCAAGTCTAAATAAATATGTCCCGAACCAGCGCTTTTTAGTTCTGCTATTTCTGCCATCACCCAAGTCGGACGGCTGCTCAGTCCGTAGAGTGCATCGTTTATTTTTTCATTGAGTTCGGAGAGGGAGAGGTGGGACATAGGATTATGGTTGAATGGCTATATTGTTGAGCATACAACCGTTCAACAATATAACCATATAACAATTCAATTTTATTCTTCCCCTTCAATCATCTTGCGAAGGGTTTCTGTAACATCTTCAGCGGAAGGACCTGGAAGAATGCCAGGTTGTGCTGTATCGAAAATGAAAACATAATTGCCTTCATTCAGCAGGTCCAAGACAGCTTTGTCGACACTGTCTTGAATGGGTTTGAGGAGGTCTTGTTCCTTTTTGGAAACATCTTGATTTGCTTGAATTTTACCTAAATCCAATGCATTTTTTTTGGTTTTTAGTTGTTCCTCACGCTCCTTTTGTTTGATAGGAGGAAGAAGTTTGATGGAGTCTTGATATTGTTTTACCTCTGCCAAAAAAACTTCTTCTTGTTTCTGAAACTTAGTGTTCAACTGTTCTACATACGTTTCCAACTCTTTTTCGGCTGTCTTGAAACTTGTAAGACTGCTAAACAAAGTAGAGCTGTTCATGTAAGCCAATTTTTGAGCCTGAATGTTTGAAGTAGAAAATACTACAAATCCAAGAAAGAACAATATTTTTAAGTATTTCATTGCGATAGTTTGTTCAAATATAAAAACTGAAAAAACCTAACAGTGCCTATTTAGAGCATTGTTAGGTTCAAAATTTGGAATGAAAAGAAAGATAATCAATTTTTGGGATTATTGAGCACCCATTTTTGATTTTATTTTAGACGTTACATCTTCTCCCGAAGGACCTGGTACAATTACTCCTTGAGCAATGTCAAAAATATAGGCATAATTGCCATCATTCATCACTGCTTTGATTGCATTGTTTACTCGGTCTTTGATAGGACCAAACAACTCTAATTCTTTCTTTGAAGCTTTTTGCTGAGCTTCTTGTTGTTTCTTTAGCAAATTTTGCTCACGTTGTTGGAAAACAGGATATTGTTTTTCAATGTCTGCTTCAGAAAGGACACCAGCCTTAGCATTCTGTTGGAAGGTTTGCAAATCTTTGTAAAAGGCTTCTTCTTCTGTTTTCAATTGCTTTTGAAGTTGTTGAGCATAAGTTTCCAACTGTTTTTCGGCAGCTTTCCACTCAGATAAACTGCTGTAAAGCTCGATACTGTTGGTATGCCCAAATTTTTGTGCCATTAAGTTTGTTACCATGAAAAAGCAACAACCTAACATTAAGAATTTTAATACACGTTTCATATTGATTGTTAAAATTTAGATAAGAGAAACTGCGAAGTTGTTAAATACAGTTTCTTACTTACATTTGCAAATTAAATTTCTTGTTTATAAGTAAAAAGTGAGTGCAAAAGTAAGGCTAATTGGTAGAAATACCTAATTCTTTTAATACAGATGAAGTCATATCATATTGAGGGGTGAAAAACAATATGGCAGCTCCTTCTGACTTATCTATAACGATGTCAATTTTCTTCTTTTTGGCTGCTTGCTCGATGGCTTTATATACATCGTCTTGAATCGGCTGAACGAGTTCTTGTCGTTTTTGAAACAATTCTCCTTCTGGTCCAAACTTATTTTTCTGAAACTCTCGCATCTCTTTTTCTTTCGTCACAATCGCTTCTTCCCTTCGAGTGCGTTCATTTTCAGATAGCAGTACTTGCTCAGCTTGATAGGATCGATACATTTCATCTATGTTTTTGTGCTTTTGCTCGATTTCTTTGCGCCAGCCATCCACGATTTGATCCAGTTGCTTTTGAGCATCGTTGTACTCAGGTACTTCATTGAGAATTTGTTTGGTATCCACAATTCCAACACTCTGTGCCTGAGCTGTAAAAGATATGAATAAAACAAATGATAATAAAAAAGCTATTTTTTTCATATAAAAGGTTTTAAATTGATAATTATTCAATAGTAGGACTTTTAGGTAGAGTGGAAAGTTTAAGAGGAAACTAAGGAAATTTTCAAGTTCAAACTCAATTTGAGTTTGAACTTGAAAACTGTTATTAAATTTTATTCTGGTTCTACTCCTAAAATTACACTGAACTTACCATATCTCGACAAATAGCTGTCGGTACTGACAGATGAATCGGGTTGTTTGTCGAAGCCCAATCCATAGTCAAAGCCCAGAGTACCAAACATTGGTAAGAAAATTCGGAGTCCAACTCCTGCGGAACGCCTAATTTCAAGTGGATTGAATTCTTTGATGTTTTTCCACGCATTTCCTCCTTCCAAAAAGGTCAAAGCATAAATTGTAGAGCTTGGATTCAGACTTAAAGGATAGCGTATTTCCATTGTGTATTTTGAATAAAATGGGAAGCCTGCTTGTTCTTCAACAGGTGTCGTTGAGGAATTTCTTGCACCCATTACATCCTCTACTTCGTATCCTCTCAATGCTATTATTTCTTTACCAAACAATAAGTCGAAGTTGGCAACGCCATCCCCACCTACTTCAAATCTTTCCAATGGTGAGTAACCAATACTTTCGTCAAAGAAACCCATCAATCCCATTTTGATGCCTGTTTTCAAAACAAATTTGCCAACAATAGGCGTGTACCATTCGGCCTTGAATTTCCACTTGTGATATTCAGCCCATTTATATTTTTCGTTGCTCGTTAGAGTTGTATAGTCCTTGTCATTGAATTGAGAATAAGGGGGAGTCACCTGCAATGTTAGAGAGATGTTAGAGCCTATACGTGGAAAGATGGGATTGTCAATCGAATAACGTCCCAACGAAGCTGTTAGATTAACGTTGTTCATGAATCCATTTTGGATGATAAACTGTGGAAATGATCGCCAATTGTTCAGTTTGAAGCGTTGGTAATTCAATGCCAACTGCAAACTAAAGTTATCGTCAGGCCAAGTCAACCTACGACCTAAACCGATGCTTGCGCCCGAAACATCCAAACTGCCTATGATGTTTCCTTCATCAATTCCTCCATAAATACTACTACCATAAATAGAGTTTTGAGAATCCAACTGACGATAGCGAGAATTGAAAACGCTCACCGTCAATGCATTTGGACGTTTTCCACCCAACCATGGTTCGGTAAAAGAAAAGTTGAGGCTTTGAAAGCGGCGGCCTGTTGATTGGTAGCGCACCGATAGTCGCTGTCCATCTCCACTTGGTAGCGGATGCCAAGCACTTTTATCGAAGATATTCTTCAATGAAAAGTTATTGAAGGCTACCCCGAGGCTACCTACTACACTATTTCCACTCCAGCCTGCGGACAACTCCAATTGGTCAGTTGATTTTTCTACCACACTGTATTCAATGTCAACAGTTCCTTTTTGAGGGTTTGGGAGAGGGGTGATGCCAATTTGTTCAGGGTCAAAATAACCCAAATTGGCAATTTCACGTTGAGAACGAATCAAGTCGCTTCTACTAAATTTTGCACCAGGGACAGAACGTAATTCTCGGCGAATCACATGCTCGTTGGTTTTAGTATTTCCTTTGATGATGATTCGATTTACCGTTGCCTGTGGGCCTTCATATACGTTGATTACCAAATCAATCGAATCGTTTTCGACGGATTTTTCAACAGGGGTTATTTGGAAAAACAAATAACCATCGTCCATATACAGAGAACCGATGTCTTGTCCATTTGGATCCAATTGAAGGCGTTTGTTCAACAGTTCAAGATTGTAGCTGTCTCCTTTTTCAATTCCCAAAATTGCGGCCAATTGTTCATCTGTATACTTACTATTGCCTCGCCATGCAATGTCTCTAAAATAGTATTTTTCACCTTCTTCAATTCTTAATTCTACGACCACATTCTTTTTATCAACAGAGTATAAGGTGTCTGAAATAATTTGGGCATCTCTGTATCCTTTGGAGTTGTAGTAGTCAATGATGGCTTTTTTGTCGTCTTCAAAATCATCTTCGATAAATTTGGAAGAGCTGAACGGTTTGAAGCGAATGACATTGGCATCAATATAGTCGGCTGTTTGAGAAAGAGAGATATTTCCCAAAGCACTACCAATGCTTTCATCTTTGAGGTCTTTGAATATTTTTTTGAAGAAATTGGTTTTGATGCGGTTGCGTTCTTTTGTTCCGCCCATTCGTTTTTTGATTCTTCTATTACTCAGATTTTTGTTTCCATTTATTACGATGTCATTGATTTTGACCTTATCGCCTCGTTTCACCGTTAAAGTTAACATATCTCGGTTGGTAAAAGTCGTATCTTTTGCCTGTTCTATATCAACTTCAACATTGAGATAGCCTTTTTCGGTGTAATATTTTAGAATAGAATTTTTGGCATTGTTCAGTAGGTTTTGATTGATGATGCGTCCACGAATCAAACCAACCGATTCTTTTAGATTTTCCTCATCTGCTTTTTTCACCCCTTTGAAGCGGTATTTGGAGAGACGAACCCTTTCTTTGAGTTCAATATTGAGGAAAATAACATCGTTGATAATGCGGGTAGCATAGATTTTCACATCCGCAAAAAGTCCCTGTCTCCACAATTTTTTAATGGCATTTGGAACATCGTCTCCAGGAATCGTCAATTTATCTCCAACATTCAATCCTGAAAAACTAATCAATACATTTTCATCAAGATATTCCGTTCCTGAAATGGTAATTCCCCCAATTTCATAAGTCTTAGGTGTACGATAATCTATAATCTCTTGTGCCTTCAATTGAAGTGAAAAAGTCATCACAATTGTCGACAGTAGTAAAGTAAGTGTCAATAATCTATTCATAGTTAAATTTTGAATTTTGAATTTTGAATGAAAAATCTATTCAAAATTCATTCATTCATTAATTCATCATTGTAAAACTTTGCCATACCGTCTTTCCCTCTGTTGGTAATCGTATATGGCCTTGTAAAATTCTTCCTTGTTGAATTCGGGCCAATATTTAGGCGTAAAATACAATTCAGAATAGGCAATTTGCCAAAGCAAATAATTGCTGATTCGCTGTTCTCCACTTGTGCGAATCAACAAATCAGGATCAGGAATATTCCAAGTACTTAGATAATTGTTTATCAATTGTTCGTTTATCGAATCAACTTCCAATTTTCCAGATTGAACATCCTGGGCAATGCGTTTAGTGGCTTCGGTGATTTCCCACCTTGCGCTGTAACTCAATGCCAAAGTCAAGGTCATGTGTTGATTGTCTTTGGTCTTGTTCATTGCTTCTATCAATCCATCGTAGCATTTCTTGGGCAGTGACTCGATGTTTCCTATGGCATTAAGACGGATATTGTTCTCGTAAAGTTGCTTAGTTTCAACTTGGATAGTCTTAATTAACAAATCCATTAGTGCACCAACTTCTTCGACAGGTCTGCCCCAATTTTCGGTTGAAAAAGCATAGAGTGTAAGGTAGGGAATGCCCAATTCAGCACAGGCTTCTGTCGTTTCACGGACAGCTTTCACCCCTTTGGCATGACCAAACATCCGATTTCTACCAAAACGCTCTTTTGCCCATCGTCCATTGCCATCCATAATCACTGCAATATGTTTGGGCAATTTGTCTTTGTCGATTTTGTCAAGAATTGAAGAAGCCATTTTTTGAATTTTCTGAGGCGAGAGGAGTTAGGTGCGAGGTGTCAGAAATTTTTCATTACTACGTGTATTGATATGTGTCCTGACACCTGACTCCTCTCCTCTGATACCTACCTTGGAGTGATACATTTTCGGTTAAAAATAACAAAAGTAATTCCAGCATTGACCATCAAGTAGCCGTCATTGGTCACACTATCGCCTCTCTGTCGTCCTGCTTCTCCAATACGTACATTTCCTGCTTCAAGCGAACGGTCTGCCAACGCTGCTGCAATCGTTCCATCTCCCAACAAGAAAGGATCTACATAGGTCAAACTAACATCGTCTAAATAATCCGTCAAAGCGTTTCGATACGTTACCTCAAAAAAGAAGGTCCAATTTCCATTCATCCACTGTTTGATACCTACACCAATCGGAATCGCCATCTGTATCTTTCGATAGGGCTTTCTACCCGAAAAGTCGCTGTTCTGTTGTCCTTCCGTACCCAATGCTTGTAAATTGTAGGTTTCACCTTCAAATTCTGCTTTGGGATTGAAGTAAAAGGCCGATAAGCCAATGGTAAGATATGGCGTGAAAGCATGTTTTGGATCGCCAGGACGAAATTTGTTGAAGTGCAAATCAATTTGCCCAGATGCCTCTATAAGCGAAGTTTTAAAACTAAGGTTTCGTGCCTTTTGAAAAGGATTGTCAGAAAGAGAATCGGCGTGAGCCAACCAAGTCATTCCGATGCCTGCCTTCAAAGAAACATACTCATTGTAGTGAAAACGATAGAGTAAGCCAAGCGCAGGTTTTGTTTTTTTGAAACTAAAATCACGATTGAGGTCTCCAAAATAAGTGCCAGAACCCAACCAAAGACCGACTTCGGAGTGCTGTGCAGATGCGTAATTTGATTGTGCAAAAGAGGAGTTTGATAACAAAAGTGTCAGCATCAATACTCCTATCCATTTCATTTTTTTAACAAACATATAACTAATTTATGGTTCACTCCCTTTAACGAGTGCCATGTCTAAATGTTGTAATTAAGCGGGCGCAAAGGTACGAAAAAGATGGATGAATTGTGATTATTTCACCAACTCGCTAATCATTTGCTTTTGAGTTCCTCTTTCTCCAAAATTAGAGGTTACTTTTACTTGAAAAAATATATTTTGGCATATACCTTTAAACAACATCAAAAATGATCTCCAAAAACATCTTCCAACTCCCCACTCCTTCAAAAGAAGAAATCTTCGAAACCCTTCTTCAAAAAAAAAGCGTGCTGATAGAACGCATCATCTCAACGGGACAAATCACTCCTGAAAATGAATGGTACGACCAAGAAAAAGACGAATGGGTGGTTTTATTGCAGGGAAAAGCCACCTTATTGTTTGACCACAAAGAAGGAGATACTCTTCAATTGGAGGCAGGGGATTTTGTTTTTATTGAAGCAAAACGCAAACATCGGGTCATCTATACAAGTAGCGAACCGCCTTGTATTTGGTTGGCGGTGCATTTTTGAAGGTTAGAAGTCGGAAATCGGAGACGAGCAGCAAGAAAAGAAAGTTGGAAATGGGTATATATGAATAACATCAAGCTATGACTCAGATTCAAATTGTCAAGTCTATAAAACATTTTACCAACTCATCTCCTTTATTACAATATCTTGGTATCTTTGCACCCAACAAAAAAACCAACAATTTGGCAACAATTGCATCAAAAATACAAGAATTACAAACCCAAATCCGCCAAAAGCTCCAAGGTTTTAAAGAAAATTATCCCCGCCTTTCAAAGGTAGTAATGGGATTGGGAATTGCATTTTTTGTGGGATGGGTAATGGTCGTAAGTCTGATTGCAGCAGTGTATTTTGAAGCCTACGGGAAATTACCTCAACAAGCAGATTTACAACAAATTGACAATGCCCAAGCTTCAGAAATCTATGCAGAGGGCAATGTCTTAATTGGCAAATATTACGTAGAGAACCGCACCTCTATGACGCTCGACAATATCTCTCCCAATGTGGTCAATGCCCTAATCGCCACAGAAGATTCACGATTTTACCAACACAGTGGAATTGACTATCGAGGTTTGGTTCGTGTAGCTGTCAAAACCATCATGCTCCAAAAAGAAAGCTCTGGTGGAGGAAGTACGATTAGCCAACAATTGGTCAAAAATTTATATCCCCGACAAAGACATGGTTTGATGACATTACCAGTTGGCAAAATCAAGGAAATGATTGTTGCCCAACGTATTGAATCCATGTACTCCAAAGATAAAATATTGGAACTATACCTCAACACTGTTCCTTTTGGAGGAAATGTATTTGGTATTGAAGCGGCCTCCAAACGTTTTTTCAAAAAAACGGCTGCTGAGTTGGATACTCACGAAGCGGCTTTATTGATTGGAATGTTGAAGGCAACTACGTATTACAATCCCCGCCTACATCCAGAACGTGCTAAAGGGCGTAGAGATGTCGTTTTGCAGCAAATGGCAAAGAATGACTACCTAAGTGAGGCAGATGCAGCGAAGTACAAGGCTTTGCCTTTAAAATTGAATTATACGACCGAAAATCACAATGAAGGTTTGGCGACCTATTTCCGAGAACAACTGCGTTTGGAGTTGGTCGAATGGTGTAAGAATCACCTAACTGCTGATGGTCGCCGCTACAATCTTTATACCGATGGGCTAAAAATTCACACGACCCTCAATGAAACCATGCAAAGGATAGCCGAAGAGTCTGTTAGTGAACAAATGACCGAGCTTCAAAAGCTCTTCGATGAACATTGGGATGGTAAAATGCCCTGGGGAGATGCGACAGATTTGGTAGATGCTGCGGTTAGACATTCGGATAGATACGAGAATTTGCGGGCTTCAGGATTGTCGCCAGAAGAGGCTTTGAAGACCTTTGAAGTGCCTCGCAATATGACCGTTTTTCATTGGGAAGGAAATCGAGATACTTTATTGACTCCATTGGATTCTGTCAAACATTATATTCGATTTTTACATGCAGGTTTTTTGGCGATGGAAGCCAAAACGGGTAAGATAAAAGCATGGGTGGGTGGAATCAATCACCGCTACTTCAAATACGACCACATCACTTCCAAACGTCAAGTAGGTTCTACTTTCAAACCCATCGTCTATGCGAATGCACTCGAAAGTGGGATTCCAGCTTGTGAATACATTGACAATTACCAGCGAATTTATGAATTATATGAGGATTGGTCGCCAGGCAATGCAGATGAAGAATATGGAGGTATGTATTCACTAACAGGCGGCTTGGTCAATTCCATCAATACCGTTTCAGCAGAATTGATTATGCGTTCGGGCATTGACAGCGTGGCAAATCTCGCAAAAGCGATGGGCGTAAAATCCGAAATCCCTCCTGTACCTTCTTTGGCGTTGGGAGTAGCCGATTTGTCATTGAAGGAAATGGTAGAGGTGTATGGAACATTTGCGAACCTTGGTCAGCACATCGAACCTGTTTACATAGAGTGCATTGAAGACCGAAATGGAAATTTAATTGCAAGTTTTGAAGACAGCATTGCACCTGCGGATACCCTTGCTTTTTCGGAAGCTACCGCCTATCAAATGCAAAAAATGCTGCAAGAAGTGACCCGAAAAGGGACAGCGGTAAGGCTTCGCTACAAATACAAACTTTGGACGGATTTGGCAGGAAAAACGGGAACAACACAAGACCAAACAGATGGTTGGTTTATGGGATTTACCCCTGATATAGTAGCAGGAGCTTGGGTGGGTGGCGCAGACCGTAGAGTGCGTTTTCGTAATTTGAGTTTGGGACAGGGCGCAAGTACAGCATTGCCGATTTTCGGTAAATTTTTCCAAAAACTCTACGAAACATCTGAATTCAAACCTTTGGAAAAATCTTACTTCAAGGCTTTACCTGACACGCTTGTTTGGGCGATGGATTGCGAAATGTATATGCCAAGTGATACTTTTTACTACGATACGATTTACTACGACAACAATACTTATAGCCTTATTCCTGTGAATACTCGACACCGAAATGGAGGTTATATAGTGCCAGGTGTGCGGATTGATGATGGTGTTCAATCTCCTCAATACGAGTATCGGAATGGTCGAAAATACGCTAAAGAACCGATTGTATTACAGTATGAGCCTTATGTTCCACAAGAAGATACCTCGAACAGAAATAATGCCTTATCAGACAGCCTTTTTAGAGAAAATAATCAAACTCCCGAACCCAGTGATGAGTTCGATAATCCTCCTGATTAGTAGCTCTTGGGCTTTAAACCCATTACCATTAGAGTGGAGTAGTTTCTATTTTACTTCATTATTTTTGTACATTCCATGATGATGTGCTTCAATACTTTCAATATTTTTTTGCGTTATTGAACTGAAAAGGGGGGAATGAACGTTTAGTTATCATCCATTTGAAACAAAATCAACAATCATGAACTTAGAAACTCGGAAGATAGCTATTATTAAGCATTTGTTAGAAATTGAAGATGAATACATCATCATGGAATTTGAGCGACTACTTCAAAAAATGAAGCCTGCTCAACAAAATTTTCCTTCCATAACCAAAGAAGAATTGGCATCAAGAGCCAAAAAATCAGAACAAGATTTTTCAGATGGAAAAGTGTATTCAGTAGAAGATGTGGAGCTAATGTTTAAAAACGTGAAAAATCAATAGAAAAAAACTCAAGTGGAAACAAAGAACTTATCACAAGACTACGAAGAATTTGCCAATCGCTATTTGGACAAAGTAAAACCTAAACCACCAAAAAACAACAAACGCTTCAACTTTAATAATATTAACTTCAAAAAGATATTGAAGTATGTTGGAGCATTTATTTTGTTGGGTTGCTTTGCCGTTTTAATGCTGTATTTTATGGTGCTGAGTGGTAGTTTTGGTGAAATTCCGAACAAAACTGAATTGAAGGCAATAAAAAATGCCAATGCCTCCGAAGTCTATTCTGCCGACAAAAAACTCTTGGGCAAATACTACATCCAAAATAGAACCGAACTGCAATACGACGACATTTCTCCTTTTGCTATCAATGCTTTGGTAGCGACTGAAGATGCTCGTTTTTATGAACACAGCGGCATTGATTATCGCAGCTTGGGGCGTGTAGTGTTTAAGACCATTTTACTCCAAAAAGAAAATTCAGGCGGAGGGAGTACCATCAGTCAACAACTCGCCAAAAACCTTTATCCCCGCCAACATTACCCCATCATCGGCATCGTAGTCAATAAGTTCAGAGAAATGATCATTGCCCAGCGATTGGAGGAAATATACAACAAAGAAGAAATGTTGACTTTGTACCTCAATACCGTTCCTTTTGGTGGCAATGTATTTGGTATTGAAGCAGGTGCACAGCGATTTTTCAATACTTCTGCAAAAAAACTGAAGCCCGAACAAGCCGCTGTTTTGATAGGAATGTTGAAAGCAACCACGAGTTACAATCCTCGTTTGTATCCTGAAAAGTCATTGGGTAGGCGAAATGTGGTTTTGGATCAAATGGTAAAATACGGCTATTTGGGAGAAGAAGCAGCAAGCTCATTGAAGGAAAAAGAGCTGGAGCTTAATTACAATGCCAGCACACACAACGAAGGGTTAGCAACTTATTTCAGAGAATATTTGCGGCAAGAACTGAACAAGTGGTGTAAAGAAAATCAAAAGCCAGATGGTACGAACTACAATGTTTATACGGATGGATTGAAAATTTACACAACGATTGATTCTCGTATGCAGAAATACGCTGAGTTGGCCATGAATGAACATCTCAAAGACCTGCAAAAAGTATTTGATGAACACTGGAAAAATCAAAAACCGTGGGGAAAAAATGCGAGTTTGATTGAATATGCCGTTAAACAATCTCCTCGCTACAAGCAGTTGAAAAATAATGGCTTAGACTGGAAAGAAATCAACAAGATTTTTGCAACTCCTGTCGAAATGGAGGTTTTTACTTGGGATGGTGAAAAGCAACGAAAGATGAGCCCTTTGGATTCCGTAGCGCATTACCTTCAATTTTTACATGCTGGACTGTTGAGCATGGAAGCCAAAACGGGCTATGTACGGGCATGGGTCGGTGGTATCAACCACAAATATTTCCAATACGATCATGTCACTTCAACCCGACAAGTTGGCTCTACCTTTAAGCCAATCGTCTATGCAGCAGCCCTTGAAAGTGGACGAAATCCTTGTGAGTTTATTGAAAACGTACAGCGAGTATATCCTACCAAAGACAATTGGTCGCCTCGAAATTCGGATGGTAAATATGGCGGTCAATACTCAATGCAAGGTGGTTTGGTGAAGTCGGTCAATACGATTTCAGCAGAGTTGGTGTGGGAAACGGGGGTGCCGAAAACCATTGCTTTGGCGAAAAATATGGGAGTCAAAAGTGAATTACCCGATGGACCTGCAATCGCATTGGGGGCGGCGGATATTTCCTTGTTGGAAATGGTGTCGGTTTACAGCACTTTTGCGAACCGTGGGCTTTCAGTAGAGCCTACTTATTTGCTCAAAATCGAAGATGCAAACGGCAATGTTGTGGCTGATTTCCGCAAACCTGAAAGCAGAAATTGGGTATTGAAAAAAGAGACGGCTGATATGATGGTCGAAATGATGCGAAATGTGGTCAATTCTGGAACAGCACAGCGTTTGAGAGGTAGTCGGTACGGAATTAAAACAGATGTTGCAGGAAAAACGGGTACAACGCAAGACAATACAGATGGCTGGTTTATTGGTTTTACTCCCGAATTGGTGACAGGTGTTTGGGTGGGTGGCGAAGCTCGTCAAATTCGCTTTAGAAGCCTTCAATTGGGACAGGGCGCAAATACGGCTTTGCCGATTTGGGCGAAGTACATGAAGAAGGTCTATACTGATGGTGGTTTTGAGAAATTGGAAAGGGCTACTTTTGAAAGCTTGAACGATTCTTTGGCTTTTGTGATGGCTTGTCCAATGTTTATTCCCGAATTTGATTCTTTATTGGTAGATATTGAACCTGATTCGTTGGGAATAGATAGAAAAACTTTGTTCAAGTTGGAGCGAGAACGAGAAAAACAACTCAGAAAGGCAAGAAAAGAAATGGAAAAAGAACAAAAACAAGCAGAGCGAGAGCGCAAACGAGAAAAAAGAGCAGAAGAAGGGAAAGAAAATGTTTTTGACCATCTTCGCAATATTTTCAAAAAGAAGAATAAAGACTGACAAAACTTCAAATAGACATTCAACTGGAAGGTGACCTTATCTTAAAAAAGACATCGATTTCTGATTTTTGGCAATTTATTTGCAATAGAAACTGTTAAAAAGAAAGAAATATCCTCAATTCGTGCCCCTCACAACTTATTTTTGCAATTGTTTGTATTAAACTTTACAGCCCATCAAAGTCAAAATTAATCAAAACCTCTATCGTTATGAATTTCAAATATTTGTTGTTATTACTACTTTTATTTTCCCTTTCTACTGTTATACACGCACAAGGATATACCGTTATTGAAGGAGACATAAAACTTCCTTCGAGCGAAGAGGTCACAGTTACGATTATTGACAATCAGCTCAACGGCGAAAAAACTATTTATTCGACTCCCGTAACTATTGACGACCAATTGAATGGACATTTTTTGTTGGCATTTCAACCCGAAAAACCCATGTTGGTGCGGTTTGAACACGCCTTTGAAAATCTACTCATCTATGTTGTGCCCGGAGAACGCTTCAAAGTGGCTTTTGAAGCCGAAAAAATGTTGTCAACCATTAAATTTACTGGCGCAGGAGCGGACAACAACAATTATTTGGCGGCCTACTACAACAAGTTTGGAAAAGAAGTTGACCAAATTTATATCAACATGGAAGCAAGTCACATGATGACACATGAGTTTGACCGATTCATCAACAATCGGCGATTGGAAAAGATGGACTTCTACAAAAAATATAAAACTACACATACCTTTACCAACGATTTTGACGAATTTGCATTTGGCGACATTATTTACAATGATGCCTTTGATCGCCTTCGATATGCCGAATTGCAGAAATGGCAACTGACAAATGTGTATTTCAATTTCTTGAAGGATATTAGGGTCGAAAATGGTGCATTGGTAAAGAGTCAAGCCTACACCAATTTTTTGCGATTTTACATCGAATATCTCTACTACGAGCAAGCCAAACAAGGGGCAACATTGGTGCCTTACGTGTCACATTACGAAATCGCAAAAAATCTACTGCAAAACAAAGATATACGAGAGTTTACCCTTGCCAAAATCATCATTGAAGGCTGCATGAAAGGCGATGTGAAAGCATTGGAAGAAGTGTACAATGATTTTGACTTGGCAAACGATAATGTTAAATATTTTACGACTGTAAATAAGACCTTCTTCAATGCCAAAAAATTTGCGAAAGGCAGTCCTGCACCTGATTTCATGCTCAAAACCATTGATGGCGAGATTGTTTCTTTGGGCGATTTTCGGGGCAAGGTGATACACGTTTCTTTTTGGGCAAGCTGGTGCAATCCTTGTTTGCAGCAGGTCAAGTATATCAAGGAGATTTACAAAGAATTGGATGCAGAGGAAATGGTTTTTCTTTATATTTCGATAGATGAAAAGGAAGATGCTTGGCGCAATATGGTGGCCAAAAAAGAACTGGTGGGTGTGCAAGTGCTTTCACAAGGGTTGAAGTCTTTCACCGCACAGGAATACAATGTAGCGGGTGTTCCTCTTTATTTTTTGATAGACAAAAACGGTAACTTCGCTGCAAAACCACCTCGCCCTTCAGAAAAAGAACGCTTTATCGAAACCGCCAAAGCATTGATGGCAGAGCCTTATGGAGATTAATGAAGCTCCAAAGTCTAAAAATCAAGCAAATACAAACTAAACAGATGAAACGTCCATAACAACTGAATAATCATTAAAATGCGAAAGTATTTAATTCATGGTAAGTTCCATTTGACCTTCAAAAAACGAAAATAACCAAATGAAAAAACTAGATTATTTGCGCTACAACATCGCACAAGCACTGAAAACTCCCGAAGTACAGGCGTTTTTTCATTTGGTTTCAAAGGATATAATTCGTGTGCCTCGTGATGAGCCTTATTCAAGGGTTTTGTATCGAGAGCAGTTGGAGGAAGTTCAAAACGACACTCACTTTGTGGAAATCGTACCTATTGCAGAAGATGAATTGACTCTTCAAATCATGCGTGATTTTGTAGAGTTGATTGCTGCAAGCGAAGATGAATCGAGAACGGATTACGATAAAAAATTGGAGGCACATCTTCAACAAGCCCTTCAAAGCGATGAACCCATTTTACATTTTTCCAATGTCTTCAAGGTGCATCCCAATTATGTGGATGAATGGCGAGATTTTGAGAATCAGTATTATTATGAGAAGGCAATGGAGTGGTTGGAAAAGCATGAAAGTTAAGAGGTTCTACTTAGCTTTATAGAAGGAACACCAACCCTACAACCAGAAATTAGAGAAAATAGATTTGTTAGGAAATTTGTGAAACAATAACTTATTCTAAATAGGCCTTAAACAACTGCTCGATTTCTTCAAAAGCATCATCGTCAATCGAAAAAGGAACCATATTGGCGAAGTTGTTGAGGATAATGACCGCATTGAGGCTTGCATCTTTGGTGGTGGCACTCAATAATTTATCACACAGATTTTTGTTCACACCTTGGATGTCATCGTACATCGAAACCAGGTGTGCCAATTCCCAATCTGGTTTTTTGCCCTGTTTTTCACGAAAAAATTGTGCCAGCAAATACATCGAAATGACTCGGTAAATGGTCTCTTCAATCGTGGCAAAAGGGAGGTGATGACGAACCATGGGCTTCAATTTACCCAATAAAGGGCAACCGCTTGCGACCATGTAAATACCTATCAGCGAACTCAGTCCTCTTTGAAGGGTGGTGTCTTGTACAAAAGTCCTTTCTTCTGTTTCAATCATCACCTTCACTTTCTCATAAGACTGTTTGTTGCCAAAATTTTCAATCAAACCTACCAAGCTTTTCCCTACTGGACATTGGTGCATTGTTTCTCCATTGTGCTTACAATGAGGATGTTTTGAGCAGGCCAAATTTGTCCATTCAGGATATTCGGGCAGGTCTTCCTCCACCAAATTCAGGGTTTCTTCGTCCAGTTGAACCCTGATTTTTTTTTCACTTTGGTCTTCAAAAATAAATTTATAATCAAATGTAAGCATATACTACCTGAATCAATGATGAAGGATGTATTTGGATTTTTTTAAAATGCGAAGGTCAAGTTAAGTAAAAAATAGCTAATCTCAACAACTCTTTTTTCTAAAGTTCAAAACTAATGCCGAAAGGCTAGATGGTGAAATTCAATCCTGTACCTAATACGACATTCTTTAGTGTTAGGGAGAAGCTTTAGATAAGTAAGTGGACAAAATTAGTAATTTTATACATTGAAGCTATTCTATCCCAAATTTTCAAATCAACATTAATGAAGAAACCTATATTTTTCTTACTAACCACACTCTTTTTAACTTATTTATATTCATTCATACACTTGAATTCACCTACTGCAAAAGCTCCTATTGAAGCTGAGAACTTTCAGTTTGAAGACAAAGAAACAAAAAAACATTTCCCCAACGATTATTTCTATTTTCAAAGAACTTATCCCGATTTTACTTTTGATTTTGAAGCCTATCGAAGTACGCTTCAACAGGCAAAAAAACAAGCGGGGGTTACTCTTCAACAGAAAGACAAGTTAGGCTTTGGCGTAGATTGGAAGCTCGAAGGCCCTAATAATATTGGAGGGCGCATCAATGTGGTCGTTGCTGACCCCAAAAATTCCGACATCATTTATATTGGTGCTGCGAAAGGAGGGGTTTTCAAAACCACAAATGGGGGGGAAAGTTGGTTGCCGATTTTTGACGAGCAGTTGTTTTTATCAATTGGAGCTATAGCGATTGACCCTAATGATTCGGAGGTGATTTATGTAGGAACAGGTGATTTGAACATTTCGGGCAATTTTGCAGTAGGGGATGGACTGTACAAAAGTGAAGATGGAGGTGATACTTGGACACATTTGGGATTGGTGGAGGAGAGAATTATTTCAAAAATTTTGATTCACCCAGGAGATTCCAAAATACTCTATGTTAGTTGTATGGGAAATCCTTTGGAGCGAAATTCCCAAAGAGGAGTTTACCGTTCCAAAAATGGAGGTTTGTCATGGGAGCAGGTACTTTTTGTGGCAGAAGATGCGGGCGTGATTGATATGGTGATGAATTGGGAAAACCCCAACATTATCTATGCTGCGGGCTGGAATAGAATCAGAACGAATCAAGAAAGCATTACTTCAGGTGATGATGCCAAAATATTTAGGACTCAGGATGGTGGTGATACTTGGACGATTTTGACTGAAGGATTACCACACCAAAATATGTCTCGCATAGGTCTGGCAATTTCGCCCAATAATCCCAATGTGATAGCAGCTATCTATGTCAGCACTGCCCACGAACTTGAGGGAATATACAAAACCACTGATAATGGTGATACTTGGAGTGAAGTTCCTACTTTTGAAGGGTTTGGCATGCCGAATAATCCTTTGGGAGGGTTTGGATGGTATTTTGCGAAAATTGGAATCAGCCCTCAAAGCGATGACGATATTTTCTTATTGGGCGTAGATTTGCATCGCACTAAAGATGGCGGCAATATCTGGAATAGACCCATTTCGGAAGACAATTTCCCGCCAGTTCACGCAGACAAGCACAGTATCTTTTTTGTAAACGACAGTACTTTTCTTTTGGCAACGGATGGTGGCTTGTACAAAAGTAGTGATAATGGCCTGACTTGGCAGGACATTGAAAATATCCCCAATACGCAGTTTTACCGAGTGGCCAACAATCCACACGATAATAGCTATTGGGGAGGCGCTCAAGACAATGGCACGCTTCATGGCAATGATACGAAAATCAATGAATGGGGACGAGCGTTTGGAGGAGATGGTTTTCAGGTGATTTTCCATCCTGAGGATGAAGACATAGTTTGGACTGAAACGCAGAATGGTAGAATTGTAGTGAGTAATGATGGGGGGAATATCTTTTTTGCAGCCTACAATGGGATTGATTTTCAGAATGATAGGGTGAATTGGGATATGCCTTATATCATGAGCGCACACGATCCGAATGTGCTATATGCAGGTACACATAGACTCTATAAAAACGAATCAGGTATTCAACCTCTATGGACACCTATAAGTGATGATTTGACAGATGGAATTATTTTTGGGCGCAGTTTTCACACCATCACTGCAATTGCAGAATCTCACAGCAATCCCGATTATTTGTTTGTTGGCACATCTGATGCAAACGTTTGGCGAACTTTAGATGGAGGTGAAAATTGGCAAAATATTACCGCTAATTTGCCAATACGTTACATTACGAGCATTAAAACTTCGCTGCACAATCCAAACATTGTTTATGTAACTCATTCAGGATTTAAAGGGAATGGAGATTTGCCACATATTCACCGTTCGATAGATTATGGAGAAACTTGGGAAGATATTTCGGGCAACCTTCCGCCAATTGGAGTAAATGATATTTTGACTCTTCCCGAAGATTTTGCAGATATTTTTCTATTTGCAGGAACGGATGCGGGCGTATATGCCTCTTTAGATGCTGGCGAAACTTGGGATAGATTGGGTAACAATATGCCTTATGTTTTTGTGTTTGACATGGACTACGATGTTCAAAACCAACGCTTGATTGCAGGAACTTATGCTCGGTCCATGTATAGTTTTCCATTGGATTCGGTCATTCAATACGATTTGTTAACAGGTATTGAAGGTGTGAGTTTTCAAAGTAGTGACCTACAAATAAGTCCAAATCCTGCTGATATTTTTATTGAAGTAGAACTAAAACAGGAAAATTTTAAGGCTACTTCAAATTGTGAATGGGTGATTTACAGCATTGAAGGAAAGCAGGTGATGAATGATGTTTTAAAAACCAACAAATTCGGCCTAAGTGTGGAAGATTTACCAAAAGGTATTTATTTATTTCAAGTGAAATACAATAGCTTGAAGGTTTCAAGGCGATTTGTGAAGAAATAAAAACATAGTTAAGTCATTTTTTTGTAGAATGACTCTTGGTAATGAGCCAAAAGGTGAAAAATTTTATATTTAGATTGGAAGCCAGATAAAAACACTTTTTTTTAATCCAGTCATAGAAAGTTAAAGATAAAAATAATTTATGTATAATAAAATTAATTTTCAATGTATTATGTTTTCGAAACGAGAAATGTTAAATTTTAATTAGATACCGAAATAATTTATTTTTATATAATTTAATAAAAAAAAAGTACGTATCTTATTGTTCGAGGTGTTTTTTGGGGAAGACTACTCTTTTTTCTATTTGGTTGATTATCAGAAAAAGGTTAAATTTAGTATCCAAAACACTAACGTTACTCCAAATACTTAATCCATAAAACCAATAATCCCCTAGTTCAAAACAAAATAGGGGAGATTTAATTCACCCAAATCTCGAGTTATTTTATGTTAGATTCAATTAATCTAAGGCAAGGATTATTATTTTTAGCCCTATCTTTTTCTTTGTTATTCTATTCCGAAACTACAACTGCACAAGAAATTGTCGAAGCAATTCATTTAGACAAAAATGCTGGTGGTCTGCATGTAGGGGAGAAGGTTCCGAACATAGTGCTGCAAAACCGCTACAATACGACCTCAAACCTCTATGCATTGGGAGGTAAGTATGTTTATTTACATTATTGGGCATCTTGGTGTCCTTGTTCGCAGCCTCACATTCCAAACTATAAGGTAATTTATGACAAATACCAAAACGCAAATTTTGTAGATGCCAATGGATTTGAAATATACAGTGTTTCGATTGACGAAAAGGAAATGAATTGGAATGAAGCGGTAGAAGATTACAATATGGTTTGGTTGCATAATGCTCGAATTCAGGACGAACAGGGTACAAATCAATTGACTATGTGGGATTTGAGAACTGTACCAACGTCTTACCTTATTTCTCCAAATGGTGTGGTTATCGCCAAAAATCCTTCCTTGATTGAAATGGATGCGATTTTGAGTGAAAGGAGTGATCAGCCTGGTCCTCGAAAATTGGGAAGAACTGTGGCTACCAATCCAAATAATACTTCTGCCCAAAATTTGAATGTTAGTGCAAACACAACTCCAACCAATAATCAATCGTGGAACAACACTCCGACTAATAATTCTTGGGGGAACACTGCTACAATAAATAGTCAATCGTGGAACAATACTTCAACCAATGACTCTTGGAGGAACACAACTCCTACAAACAATCAGACTGCTGAATTTTATTCTGCAGACATCCAAAAACCTGATAGCTTCACGACCTTCAATCAAACTGATTACAGCAACCCAAACTATGCCAATTCTATCAATCCTCAATGGAATACGACAGGAAATGTAGTCCGTAATAGTAGCATTATTGAGAGCACAAATGTGAATGAATTGAAGGTGAATATCGGTGATTTTTTCATGCTTACCCAAGATCATGTTGATGCTGTCAAAGACCTTGGACAGTTGGAAGTAAACAACCAAACCAATGGTAGTCAAACAGTGATTGTCAAAGGTTTGCCCAATCATGCTGCCGCTTATGAAACCTTGATAGAGGTTCATAAACGTGGTTTTACTGATGCTTATTTGACCTATTGATTATTCATCTCGCTTCAATTCGTACTTAACGATTTTGTTGTGGAGGTGACTTCGTTGGATGCCCAATATTTCGGAAGTCTTTTTGACATTCCAACCATTTACGCCCAATTTGTGTTGAATAAACATTTTTTCGGTGTATTCCTTGAAGTCTTGCAGGCTGTCGAATCGGTCGTACAAGCTGACGTTACTGGTGACATTTGCTCCAGCCGGAGAAACAAACATTTGCACATCCGCACCTGTTATTTTTTCTTCACTCAAAATAATGAGACGTTCCACTACATTGCGTAGTTCACGCACATTCCCCGACCAGTTTTGACTCTTCAACAATTGAATAGCTTCTTGTGTGATGGGTTTTGGAGGAATATTGTAGTCACTACAAATATCATTGATAAACACATTGGTGAGCATAGGGATGTCTTCTCGACGATTGTTCAAAGACGGCACACGAATCGGAATGACATTAAGGCGGTGGTAAAGATCCAATCGGAATTTGGTGTCCTCTACTTCCTTCAATAAATTTTTATTCGTGGCAGAAAGAATCCGAACATCTACTTGAATGTCTTTATCTCCACCTACTCGAGTAATTCGATTTTCCTGTAAGGCTCTCAGTACTTTGGCTTGTGCCGAAATACTCATGTCTCCAATCTCATCTAAGAAAAGCGTACCACCATTTGCCTGTTCAAACTTGCCAATACGCTGTTTGTGGGCAGAAGTAAATGCTCCTTTTTCGTGTCCAAACAGTTCACTTTCGATAAGTTCAGCAGGAATTGCAGCACAATTCACCTCCACAAAAGGACCTTTATTGCGGTGGCTTTTTTCGTGTATCCAACGAGCTACCAATTCTTTACCCGTACCATTTGGTCCAGTAATGAGAATTCTGGCATCAGTAGGAGCGACTCGGTCAATGGTCTCCTTAATTTTAGAAATTACTCCTGATTCACCTACAATGTCCCGTACTTTGGTGACTTTACGCCTCAAAACTTTGGTTTCCGTGATCAGACTGGATTTATCTAGAGCATTTCGTACGGTGATGAGGAGGCGGTTCAAATCTGGCGGCTTCGCAATAAAGTCAAAAGCACCTTTTTTGACGGCTTCTACTGCAGTTTCCATTGTACCATGTCCCGAAATCATAATAATGGGTAGGTCGGGACGTATTTTTTGGGCATTTTCGAGGACTTCCATGCCATCCATTTTGGGCATTTTAATGTCGAGAAAGACCACATCATATTTGTTGGTTTTTATTTTCACCATACCTTCGATGCCGTCTTTTGCCTCTTCTACTTTATAGTCTTCATATTCGAGAATTTCTTTAAGTGTTCGCCGAATACTTCTATCATCATCAATTAATAAAATCTTTGCTTTTGTACTAGCCACCTTCTCTGTTTGTTTTTGAACGAATGGGTTAAAAAATATCTGTAAATTTAGGAAATAACTGCAATAAATAAGCCAATTTCTACAAATTCAACTTGAATAAGGAGAAAATGGTTTGAATAGCTAAATGGTTTTTATCATTATATCACCTATTGGCTATATTGCTAACTAAAAACCATTTAGTTATTCATCAATATAACAATTTAACAGTAACACAATTCAACAATATAAAAAAAACTACAAACCTATAAGCCGAGTTCTGTAACTGAACGCATCCAGTTTTCTATCATTTATCTAGGACAGCAGTCACCCGCTGCCTCCAACGACCTACCCCCCAGCTTTGGACGAGCAGCCCTCAGTTCAAGCTCCAAAAAGCTTGAACATGCTGGTGTATTTGGTCTTTCAACCCACAAGGTTTGCCCCACAGATGAATTTCCACATCTGTCCGTAGGCTCTTACCCTACTTTTTCACCCTTATCCCAAGTACTCGGGACGGTTATTTTCTGCGACACTGGCTATCTCCAATACTTTCGAGTTGGAGTCCATCAGTTAGATGGTGTGGTTGCTCTTTGTTGCCCGGACTTTCCTCTTAACCTGCCCTCTATAAGGCGGCAAAGCGATAGAACGGTTTGTAGTTTTTTTATATTGTTGAATTGTTTTATGGTTGTATTGCTTCGTGTGGGTAAGCAATACAACAGTATAGCCATATAGCAGTTCAATCATTATTCTTCGTACTCAAAGAAAATTTCTGTGGCTCCAAAACCAAACCGATGATTGTATTCATTTTTGAAGTTGGTGATTTCCTTGTAGTTCATGAGTAGCTTAAAAACTTCTTGCTTCAACTTACCTTTTCCAATGCCATGAATCACCACCATGTTTTTTTCCTTTCTTTTGATGGCTTCTTCAATACTCTTTTGACATTCCTTCAATTGGATAGACAGAATGTTTCTTTTAGGTAAATGCCGATAAGACTTGATAAGTTTCTCAATGTGCAAATCTATAATTCTTTCCTCAGCATTGATGTATATTTTTTCAGAAAAATCTTGCTCTATTACATTGTCCTCAAAAGTATGAAATTTTAATTTTTCCAAATATTTTTTTTCAGGGTTGACAGATTTTTCTACATTAGGAGCAGTGGGGAACTGATGACAAATTGGATAAAGATAAGCTTTGCCTTCAATCTTGTCGAGTGGCTCAGGCGGACGACGGAGCATTTTAGCCTTGGGCTTCACTATTTTTTCAAACTTCTGTAAAAGCTTGGTGTTATTTTTTTTGAGTAGCTCAAATTTAAATTGCAGAAAAGGCTGCTCATTGAGCATATCGTAGTTCATCGAATTAAGAATCATCGTTTCACGACCGCCAATTTTTTTCTTCAATACAAATTCTATGGCTTCAATGCTTGACATTTCGTATTCAAATTGAAGTGCATAACCCGAATCATTTATCAAGTGAATCAAAAAGTAAGTGATATCTCCATTGTCGTCATGAAAGGGTTGGAGGGCAACTCTTATACCTCTATCAGGGGCTTTGTCTAGACTGGTTTGGAGTCCGCTGGCATTGATTTTTTGAGCAGCCTCCATTTTCTTTTTTTGAAGCTCCACCTTTTTTAAGGGTTTTTTCTTACCTGTTTTGAAGTGTTGTTGAAGATTGGGATTGGGCTTGGAAGATATTGAAGCTTCTGAATCATTCTCCACTACTTTTTCAAGGTGTTCGATAAATACAGGAATTTCTTCTCCATCCAATTCGACCATCATTGTTTCTCCGTCAAAAGCTTCCACAACTATGCCTACTTCGTCTGTAAAGATTAGGCGAACTTTATCGCCGATTCGTATATATTCCTTGTTTTTTTTCATATCAATTTTAATTAATGTCTTTTTTTACCTCATTCCAGATTGCATCCATTTCTCGTAAGGTCATATCGAGTAGCTGTTTATCCTGTTCTTTTGCGATGATTTCCATTTTCTTAAAACGTTTGATAAACTTTTTGTTCGTAAGTTCTAAGGCATTTTCAGGGTCAACATCAATGAATCGAGCATAATTGACTAAAGAAAAAAGGACATCTCCATATTCTTTGTTGATATTCAATTGGTCTCCTTCCTCCAAAGCTTCCTTCAATTCGTCCAATTCTTCTTCTACTTTGTCCCATACCTGTTCTTTAGTATCCCACTCAAAACCTACTTTTTTTGCTTTTTCCTGAATCCGTATGGCTTTAACCAATGCCGGCAATGATTTTGGGACTCCTTGAAGTGCAGAAGTTTTTCCTTCCTTCAATTTAAGCATCTCCCAATTTGCCTGCACGTCTTTTTCGTCCTTTACCTCCAAATTGCCATATATATGGGGATGTCGCTTAATAAGTTTTTCGCACAAACTATCAATAATTGAAGCGATATCAAAAGCTTTTTGTTCTTCCCCAATTTTGGCGTAAAAAACAATGTGTAACAGTAAATCGCCCAGTTCCTCTTTGATGCCTACCATATTCTTTTCTGTAATGGCATCCGTCAGCTCATATGTTTCTTCAATGGTCAAGGTGCGAAGACTTTGAATGGTTTGTTTTTTATCCCACGGACATTTTTCACGCAACTCTTCCATTATTGTCAAGATTCGTTCAAAAGCATCTAGTTTGGTAGATAGATTGATAGGTTTCATAGATATTTTGTATTTTTGTTTATGACCAAACGAGCTGCAAAAATAGCGGAACAAAACATATCTTTGTGTTTTGTTGTTTCTATTTAAGAATAAAAAAATAAAAGAATTATGTTTATTCCAACTTTAATATTGACCATTATTTTAATAGCACTCGTTTTTGCGGGAATAGGATTGAGAATCTTATTGGTAAAAGGCGGCGAATTTAGAGGAACTTGTGCAACGAATAATCCTATGTTGAAAAATCAAGTAGGAGAATGTACTGTATGTGGTGGAACTCCAGGAGAAGATTGTAAGCAAGATAATATGGCTCTAACCCGTTAGATATTAGGCTGTTTAGAATTGTATTGAAGAGTAAAATAATGTTTTTACACATTTGAATTCTCTTTTTTCAGAATTAATGACTAATTTGAAGTAAATTGTTGAATAACCCTTTTTTGCTGATAACCTGTATTTGATTGAATATAAGCCCACGAAATATACCAAGGTTGAGCAATCAATCTTTATAAATAAATTTTGAAGACTGTTGGTGTTAGCAACAGTTTTATCATATTATATATACAACCTTCAAACAAAATAGGTGGTTATGAAATACATTATTTTCATATTGGTTTCTTTTTTGTTAACTTCTTCTTTCACTCCATTAGTAGCCCAACCCAGTTCCAATGAACTAAAAAATTTGCGGCTATCAAAAATAGACAGTCAAGGCAAAGAAGTAGCTTTTACGGTAAGCGATGCTATTCAATTGGTTCGTTTTTTCAATGCTCAAGAGGGAGTAAAGTTTTGCAAGTCCGATCCTCAAAAAAATTCCTTAAAAATAGTGGGCGAACCTGGTACAGATATTCAGCAAATGTTGAACAAGTCGTTGGTCTTAAAAGAAATCGGAAAAATGGGGTACAAAGTAGATTTAACCTTACCAAAGGAGATTTCGCGTCCTGTAGCCACCAATCCAAAGGAAGATTGTGATGAATGTGGAGATGTAAAAGTAGATCAAAGCGATGTTGATAGTATGCTTGATAGTGCTAATTATGGTGGAGATGCCATTATTATAGACTTGGGAGTAGGCGGAAGTGACCCTTTTGGAAGTGATCCTTTCAGCAGCAGCACAGATCCTTTTAGCCAAGGAGCGAGTGATTTTAGTGTTCCACAAATGTCTCAAAGCCAAATAGATTCTCTGCAAAGACTGTTTAATGGAGGTAATAAACCTGATAACAAATAATTTATTATTTGGACAAGACAGGAGGAGAGATGCCAGAAGTGGGATTTTGTTTTAACTACGCTAAAATAGTTATTACTAAAACCTATTTTTTGAATTATTGGTTGCCAAGTTAATTGGTCTATCTTCTCGCATTTTTTATCCCACTTCAAAAAAAAAATGGAACTTAATACAAAACAACTATGTTGTAACTGCTCTATTTAAGTTAAGTGAAAAAGAACAGATGTCGGAGACAAATAAAAGACGAAGAATACCTACTCGATTATATCCCAGAGATTTATATACAAAGTTAGAGTTTGACAAAGTATTGGAGTTACTCACCGAAAAATGTTACAGTCCATTAGGCAAACAATTGGTGCAGAAAATTCGGATACAGAATGATGCTGAAAGAATCGAAAGATTGTTGGCACAGGTTTCAGACTTCAAACAACTTTTGATGGTGGAGGAAAAACCTTTTCCTTCTCACAACTATCTCGATCTCAAAAGCGAGATAGATTTGCTGAATGTCAGCAACTCCGTATTGAATGAGCAGCAATTGTTCAGAATATTTCAAGTCCTGCAAACAGTATTTGAAATATCGAGATACTTTGGCAGAGAAGGAGACGAAAAACGTGAGCGTTATCCCGCTTTGCTTTCCATCCTCAAAGACCTCAATTTTCAGCAAGACCTGCTGCACCAAATCAAAAACATCATTGACGAAAATGGAAAAATTCGGTCTGATGCCTCCAAAGAATTGCTCAACATCCGTCGGGCAATCAATTCACAGTTCACCGATTTACAGAAAAAATTTAATGCCGTAATCAGCGAGTACAAAAAGAACAATTGGCTGGCAGATACTGTAGAAACGGTTCGAAATGGTCGAAGGGTATTGGCGGTTAAAGCAGAACACAAGCGGAAGTTTAGAGGCATTATTCACGATGAATCCAATACGGGAAGTGTCACCTATATCGAGCCCGACTCTACATTGCAAATCAGCAATGCGATTGTCGAACTCCAAATGGCTGAAAAACGAGAAATATATCGCATCCTTCAAACCCTCACCGCCTTCATTCGAGAACACACCGAAGACATCGAACACTACCAAAGACTTTTGGGAGTCATAGATTTTATTCGAGCAAAAGCACGATTGGCTTGGGATATGAATGCCCACAAACCTTTCATATCGAACACCAAAACAATAGAAATTTACAATGCCCGCCATCCACTGCTTTTCCTCAAAAACAAGGCAGAAAAAAAAGAAACGGTTCCATTAACTTTTGAATTGTCGTTGGCAAATAGAATTTTGGTGGTCAGTGGTCCAAATGCAGGAGGAAAGTCGGTCATGCTCAAAACAGTCGGTTTACTCCAGTTGATGCTGCAGTCGGGTATGTTGGTCCCAACAAATGACCATTCGGTAATGACTATTTTTCGCAATATGTTTGTGGACATAGGCGATGAGCAATCCATCGAAAACGACTTGAGTACTTACAGTTCTCGTCTCAAAAATATGCGCTTTTTTGTAGAACATGCTGATGCCAAAACGCTTTTGTTGATTGATGAATTTGGTTCGGGAACCGACCCCGCTTTGGGTGGTGCAATAGCCGAAACGATTTTGGAGCGATTGAACAAGAAGTTTTGCTATGGAATCATCACCACACATTATTCCAATTTGAAGGTGTTTGCAACAGACACTTCTGGAATTGTCAATGGTGCAATGGCTTTTGATTACCGCACCCTTTCGCCGCTTTACAAATTGGAGATGGGCAAACCTGGTAGTTCTTTTGCCTTTGAGTTGGCACAAAAAAGTGGGCTACCAAAAGACTTGATTGAAGAAGCCAAGCGAAGAGTAGATGCTGATTATAAAGAGTTTGACGAGCTTTTGTCCAAGATGCGAAAAGAAAAGCAAGCGATTGTGAAAAAAGAAAGAGCTTTGGCTGCAAAGAATGTTCAGATGGATGCGATGTTGGCTGATTATGCTAAATTGAAGGAAGGATTGGAAAAGCAAAAGAAAGAAATCATCTTGGAAACGAAAGAGAAGGCGCTTACCTTTTTGCAGGAAGCCAACCGACGTTTTGAGAACAAGGTGAAAAACTGGAACGAAAACAAAGAGGACAAACAACTGATTCGCAAAATCAAACAAGATATAGAAAAGGATAAAGAGAAACTGAACAAACATGTTGAAATCCTCAAAGACAAACTCTATTATCGAGATACCGACAAACCGATCAAAGTAGGTTCTTATGTGCGGTTGAGGGATGGAAAAGAAATTGGTGAAGTCCTAGAACTCCGCAAAAATGCAGCAATCGTCCAATTTGATCGCCTCAAAACCCATGTCAAATTGAAGAAAATCGTAGCGGTTGAAGCGGTTGAACCCAAAGAGGAAAAAAAATCTACTTCTTATTATAACTCGCTACAAGCAAGTGCCGAGTTTGATAGCAATATAGATGTGCGTGGAATGAGACGTGAGGAGGCATTGAGTGTGGTCGAATCATTGATTGATAAGGCACTGATTTATAGTGTAGATGAACTCAAAATTATTCATGGTATTGGAGACGGAATTCTCCGCAAAGCAATTCGTCGAATGTTGAAGAGTTATAAACAAGTGCAAGAAGTGAGAGACGAAGAACCACAGTATGGAGGTCAAGGGGTGAGCATTGTAGCATTGCAGTAAGAAAAAAATGTACTTGAGCAGTAACATGTCCTTCAAAACAGTCATAAAGTAGCGTATTCATTTTCAAACTTCAAATTTGATAAACCATGAAAAATCTACTTTCAATCTTATGTTACTTTGTTTTTACTTCTATGTTGTGCCTTCAAATTGCTTATGCCCAACGACCAACTTCCTCGACATCAACCTTCAAAAAATACCAACTACGAGTAGAAAAAGCACAGCAGGTACAAAAAACTCCCAATGGGATAAAATTTGTGGAAATCTGTAGTCCCAGCTCTTACTTCAAACCTTTAGTGCAACATGCTCAAAAACTACCTGCGTGTAAGGTCGACTATGAAATTAAAAATGCGTGGAACGATATTGAAGTCCAAATAGATTACGAAATCCTGACACCCTTCAAAGACGGTAGAAAAACGGTTTGGTTAACATCCAAGTTGAAATACAAAGGTCACCTGAAATACGACTTCAATGAATGTATTTTTGAAGGAAAGGTAGAAAATCCTGCTAATGGCAAAACAGCTTTTATTGCATTATCTCCCAACAACAATGGCAAAACCACCTTTAAGATGGGCAACGAAATCATTCGTTTTATTTCAATAGATGAAGGAAATTACATTGCAGGAAACGGAAAGAGCGACTCAAATACGATGAAAAAATATCGTTTTCGATTGACTGCCATCCCTAATTGTTCGTATATTTTTGGAGGAAAAACGTATCATTAAAACAAGCCATGTAACTCCGCCGAAACCCGATTAATCACTTCACCCAAATCTTCTCGTTTGTCGGCGAAGTTGATGTCATCTACATTGATAACCAAGAGGTTTCCTTCCTTATAGTTTTCGATCCAATTGTTGTAGTAGTTGTTGAGGCGGTTGAGATAGTCTAAGCGAATTTTATCTTCATAATCTCGGCCACGACGACTGATTTGTTTGACTAAAGTAGGCGTTGAAGCCTTCAAGTAAATCAACAGATCAGGCGGACTGAAAAGAGAGGCAATTGTTTTGAAGAGGTTCACATAGTTTTCAAAATCCCGTTTCGACATCAAGTTCATTTCGTACAAGTTGGGCGCAAAAATATGGGCATCCTCATAAATTGTGCGATCTTGAATAACAACTCGGTTACCTTTTTGAATTTCAATGATTTGATTGAAGCGGCTGTTCAAAAAATAGACCTGCAAATTAAAAGACCAACGAGGCATGTTTTCATAGAAGTCTTCCAAATAAGGATTTTTTTCTACATCTTCATAATAGACATGCCATCCAAAATGTTTGCCCAATAAACTTGCCAATGTGGTTTTACCCGCACCTATATTTCCAGCAATTGCAATGTGTTTAATTCTTTTGTTCCCGTCTTTCACCTGTGTTTATTTTTGATTTGAGACTGCACAAAGATAAAAAATGCCATCAGATTTTGACCACAGATTTGAAGGAATACACAGAAAGGTTAGAATTAAAATCAAAATACTTACAGGATAGGCAACGTAAAATAGACTGTGACTCCCTTGCAGCTATCTGAACCCAGCCAAATATGTCCATTGTGTTTTTCGACAATTCTGCGACAAATAGATAAGCCAATGCCTGTTCCCGCCTGTATATTTTCAGATTTTTCGAGTTGGTTAAAAATACGAAAAACCTTCTCTCGGTAATCAGGTTCGATGCCGATGCCGTCATCTTTGACAGAAAAAGTCCAAAACTTATCACCTCTTTCTACATTGATATGTATTTTGGGAGTTTTATCACCACAATATTGGATAGCGTTGCGAATTAAGTTGGTGAAAAGGTGAATCAGTTCAAAGGAATCGCCCACAATATCTGGAAGTATTTGATGGGTAATGATGGCCTTACTTTTAGTGATTTCTTTGTGTAATGTTTCAATAGCTGCATCATAAACCCGCTCCAAAGAAATGAAATTGAAGGATTTGTGTCGAAGGCTTAGATCGGAATAGTAAGACAAATCCTTCAATAGTTCTTCCATTCTGTTCACCCCATCAACTACATATTCAATAAATTCATGTGCATCGCTGTCTAATTTATCTCTATATCGTCTGTCCAGAATTTGAATAAATCCACTGATTCGTCGAAGAGGCTCCTTCAAATGATGAGAAGTAAGATAGTTGAATTCTTCCAGTTCTCTATTGCGGCGTTCCAGTGCTTTAGCATATTCTTCAATCTGCTTTTCCTTGAGCTTTCTGGAACTGATATTTTGTGCAAACAAACAGATGTATTCCTTCCCCTCTAAAGCCGTATAATTAGCTGCGACTTCGAAAGGGGCAGATTTGTTGTTCTTATTTTTTATATATAGTTCAAAGGTGTTTTTTCCTCGCTGTTTGAGGTCTTTCCAAAGTCTTGCCCAATTCTTTAGTTGCATTGTAGGAGCCAACAAGGAGGCGTTTGTCAAATACAGTTCCAGTGAATTGTATCCTGTTACCTCACATGCTTTTTCATTGGCATACAATATATTGCCTTTTTTATCCAGCCAAAAAACAGCCTCTTTAGCATACTCCACAGAAAATTGTTGAAGGAGTGAACGTTCTTCTTCAAGCCTGTAATAATTGGCATCTGAAAATACGATAGCAACTGAATTTGTTGTTCCACTGGTAAGGGGCTTAATTTTTAGCAGTGCAGGAAAAACGGAACCATCATTTCTTTGACACAAAATTTCGAGGTCACATTCGGCAGATAATCCACTAAAACAACTAGCTACTTTTTCGACAAATAACTTCAAGTGTTTTTTGCTTATAAAGCGTTTGATATGCTTGTGGAGCAAGTCCTCTGTCTGAAAATCAAAAATTTTTTGTGCATGATTGTTGGTAAAAGTGATGCGATATTGGCTGTCCATGATAATCATCGCATCCGAGATAGGAAAAATGGTGGGTATGTAATCATTATAGGCCGTTGGAACGGCATGGGCAATAGAGGTATCTTTTTTACCGTAAATTTCGGGCATATTATAAGGGCTTTAATGGGCAATTTTTACATTTATATTATACTGACTTTTGACCAATCTTGTTACTGCTCTTCGTTCTTTAAGCATTAGTTAAACAAAAAAATACTCAATATTTATTTGTAAACAACTGATTATATTTATTTTATGAAAACAAAGCAAGCCTATGACATAATTGAGGAAAGTTTGGTTACTTGACAATATATCTTCAATAAGAAATTAAGGGAAAGGATAATGAATTCTAAAAAAATGAAATAATCAGGTTTACATCAAGTAATAAATAAGGAATAATTAAATGTTAAAAGTGTACGTTTTACACGAACTATTTGTGTTTGTACTACGTTAAGGATAGTGTACTTATTACAATAACTTACTTTAAACCAGCTGGCATTTACTTTAACTTTTTAAAATAGTCTCAAAATGAGAAATAAAAATGCTCTATTAGTCATTGATTCCCAATATGATTTTTGTCACCCCAATGGTGCCCTATACGTCAATGGCGCAGAACAAGACATGCTTCGTCTTCGAAAATTTATCGAAAACAACCAACAATTCATAGACCACATCTGTGTTACCTTGGATTCACATCCCGTCAATGACATTTCGCATCCTTCCTTTTGGATGGACAAAAATGGCAAATTCCCTTCACCTTTCACCCAAATCACCCTCAACGAAATCAACGAAGGTCAATGGACTCCTCGTTTTTCGCCGCAAGCTGCTATTCAATATGTAGCAGATTTGGAAAGTCAAGGTGAATTTCCACACTTTATTTGGCCCGAACACTGTTTGATTGGCTCAAAAGGTGCAGCCCTTCACGATGAATTGATGCAAGCCCTCATTAGTTGGACACGCTCAGGAAAATGGTATCAAGCAGTCGCCAAAGGCACTTACCCCTTGACAGAGCATTTCGGTATATTTATGGCACAAGTTCCCGTAGCTGACCGCCCCGAAACTCAACTTAACCAAAACCTTATCCGAACTTTGGAACGATTCCAAACCGTCTATTTGGTAGGAGAAGCTAAGTCGCATTGCGTTGCTACGAGCTTGAAACAAGCTATGAAATACGCTCCCAATTTGGCAAACAAAATTGTGGTATTAGAGGATGTAATGTCAGATGTTCAAGGTTTGGGACATTTGGGTGATCCGATTTACCAAGAAGCCAAAAAGCAAGGTATTCGATTCGCAAAGACGACAGATATCGTACTTAGTTGATGCCTTGGATTCTTGGTTGATGCTTTGGGTGGTTTGTGTAACTTTTGTTTGTTCCGGTTAGTACCTTTAGCATCCACAGCATCCACAGCATCCACAGCATCCACAGCACCCACAGCATCCACATTTATAAACATAAATACATAAAAAAATGCAAAACTTTCAAGATATAGATTTTGACCTCAATTTCAACAACTTCAATCCAGATGACATCCAAACTGACGAAACCATCAATGCCGTTTTTGTCGTAGATGTTTCGCCCTCCATACACAGCTATGTCAGTGACCTCAATCACGCATTCAATGATTTTGTTGCTTCCATGCAGCAATCTCATGTGGCGGATCATTTGTTGGTATCCGTTATAGAATTCAACGAAAGAGTGAGTGTCCGAACGGGATTTCAGCCCATTCTTCAAGTTCCAAACATACAGTTCAAACCAAGTGGAGGAGGAACGGCTTTATACGATGCAACTTTGCAAGGGTTGAAGCAGGCAACTGATTACCGAGAAAATCTGGAAGCATCGGGCGTAACCACCAAAACCTTGCTATTTGTTATTACCGATGGTGCAGACAACAGTTCTAAGGTTCAGCCAAATAGAATCAAAACCGAAATCAACCATATTTTATCCAAAGAGCAAAATATGTTTTCTTTCACAACTATTTTGTTTGGAGTCGGTCATTCGTCCAGCTTTGGAAAGGCACAGCAAGACATGGGTATTCAGCACTTAGCAAAAGTGGGGACATCAGGCTCAGAAATCAAAAAAATGATTGGTTTTATCAGTCAATCCATTTCCAGTGCTTCAAGTGGGCAGAATATTGTATTTTAGCTTTTGATGAAAAACTTCGCTTACAAAACAAGCTATTTTTACTATGCTATTTTGCCCTATCTCGGTTATTTGGCAGTCTTAATAATGAGGGAAAATTACCCAGCCGATGGTTTGATTATCATGCTTGGCTGGGTCGTTTTACTCATTCATCAAACAATGTATTTAGCTGTTTTTGAAGCGACTGCAAAACGTGAATATACTTTTGCCTTGCCTTTTGTACCGCCATTATTGATAGCCTTCAATCAAACTACACTCGATCTTTCTATTTGGAATTTTTTTTTGGAGCAAGCAGTCATAGAAATGGTTGGTTTAATGGTAGGCTTGGCAATTGTATTCCTATTCTTCAAAAACGATGAAGGACATACAGCTTGGCGAGACATGGGCTGCCTACCTCTAATTTTTGTCGGTTTGATCGGAGCAGGAAGTTGGGGTTTTGTCGCAACTTGGTGGAATCAACAATTATATAGTACCGAGGCTGCCTATTGGAACATTCTCAGTTTTGCAGTGGCTTTTCTTATCGAAATTAGAGCAAATGTACTGGTATTGAATAAGGTAGTTAAAGGAAAACTATTTTTATCAGAAGTTTTTGGAGGTGAAAACGGAATTGGGTTGATTTTGGGGCAGATTGTCCTATGGTTTGTTCTTCCTGCAATATTCTATTGGTTGGGTTAGGAACAGCAATAGAATAGTTTCCCAATTTAGATTATTTATTTACCGTTATTAAATCATAACATTGACAGTCCTTCAACACTCTGACCTGCAAGTTCGACTAAAATATAAATAGTCTTAGCACATCACTTCACTAGCAATTGATAGTTTTTCAATGAAAAAGGCAAATGCTTCCATAATTGACAAAAAAAATGCCTTTTTTTGCGATTTCTTCAATAAATATTTGGTGGAGAAAAAAAACTCCTTTAGCTTTACAGCATCAAAAGAAAGGGAAAATGAATTTTACTATTTCAAACAACAGTTTTTATTTTTTTTATTTCTGTACTCCAGACCAAAAGTTGAGGAAATAGTAAGGTTATATACAAAACAATCATTTACATACGCCTCGACTGAAAAAGTCGGGGCTTTTTTTTTGTCATAATTTAATTTTCATTCATTGCCATGCAAGTAGCCATACAAGGAATTAGAGGATGTTTTCATCAGATAGCTGCCTTCAAGTATTTTGGAGAGCGTGAAGCAATAGATGCCGTTGAGTGTCATACTTTTCCGCAGTTGTTTCGTTCTTTTCAAAAACGCCCAGATTACTATGGGGTAATGGCCATCGAAAATACCGTTGCAGGAACGATTTTACCCAACTATGCAATGCTTAGAAATTCTGAAATGAACATAATTGGAGAAGTTTATTTGCGGATTCAACATCACCTTTTGAGCATTGATGGACAAAGCGTAGAAGACATTCAGGAGGTCCATTCTCACCCAATGGCGATTTTGCAGTGTCAAAGTTTTTTGGACAAACATCATCACTTACGTTCTGTCGAAACGATTGATACTGCTTGGAGTGCAAAGGAGTTGAGCGAAAAACGACCCAGAGGAAGAGCGGCAATTGCAAGTAGTTTGGCGGCAGATTACTACAAGTTGAATATTGTGGCAGAAGGTATCGAAACCAACAAGCGAAATTTTACCCGCTTTTTAGTGTTGCAGCACAAAGAATTCACCAAATCTCCTGCAAAAGCACCTACCAAAGCCTCTCTCTGTTTTCACTTGGCACACGAAGTAGGGTCATTGGCTAAGACATTGACTATTCTAAGCGAACATGGTATCAACCTCACCAAAATCCAATCTTTGCCTGTAGTGGGCAAAGCATGGGAATACTTTTTTCATCTGGATATTGAGTTTGAAGATTATGATGGATACCGGAAAACGTTGGAGGTGATTCAGCCCTATATCAATGAATTGCAGATTTTGGGAGAGTATCATCGTGGGATTAAACATCGGACGATTTGATTTTATGGTGATTGGTGGATTGGCGATTATTATGAAGTATTGCTTGAATCCCGATTAAAATCCGGGACAAGTTTTGACTTTGCCTAAGATGTTTTGATTACAATTATCAACCCAAACACATAGCCACCTAAAGACTCAAATACAGCTATCAACATAAACAAAAAAAAATGATTATTTCGACAGCAAATAGGTTAGACACTGTTGAGGAATACTATTTCTCCAAAAAACTGCGAGAGATTCGGCAATTGAAGGCAGAGGGCAAACCTATCATCAATATTGGTATTGGCAGCCCTGATTTACCTCCTTCAAAAAAAACAATTGCTGGCTTGGTGAATACCTCTCACAAAGAAAATGTTCATGGTTATCAGGGTTATACAGGCATTCCTGAACTCCGAAAAGCGATGTCGAGTTGGTATGAAAGAGTCTATGGAGTAGATTTGGATGCGGATTCTGAAATATTGCCTTTGATGGGTTCTAAGGAAGGAATCATGCACATTTCGATGGCGTTTCTCAATGCAGGTGATAGTGTGTTGGTGCCAAATCCTGGTTATTTAACCTATTCTTCGGTGGGGAAATTGATGCATGCAAACATCATTTCTTACGATTTGCAAGAAAAAAATAACTGGGAACCAGATTGGGAAGCATTGGAGAGAATGGATTTAACTAGGGTCAAAATCATGTGGACGAACTACCCCAATATGCCAACAGGTGCAGATGCTTCTGATTCGTTGTTTGGGCGTTTGGTAAGTTTCGCTCACAAGCATAAGATTTTGATAGTCAATGATAATCCTTATAGCTTGGTGCTGAACAACGCTCCCAAAAGTATCTTGCAAATAGAAGGGGCAAAAGAGGTGGCAATAGAACTTAATTCTTTAAGCAAATCCCACAATATGGCGGGTTGGCGTGTGGGAATGGTTTTGGGAGCAAGCGATTATTTGCAAGCCATATTGAAGGTGAAAAGCAATATGGATTCGGGAATGTTTTTGGGACTTCAAAAGGCTGCAATTGAAGCTTTGGGCAATTCCCAAAAGTGGCATAGCCTTCAAAATAAAGAATATGCGCTTCGCAAAAAGAAGGCTTGTGAAATATTGGACTTGTTGGATTGTAAGTATTCTTCCCATCAAGTAGGAATGTTTGTATGGGCAAAAGTGCCGAATCAAGTGCAGTCCGTAGAGAAGTTGATAGATGAGCTGTTGTATGAAGCAAATGTGTTTATGACTCCAGGATTTATTTTTGGAACGGCAGGAGCTCGTTATGTACGGATTTCACTTTGCAGTTCCTTAGAGGTGTTGGAGGAAGCCAAAGATAGAATTCAGATTTTTAACAATAAGACCATTCCACAATTTAGCAATTCTTTTAGCAGATGATTACAACAATTATTGGACTTGGATTGATAGGCGGTTCCTTGGGTATGGACTTGAAAGAAAGAGGATTTACTCAGCGAGTGATTGGCGTGGACAAGAACCCAAAACATATAGAAGATGCCTTAGAATTGGGTTTGGTGGATGAGGCGATGGAATTGAAGGAAGCAGTTGAAGTGGCGGATTTGGTCATTTTGGCAATTCCTGTCAATTATATTATAAAACTTTTACCAACTGTATTGGATTGTATTAAAGAAAGTGCGGTAGTGACGGATATGGGGTCGACCAAAGAAGGAATGGTGAAAGCCGTTGAAAACCACCCGAATAGAAGACAGTATGTTGCCTCACACCCAATGGCGGGTACAGAATATTCGGGACCGAAAGCAGCGATTCGAGGAATGTTTGACGGAAAAGTGGCAATATTGTGCAATGCGAATGACAGCAGTTCGGAAGCCAAACATACGGTTGGTTTTATGTATAGTCGTTTGAAAATGAAGGTGATTGAAATGGATGCTGCTGATCATGATATTCATGCCGCTTATGTCTCACACGTCTCACATATCAGCTCTTTTATCTTGGCAAATACGGTATTGGAGAAAGAGAAAAGCAAAGCAGATATTTTTAATATGGCAGGTGGTGGTTTTGCTTCAACGGTGCGATTGGCGAAGAGTTCGCCCGAAATGTGGTCGCAAATATTCGAACAAAATGCAGACAACATCATGGAAGTTATCAATACGTATGTCAAAAATCTATTGCTCTGGCGTTGGCACATCGAGCAAGGGGAATTTGACGAATTGGCGAAGATGATGGAATCGGCAAATGCCATTCGGAAAATCTTAGACTAATTGAATATCGAGAATTGAAAGTTAAAAATTGGTTTCCATAAATATTCACAAGAACACAGTCAGAAATTCATTATTTAAAAAATAAATTTATAAAATCATGCAAATTAAATTGAACATCACCCCTTTAGAAGATTGGGGATTGGGATTGAGTCGGAAAGAACCTTTGTTGATCAGTGGCCCATGTAGTGCCGAAACAGAGGAGCAGGTTTTGGAGACTGCCCTAAGGTTGAACAAACAAAAAATACATCTTTTGCGAGCAGGTATTTGGAAACCTCGTACTCGCCCAAATAGTTTTGAAGGAATCGGAAGTCCTGCTTTGAAGTGGCTCAAAAAAGCTTCAAAGGAAACGGGATTACCTGTGACTTGTGAGGTGGCAAATGTCAAACACGTTTATGAAGCTCTCCGAATGGGTGTCGACATTTTGTGGTTGGGCGCACGAACTACGGTCAATCCTTTTGCAGTTCAAGAGATTGCGAATGCCTTAGTAGATGTGGACATTCCTGTAATGGTCAAAAATCCTGTGAATCCAGATTTGGCTTTGTGGATTGGCGCATTGGAACGATTGAATGGTTCTGGTATCACCAAATTGGCAGCGATTCACCGTGGCTTTTCTTCTCATAGCCAAACTCGTTACCGAAATATACCACTTTGGGAAATTCCGATTGAAATGATGCGACGGATTCCAGAACTACCTATGATCTGTGATCCAAGCCACATTTGTGGTCGCAGAGATTTGCTGCAAGAGGTATCTCAAAAGGCAATGGATTTGAACTTTGATGGAATTATGTTGGAGTCACATATTAATCCCGCTAAAGCATTGAGCGATGCCAAACAGCAAGTTGTTCCCGAAAAATATGGCGAAATCGTGAATTCTTTGGTGATTCGAAAAACTTCAACGGATGATGTAATGGTGCAACATACGTTGGATGATTTGAGAGAGTTGATTGATGAAAAAGACCAAGAAGTCATTTCAATCTTGGTTGAACGAATGGGGATTGCAGAACGAATTGGGGATTATAAACGAGAGAATGGCATCACGATTTTGCAGCCTGCAAGATGGGATGAACTGATTCGTGGTCGTGTGGAAGCAGGTGAAAAGTTGGGTTTGAGCCAACAGTTTATGCAGGATTTATACAATGCGGTTCACAATGAGTCTATTCGACATCAAACAAAAGTGATGAATAAGGCGGCTGTCTGATTACTTAATCACTCAATCGCCTTAAGGTACTCCATAATAGGTTGATTTTGAAGATACAATTCTTCAATAATTGCCATGCCATCCTTTACACGAACATCTATATAAGCCGCAACAGTTGTGCTATCACTACCGTTGCGGTTTTGTAGTCTAAGCACATCATTGTAAGCCTTCTCCGCTGCAAGCGCATAGTCCTCATTCATATAGTATCGAGTAAAAGGAAGGTCGTAGTAAATTGCATTGCTATCTACATAGTTGATATTTGTAGCAATGTAATTGGAAAAATCGGGGGTATGTGTATAGGCATTGGTGATTTTGGCAAAACCCTGTGCATCTGTATTGACCTCCAAATATACCTTTGAATTAAAGTCAAAAGTCTCCATCGCATTTGGATAAGGAAGATTGGTTTCTTGGTAAGAAAGCACGATGTACTTGCCTCGAAAAGCATCGTAGGGATCAACGGGCTGTGGCTTGAAACGAAAAACCTGACCTGTTGTAAGCGTGTTTTCATGTGTGGCAATGAGGTAGGCAGGATAAGCCAAATACAAGAACATGACCACAAAAAAAGCGATGGTAAGATAGATTGGTTTTTTCATCCGTTTATTTTTTTAAGTCGTTTGGTTAGAACATAATTGGCGGTCAAAAAGCCAACGCCAATCACCACAAAGGCTATGCCCTTCAATAAGAAATCCAAGTCACTGTCAAAGAAACGCACAATCAGCAAGGTCGCCAAAAAGAAAGTACCCGCATTGACCAGTGCTACTAATTGATGCTTAATTCCTTCATTGACATAATACAAACCCCACACAAAAATATACAAATTGAACAATGCTCTTGCCCAAAAATCATTCGTTGAGAGGGCTATGAAAATACTGATCAGCACCAATGTTGGAAAACTCAATAGCAAATAATTGACTTGTTTTCCCTGTTTCCAAAATCGAATGGCCAAGGCTTTAAGCGTGATGACGGCAAGGAGTAAAATAGCAAAGTTGATCCAAGTCGCTGTCGAAGTATAGTTGCGTCCTGCAAACCATTCTTCAAAACTGATATTACCTGAATACCATTTGAAGGTGAGAACCATAGAAAGTATGAAAATTCCTGCAATGGCAGTGGTCTGAAATGGTCGCAACCACATACTTTTTTCTTGCCCAAAAAACTGTTTGCCCACCATATACAGAAAAGCAAAAATGATGGCATCACCCATCAACCAATTCAATTGAATGCGGTTTTCGAATACATTGTGGATAGCGGCGGTAAAGGTAAGTACCAATGCCCATCCCAATAAATTTGCTCTTGCTCTATCTCCAAATCCCACAAACTGTTTGGAGACATATCCTTTCTGTAATACCCGCAAATTTTTCCACAAATGCGGCAGGGCAGCCAACAACAATGCCCAATACCACACACTTTCCCCATGTGTGCCTGCTCCCAATGCCCAAGAACTGATTAGACACAAATACAAGATACACACCAAAGTAGCGTTGCTGAGATAGAGTAGGGGAATGGTCAACAAACTCCATACAAACACGAAGTCGTTCATCGTGCCTGGTAAATTATAGGTTTGACTGATCAATGCCATACAGCTTGCCAACATCAACATCAAAAATGCTGCTGTGCTTTCTGTCCATGCTACGGAATCCGATTTTTTGAAGAAGGCGTAACCATAAATGATTTGGGCTGCTATCAAAGGTAAGAAACACAAAACGGTTTTGGTGGCTCGACTGAAATCATCCCAATTGTGGGCGAATATCAAGATGATGCCACTGCCTATCAGCACTGCTCCTAAGATACCCATGATGATGTAGCCCCAATTAGTCGGTTGGTGTTTGGCGGCTTCTACTTCATAGTGTGCAAGCATTTCTTGGGCTGTCTGTTCACTTATCCAGCCCTTTTGAAGCCAAAAAGGGATTTGAGAGGAGATAAAATGGAGGTTTGAAGGCATAATAGGAAATGATTTTTTGTAATAATTGTGATTTTTCCGGATTTAAAAGACTTAATCCGAACAAACCAAAACCAATATTCCTACTAAGATACTAATAATTTTAATGGCTTTAACTCCCTTCACTCACCGTCTTCAAATTATCATCAGGCACTCTATCAATTAGAATATGATTCGGGTCAATCCCTGCTTTTGAGGGTTTTTCATCCACTTTCACGGTAAACGTATTTTCCTCTTTATTGATGCGAACACGTTGTTTGTAAAGCAATTCGCCCAAATCCTTTCCTTTTGGAGCTTCCCCATAGACTCCAATGTCGACCCAATCGTTGAGTTTTTCGACAGGCGTTTCCAAGCCCACCGAATCCGCTTTGAACTTTTGGGATTCCGTTTTGAAGGTCACTTCGTATTTGCCGCTTTCCAATTTCTTGTAAGTTGCCTCCAAAGTTCGATTGCTGTATAAGGTGATTTCTTCAAACATATCCGTCAGCAAATATTGAAGGGAATCGGGAGTCGCTTCTTCTAGTAAGCCCATCAAAGTGTAGGTAGTCGGGTAAGGAGGTTCTTTGTAGGCAGTGGAATCTACCAATGCTTTCAGCGCATTGTTGAGGTTCTCTTCACCGATAAATTCTTTCAAGGCATACATAATCACGCTTCCCTTTCGGTAGTGGATATACGGCTGGTTTTCAACACGCATCAGAGGCATTTCTTTTTGAGATTCGCCACCACGACCCCGCAAATACCTGTCCATTTCGTACTTCAAAAACTTGTGCATCCTTTCTTTTCCATACTCTTTTTCCATGGTCATCAAAGCCGAATATTGAGCAAAAGTTTCGGACATAACCGTACCCCCTTGCATGTTTGCCCCAATCACTTGATGCGCCCACCATTGATGCGCCATTTCGTGCGCCACCACATAAAACACCATATCTATGTCTTCTTCCTCCTCATCTATGTCTGCTATAAAGCCGATAGATTCGGAATAGGGCATCGTGCCAGGAAAAGCCTGAGCAAACGATTGGTATCTTGGAAACTCAATGATTCGGGCTTGTTTGTGGCGGTAAGGACTGAAGTTATTGGTGTTGTATTCGAGCGATTTTTTGATAGAATTGAGCATTTTATCCACGTTGTATTCATGTCCTTTGTGGTAATACACTTCTACATCAACATCCTTCCATTTGTCCCTCGCTACTTCATAACGTGCTGAAACAAAGGAGTAAAAATTCAAAGAAGGATGGTCAAGTGTGTAATGGAAATAACGACGGTCGCCATCCATCCACTCTTTTTGCAGGGAACCTGGAGCTATCGCAATTTGGTCGGCAGCCGTGCTGATTGTACAATCCACCATCACCCAGTCCGAGTCGTTAGAAAGATAGGTATTCATACAAGCTTGAGAACAATTGTGTTGCAGTTCGGGCATTCTGGTGAGTTTTTCAGAAAGATTGTGTTCCTTGCGGTCTTTTTTGTCTGAAAGCTCGTATTGTTCCTGATAGCCCATTGAAGGCATAAAATCCATGTTGTTGAAGAAAGTGCCGTTTTGAACTACTTGCGTAAAACTCACATCATTTTCAAAACCATTGGTAATGTATTTTGAATCTACAACATATTGAAGGCTATCACCTACCTGCAATGGGGTATTCAGCTTATAAATCCAATAATTCAAAAGGGTGTCTTTGGCTTCAATGCTCGAATTGGGCAAATCCACTTTGACTTTGAAGTTTTGAGGCATATTGAAGTGAATCGCTTCAATGGGTTCAGCGGACTTGTTTTTGACCCAAACTTTCGCTTCGATTTTTACATCTCTATCGTAGGGAAAAATGTCAATATTGTAGCTGATGTTGGTAGTGCGAGGTTGCGCCAAATTTTGGTATTGTTTGTATTGGTTTTCATAGGCTACACTTCTTTCTTCAATCGTATTGGGTGTAACATACGTGTTCAACACCTGCGTATTGTAATACACAAAACCACCTGTGACCACCCATAAAAGCGCAAAAACAGCAGTAATCATTTTGTAATTCCCTGCAAAACGTCTTTTAGCAATTTGCACTCTTTGACCGAAACTTGCGCCCGATTCCCGCACCCAAAAAACAATAGTGGCAATACCCAACATTGCTGCAAATAGTATCCAATAGAGATTGAACCATATCAAACTGGCTATATAAGGACCAAATTTGTTCATGTCGGAATAAATAGGACTTGGAGTAGCTGCAAAACTGACCATATAACTCTGTACATCCAAAGGAAGCCAAATCAAGCCATTGAGGAAAAAGACCACCAAAAAGACGAAATACGCCAAATATTTGTTGTTCACCAAAGCGTGAATCAGCATGGACAATACGGCTGCCAAAGCAAAACCCACCCAATCTATTAAGAAGAATTGTTTGAAATAAACACCCACTTCAAAATTGAAGTAACCAAACATTGCTTGCGCTGCCATACCTGTCAACATTGCAATCAATTGAATGACTGCTACTATGGCGATGACTGCAATGTATTTCGCTACAAAAGGAAGCCAAGTAGGATAAGGTAAGGCATTGTAAATGCCATCCATTTTGGAATCTCGTTCTTTCCAAACCAAAACACCACTGTAAAACACCATGATAATCAGTATGAACAGATACAAAGTACCTTGAATCAATTGCATCACCGAATAGGTGACAGGGTGTGTGGTCAATCCGTACCATTGATTGGCATTGGTAAGGGCAACGCCCATGTTTAGCAAACCAAAAACCATGATAACGATAAAGGCAGTGCTTTTCAGCACCCCAATGAAGTCGACCTTGATTTGTGTCCACAATTGCAGCCAACGGGTTTTGGCATTGTCGGTAATCGTGACTTTTGGCAAAGCGGCTAAAGCGACAAAAGTGGGTTTCATTTCTGTACTTGGAGCGAGTTCTTTGGATTTGCGTTTGGTTTTTCGAGCTGTGAAAGAGAAGCGCATATAAGCAGCTCCCAAAATCAACATTCCAACTACAAACCACAATATGCGATTGGCTATAAGTAGTGGGGTGATGCCCAAAGTCATCGTATTTTTATCTCCAATGGTCCAGTATTTGGTCAGTGTGCGAAAGGAACTAATGCCAAAAGGGTCGAGCATGATACCCAGTGTTTCGTTTTCTAAATCACTGACATAGCTAATCGCAATACCATAACCTACTATCATCGCAATCGCTCCAATGAAGGACATAATGGTGCTGCGGGTCAAAATGGCAATGGAAAAAATGATAGCGGAGGCAAAAAAGACATTGGGAATGATGAAATAGACCAATGCTTCCCAATATGCCATTGGGTAAAATGCACCGAGTTTGTTTTCTGCAATCCAAGGCATTTGACTGCCTATCAATACGGCTACAAAGATGCCCAAAGCGGGTATAATCGCTACTAAACATGCTCCCCAAAAGCGTCCCATAAAGAAGCCCCATTTTTTTAAGGGTGTGGAGAATAGGATTCCATCGTATTTGTAGTTGAAGTCCCGCAATGCACTTGTATTGGCGAATGCGGTGGTGAACATCAGTCCAATAAATGCGTAAAATGCCGCCCATCCAATGATGGCGTAAGGTGAATTGACATGAATGTTTCGCACGCTCATTCCAATTGTGGCATTTTCTACGGTGACTCCTAAGAAGTACAATAGGGCAGTGATGAGGAGGAATATATAGACCATCGGCTGTTTGAAGCGATGTCGAAGTTCGAAAGTGAAGAATTCACGAAACATATTTTTTTGTGTTTAAGTGGTTGTTTATTAACGAAATGACAAATGAGAGCCCCTTTATGGTGTCATACTGTAAGTATCTTATGAGGGACTTCAATAAATTTCGTCTTTCACAGATTTTTGGGTTTTAATTTATTGCAGTGATATTTCTCGACAAGATTTTTTCAAAATGACAAATGAGAGTCCCTTATCGTGTCATGCTGCAAGCATCTTGTGCTTCACTTCAATGGATTTCGTATTTATCCAAGTCTTTTGAATTTACTTTATTGCAGTGATATTTCTCAACAAGATTTTTTCAAAATGATAAAAAGAAAATCTAAAGAACATAAGAAAAGAAAACATCCTCCAAATCCGCCTCGACCGCTTGAAACCCTTCCCCAGGATTCGTTTCACTATAGATATGAATCATCGGTTTACCAGCCATGAGTGTTGCAGAAATCACCCGATAATTGTTGTAATAATCTTCCATCTGAGATTTTTCGACACGTTTCTCCCAAATTTTACCCGTCAAATCGTGAATCGCATCAGTAGGTGCACCTGTAAAAAGGAGTTTGCCTTGATTGATAATCGCCATTCTTTCGCAGAGTTCCTTCACATCTTCCACAATATGAGTGGATAGAATGACCACTACATTTTCTCCAATTTCGGAGAGCAGGTTGTAAAATCTGTTGCGTTCACCAGGGTCAAGACCCGCCGTAGGTTCATCTACGATAATCAATTGAGGATTGCCGAGTAGCGCTTGAGCTATGCCAAAACGCTGTTTCATTCCACCCGAAAAACTGCTGATAGCTTTTTTTCGGTGGTCCCAAAGATTGGTGCGATTGAGGAGGGCTTCAATGAGTTCTTGGCGTTCGGACTTATTGGAGATTCCTTTGAGGATTGCCATGTGTGTCAATAACTCTACGGGATTGACTCGTGGATAAACGCCAAACTCTTGGGGTAGATAGCCCAAAGTCTTGCGGAGTTCGTGTTTTTGCTGCAATACATCAATGTCACCCAACTGAATAGAACCGCTATCGGGTTCTTGTAGAGTAGCAATGGTGCGCATCAAAGTGGATTTACCTGCACCGTTTGGCCCTAATAAACCAAACATACCTTTGTTTATGTCAAGGGAAACATCATCGAGGGCTTGCACTCCATTGGCATAGGTTTTAGAAAGATTGCGAATTTTTAGTTGCATAAGTGAGGGGTTTGTCATTTTTTTGTGGAAGTAAACATACACATTCCATCTGTTAGTAGTGTAGAATAGCATTAAAGTTACAAATTAATGTAAAAATGTGGAGAGGAGCTTTGTGAAAGCTGCTATTTTTGAGTTTTATTACAAATTTCTAAAATGGAAGTAATATGAACATTCCTCCTTTTCTTCAACAAGGTGATAAAGTAGCGATTGTGTGTACGGCACGAAGTTTTGCGGAAGCGGATTTGAAGGCGGTTTTGCCTGTGCTTTATGGCTGGGGATTGAAGCCGATTTTAGGTACTACAATTGGTTTGAAATTGCATCAATTTGCAGGAACTGATGAGCAACGAGCTGCCGATTTTGAAGCACAATTGAAGGATAAAAACGTCAAAGCAATTTTTTGTGCAAGGGGTGGATATGGAACGGTGAGGATGATTGATCTCGTGGATTTTAGTATTTTTAAACAACATCCTAAATGGATTGTAGGTTATAGTGATGTGACAGTTCTGCACAGCCACATTCACACCAAATACAATACTGCAACTTTGCATGCTACAATGCCGATTAGTTTTGAGAAAAACAGTGGTGAGGCTTTGGAGAGTTTACGGAAAGGATTGTTTGGAGAGACATTGAAGTATGATTTTGAAGGACATTCCATGAACCGAAAAGGAGTGGGAGAGGGGCAGGTGATTGGAGGGAATTTGTCTATTTTATACAGTTTGATGGGAAGTGATTCGGATATTGATACATCGGGTAAAATCCTGTTTTTGGAGGATTTAGATGAATATTTGTATCATATTGACCGAATGATGATGAACTTGAAGCGTAGTGGCAAGTTAAAGGATTTAGCGGGTTTGTTGATTGGTGGTATGACCGAAATGTGTGACAACACAACTCCTTTTGGAAAAACGGCTTTGCATATCATAGAGGAACACATTGCGGCCTATAATTATCCTGTGGCTTTTAACTTCCCTGCTGGACATATAGACGATAATCGGGCTCTGGTAATGGGCGGAAAAGCAAAGTTAGAGGTTGGTGAAAGGTGTGAATTGACATTTTTAGATTTGCCCTAAAATGCAAAAAGCACGTTCATTGTGGGTTGACAATGCGTGCTTTGTTTGCATGAGGTTTAAATGATGGTCTAATTCTTTAGGGTTTAATGTTCGGCGATTTCTTACTTCACAAAAGTTTGGGTTCTAATGGTTTTGAGGTTTAATGTTCGGCGATTTCTTACTTCACAAAAGTTTGGGTTCTAATGGTTTTGAGGTTTAATGTTCGGCGATTTCTTATTTCACAAAAGTTTGGGTTTTAATGGTTTTGAGGTTTAATGTTTGGCGGCTTCTTATTTCACAAAAGTTTAGGTTTTAATGGTTTTGAGGTTTGGCAATTCTTATTTTCAAGAAAATTTAGGTTCTAATGGTTTTTGAGGTTTAATTTTTGGCTTTAAGAATGCTTTTTCATGGCTTTAGAATGTTAGTTACAATTGAAGATTTTTATGACTTTAGTTTTTAGTATGTTGGTGTTCATGAGGTTTTAAGAGCGTTTGTTTTTTACTATGGCGGTAGTTTTATTGCGTTGGTTTCAGTATATTGGATGCAGATTGGGGATTGAAGTTTAATGACCTGATGAAATTTTTTAAAAAAAATGCAAAAAAACAAAAAATAAACTTTTAAGATTTGCCTTAATAGTTTGGACATCAGTTTTTTAAATCACTTTTTTAATTGTTTTTTTTGAAAATATTTTAAATAAAATACACTACACCTATGAAATTCCTACGCTTATTTTTGTTATTGATTGTTTTAGGAATCTTTTTGTATTGGTTACACGCCTATTTACTTATTGGAGTGAAACAAGAATCGAGAGTGTTTTTACAACAATTAAAGGAAACCTTAAAAGAAAAAGATTATACTCCAAATTTTTTCATCCTCAGCGGCAAACGGTATGTTTGGGACAATGGATGGCTGAATGAATATGGCAATGCTGCCAAAAATAGTAAACATCTAAATGGTGAAGCAATTGATATTGTGGTATTGGATGTCAATAAAGATGGGGAATCAAATGCGGAGGATGTCGACATTGTATTCGATATTCTCAATGAGCAGATTGTCAAAAACGAAGGTGGCATTGGGACTTATAAAAAAGAAAGTAATTTTTTCAGTCGTCAAATGGTACATTTTGATTGTAGAGGTTATTGGGCGCGTTGGCATAAATGAAAAACTCACCGAATTAAAGTAGAGTAGTTAGGGGGGAATAAGTGGTGGTATTGAATATGAAAAAGGCAAATTTCAGGTTTTTCATCTCAAAACTATTTAGAAACAGAATAAATGGTGTATTTTAGATTTTTATTTTGGGAATGTTCACCTATTTGTAAATTACCAAAAATCCTGAAAATATTCCAAACTTACTGACAAGACAATATGGAAAACATTTTTTTCTTACTAATATCCTTTGCTGCCCTATACATTTTACTCCTGATTGGTAACCGCAAAATGGGAGAACGTTATCGGCAACATTGGTGCGTGTATCTCTCCATTTTTTGGATGTTGACTTCTGTCTATATTTTCTTTGAATTGGATGCGGAATTGTACGACATTGAAGGCTTCAAAGCTTATGCTGAGTTGGTCTACACCCTTTTGATGATTGGAGTATTTGCACTTATCAAGTTGGTTGTCAATGAAGGAGGGCGTATTTTTAGAGGCAAACAAAAAACAGCTCCTTCTATTCCTAAATGGTCAAAAGCCTACAAACAAGATCCCAAACAAGGTTCTGTATTGAAGAAAGAATGGGTCTATCCAGGGATGTTTTTCGGTTATTTGCGTTGGTTTGGTCTGGGATTGTTTTTATTGACCTTTGGCTTAAAAATCGTAGAAGCGTATAATGAGAATTTTCCTTCTTTTTCAGCATTGGTAGGATTTGCAGTCTTGATAACCTTGGAATTATATTGGTATCTGCAACATCCAAGAGTAGAAGCCCCCGAAGACATGCCCGAAACCAAACCCAAAACAGAAGTTCCTTTAGACTATTACAACCTTTGGGAAGAATACCAGCGAATTTGGGAGGAGAAAGTGTTGGTAGCATGGTACTATAAGGCAAAAGGTGTAGAACTACATCCGCCTACAAAAATCAACATCATTGAAGCCCAAAATCTCATCAATGCGGGTTACAAGCTGACTATCAATGATTATTATATCATTGAAGAATTGACCAAAGGCAGTGATTTATTGGTTGATGATGTAATTACCGACCATACAGCTCCGATTCTTTTCACCGTATTCATGCGGCGATTGATGGATGGAGAGAATATATTGGTTTTGACTGCAAAGCGCTGTTATGCCAATTCGGAATACCACCAAGAAATAATCGAATGGATCAACGAATGGTTTTACAAACTTACTTCCAATAGAGATTTTTGGAAAGTGCAAATTTTCAACAAAGTAGAAGATGTGGAATTGGCTTCTCGTATCATTGTGAGTTCGGCAGACGATATTTTGGAAAAAAACATCGTATCACATCAATGGTTTGACCAGTTGAAAACCGTCTTGTTTTTGAATGGTACAGAAATCTTCTCCGAATCACTGACCTCCAACAATATATTACTGAGCATATTGCGAGATCAATCTCCGAGTATCCAAAGCATTGTGCTCTCCAACTATAGAGAAGCACTGCAATCTTCGGTCATGCGGAACTTGGATGTCAAAAAGGACTTGGCAGAAGTGCGGATGCGTCATTTGATGCCCCGTAAGACCTTTGTTATTTGTTGGCAATTGGAAGGAGATAGCTTTTTTCAGCACAAGGTTTTGAGTGGTCACATCGAAATGTTTTTGGGTGCAGAAGCAGTATTGGCATTGTTGCCAAGACGAGAACAAATGAAAAATATCGAGTTGGTAGGACAACAAGAATTACCTTTTTATGAATACCTCGAAGAACTCGATAACAATGCAGGGAGTTTGATGCAAACACCTGTTTCATCTCGCACATTGAAGCAAAAAGCGGTGCAAGAAGTTGGGCATGAACAGGTTAGCTTCTTGATGAAACCTTTTGACAACAGCTTTATTTTGGCGAGGGATACAGACTTCAATCTGATAACAACCCTCAAAAAGTGGGAAGTGTATGCAAAAGACCAAGCCTTTGTCCACGTTGTTTCGCCGCCTTATTTACTGCGTTCCTACTTAGCAGACAATATCGAATACTTCATCAAGACTCCAATTTATCCACTGAGCTCTCGCAAAATGATCAGTCGTTTTGAGGTTGCCCGAACTTTATTGGAGCGTATGGTCAATCACGACCTTTCGGAGCGTGCCATTTTGGAGAAATTGAGTTGGATCAATCCAGATGCCCGTTTTGTCAAACAAGAACTTCACAAACTCTTCAAAATCGCTTTTCGGATTGATATTGTGGCATCCAACTATCTGTCTATTAAAACTGTTTTTGAATTCGACAAAGCAGACGACAAGTTCAAGGAAATCGTCAAATACCGATTGCAGCCCAAAATCAAAGACGACATCAATCTCAGTTTCCTGCGAAATGTGCAAATTACCGATCAAGCGACAAACGTTTTGCAGGTGACATCTTACGATCTTCTTTTCCAAAATTACTTGCCCGACCAAACACATGCCTTCAATGGTCGCCCCTTTAATATCAGAGGTTACGACCGCAACAATCGAGTACTGCGAGCCAATCACCGTCCGCCCGAACCTATCGTTGCTTATCGTCCAGACCTTGAGGTGACATTGCAGAAACTTCGGCCGCCTTTGACCAATTCACACCACAAAGAACCTAGCAGCCGCATGACCTTGGACTTGTGCGAGGGTACTTTTGATGTGGCTACCAAAGGGTATTTCAGCTTCAAAACAGGCATCAGCCTTGCCTCCAATGCCTACAATTATACACGAGTAGGTGAGCGTGAAGTCCCTGTGCGTGAGTATCATCTGGGGCGTATTGCGATTTTGACTATCGAAATGGACGACAGTTTTTCTAAGGAAGAAGTGCTTCGTGTGATTGCTACTTTGTCGGTGTTGCTCAATGAGTTGATGTGGTCACTTTTCCCTGAAACGCATCAGTATGTAATGGTCGGTTCACCTCTGAATGAATTGGTGATAAAAGGAGAATTCGACAAGCTTTTTCCGAGTGTAAAAGTAGCTGATTCCCGCCCTTCAATGGAGGAAAAAGTGATTCAACTGTTAATCATTGAAGATGCCCACCAAGACTTGGGATTGGTACAAAGTATTTTTGATCAATGGGATTACATCTTGCGAATATTGGACGATTATCTTCAATGGCTGCTCGACGGTAATGAAACCAACCTCGGCCCTGCACTTGCGGATGATGAGCAGATTTTCCGCAAACATAAAAAGGAAAAATTGGCGTTTTTACAGTATGGAATGGAACAATTACCCGATTTCCTAGATTTGGAGAATACCGCCAAATTGCTACGTAGTTTGTTGGGTAAGAACTACATGACTTCTTCAAGAGAGGATTATTATAAGCAGGCATAAGGAATACTTTAAAAAATCAATTTCCAATTTTACTCACCTACAAGGCAAAGAGATTTTTGCAGTATGGCTCTAAAAATGCTTAACTTTGCACTTGCAATCCCTTCAATTTTTATTTTACACTTTCATTAAAATCCTATCTCTTATGGAACCTACACAAATGATTCTCTTAGTGATAGCTGCTGCTGTTGCTATTTGGATTTTCACCAAAATTGCAGGTGCGATTTTTAAGGTTGTGCTGTTTGCAGCCTTTTTGCTATTCGGATATATATTCTTTTTCGGCGGAAGCATTGAAGATGTAATTGAGCCAGGACTTGAGCAAATGTTTAAAAACAATACAATGGATGAATTGATGGCGAAACACTGCGATCCCGAAAAATTGGATGCTTTGCGCTGTCAGTGTGTCATTATGCCTGTATATGAAGACCTTCAGAAACGCTTCAATGCCGAACAATTGGAGGAACTTGACAAAGACCAAGAGCGAATGACGGAAGAGGTATTGAGGAGTTTTGAAAACAAAAAAGAAGATATGAGAGTTTGTGCAAAAGACAAACAAAGTGGTTTGATAAAAATATTTAACACCTTCAAAAGTATCTTCAAAGGATTGATGGCTGAAGAATGAGAAGTCGCAAAACAATTTTTATTGAGTTTATTTTTCAATTACACCGTTTCAATTCTAAAGTAGAAAATTGACAATCAACGAAATACTGAAAAAACATTGGGGTTATTCAGCCTTTCGCCCTTTGCAGGAGGACATCATCAACTCCGTCTTGCAAGGTCACGATACGCTTGCCTTGATGCCAACAGGAGGAGGAAAGTCCATCTGCTTTCAAGTTCCTGCAATGGCACAAGATGGAGTATGTTTGGTGATTTCGCCTCTCATTGCGTTGATGAAAGACCAAGTCTATAATCTCCGAAAGCGCAACCTTTCAGCTTCTGCCATTTTTTCAGGAATGACCAAAACCGAAATTGAACGCACCCTCGACAACTGCGCCTACGGCAATACAAAATTCCTCTACCTTTCGCCCGAACGACTTCAAACCGAACTCTTCAAAGCTCGTCTTCCCAAACTTAATGTAAGCTTATTGGCAATTGACGAAGCGCATTGTATTTCGCAGTGGGGCTACGATTTTCGTCCACCTTACTTGCAAATTGCAGAAATTCGTGAACTACTGCCCGATATTCCTGTATTGGCACTAACAGCTACCGCTACCAAACAAGTCCAAAAAGACATTCAAGAAAAATTGGCATTTCGAGGTGGCCATGTATTCGAAAAAAGTTTTACTCGCTCCAATCTTTCCTATTCCGTTTTTTTTGAAGAAGACAAAACCAAGAAACTGCTTCAAATTCTTCAAAACGTGCCGGGCACAGGAATTGTCTACGTCCGCAGCCGCAAAAAGACCAAAGACATTGCCTATTTTCTGCAAAAGAATGGCATCAGTGCAGACTTCTATCATGCAGGTTTGGATGCCAAAGCACGTTCCGACAAACAGGATAAATGGATCAAAAATCAAAGACGAATCATTGTTTGCACCAACGCTTTTGGAATGGGCATAGACAAACCCGATGTGCGGGTTGTGGTGCATATAGATTTGCCCGAAAGTTTAGAAGCGTATTATCAGGAAGCAGGACGAGCAGGACGAGATGGTAAAAAATCTTATGCCGCTTTGCTTTATCACAAAGCCGATATCTTTTCTTTAGACGAACAACTTGAAAACCGCTATCCTTCACTCGACATCATCAAAAAAACCTATCAATCACTCGGTAATCATTTTCAAATAGCAATTGGTGCAGGATTGGATCAAAGCTTTGACTTTGACATGGTAGAATTTGCCAAAAAATTTCACATTAAACCTCTTCAAGCCTTCAATGCCCTCCGTATCTTGGAGCAAGACAACTACATCAGTTTGAGTGAAGCCGTTTATTTGCCTTCCAGATTGATGATTCGACTCAACAAAGAAGAATTTTACAAATACAAGGTCGCTAACAAACGAGTAGAACCCTATTTAGATGCCTTGCTGCGATTATATGGCGGTACACTTTATGACCATTTTCGTCCCATCAACGAAAGGCAGATGGCGCAGGTCTTGCGTACTTCGGTTGAGTATGTACAAAATGCCCTAAACCACCTTAAAGACTACAATGTCATTCACTACGTTCCTCAAACCAATCAACCGCAACTCACCTTTATGAGAGAAAGGGCTTCTGCCGATCAAATTCAAATCAATCGCAAACGTTTGGATTTCAGGCGAGAAGTTCAACATGGGAATGTGAGTATGGTCATTAAATATGTGACCAACCAAGAAACTTGTAGAAGCCAACAGTTGGTGCGTTATTTTGGCGAATTAGACAGCAAACCTTGCGGAGTTTGTGATATTTGCCTTCAAGCCAAAAGACAAAAAAAAGAAGAAGAACGTTTGGAAGCCATCAACGAAACGGTGAAATCCTTGCTTCATGCAGAAAGTCTTTCTTTTGACCTCTTGGTCTCTCAAGTAGCCCAAAAAGCCACACAATACAAACAAGACGAAATCGTTAAAGTGGTTCGATGGATGATGGACAACGAACAACTCAAAGAAGAAGAAGAAAAACTGGTAATCACTCTCTAATTATTGAAAGCTCACTTCTTGCAACCCTCCTCTTTTCTTCAAAGTCCAAATTACTTGATAATTTAACCTCTTATGAAACACAAATTTCTACCACTACTGCTTACTCTATTTTATTGTTCTTTTTCTCATGCTCAATGTAATGGTAGTTTCTTAAAAACCATTCTCTTTGAATGTGACGAACCTTTTGATATGGACAACCGAACTACTTTCGGAGCCGTTGAAGGTACATGGTCGGGCGGCTCATACATTACTCCCGATGGCGTGTTTACTCCAACAGGATTGACTGCAGGAAACTACACCATTACATTTAATACAGACAGTCCTCCTTGCAGCCCCTCTACGAATTTTGTAGTTACCATTGCCCCAACTCCAGAAGTTGTGCTGACACAAAACACTTTAGAGATATGTGAAAATGGCGGTTTGGTGAATTTAGCTGTTTATGAAGATGCTAGTTCTATTCCTGGATATTGGGAAGGTACAGGCTTGATCAATATCAATACTTTTGATCCCAGTGGGTTGAGCGGTGAAATTGAACTATCCTTCATCGCCTATTGTGACAACGATGAACCCGCAGTCTGCCCACCCCCGATTGTCCCGAATCCTGTTTGTGGCTGTGATGGTGTTTTTTACAGTAGTGCATGTGCTGCCGAACTCGAAGGAATTATCACTTATACACCTTGGATACCCAATTCCCCTGTCTCTTGTCAGCCTGAAGGAGGATGTGAAATTGATGTCGAAATTTTAACAATCACTGTCTTGCCATCTACCGATGTTGTTTTGACTGCCAATAATGTGACGCTTTGTGATACAGAAATTCCCGTCAATCTAAACGATTATGTCGCACCATCATCAGACATAGGTACTTGGAACGTCCCACTCATTTTTGACCCAATGTTATCAGGAGCAGGGAATTATTTCTTTGAATACTCAACAGGATCAAGTGATTGTGATGACAGCGCTACTTTAAGCATCACAGTTGAAGAAGGGTTAGATATTGTTCTAAGTCAGGCAAGCCTTTCGATCTGTTCTGATGCGCCTATCGTCAATCTCAATAATTTTTTTACTGCCAGCTCAGATATAGGTGTTTGGAGTGGCAATGGAGTAGATTCTGCCGCTGGTATTTTTGACCCAAGTATGGTTGGATCTGGCGTACAGACCCTTACCGTCGGTACAGGATTTGATACTTGTGACGATTTGGAAACCTTTGTCATTGTAGTCAATGAAAGCACCAATGCTATTTTGAATGATGCTTCTGTTATCATTTGCTCAGACAATGGGTTGTTGGATTTGAGTCAATATGTAGATTTGTCTTCAAGCGCAGGAAATTGGTCAGGTACAGGAGTCAACAATGGCTTCTTTAATCCAGCAGCAGGTTCACAAGCACTCACCTATTCTACGATTCCAGTGGGACCTTGCGACGACGATGCCACATTGAATGTTTTGGTAGTCCCTGGACCTGATGCGATTCTCAATACCACGATTGCCAATGTTTGTATTACAGATGGAATCATTGATCTCAGTCAATACGAAAGTGTGAGCTCAGATGACGGTATTTGGGCAGGGCAGGGCGTAACATCCGTCAATAGCCAATTTGATGTCAGTGCAGGCTCTCAAACACTTACCTTTACCTCAATCAGTGGCGACTGTCAAGATACCGAAATCCTCGAAATAGTGGTGTTACCAAGTGCCATTGTTAACTTAACCCAAAACAGTTTTAGCCTTTGTAGTACAGACGCACCAATCAGTTTATCCACTTTTTTGGGACCCAATACAGGCACTGGAAACTGGTCAGGAGTAGGCGTAACGAATAATACTTTCGACCCGAGTGTAGGAAGTCAGACAGTAACCTATACCACCAATTTGGGGATGTGTGATGTAAGTGACTTTATAAATATTACTGTAACTCCTCCTTCTATTATCAATTTCACTCAAGAGAATGTTGAGCTTTGCAGTACCGATGGTGCAATTGATCTCGCCACTTTTTTGGGAGCAGGGACAGATAGTGGAGAGTGGTCGGGAATAGGTATTTTAGGCAATACTTTTAACCCAAATGTAGGAAGCCAAACATTGACCTATACCACCAACTTGGGGATGTGTGATATAAGCGATGAATTAAACATTGAAGTCAGCGCACCCTCTGACGCTTCAACTATTCCTCCCTCCAATTCTCAGTTGTGCACCAATTCGGGCGAAGATTTTATTCAAACCTTGGATTTATCTACTTTGATAACAGGAGAAAATGGCGGAACTTGGTCGTATAGCCCCGAAGCCAATGGGTTCAATCCAATTTCTGGCGATACCTTCAATGCTGACGGTTTACCGATAAACACCTACACGCTGACCTATACAGTAGATGGCGGTGAGCCTTGTGGCGAAGTGTCGAGTAGTCAAAATATTCAAGTGGTAGAGTGTTTGCTGGATTGCACTGCCGATGCGAGTTTTAATCCACCTCCCGATTTGTGTGCAATTTCGGGTAATGTATTGGATTTAAACTCCTTGATAACAGGAGACGTTGGCGGAACTTGGTCGACCTCTGCACCACTCGGTACACTCACGGGGACTATCTTCAATGCAGATGGTTTGTCAGGTGATTTCACCATTACCTATACCGTAATGGATGAGATTGCAGATTGTCCAGATGCCATCCAAAATGCCTCTATCAACATTATTGCACCCGCTACTGCTACTACAATCGCCCCGATTTCAAATTTTTGTCTAACCGAAGCAGGCTTTGATTTATTTAACTTGGTTATTGGGGATTCAAACGGTAGTTGGAGTAGCACAGATGCGCCCAATGCGATTGACAATACAGGTTTTTTCAGTTTTGATGGGGTTGTAGCAGGTCAATATGTTGTTACGTATACCGTTGCAGCTCAAGCACCTTGTACAGAAGATGCTGTTAGCTCCGAAATCATTACCATTCAAGACAATGACAACACAGCGGGAGAAGATGCAGAAGTATGCAGCTTGACGACTTCATTGAATGCGATAAGCAGTGAAGAAGGTTTTTGGGCAGTTTCACTTACTCCTTCGCCCACAGCTACTGCAATTTTTGAGGACGAAAACGACCCGCAAAGTACTGTCACTGTCAATGAAGGCGGTACATACACGTTTTTTTGGTCGCATATTGACCCTTTCGCCAATGTATGTTTTGACGAAGACGAAGTGTCAATTACTTTCTCAGAACCAATGGAAGTCAATACCGAATTCATCTGTTCGGCGGACAATCTCACTTATGATTTGACTGCTACAATTTCGGGTGGTTATCCTCCTTATAATGTGGATGGAATCGAAATAGTGGGCAACACGCACAGCCTGACCCTCAACGATGAAGAAGCCTATAGTTTTGTAGTGGATGATTCGGGTAATTGCGATGAAATTGAAGTAAGTGGTGCATTTTCTTGCTTCTGTCCACCCCCTGCTGACCCCATAACGGAGAATCTTTCTTATTGTGAGGGGACAACGATTCCTACTTTAAGTGTAATAGACAATGGAGTGGATACTTTTAATTGGTATGAAAGTGAAACTTCAAATACTTCAATGGCAACTGGAATAGACTTTACTCCTTCAATGTCAGGAACTTATTGGGTCGAAGCCATTTCGCCCGAAGGTTGTGTCAGTGAGAATCGAGTAGAGGTGACGCTTGAAGAGATTCCCCTTCCAAACGCTCCTGTTGCATTCTCCGAAACGGAAGTTTATTTATGTGAAGAAGAGGGAGTTAACTATGTTTTTGAAGTTGAACCTTCGCTTGAAGGCATTGTCAATTGGTACGACATGCCAGAAGGAGGAGAACCTATTTTAGAAAATTCGCTTTTTTTTACTGCACTTACTGAGGGTACTTATTATGCCGAAACCATGATTTTACCCGAAAATTGCAGAAGTGCAAGAACTCCTTTTAGTTTGGTGATAAATCCATTGGACGATTCTAGTTTTAGCTATCCGAGTGATGTTTTTTGTCTGAACGAAAGCAATCCTTTGCCCGATTTTGTGGCTACTTTTGATGGTACGTTCAGTTCACCTGATGGAATTCATGTAGATGCCTCAACAGGCGAAATTTCGTTGAGCGAATTGAATACAGAAACGGAATATACGATTGAGTACCAAACAAATGGTGATTGCCCAACGACTACTTCTTTTACCTTCAATATCGTTGCGGATGAACTACAAATAGAGGCAGGAGAACCCATCCATATTTGTCGAAACGACCCGATAGTTTTGGATGCAGAAATTTTGTTGGGAACACCCAATATGCTTGAATGGTCTGCCAATATTGAAGGCAGTTTTGACAATTCATTGGATTTACAGACGACATTTCAGCCCACTGATACGATGAGTAATTTTTATTTATACCTGACAGCAGCAAATAACTGTGGTGATGTGGTAATGGATTCAGTGCAAGTTTTAATTGAAGAAATCGGTGAATTGAATGTGGAAGGTAATACGACTTTGAACTTAGGGCAAACGACACAATTGCAGATGTCGGGCGGTAATGGTATTTTTCAATGGACAGCACATCCCGATTTGAGCTGTACCGATTGCTTCAATCCCATTTTCACTGCAAATACAGTTGGTACAACTACATTAGTCGTTGAAAGTAATGCAAATTGTGTGCCTCCTTTGACCCTGAATATCACCGTTATTCCACCTGAAATTGCTCCAACTCTTACTTTACCCAATGCTTTTTCACCGAATGGAGATGGAGTAAACGACGAATTTAGAGCGATTAGCAGTGAACGTTTGGAAAGTTACTATTTGCAGATTTACAACCGTTGGGGCGAACAGGTTTTTGAAAGTACAGACAGCAGTGAGGCTTGGGACGGAAGCTATAAGGATAAGATGGGAGAAATTGGAGTGTATGTTTATATAATACAATATCAGTTTGTTGGAAGTAATGTAGAATTGAAGCAAGGGAATATTACACTCATTTTTTAACCCTGCGACCATAAAACCATTCAGCCATCCTCTCAACTACCCCAAAATGTAGGAGCAAAAGCCAAATAATAGCGGCATATTGAGGCTTTAGTTCATCAAATACATTATCGAGCTTATGAAAAGATTACTTACGACTACATTTCTATTATTCTTATTGTGCTTTGCCGCCGAATCCATAATGGCACAATCTGCAGTAACGACCTTGCCGAGAGCCAGCCAAAAAGCTACGGTTGGTCAAACGATTGGACTCACCGAAGTCATGGTAACCTATCACCGTCCTGCCGTCAAAGAGCGTGAACTATGGGGGAAACTCGTTCCTTACGATGCTGTTTGGAGAGCAGGAGCCAACGACAATACCCTCATTTCTTTCTCTACTGATGTAAGCATTGAAGGGAAAGAATTGAAGGCAGGAACTTACGGTCTGCACATTATACCGAGCGAAGCGGGCGAATCAGAGGTCATTTTTTCCAACAGCACTACTGCTTGGGGAAGTTTTTCTTATACACCTGACGAGGATGCCCTGAGGGTAAAAATCAAATCAACAGATGCACCACACTACGAGTTTTTGACCTATCTTTTTGAAGACATCACCGCTACCAGTGCCGTTTGTGCTTTGGTTTGGGGCAAGAAAAAATTCCCATTCAAAGTAGAAGCCAATGTTCACGACCACGTTTTTGCGAGCCTAAAAGACGAACTCCGCAACCGTTCGGGGTGGACTTGGAGAGGTTGGGACGAAGCTGCAAAATACGCCTTACAAAATGAGGTGAATTACAAACAAGGTTTGGCTTGGGCTACTCGCTCGGTTTTTATGACTCCAAACACAGCCAACATTGTAACCAAAGCCCAACTCACTGCAAAAATGCAAGAACCCAAAGACGAAAAGGCAGAAATGGACATTATAGTGGCTACAATGGAACAAGATTTGGCGACTTTCAATGTGGGATGGCAAGAATATCACGGAACTGCCAACTACTTGATTCAACAAAAGGAAAATAACCATCAAGATAAGGCCCTTGCATGGTTGAACAAGTCCATCGAAATGAAACCCAATATGTCCAATATGATGACTAAATCTACTTTACTGGCAAACATGGACAAGGAAGAAGAAGCGGAAAAGGTGAAAAAGGAAGCCATTGCGAAAGGCACGAATTCAGAGCTGAATAACTATGGCTATCAGCTATTCTTCAAAGGCAAAGTGAAAGAAGCAGTAGAAGTTTTTGAGGCAAATGTGGAAAAAAATCCGACAGATCCAAATGTTTGGGATAGCTTGGGTGAAGGATATGCCAAATTGGGTGAGAAGCAGAAAGCCATCAAGAGCTTCAAAAAGTCGCTTTCGATGAATCCCGCTCCGAATGTGAAAGCCAACTCCATCAAAGTATTGAAGGAATTAGGCGTGGACTATAAGGAAGTACAGAAGCCCTAAGAAATTCAATTTTCAAATTCTGACTCAAAAAACCGAAAGGAATGATGTATCTACATTACATCATTCCTTTTTTTTATTTACCTTGTCGTGCACCAAAACCGACAACCGAATGACCCCACAAACCCTAATTTTCATTGAAAGCCAAGATTATACAATGGTACTGCAAACCGATTGGAACAAACGGTTGCGCCATATTTATTTTGGTGAAAAATTAGTACAGTCAAGCGATTATGCTTTGATTGCCAAACAGTTTCGCTACAATGGAGTCAATGAAGATGTCTTTAATGTGGCCTATACGCCAAGTGGTACATGGAACATTGCAGAACCTGCCCTGCAAATCCAACATACAGACGGAAACCCTTCAACAGAACTTCACTATGTTCAACACAAAGTCCAACAATTGCAGGAAAATGTGCTGCAAACGGTAATTGATTTGGTAGACCCACTTTACGAAACATCGGTGCGCCTGTTTTTCAAAGTCTATCAAAAAGAGAATGTGTTTGAGCAGTGGACAAATATTCAAAATGGCGAAAAAGGAGCGATACTATTGAAGAAATACGCTTCTGCCAACCTCTACTTCCGCAGCCATGACTTTTACCTAACCCAATATCACGGCACTTGGGCAACCGAAATGCAGCCCGTAACCCAGCGATTAACCAAAGGCATCAAAATGTTGGATTCTAAATTGGGAGCAAGAGCCAACCTCTATGCCCCGCCTACTTTTATGCTGTCATTTGATGAAAAATCAACAGAAGAAACGGGCAAAGTTTTACTAGCAAATTTGGCTTGGTCGGGCAATTTTCGCTTTGATTTTGAAGTAGATAGATACGACAATTTGCGATTGATTGCTGGAGCAAATCCATACAACTCGGAGTACCAATTGAAGGAAGGTGAAAGTTTTGAAACCCCTCATCTGATTTTTGTGTATTCCGAAAATGGCAAAGGTGAAGCAAGCCGAAATTTGCACCAATGGGCGAGAAAATACCGCATTTACGATGGAGAAGGAGAGCGTTTGACCTTGTTGAACAATTGGGAGGCGACTTATTTTGATTTTGATGAAAACAAATTGGTTCAGCTTTTTGATGGTGCGAAAAAATTGGGCGTGGACTTGTTTTTATTGGACGACGGTTGGTTTGCCAACAAATACCCTCGCAACAGCGATTTTATGGGTTTGGGAGATTGGCAGACAAACCGAAAAAAGTTGCCAAGTGGTTTGGGTTACTTGGTGAAAGAGGCAAACAAAAAAGGCATTGAATTTGGGATTTGGATAGAGCCCGAAATGGTGAATCCAAAAAGTGAACTCTACGAAAATCATCCAGATTGGGTGATTCGACAGCCAGACCGACGAGAATATTATTACCGCAATCAGTTGGTGTTGGACTTGTCGAATCCCGAAGTTCAAGACCATGTTTTTGGCGTTTTTGATACGATTTTCACTGAAAATCCCAAAATGGCCTACTGCAAATGGGACTGCAATTCAATTGTTTACAATTCTTATTCTGCCTATTTGGAAAAAGAAAATTTGCCGCAAACACACTTGTATGTAGACTATGTGAAGGGGCTTTATAAGGTGCTGCAAAGAGTGCGAGCCAAATATCCTAAAGTACCGATGATGCTTTGTTCAGGCGGCGGTGGTCGGGTGGACTATGGAGCATTGCAGTATTTCACCGAATTTTGGGTGAGCGACAATACTGCTCCGATAGATCGAGTATTCATGCACTGGGAATATTCGCATTTTTACCCCGCTATTGTTTTGTGCGCTCACGTAACGAATTGGGACAAATCGGCAAGCATAAAATATCGAACAGATGTGGCTTCAATGGGCAAATTGGGCTTTGACATTGTGGTGGAAGAATTGAGTGACAAAGAGCAACAATTTTGTAGGGAAGCAGTGCAGAATTACGATTCCTTCAAAGATGTTTTGTGGAAAGGTGACTTGTATAGGCTGCAAAATCCTTACGACTATCCTTTTGCGAGTTTTCAGTTTGTATCGGTGGATAAAAGTCGATCTATTGTGTTTTCTTACTTGATTACCAATCGTTTTGAAATCAATTATTCGATTGAACCTGTTCGCTTCAAAGGCTTAGATGCTTCCCAAAAATACCGTATCCGAGAGTTGAATCTGTTTCCCAATACGATTTCTTCGATTGATGAATCGGCGGTGTATTCGGGAGATTATCTGATGAAAATTGGCTTTAATCCTGATATTGGTTTGGAGCGCAAAAGCGTAGTTTTGGAGGTGAAGTCTTTGTCCTAAAATTAATATCCCTTTCACGATAGTAGTGATTTAACTTCAACAAACAATAGGCATACCTGTCTGCTATTGTAGAATTGGGGATTGCGTACTTTTCAAAGGAGAAATTACACACTTATCCAAAATACATCCACACCAAAATAAGATAATCGGTACTATCACATACAACATTCTTGGGTAGGCAGAAAGCAGGCTTGTCCCTCCTAAATAAATCAAACTCAGAAATATAAGGTAACGTACTTCTATTGGAATACTATTAAAATACAATAACCAAAGCCCAAGACTCAATACCATTACGGATAGAAGCAATATATTGGGTGGAAACCGCAAAACGGTTGAAAATTGCTGAGGGTAGTAACTGATAGGGATTCCGAAAAAGAGTCGGCTGACATTGGAGGTTATATTTTGCAGATATTTTTGGGGATGTGTGCGAATATTCTGCATGGCAATGTCTTTGTAAGCATCATCCTGCTCGATTTTTGGTAAACTGAGTATATAATCCATATCCTTTTGGTGGTTCTTGGCAAGCAAATAGGCATTGCAGGGAATATTAGGGTTGTGACAGTTTGCAGTGAAGGTGCTATTGTTCCAGTCTCCGTATTCATTTTCGTAAGGTGTACTCATCCAATACAAAGAACTGCCTCCTGAGTTTCCCCAATATAATAATTTGCCTGTCAATGAATATGTATAAACCAGATAGGGGATATTCATCAACAAGGCTATTGCAAAAATACCTATGAAGTTTCGAGTAATAATAGGCTTCGATTGCAGCTTTGATTTGAAGCTGAATTGAAGAAGGGAGAGCGCTAACATTACCAAAATTACATAGCCAAAGATGATTTTGGTCAAGGCCAAGTACCCCAAAACGATTCCGCTTGCAATGACGAATTTTAACGGTCTTTCTGCTTTTACTTGGGTAAATAAATACAAAAATAGGGTGACTATAAACAGACTGAAAGACTCGGTCAACATACTACCCAATTCTTGAAAACTGATGTAATAGCAGCCCCAAAATATGGTAATAGCAGTAGCAAGTTTATGGAAGACATAATCTTTCAGAGATTGATACAATAGGACAACGGATAGGTATTGAAAGATTGCATTGAAGAGTGTGATGAGTATCAAGGGTGCACCTAAATAAACAAACGGCACTAAGAAAAAAGGATATCCTGGGCCATTCCATAAATTGATATCGGGTGGACTGGGGGAATAAAAGCCATTTGTTAAATTTTGGGCAAATTGGTAATACCGTTCTTCGTCTCCACTAAAGGCATCATCGTGGAGCAGAAGTACCATCAATACATATAAAAAAAAGAAGGGTAAGTAGCGTACGAATACGGAGAGTTTCATCCTCGTTCATTTTTCGTAAAAGTAAGAAAAAATGAGGAATGTTATTTTTCGTTATTTTCACAACAAAGGAATAGTCCTAAGCTTCGTGTTGGGAAACAAATAGATAGGAGTCTTTGTTTTGACTGAAACATACGTTTGAAGATAGATGCACCTTTATACTTAGAGGCTGATGTAAACAAGTCCATTTCAAGGCAACTGTTGAATTGGTTAGTAATTTTGACCTTCGAATGGCTTGGAACAAAGGTGCAGGCAGGATTGTAAATTGAAATATAAAATGAAGAAAACGATAAAAGAACTGTTTGACACTTTGCCGCAAGTTGGGCGAGTTGCTTGGATTGGGATTCGCCCTGAAAGAAGAGTTGATTTGGAGGAAGTGGCAAGTGTGGAGGCAAATACCGAATCTGGTTTGGTAGGGGATCATTATCATGGCAGTAGTGGTAAAAGACAAGTAACATTGATTCAAGGAGAACACTTGGATGGAATGGCTTCAATGTTGGGAAAGAAGGAGATTGACCCGCTTTTATTGCGTCGAAACATTGTGGTAAGAGGCATTAACCTTTTAGCATTGAAAGACCAAAACTTTCGGATAGGGGAGGCCGTGTTGGAAACAACAGGCTTGTGTCATCCTTGTTCTCGGATGGAAGAAAATTTGGGTGAAGGAGGTTATAATGCGGTTCGTGGACATGGAGGAATTACGGCAAGGGTGCTTCAAAATGGCACAATTCGAGTAGGAGATGAGGTGGCGAAAATTTAATCACCGATGAGAGGATAAATTGAAGAACACTTATTTTTGAGGTTTATTTCCTAAATTCGCTTTTTGAATGTCAAACCTGTGTTTCATACTACTGAACAAAATGATTTTTGAATCACAAAAGTATCAAAAGGACACAAAAGAAGTTGTTGAACTTCAGTTCTTTACTTTTGTTTTCTTTGTGCCTTTTGTGGTTGAATTAAAAATGTACAGTCGTATGGTTTCGTAGTGTAAATATCAGCAACAATCTGATCATCTGCGAAAGTTGTGTTTATGAAATAGAAATCAAGATTAAAATGAAAAATCAAATTATTGGCTGCCTTTTAGTATGTATTCTGTTCTTTTTTGTTGCCTGCAATAGTGAACAAAATAAAGAAAGTGAACCTCCTTCAATAACAGAACAAATGGATTCAACAATTTTGGAGGAAGATATAGAGGAAATAGATACTACGGAAGAGGAAACAAATTTCTCTAATCACACCAACACAGAAGAAGATACGATACCTGTTCGGAGTTACAGTATTGCAGATAATGAAATGTTGAGTCCAACCCCCAAAAACATTGAAGACTATCAACCAGATTCAAGAGGTGTTTACGACATTACTTGGTTGACACTTACCGATGTAAAGTTTGAAGAAAAAATAGCTGAACAAGACAGTGCATTGTATTTGTATCCTACATTTGGTAAAATTGTAAAATCTCTGGATGGTAAAAAAGTATCTATCAAGGGATTTGTCATACCTATTGATCCAACAGAACATTTTTATGTATTGTCTGCTAATCCTTACAGTGCGTGCTTTTTTTGTGGCAAGGCAGGCCCTGAATCCATCATGGAATTAGAATTGAAGTCTGCTCCGTCAGAAGCTTACGAATTGGATATGTTTACCACTTTTGAAGGAACTTTTAAATTGAATGGAACGGATGTCGACCACTGCAATTATATTTTAAAGGATGCAGTATTGGTAGCAGAATAACCTTTCTTTTGTCATTTCAAAATGATTTTGGAACCACAAAAGCATCAAAAGGGCACAAAAGAGATGGTTGAATTTCAGTTCTTTACTTTTGTTTTCTTTGTGTCTTTTGTGGTTGAATTAAAAATGTATGGTAGTGTGATTATTTACTCCAATGTCACTGTCAAATTATACCCTCCGCTTCCTTCAAAAGACTGAACTACAATATAGTAATCGCCAGACTGAACATTGTTTAGTAAAATACTCTCTACCGAACCCTCTTGAATAGAGCGACCATCATAGTCGTTTTTGTTGGGAATATTGTTGCGTTTCACATAGAGGTCAAAATCGTTTTGGGCACTCCCTACAGGGACTTCCATTCGAATTTTGAGGCGGCCACCTAAGCTAACCTTGATGGTGTTTTGTTCCAATCTATCCCGCAAAATACCGCCAACTTGTGCTTGAAGAGGGAGTTGGATAATGCCGCTACTTGAAGCAGAAACCTCCAAAGTAGCATCTAAATTGAAGCTGCCTTTACCTTGATAAGCTCTTGCCATGATGAAATAATCTCCCGAACTTGGACTATTAAGGACAATTTTTTCGGTAGAACCATCTGATGCACTGCTTATATCATAAAGGCGTTTTACGGGATCGGGAACGGCTCCCTTGCGTAGATACAAATCAAAATCTCGGTCTGTACCACTTGGAGAAGTCATATTGATGACCATTCGGTGATTCAAGCTGATTTTGTAAATGTGGCGTTCATTACTATTTCGCAATACCCCTGTCACTAAGCCTTTCAACGGAATAGTCCGAATTTCGTTGGGTGTTGGAGTAGGGGTTGGTGGATTTATCGGTGTTGGATCGACAGGTGTTGGCTCGATTGGATTTGGATCAACGGGAATAGGGTCGGGGTCAATCACAGGAATGGTGTCACCTGCTGCTTTCATAACAGCTTTAAGTGTGTTAATGCGTCCATAACCCAAATATTTGGAATGTCCATTGGAATCGTATAAGCTTGGATCATCAATTTTATCGGCAGTTGTTTCCAAAATCTCTTTAACCTGCGTAGCTCTGAGACTGGGTTTGACCGATAGTATCAAAGCACAAATTCCAGCAGCCAAGGGGCAGGCACTCGATGTACCTCCAAAACCATGTGTAAAGTAGCCGGCATCGTAGCCTTTGTGTCCTATACTTCCACTTGGCAATACAATTGTACCTCCTACATCTGCGGTCGTCACTCCCGCACCTCCCGAACCATTGGAGGGCGCACAAACAGAGATTCGCTTTCCAAAATTGGAATAACTCGAACGCTCGTCTTTACTATTAGAAGCCGCAATAGTGATGATATTAGGATGAGTAGCAAAACCTGTGACTGCATCAGGCTCATTGGTTTTGTTGATGCTTCTTCCAGAATTTCCTGCTGCAAAGACAATCACACAGCCCTTTCCATTCCTTCCTTCAATGGCACATTTGCGGATGGCTTGGACCATTCGTGTACTCATCACAAAATTGGCATCCTGCGAACCCCAACTGTTGCTAATTACATCCGCACCGTTTTGAGCAGCATAAGCAAACCATTTTTCGATTTGGCTATCACTGATCCACGAAAAGCGCATAGGAATAAACTTTGCATTGGGGGCAGCACCAACAATTCCTGTACCGTTTGCAGCTCCGATTGCAACACCTGCAACAGGGGTTCCATGCCAATCTCCTAAATGTGGAGAGGGATCGGGCGTATCGGTTTCAAAATCCCAAGGAGCGGTTATCTTTTTTCCATCTCCTCTCAAATCGGGGTGACTCAAGTCAAAGCCACTGTCAATTACTGCAACGGTGATTTGATTAGAACCCAAACTATTCATGTATTTCCACGCTTCTACGACTTTTGCATCCGAGCCTGCTTTGAAGGCATTGGGTCCCCAATTACCGTGATTACCTTTGTTTTGAAGATGCCATTGGTCTTTAAGTAATTCATCAGGCGGCAAGGCAAGGGCATTGAGTCCAGGAGGAGTCAGCAGTTCCGGTTCTGCTACTTTCACCATTTCCAAACCCTGCAATGCTACTACTACTTTAATCGGGTTGGGAGATTGGGGAGTGACATTTACAACGTATTCATACGAGCTGCGTTTTTCTATTATCGCCAAATGCAAATGCTCAAAAATGACTTGAATAATAGGCGGTTGTGTCGTAGGTGTAAATTCTACATAAACTTGACCCGATGGAATGTAGGGAACTTCTCCATCTTCGGTAGTGTGAAATACATGTGTGCCGACATTGACGGTGTCCATTGCCCGAACATTTTCTAGGGTGTTTTCGACATTTTCAAAACTGGGAAAGGATGCCTCTAATATTTCAAAATTACCTAATCGGGTAGTTGTAGATTTAATGACAGGTGCAGCAGACCTAGTATTGGCAGGCATATTGGCAGTGAGTGGTGTGTTGTCTCTTTTCTTGACCGCTATAAAACGATTGCTTTTACTGATGCTCAAGGTCGCATAGCCGTATTTAAATGTGGCTTTATCCATAAGTAATGCTGAGTTTTTAGGTTACTGGTTTGCAGCTTTTTAGACAAAAGCACTGCTCGTAGCACAATGATTTTGCTGATCTTGAATATGGGTGAATGGGTTAAACTTAGACTGCAACAGCAATAGTAAAAATTAAAAATTTCAGTAAAAATACATTTTTTTGAAAAAATAGTATTTTTAATTTGTTTAATTCTTTAATTTTTATTGCCTTTATTCCAAATTAACCCATTTTTAAACCTAATGCTATGCAAAACTTTTTTGAACAATTGTCCAAAAAAATAGGTAAAGTGCCTGGACATCTTCAATTTGTGGGAATCCAAAAACAAGAGACGACCCAAATGAGCATGATGACTTATGCTCCAGAATCAGCGGTTTATTTAGAAGATATAGACATTGCGGCTGCTCGTGAAACCTTGAATTCAGACCAATTTGCATGGATCAACATTGATGGTTTGCATGACGCAGAATTTATCGCAGCAATAGGAAAGAGATTTCAGATAGAGGCTTTAATATTGGAGGATGTCGTGAATACAAAGCACTTACCCAAATTTGAAGAAGAGGAAGGTTGTGTTTTTATGATTCTCAAAATGCTCTATGTAGACAAGGAGGAAAACAAAATAGAGCAGGAACATTTGAGTCTTATTTTGCAGGACAAGAAGGTGATTTCTTTCCAAGAAAAAAAGGGTGATGTTTTTGATACTATTCGGGAACGTATTTTGAATGGAAAAGGGAAAGTGCGGAATAAAGGGATAGATTATCTCTTGTTTTTGTTATTAGACGCTGTTGTGGACAATTACTATTTGGTGCTGCAATATTTAGAGGAACAAACGGAGAGTTTTGAAACCAACTTGTTGAAAGAGGACCCTACTGATTTAGAAGACATTCTTCAGTTGAAGAAACAACTGATTGAGTTGCGAAAAACAATTTATCCTCTTACCGAAATGCTCACCAAGGTCATAGAGGTTGAAAATGAATTGATTGGAGAGGATTCTCTTAAATATTTTCGGGATGTACACGATCATATCAAACATGTCACCGAAACCTTCAAGGACCTACGAGAAATGACAAATGGTTTGATTGACCTCTACATGATGAATGCCAGCAATCAGATGAATCATGTCATGAAAACCCTTACGATTGTTGCAACTGTCTTTATTCCTTTGACTTTTGTGGCGGGTATTTATGGCATGAACTTCGATTATATGCCCGAACTGCATTGGGAATATGGTTATGCGTTTGTATGGGGAATTATGTTTGTAGCGGCTTTGGGAATGTATTGGTTTATGAAACGAAAAAGGTGGTTATAGCTATTGTTTCTCCAACCACAATTGTACATTGGGTATCTTCGCTGTTGTTGAACCTTCTTTTTTCCTCAATCCCACTTGAGTTGCCTTCACCGTTGCATCACTCGTTTGGTCGCCAAAAGTGGCTATGAATTGAAGATTGTTGTTCAGTTGTAGGGTGTATTCAGGAACATTGATAAAGCCCGAAGGCACTTTTTTCATGGTCAGTTGCCAAGGTGAAGTGCCTTTATAGGTTTTACCATTGCTATTGAAGGAATAAGTCACTTCCGTTTTGCCAAATTGAAACGTACCCAATTTGCCCGATTCCTGTTGGTTTTCTCCTTCTGCAGGAGTGGGTAGGTATATTTTAGTGACTGCCCAATTGCCTGCAAGGGATTCTTGAGCATGTTGAAGTTTGGATTTGCCACAGGAGGAGAGAGCGAGGACGAACAGCGAAAGAAAAAGTAGGTTTTTGAAGTTTTTCATGTTGTAGTATTTATCTTTAGGTGATTTGCAAAATAAGTATTTCTGCTATGACCATCACACAATCTATCGAATTTTTTACCGCCATTAACTTAGCTGCAGTAGGATTGTCTCATTTTTTGCAGCCCAAAATATGGGTGGATTTTTTTGTGCTTTTACATTCTAAAGGCAATGCGGGCAATATTTTCAATGCATTGATAGCCTTGGGAATGGGGTCGTTTATCTTGGCATTTCACTATGTGTGGGATTTTCCAAGAGTTATCGTGACGGCTTATGGTTGTCTGCAAGTTTTCAAAGGACTACTCTATCTTTTAGTGCCTTCAATTGGTCTCAAAAGTATTGGAAAGGTCACGATAGATGGTGCAATGAAATTTCGGTGGGTGGGTTTGGTGATGTTTGTGTTGTCAGTTGGGATTTTTTGTGGATTGGTTATGGAAGGAGCATTTGGATAGGGCAAATTCAAACAAGACTTCGTAAGAAAATCGTTTTGATTTTTCGAGTGGATAGAAGATTTTTATATTGCATTTTTTATAATGCTGCAATAAATGTAATGTTTTTCGTCAATCTTCCAAAAACCCCAAAACCATCCCATTAAAAACTTTACCCTCTTCCAAATTTAATGTATGCGCCACATTCGGAATATCCAAACGATAGGAATGGGGCAGACTTTCTTGGTAAATTTCAACAATTTGGTGAATGTCAATAGCATCTAATTCCCCTTGAATCAGCAAAACAGGGTGTTGAATTTCGGAAAGGCGTTGTCGAGCGGGTGGATTTTGGAGGAGAGAAGACCAGTTTTTGTTCCAGTGTTGGGTGACAGTTTGGGTCATGAGGTTTTGGATGTGTTGGCGGATTTGAGGAGACAATCTATCTGTTTTCTGGGCAGGACCATCTGACCAATTTCGCATGAAAAGTTCGACAAAAGCACTTGTATCAGCTTGTTCTTTGGCTTTTTGGCGAAGTAGATTGTTTGCTGCTGCCAAAGAATCTTGAAAATATTCCCAGCCATTCAAGCCCGGAGAGGTCAGAACCATTTTTTTCACCCTTTTGGGATGCTCCAAACAAAAATCAACCGCCATCATTGCGCCCCAAGATAAACCGACCAAATGAGCTTGTTCGATTCCCAAACTATCCATCAAAGTCAACACAACTTCATGGGCCAATACTTCGACTGTTCCGTCCTTTGTTTTGCCATGACCCAAATCATCGTAAGCAATGGCTCGAAATCCTTTTGCAGCAAAATACTCCATTTGTTCCGCCCACATTTGAAGATTCAAATAACCTCCATGTAGAAAAATAATGGGTTGCCCTTCACCTATCGACTTGTAGTAAATTTGGTGGTCGGCAAGATTGATAAAGCCGTTTGCTTCAATTGGTGATTTCGCTTTCTTGATAGGCATAGAAGTTTCCTTATCAGGTGAACAAGCTCCGATAAAGAGTAATACCCAAAATGATATTACGACAACTGTATAATTTGGAATACCAGTCAATGTGTTTTTAATATTGTTCGGTAAACAACATCGCAAATGCCCCCAAAAAATTCACCAAAACAACAATAATCAAAAGCCCTACTACTACCATCAAAATACTCCCCAATACCCAACATCCAAAGGGAATATTACCTTCCTGTTTTTGTTCATCCATGCTCATTCTTTTTTAGTATTCACTCACTCACATAATGCCCTTTACATGATATTATTATGATGTCGTTATCTGTAACTTTATAAACCAATCTATGTTCAGTATTGATTCTACGAGACCAATAACCACTGAGCTGATATTTCAATTGTTCGGGTTTGCCTATTCCTTCAAAAGGGTCTCTTTTAATATCCTCTATCAACTTCATAATACGTTTAAAAAGAGAGCGATTTTGAAGACCAAACTCATAAAAATCTTTTAATGCTTCATCATCAAAACTTATCAGCCTATTCATTCTTTCCTTCTTTAATCACTTTCTCAATGTTAATAGACTCCCCCTTAAGTATTTTTTCACTGAATTTCTTAAAACTTTCATCAGTAAAAGTAACCATTTTACCACTTTCTACTCTTTCTTTTGCCTTTAAGAGATGATCACTGTATATATCTTCTTTATTTTCTACTTCTACATCATCAAATTGTGATAAGACTTGAAGTATTTTTTGAAGCGTGCTTGGGTTTTTTATATTAATTTTTAACGTTGTCATTATTAAATTTACTCATTTTAAAAAAATACAGACAGTGCAATGAAAACACCGCAGCTTATAGCATTGTGTCTTCGTTAAAACACCTCATTAAATTAATAGTTCCATTCTATCTTTTTCTATCCTCACTCCTTCAACCCATATTTCTCCATATATTTTCGGTACAAAGCTTTTTGTTTGTTGTCCAAATCAATCGCACGACCTTGAATAAAAGCGTATTCGATGTTACTTGTTCGCATGTCTAATACATCACCCGTCGAAATGATGATATTCGCATCCTTACCGACCTCCAATGTACCTGTTTTATCGGCAATATTAAGGATTTTGGCAGGATTAAAAGTGATAGCGGTAACGGCTTGCTCTTTGGTCAATCCATTTGGAACGGCTTGTCCTGCATGGAAAGGCAAGTTTCTTTGATCCCAAAAAGCATCCGAACCATCGCCTAAGGTAATGCAGTACAGTACGCCTGCATCTTGCAGCAGTTTGGGCAATTTGAAGGGAAGGTCAATGTCTTCGTCCGAGCGACTTGGCAAAGACTGTGTACGTTTGATAACCACAGGGATATTGTTGTTTTTCAAAATATCGGTTGCCATCCAAGCATCTTCCCCACCCACAATGATTATTTTTACACCATATTTTTTAGAAAAGTTTACTGCTTCAATAATTTCTTTGATCATATTAACATGGATAAACAATTGTTGCGAACCATCAAACAAACCACACATTGAACTCAATTTGAGGTTCTTTTCATCGTGCTTATTGCTTTGACAATACGCCTTTGCCTGATCAAACAAATCTTTGATTTGAGTAACTTCTTCGCTGTATTTTTCATTTTTTTCGATGCCTCCTGGATTTGCCCACCAGCCTTTAAAGCTATAAATGTGAGGCCAAGAGAGGTGAATACCATCGTCTATTTTATAGACAGCATCTTCCCAGTTCCACGCATCCAACTGAACGACTGTAGAAGTTCCTGCAATCCGACCACCTTCGGGGCGAACTTGAGCTATCAAGATGCCATTAGAGCGTACGGTTGGAATCACTCTCGAATCGGTATTGTAAGAAATAATAGAACGAACATTTGGATTTAATCCGCCAATTTCATCCTCATCTCTGGTGGCACGAACGGCTGCAATTTCCATCAAGCCCATTGAAGTACTTGCAGCTACGAAGCCTGGATAGACTTCTTTGCCAGTGATGTCTATTACTTTTTTGTCTGTAAAGTCCATTTTTACCATAGTCGCATCTGCTGCCATGGTTATTTTACCATTTTCAAACACTATGATGCTGTTTTCAATGACTTTTCCGTCTCCGATGTGCGCTGTTCCTCCTCTCAATACGATGGTTTCGGATTGTGCTTTTGCAGGCGTAGGAACAGAGTTGGTTTGTGCAAGGATGCTTGTGGTTGCCAAGAATAAAAAGAAAGTGAATATTTTATATAGATGTGTCATTTTTGTTCAATGATGAATTTTGAATAATGAATTTTTTAATGTCCTTTGTGATGTTCGTGGTAAAAGTCGGTTGTTTCGCCTTCGCCCATATCATCGCAGTGGTAGAGACGTTTCTTTTTGGGTTTTGCAGCTTGTGTTTTACCACCTTTCTTTTTGACTTCCAGCATTTTCTGAACCAAACGATTGCGTTCTCTTCGGACATATTCTTCTCTTTGTTCGTTTTCTTCTCGGTCAAAGAAGCAAATACCATCAATGAAAGTTTTTTCGGCTTTCGCATAAATCGAAAGTGGATTGTCCGACCACAAAACCACATCTGCATCTTTCCCTATTTTGATACTTCCTACTTTATCGTCAATATGGAGCATTTTTGCAGGGTTAAGCGTGACAAATTTCCATGCGTCTTCTTCACTCAATCCACCATATTTGATTGCTTTTGCCGCCTCTTGATTCAATCGGCGCGCCATTTCTGCATCATCCGAATTGAAGCCTACATTTACCCCCATTTTGTGCATGATGGCACCATTGTAGGGAATCGCATCAATCACCTCGTATTTGTATGCCCACCAATCAGAGAAAGAAGACGCATTTACGCCATGTTCTTTCATCTTATCTGCTACTTTGTAGCCTTCTAAGATGTGGGTAAACGTATTGACTTTGAAGCCAAATTGTTCAGCTACACGCATCAACATGGTAATTTCAGACTGGACATAAGAGTGGCAGGTAATGAATCGTTTTCCTTCAATGATTTCTAATAAGGCATCCAATTCCAAATCTGGTTTAACACTGCTACTGCCCAGTGATGGAGTTGTTCGTTTTTTGCCTTTAGAAGAAGAAACGCCTAAGCTTTGTCTTTGTGCGCCATATTCTTTGGCTCGTGTGAAAGCATTTACATACACTTGTTCGACTCCCATTCGAGTTTGTGGAAAACGTTTTGCAGAGCTTGAAGGCCAACTCGATTGTTTGACATTTTCACCCAGAGCAAATTTGATGAATCCCGGCGCATCTTTCATTTTCATATCTTCTGGCAAATACCCCCATTTCAATTTGATGATGCCTGACTGCCCTCCAATGGGATTTGCTGAACCATGTAGTAGTTGCGAAGTCGTAACACCTCCCGCCAATTGACGGTAAATGTTGATGTCTTCCGAATTAACAACATCGCCAATACTTACTTCAGCGCTACTTGCTTGACCACCTTCGTTTACGCCTTTGCTAATGGCAATATGAGAATGTTCGTCAATCACGCCACTGGTGAGGTGTTTTCCTTCGGCATTGATTACTTTTGTTGAGGAAGAAATAGCCAACCCTTCTCCTATCGCTGCAATTTTTCCATTTTCTATTAATACATCTGTCTGTTCCAAGATCCCATCGGCTTCATTCGTCCAAACAGTTGCATTTTTGAATAAGATTGATTCTTGTTTAGGAACACTTGTTGCTCCGTAGGCTTCAAAAGGATAAATAACCTCTCCAACTTCTTCTTGTTCCTCCTCTTCTCCCTCTTCATCTACTACATCTTTATTCTCGGTGTCTTTAGTGTCCCCATCTTTTTTCTTGTCTTCTTCTTTTTCTGGCAGCTCACCTGCATACAAAATTTGCCAGTCAATCCACTGCCCATCAGCATCCTGTCCACGACCAACCCATTGTTCTCCTTGTTTGTCAATCCATCCACTTAATCGAACTTTACCTATTCCAATTTTTGCTTGATTCAAGCTGTCTTTGTCGGTGTCAAAGCTTAGCGAGACGCTTTCATCATGGATAGTGTGTTTGATGGTGATTTTGGTAGAGTCATTGAGAATGATTTCCATATTTGGAGCATCAGGCTCTCCATTTATTTGAAGTTCATAGTTCACAGTTCCAACATTGAAGGCATATTCTCCTCTCAAATCCATCTGCGTCAACTCTTTGAGGCGGTTCGGTTTTCCTCCAATCCAGTTTTCGTGAATGACTGCTTTTTTCTCAAAAATATTGTCTGATACAATCAAGAAATTCGCCACTTTTCCTTTTTCAAGGCTACCAATCAGCGTATTTACACCCAACAGGTTTGCAGGAGTGTAGGTCAATGCCTTCAATGCGGCTTCTTCGCTCAATCCTCTGTTGATGGCTTTACGGATATTCTTCAAAAAGTCTTTTTTGTTTTTGAGATCATCCAAAGTAAAGGCAAACTCAATGTTCGCTTCGGCAAGTATTGAAGCATTTGATGCAGCTAATTCCCAATGTTTCATTTCCTTCAAGGATACATTCGTTGCATCAAAAGGATCTTCTACATCATAGGCATCGGGAAAGTTTAGAGGGAGTATAAATGGAACGTTGGCAGATTTTAAGGCATTGATTCGTTGGTATTCATCGCCATCTCCTTTGATAATATACTGCTTGCCAAATTCATCCCCTATTTTGTCGGCTCGTAAGGCAGAAAGCCAATCTCTTACTTCAAATATTTGGGGTAGATTTTGCAGTTCATTGAAGCGCTGAAGAGTAATGTTTTTCTCTTCTTTGTTTCCTATGCCTGCATACCATTGAGCATCCAAATAAGTTTGCCGAAGTAAGGCAATCGAACCCATCAAGGAAGTTGGATAGACTTGTGAGGAAGCTCCTTTTTGGAAAGAATAGTGTGCTGAAGCTTTTTCTTTCAATATGACTTCATGTTCATTTTCGTCGTTGAGTAATACTAAAACTCCTGAACCTCTGACAATTCCATCGTGTTGATGGGTCAATACGGCTCCAAAACCCAAGTTGATGTACTCTTCTGCATCTTTTTTATCGACTTTGAAGTGTTCAACCGCATCAAATTCTGCTTTGATGGCTTCGTTCCAAGCATAAGCTCCATCTTTGGTGGATAAAAATTGAGGGGGATCTCCCCAATTCCAAGAACTACCTTTCACCTTTGGTACGCCATAGTTCGCATATAGGTCTATGAATGAAGGGTAAATGTGTTTGTCCTTGACATCAACTATTACCGCATCTTTGGGGATGGTCACAGTTGTTCCAACAGCTTCTACTTTTCCATCTCTAATGAGTAAGGTGGCATTTTCAATAGTACGGTTGTAAGTCGTATGGATGGTGGCATTCGTGAAAGCATACAATCCTTCTCGCTGATCATAGACACCATTGACGGGAAAGGTCGTTTGGGCAGAGACAAAAGCACAGGACAGTAGCAGGGCTATAAAAAGGGTGGTTTGGAATTTTTTCATCATATTCTAAGGCAGTTATTAAGTTTGTTCTTGCAAAAGTAGTTTTTTTTGAAGAAAAGAAGGGTAATCTGCAAAAGTTCAATGCTTGAAACAAATAGGTATTTTAAGCAATTGAGAGAAAAGTATGACACACGACTATTTAAAGAACTATGCTTTTAGAAGTTTCTTATTATATTGAGGTCGGTTGACAAATATTGGAAAAATTGGACTTTTTATTATCAATTATTTTGCATTATGAAACGGAATTTTATAGCTATTTGTATGTGTATTTTTATGTTTTTTATGGGAATCCATGATGTCAACGCTTTTCATATTGTAGGAGGAGAAATGACCTATGAGTGTTTGGGTAACAATCAATACCGTATTTCACTGACAGTCTATCGAGATTGTAATTGCATTCAATGCGGAGATTTAGACAATCCCGCTCATATTTTTATATTTGATGCCAATGGCAATTATGATATTGTAGATGTACTCCGTCCTCCAAAAGACTTAGTAGCTCCTCCCACCAACCTTTGTATTGAAGATGCAACCGTTTTGAATAGTGTTTGTGTAGAAAAAGGAGATTATGAAATTGTATTGAATTTACCGCCCAAAGCTGGTGGATACGACATTGTTTACCAACGTTATAGCCGAAACATTACGTTGGATAACATTAATTTCCCTTCACAAACAGGCTCTACTTATATGACCCATATTCCAGATCCTGGTTTGGCTACCTGCAATAGTTCACCTACCTTCAATGAGTTTCCACCGACCATGATTTGTGAACAGGTTCCGTTTACCTTGGATCAATCTGCAACAGATTTGGACGGAGATTCATTGGTTTACGAACTTTGCGACCCGCTTATTGGTGGAAGTGATGTGTGTCCGATTCCTGGCTCTTCTCCAGACCCCAACGACCCTAATGCTGTGGATTGTAGAATATTGTCCCCTCCACCCTATAATATTGTTACTTGGAGAAATGGATATGATGCGGTCAATCCATTGGGGCCAGATGCTATGACACTAGACCCCGAAACTGGGCGACTTTACGGAACGCCTCCTAATGCGGGACAGTATGTAGTAGGTATTTGTGTGAATGAATACCGAAATGGTGTATTGATAAATACGATTAGGCGTGATTTTCAATTCAATGTAGTGGAATGTGAAGCTTCGGTTGCACAATTGGAGGCAGACGAAATTACGGCAGCGGGGGAATACATTTTCAACAACTGCAATGATTTTAGTGTCAATTTTGTGAATACAAGTATCAAGGCCAATAAGTTTTTGTGGGATTTCGGAGACCCTACTACCGATACAGATGTTTCGACTGAAGAAAATCCGATGTATCAATACCCCGACACTGGTAAGTATGTGGGACAATTGATTGCTATTTTTGATGGAGGCTCCTTTATTTGCAGCGATACTGCGGACATCATTGTATATATGTATCCGTTGGTAGATGCCAATTTTGAAGCCGAAACGACTTGTTTTTACGACCCCGTGGTGTTTACCAATACTTCGACATCTACGTATGGCAATTTTCAAACCTTCCATTGGGATTTTGGAGATGGTACTACGAGTACAGCTATTGACCCTCAACACCACTATGCGGAAGGGGGCAATTACACCGTAAAACTGGAAGCAATCACTAATCTGGGTTGCGAAGTTTCGTATGAACAGGAAGTCTATGTCGTACCCGAGGCTGCCGAATTTTCGACGACATTGAAGTGCCCAGGTGTTCCGATTGATTTTACCAACGAAACGAGTATCAATACCGTAGCATGGGAATGGGATTTTGGCGACCCTAATTCGGGAGCAGACAACCAAAGTAGTGCAGAAAACGGAACTCATATTTACAATACTCCGGGTGATTATACGGTCAATTTTTATACTGAATCTCCTGAAGGTTGCCGAGATACGGCAACACTGGATTTTACCATTTACCCCGAATTTTTGATTGAAGTAGGCGAAGATATTGAAATTTGTTTTGGAGAAAATGTAAGCCTTTCGGTGACACCCGATGAAACGGGTACTCCTTACAGTTATTCTTGGAGCCCTGCGGCCTCTTTAGACAATCCAAGCCTTCAAAACCCCAACTTAAACATGGATTACGAAGGGCCTCGCAATTATTCAGTGGAGGTGCGTGACCCAAATGGCTGTGTGGACTCTGACAAAATGGTGGCTTTTGGTTTGCCTTTACCGTCTGTCAGTGTTCCCGATGATTTTACAATTTGTTTTGGCGATGAAATACCATTGGAGGGTTTGGTTGGCAGCAATGTGGTGAGTTTTGAATGGCAGGAAAACAATGTAGCGGTAAACAGTACTGAACTCATGCCTACGGTTTCACCTACTACTAATTCTGTTTACACTTTGTCTGCTACAGATGATAAAGGCTGCAAAAACAGCGATGTTGTAAACATTGAAGTAATTCCCGCTATTGTCATCAATGCTTCTCCTGATACCACCCTCTGTTATGGTGAATCTACTCAAATGAATGTTGTTTCGGATGGTGCAGAGAGTTTCGTCTGGACACCTGCACTCTCTTTGGACGATGCCAGTAGTAGTTCTCCTATTGCTTCGCCTTCTGAATCAATAGAATATGTGGTGGCAGGTATCAACAGTTGTTTCAATGATGTACGGGATACTGTAAGGATTACGGTGATTCCCGAACCTGAGGTGGATGCGGGTGAAGATATTATTATTGCGATTGGTGAAAGTGCTACGCTCAATGCAAGTGGTGAGTGGAGTTTTGAATGGCTGCCTAATGGTGATTTGTCTAGTGTTTCTATTGGAAACCCCCAGGTTTCTCCACTTGTTAGCAATACTTATTATGTGATTACCACGGATGATTACGGTTGTCGCTCTATGGATTCGGTGCAAGTGATTGTAGATAATATTTTTGAAGTGGTAATGCCTACGGCGTTTTCTCCAAATCGAGATGGGATAAACGATGTGTATGCGATTGGCGGTACAAGAGGGTTGAAAGAAGTGTTGGAATTCAAGATTTTTACCCGTTGGGGACAGGAGGTTTTTTCGACTACGGATGAGGGTGAAGGCTGGAACGGAGAAGTGGATTTTCGTCCGATGGGTATTGGAACGTATGTCTATTATGTTCGAGCTTTGACGCTTTTGGATGAGGAATTGATGTGGAAGGGGAATTTAACGCTGATTCGGTGATACTGGGATACTGTGGATACTGTGGATAAGCTATAAAAAGAAAAAAGAGGTTGATAATTCAACCTCTTTTCTCTTCTATTTCTATTTTTTTCAGTTTGATTTCATTCGACAAAGTACTGACAAACCATTTATTACCCTCCATTTCCGCTTGCAGGTTCAGAACCATTGTTTCCTTGCTCTGCATCTTTTCCGAAAATATAGATAAATCCTTGGTAGTGTTGAGCGCATCCTGTTTTGGTACTGCTGATAGAAAGGTTGAAAAAATATTCACCAGATTCTTTGTATTCGTGTACAGGGCTTATTTCTTCCGATACTTCACCGTCTCCGAAGCTCCAAAAGAAGGTATCATACTTACCCATTGAGTAATTTTGAAATTCTACTTTTTCGTCGGAAACTTGATAGTCAAACGCCAAGTTAATGTCGCAATCAGGCTTTTCTATCTCTTCTTTTTCTTCAGATTCATCGCTTGAAGCCGCTTGAATCGCTGAAGTCTGATTGTTTATTAATACGATGGAATAATCTTCTACTTCGCCATAGGTAAAGGCACCACAACTGTTGGGGATTCCTCCATTGTATTTCATGGCAACTCGCATCAGCGTTGTCCCTTCCATGACTTCTGCGGGAATTGTAATGTTGCCCACTACCTTCGTCTTGCTGCTGTTGGGCTCAAAAACCAACTCATTTGCATCTGTAAAGTCGCCATCTCTGTTGTAGTCAATCCACACTTTCCATGATTCACTGTATGCTGCCCCTTTGAAGCCTGGAGTCAATCCCAAAGTATAGGATTGATTGGCTATCAATTCGGTAGAAAGGTGTGTGTAATCACCATAACCATTGTCACTGACAGTTGCACTATTGATATCTCCTAATTCTACCTTTGCAATCCATTCATAGTTGGCATTTTGGCTGCTCATATCGCAGTATCCATCGGGTAAAGGGTCGGGATTAGAGTTTCCTCCACCGCCATTGTCGCTGCCTGTGCCACGAATATTCAATACATAATCTTCTACTTCACCGTAGCTGTAATTGCCGCAATCGCTTGCTGTGCCATTGTATTTCATGGTAATTCTCATACGAGTCGAACCTATTGAAGCATCAGCAGGAATAGTAATAGCTGCTGTAACGATGGTTTTACTTGGACTACTAGAGCTGAACGCCAATTCTGCAACATCGGCGAAGTCACCATCCCTATTGAAGTCTATCCATACTTGCCATGATTCATTATAGGCTGCTCCAACATATCCCGGTTGAAGAGTAATCGTATGGCTGTTACCTACATTTACATCTGTCGAAAGGTGGGTATAATTTCCATATCCACCATCGTTTGAAGAAATATTGTTGATAGAACCTATACTCACTTTTTCAATCCATTCGTAATTTGAATTTTGAGATTGAGCCTCGCAGTAAGTATCGGGAGCAGGCCCGCCGCCTTCTTCTGGATTCGGTTCTGTTTCGCTTTTGCCTCCAATGATATTGACCGCATAATCTTCCACTTCTCCGTAGGTAAAACTCTCGCAAGAGCCCGCTTCTTCATTGTATTTCATAGAGATACGCATTCTTGAAGTGCCTATTGAAGCATCATTTGGGATTTTGATACCTGCGGTGACAGGTGTATTCTTCAAATCTCCTGCATCGAAAGCCAATTCTCCTGCATCTCCAAAATCACCATCTCTATTGAAGTCAATCCACACTTTCCAATACTCTCGATAAGCAGAACCTGCATACCCTGGCACCAAAGTCATATTGTAGCTTTGTCCTGCTTCAAGATCTGTAGTTAAGTTTGTGTAGTCTCCATAACCATTGTCTTTGCCCGACTGATTGTTGATGTCTCCAAAAACTACTTTTGCAATCCATTCATAGTTTGCATTGAAGCCTCTTCCTGTGCAGTAGCCTTCGGGCATTGGCCCTCCTACTTGTTCTTCATCCGGTTCTACACAACCTATTGTTTCAAAAGTTTTGCTCACTGAATATTCGCTTTCTAATGCACTGCATATTGTTCGTATTTGTACTTCGTATTCGGCACATGCATCCAAAGTAGTGAGAGTGTATGCAGTTGTACTTGCAGTTCGGGTACTCCAAACAGAATTATTAGATTTCCGATAACGTAACTGGTAATTCTCTTCGCTATTTCCACTCCAAGCAATTGTTGAAGCAGACGTTCCTATATTGGTGACAACCAAATTATAAGGTGCATCACAAATAGGCATTTCTGTTGTAAAGGTCTTTGTATTGGAATATTCACTCGTCGTATTGTCCGAACATTTGGTTTGTACTTGTACTTCATAAGTACTGCCACTTTCCAGATTGTTCAAAGTCTTGATGCTCGTATTAGATGCCAAATAGTTCCAGCCTAAGCCTTGTTTTCGGTATTTTAAGTTGTAGCTGTTGGCACCACTTATGTTTGACCAATTGAGGGTAGTAGCATTGGCAGTGATATTGGAGACATTGATTGTTGTAGGTTGATTACATACGATAGGGGCTGCACCTTGCGTAATGACCAAGGTAAAGTCTTCTACTTCTCCAAACTCAAAACTGCCACAGTGACTAGGCAAGGCGGTGTCAGATGCGCCTGTCCATTTCATAGCTACACGCATACGAGTGCTGCCCGAAATAGCACTATTGGGTATAGAAATACTTGCTGAAACAGCATTGCTTTGACTACTTCCTGCATCGTAAACCAATTCATCTGTATCACCGAAATCGCCATCTGCATTGAAGTCTATCCATGCTCTCCAATATACACCATAAGCTGCTCCTGCAAAACCTGGTGTTAGAGAAAGCGTGTAATCATCATTTGTTTCAACATTGAAATTGTAGCAGAGGGCTTCCTGGCTGTAACCTCCATTAGAAGAACTTGTGATACTCATTCCTGCAAAGCTTACTCCAGCAATCCATTCAAAATTCGATGTATTTGCTTCTGCTGTACAATAGTTTGAAGGGCCTTCTGCTAAAGCAGTAAAGGATTGAGTACTAGAATAAGAACTGTTTTCTCCGCTGCAATTGCTCCTTACTTCAAATTCATAACTTTCGCAAGCAGAAACTGAGTAGGTATAAGAAGTGTTAGCAGTATTGAAGGTTGACCAACTTCCTGCAGTCGGTCTAACTCTTAGTGTGTAGGTTTCTGCATCGGTATCTGCCCAGTTTAGGGTTGCATTTGTGTTTCCTAAATTGGTGATTGTTAGATTGTAAGGAGTTGCACAGCTTGCAGGAGCAGCACACAACATAGCTGCATTGGCATTGATGCGACCTGCGCCTACATTTGTTGAGCCTGTAACTGCAACAGCCGTAGTTGTCAAGCAAGACAAAATCCCAGAAGGTGTCAAGGTGGGTTCGTAAGAAAGCAACAAGGCACACAAACCCGCAGTCACTGGAGAAGCCATAGAAGTACCACTTTTATAGGCATAAGCTGTATTGGAGGTTGCTACACAGCCTTTCAGGGAACTGCCAGGAGCCGCAACGTCGACCCAAGTACCATAGTTGGAATAACTTGCTTTGGTATCAGTTGAAGTAGTTGCCGCTACTGCAATTACGTTGTCGTAAGCAGCAGGATAAAATTCAGTAGAGGTGCTTGAATTTCCTGCGGCTGCTACAATTGTAATGCCTGCATTGGAGGCTGCATTGATAAGAGCTTGATAGGTGAAGGAAGAACCCGTTCCTCCCCATGATATATTGATAATGTCTGCGCCATTACTCATGGCATACTGAAATCCACTCCATCCGTGTGTTATGATAGACGTATTGGAGGAATTGTTGGCCGTACATTTTACTGCCATAATGCTAACTCCACCTCCAATGGCCGCAACTCCAAGTCCGTTATTGGTAGTGGCACCTACTAAACTTGCAACGTGTGTTCCGTGAGAAAAAGAACTGGATGTTGCGCTTGAAGGAGGATTTGGATTCTTGTCGTTATCGGCTACATCCCATCCGTTCACATCATCTACATATCCGTTGTTATCATCGTCCACGTTGTTGTTTGGGATTTCTCCACTGTTTATCCAAATATTGTTTGTTAAGTCTTCATGTGTGATTTTTACGGCATCATCCACAATTGCCACTACTACCTCTTCATCTCCCAAACTCAAATCCCAAGCAGCAAAGGCATCTATTGTACCTAAGTGCCACTGTTCTCCTGCGTTTTCGGCAGGGTCATTTGGGTCAAAAAACAATCTTTCGATTGGAATTTTTTCAGCATACTCTACATTGGGGTCTTCTTGGAGAGTAGCAATCAATTGGTCAATATCGCTATCAGAATCTAATTCTACTTGATAGGTATTGACGAAGGTACTGTTTTTGATTTGAGGGAAAGGGCGATAAACTCCTTCAACTTTGAATTCTTGGAGAAGACTTCCAAGTACGGGGTAATTGGATACTTTTTGGCTGCCATTGTATTTAGGCAATCTCAATCCAGCTTCATCTTTAATTTTTAGAAAAATTTTGTCTTTAAAATACACTTCATTTTCTAAATTCTGATTTTGTGCTGCTGTAAAATTGGATGTTAGAATACATAGAATGTACACAAAAGAAAAGAGGGCTAAATGTTTCTTCATAACCTTAAAAAAATTTGGGCGAATAGTAATGGTGGTCTCTAATAGCTCTTAATATGATATTAATATGACAAAACTCTTTTTCTTGTACGACAAGGTTTAAAAAAAGTTATCAAAAAAAGGGATATTTGTTAAAGCTTCAAATATTATTTTATTGACTACCAGCCTATTAACGCAGCAAATTCAAGATTAACTTGCATAGACTTATTTTTATGATTATTGAGGTTTTATTGTCTTGTTGGATATTCCTAAAACTTGAGATAAGAAGATTAAAAAAAAAGCCTCAGTGATTTGTTAATATCACTGAGGCTTTTAAAAATAATAGCATTCATTAAAATTAATGCCCATATTCTTTCAAAATTTTTTCGACAAATTTTTGGTCTAAAGATAAAAGGTTAGCAATCTCGATACTTTTTTTATTAGATTGATAATACAAATTTAATACACTGTGTATTTTGGCTTGAAATATCATTTTTTGTGATTCTTCCTTCATTTTATTAGCGGTTCTCCGTACTTCAAGCGCAATTTCTTTTGCCTCTTTTGCTTTTTGAGTTTTTTTAGCAATTCTTAATTTCAATTCTCTGTTATCATTGTCTTGGGAAGTCAAGTTAATCCAAGCAGTAATATCTTTTTCATATTTTGTTTTTTGCATGAAAATAAATTTAATATTTTGTGTAAATTCTATTATGTAAAATTGTCTACTTTGAGTGTAAATATAGCAAATAATAAACAAAATTATAGATTTTTATTCTAAATTCATCTGCGTTTGCTGAAGTGTTATCATCAAAACATTAGAAAAAAAAAGCCTCTTTGATAAAGTCATCAAAGAGGTGCTTAGTGAATTTTATAGCATTATTAAACCACAGGTTCTTCTTGACGTTCAGGACGTAAAGCACGAACCGCACGTCCAGTAGTCCACATTTCAGAGTCGTGAATTTCATCGAGTTCTACTTGTAGTTTTTCACGGTAATCCGCTTTGCTGTTTGCTTCAATCGTGATTCTCGCTTCATTGCCAGAAGCTACACTATCGTATAAGTCTTTGAATACAGGAGCAGTCGCATCACGGAATTTGTCTTTCCAGTCCAAAGCACCTCTTTGGGCTGTTGTAGAACAGTTGGCATACATCCAATCCATGCCATTTTCACCCACCAAACGAATCAAACTTTGAGTCAATTCCTCTACAGTTTCATTGAAGGCCTCACTTGGAGAGTGTCCATTTTTGCGGAGTACATTGTACTGTGCCTCCATGATACCTGCAATAGCTCCCATCAAAACACCTCTTTCGCCCATCAAGTCGCTCGTTACTTCTTTCTTGAAAGTCGTCTCAAACAAGTAGCCCGAACCGACTCCAATTCCCAAAGCAATCACTCTTTCGTAAGCATTGCCCGTAGCATCTTGGTGAATCGCATAGCTGGAATTGATACCTTGACCTGCTACAAATAAGCGGCGTACACTTGTACCCGAACCTTTTGGAGCAACTAAGATAACATCTACTCCTTCAGGTGCTTCAACCCCTGTTTGGTCTTTGTAAGTAATCGCAAAACCATGTGAAAAGTACAAGGCTTTGCCTGGAGTCAAATAAGGCTTCATTTTAGGCCAAACTGCAATTTGACCTGCATCTGACAGCAAACTTTGAATCACCGTACCTTGACGGCAAGCTTCTTCAATTTCAAACAAAGTTTCACCTTCTACCCATCCATCGGCAAGGGCTTTGTCCCAAGTTGTAGAGCCTTTTCGCTGTCCAACAATCACATTGAAGCCGTTGTCACGAAGGTTCAATGCCTGTGCAGGTCCCTGAACACCATAACCAATGATTGCAATTACTTCGTCTTTTAGCACTTCTCGTGCTTTCTCTAAAGGAAATTCTTCACGGGTGACAACGTTTTCTACCGTTCCACCAAAGTTAATTTTAGCCATTTTTTTTAAATTGTATTTATGTGTTTATGTTGATAATTGTATTTATGTGTTTGGGTTGTATAAATCTCTCTTCTGACAGCGAAAGTGGTCTTACTTCCTACTTCCTAAAATTTATCATCCACAGGCGGCACGTCCTTCAATACCAACTGCATAATCGTGACATCCACCCACTTCCCATTCAAGTATCCCACCTCTTTCTGTACGCCTACAATTTCGTAGCCTTGCTTTCGATTGTATTCAATACTTGCAGTATTGCTCGTCCAAATTTTTGCCACCAGATGATGGTATTTCAATTTTTTGCAGAGTTCAATCAAGAGCTTTTTCATCTGCGTACCGTAGCCCTTGCCCGTTGCAGTATTTGTGAAATAAACCGCTGTTTCGCAAGTTGTTCGATAACCTACTCTATCGCTGTATTTTTTGATAATGCCCCAACCCACTATTTTTCCATCAACTTCTCCTACCTTCAATAATTCTCGTTCCCCAAACTTATGATACCAGCCTTCAATGTCTTCGGCAGTTCTGATCATCGCATCCATTGTAGCGGTATAAGCCATCGTATGTTCATTGTAAATATTGGCAACGGCTTGGGAATCTGAAAGCTGAAAGTCTCGAATGGTCATCATGGTGATTGGTATTTTGGGGGAAGTAAGAAGCAAGAACCTATATGAAAAATCCTACTTCCTACTTCCTACATCTTACTTCAAAATTAAACTAGTGCATACTATTCCCATTCATACTCACCTCCAAATCTTCTAATTCTCCATGGTGGTCCATTGTATAGTTGTCCTCATAGTTGTGCATTGCAGGCAAAAGCGCCATGATTTTTCGGAGAGGAATACTTCTAATAGACAAAGCCACACGTCCCGAACGGGCATATTCTACTTCTCCAAAGGTACGGAGTTCTGCTAAAAATGCCTCCAATTCTTCTCGATTACCCGTTTTTTGGAATACAATCATATTTCCAGAACGAGCCATTTCCGATGCATCAAATTTTTGGGCCAATAATCGAACATTGTTGGCATACTGTTCTTCCACCATTTTGATTTTGAACATTCCCAATTGAGTAGAGATAATCATATTGTCGGTATGAAAATCAACATACATTGCCTCCACAATCTTGCGAATCTGCTTAACTACTTTACTCGTCATGTCTTCGGTTTCGCAAATGACAACTGTAAACCGGGAAATGCCTTTTTTCTCTGTTTCCGAAACATTGAGACTTTTGATATTGATGTGTCGCCGAGTAAAAATTGCAGTGATGCGACTTAATAAACCGACTGTATTTTCTGTATAGGCGGTTATGGTATAATTATTTTTTTTCATTTTATTTGGATATTTAGATGACAGGTTTAATTGATAATTATTAATTCTCAATTAGCATTTACGAAACAGGTTTCTCCAAAATCACCTCATGTACTGCGCTGCCAGAAGGCACCATTGGAAATACATTCTCTTCTTTCTCCACAACTATTTCTAATAAGAAAGATTCTTTGCTGTCCAACATTTCCTGCAGAGCATTCGATAAATCTTCTCTTTGTGATACTCGTTTGGCTTCAATGCCAAAACCTTTGGTAATGGCAATGAAATCAGGATTTTGAAGCTCTACAAAGGAGTAGCGTCTATCAAAAAACAGTTGTTGCCATTGACGCACCATGCCCAAATAACCATTGTTGAGGATTACGATTTTGACAGGCAAACCCGATTGGTGAATCGTGCCGAGTTCTTGAATGGTCATTTGAAAACAACCGTCTCCAATAATCGCAACGACCTCTCTATCTTTGTCGGCAAATTTACAACCCAAAGCAGCGGGAAGCGCATAACCCATTGTACCCAAACCTCCAGAGGTAGCCCATCCATCGGTTTTGGTGTATTTGTAGTAGCGAGCAGTTGCCATTTGATGCTGTCCAACATCGGGAACAATAATGGCTTCGCCTTTTGTTTTTTCGGAAATATGTCGAATCACCTCGCCCATTTTGATGCCACCTTCAGTTGGGTAAAGCGTTTTTTTGATGACTTTTTCGTATTCAATCGCATCGCAGTCTCTAAAGCGTTGCAGCCATTCTGGATGTTCTCTTTTTTCGAGCAAAGAATTCAATTTTTGAAGGGCTTCTTTTGCATCTGCATTGATGGCAACCGTTGTTTTTACGTTTTTGTCAATTTCAGAAGGGTCAATTTCGATGTGAATCACCTTTGCTTGTGGTGCAAATCGGCTCACATCTCCTGTGATTCGGTCGTCAAATCTCATGCCTATCGCAATCAAAACATCACACTCAGCACTCAATAAATTCGGCCCATAATTTCCATGCATCCCAGGCATTCCCACATTCAAAGGATGGTCGGTATCCAAACAAGACAAACCTTGAAGCGTACAAGCCGTTGGGATTCCTGCGGTTTCGATAAATTCCTTCAGTTCTGCTTGTGCGCCCGAAATCAATACACCTTGTCCTGCCAACAAATAAGGACGTTTGCACTCGTTAATGAGTTTTGCAGCAGCCTCTAAATGACTGAGCCTTGCTTTTGGTTTAGGCCAATAGGTTTTGATTTTGGGAGCTTTATTGTATTCAAATTCCAATTTGCCGAACTGTGCATTTTTGGTCATGTCAATCATTACAGGTCCTGGACGACCCGTGTTGGCAATATAAAATGCCTTTGCTATAACTTCTGGAACTTCCGACGCATCGGTGATTTGATAGCTCCATTTGGTAACAGGCATGGTCACACCTACCACATCTGTTTCTTGAAACGCATCTGTTCCCAACAAGCTTTTGGGCACTTGTCCACTGATACAAACCATTGGAGTTGAGTCCATCATCGCATCCGCCAAACCCGTTACCAAGTTCGTCGCCCCCGGTCCAGAAGTCACCAAACAGACACCCGGCTTGTGCTTAATACGGGCATATCCTTCCGCCGCATGAGATGCTCCTTGTTCGTGTCGTACCAAAACGTGTTTGATTTTGTCTTGGTAGTCGTACAAGGCATCGTAAACAGGCATAATCGCTCCGCCCGGATAGCCAAACATAACATCGACTCCTTCTTCAATCAAACATAGAATCAAGGCTTCTGCACCTGTCACGATTCGTTTTTCCTTTTTTTGAGGTTTCATATCGACTACCGCTGTTTTAGAAGCAGTGGTTTCTTGTTTACTATTGTTTTTTACTTGCTTCATATATTTTGTGTGTTTGGGTTTTATGTTGATAATTGTGTTAGGTTTTGTAGAGACATTTTAGTAAAACGTCTTTACGTATTTGTGCATTTTGATTTTCATCATCCAGTTTTGAATTTGCACTTTGAATTTGTATTTGAACTTTCTATCCATCCGTCACACATCCTTCTGATGCAGACGAAACGAGCTTGTAATATTTGTATAAAATTCCATACTTTATATTCGGTTCAGGCTGCCGCCAATCTGCTTTTCGGGCTGCAATTTCTTCTTCCGAAAGATGCGCTTCAATGACATTGTTCACCGCATCAATCGTGATTTTGTCACCATCCTTCAATAAGCCCAACAGCCCTCCAACGTGTGCTTCGGGAGTAATGTGTCCGACTACAAAACCATGTGTTCCACCCGAAAAACGTCCATCCGTAATCAATGCCACATCTTTGCCCAAACCTGCACCCATGATTGCCGCCGTTGGCTTCAACATTTCGGGCATTCCCGGCGAACCTTTAGGCCCTTCAAAGCGAATCACAATCACATTGCCTTTTTTCACTTCACCCGACTGAATTCCTTCAATTGCATCCTCCTCACGATTGTAAACCTTTGCAGTTCCTTCAAATTTTTCGCCTTCCTTTCCTGTAATTTTTGCCACCGAACCACCTTCAGCCAAATTTCCATATAAGATTTGCAGGTGTCCAGAAGACTTCAATGGATTATTCAACGCATGAATAATATCTTGACCTTCTGTTAAATCGGGCAAATCTGCCAAGTTTTCGGCAATGGTTTTGCCTGTCACTGTTAGACAATCTCCATGCAAAAATCCTTCTTTCAATAACATTTTCATCACTGCGGGCACGCCTCCAATCTGGTGCAAATCTTCCATCAAGTATTTACCGCTGGGCTTCAAATCTGCCAAATAAGGCGTTTTGTCGCTGATACGTTGCACATCCTTGATGGTCAGAGGCACATTGATGGATTTTGCCATAGCGATTAGGTGCAAAACTGCATTGGTCGAACCTCCCAAAACCATGACGATTGTCAGTGCGTTTTCGAATGCTTTGAAGGTCATGATGTCGCTCGGCTTGATGTCTTTTTCGAGCAATAATCGCATTGCAGCCCCCGCATCTAAACATTCTTTTTGCTTTTCAATACTCAATGCAGGATTGGAAGAGCTGTAAGGCAGGCTCATTCCCAAGGCTTCAATCGCTGAACTCATTGTATTGGCGGTGTACATCCCTCCACATGCTCCTGCACCCGGACAGGCATTTTGAATCACTCCTTTGAAGTCTTCGGGTGTTATTGTATCTGCAAATTTTTCGCCTAATGCCTCAAATGCCGAAACGATGTCCAGCGTTCGAGTTTTCCATTTTCCAGAGTGAATCGTGCCGCCATAGACCATAATGGATGGGCGATTGATGCGTCCCATTGCCATCACCGAACCTGGCATGTTTTTGTCGCAACCTACCACTGCAATCAATCCATCGTACCACTGTGCATTCACAACCGTCTCTATCGAATCGGCAATGACATCTCTCGAAGGAAGCGAATAGTGCATTCCGTCTGTTCCCATCGACATTCCATCGCTCACGCCAATACTGTGAAAAATCAAACCTACCAAATCACTTGATTTCACGCCCTTTTTGACTTCTTTCGCTAAGTCATTGAGGTGCATATTGCAGGTGTTTCCTTCGTACCCTGTGCTCACAATTCCGACTTGGGCTTTGTTCATGTCTTCTTCCGTCAAGCCGATTCCGTAAAGCATGGCTTGGGCGGCGGGCTGTCCTTCGTCTTGGGTGATGCGTCTGCTGTATTTATTGAGTTGCATTTATTTTTTTGTTGATTTTGTGGCTATGTGTTTGGGGTGATAATTGTGTTTAGGTGTTTATGTTGTTGGTTGTTGGTTGTTGTGTTTGGGCTTATACTTTGAATTTGTATTAGAATCTTGAAGTTGAAGTTTCTTCTGACTCACCCTTAAAAATAAACCACTTCTGGCTCTTGCAGATTGACCAATCTACGGTAACTATTTGACAAAGATTTACCCATTGTATGTTCATATTCTTCGGTCATAGGTTTGCCGTCAATAGAACTAATAGGAATGATTTCGACCGCAGTTCCCGTCAAAAAAGCTCCTTTGATTCCTTCTAAATCTTCTGGTTTGAATTTACCCTCTACTACTTCAATGTCAGCTTCTTTCGCCAATTTTATGACCGTTTTTCGGGTGATTCCTGGTAGGATGTTTCCTTTTTCGGGTGTATATAGTTTCTCGTTTTTTTCAAAGAAAAAATTAGAACTCGGACCCTGTGCGATGTAGCCTTCATCGTCCAACATTAAGGCTTCATCAAAACCTTTTGCTTTTGCTTTTTTGGTTGCCAAAATCGCATTGACATAGTAGCCACTGATTTTGCCATCTCCATGAAAAGCGGGCTGTTTCAGGCGGCGATAGGGTGAAATGTGCAAGTTCAAATGTGGTGCTCGATAATATTTCTTCCATTTGAAAGCAACAATCAATACTTGCGCTTCTTGACTCGGTACTAAGCCCATCTGATCCCCTCCATAAACCAAAGGTCTTACATAGGCATCGGTTAAGCCGTTGCGATGCAAAAGTTCGCGGCTTGCTTCGATTAGTTCTTCATACGAATAAGGGATTTGTAAATCCAATGCTTCAGCAGAGCGAAAAAAACGTTTGAAATGGTCTTTTGCTTTGAATAAAACGATTCCATGTTCTGTGCCATAAGCCCTAATTCCTTCAAAAGCAGCATATCCGTAATGTAAGGCTTGGGAGTAAAAACTCGCTCCGTTGTTTTTTGCTTTTAAGAAAGCACCGTTATGAAAAACATAATTTTTGTCGGTGGTGTACATGATGTTTGTTTGTTTGTTTTCTTTGTTCAATAGTAATGTCAATAAAGCAAACTAAAATATTAAATCAGGCATTTCTAAAATTTAATTCGCTCGCTTACAGAGTATTATTTGAATTTGTCTAAGTAGCCGTTACCTATACAAAAAAAGCCATCCTTGTTATTTAGGGATGGCTGTTATGAGTTTTTTAATTTCGTCAAAATGTTTTCACACACCTACCCTGTATCTACTTGCTAATGACCAAGCTGACTACAATAAAAGATGTGACAAGTATGTTAAAAACGGAATTCATCAATTTTAGGGTTGTTTTTTTCAACTGATAAGACAAAGTAAAGCATATTTTTAATTATTCGCAAATTTTTTATACCTTTTTTGCGAATTTTTCAATTTTCAATACCTTTAAAGATGCAGCGAATCCCCTACAGTTTTGGAGAAAAGTCCAATATTGGGATTAGAATCTCGTTTTAAAATCAGCAACAAATACTGCAATATGAAAACCTTATTCACCTTCAATGCTTATTATCTCCTCCTCTTTATCTCCTTCAATTGGACATTTGCCCAAACCGAAAGCCCGCAAAACCCAAGTCTATACCCAATTGAAGAAAACGGGCTCTACGGTTTTATCAACGAAAAAGGTGAACGAATCATTCCACCAAGTTTTCATGCCGTTGGGTTGTTTTCGGAAGGTTTGGCGGCGGCTCGAAAGGATGGGTTGTATGGGTTTATTGATGATTTTGACAAGGTTTACAATTATTCATACATTCTCTCCTTCCAATCATCAAGCGTACTCAAAGCATCCAATTCATCTATAAACCCTGCTTTTATTTGCACATTCAATGCCCCTACTACTTCTGAGCGACTTTTGGTTTTGTCGATTCGAGCATCTAATAGGGCAATAATGTCATCACTAATATCTTCTTCTTTCTTTTCATAATACATTTCCAATATTTCAATAGTATTTAGAAATTCAGGCTTACTTTTATTTTGTAAAGATGTTGTGACCATAGCCCAAAACTCAGGCACATCTGAAAAATACAAAGCCATAAATCCCAAAATTTCAACGGCAAAACCTCGCCTTCTACCAGCAAATGAATCTCTATCTATTTTTACCTCATAAATTTCTTGTGCAAACTTTACAAAGATATCAGCCAAGTCTCCCGTCAATGTTCCACCAGTTCTTGTTAGCGGATAGCATTCTGCATCTATATTATCCCATAAGTTATATGATACGGAGATAATTGATTTTAATATCTTTTCTTCCAATATTTGTTTAGAAGACTGTTTAGGTGATTTTGTGATTCTAAGGGACAAGTCAAGGAAGTATTTTAAATCTTCTAAGGATATTTCGCTTTGATATAGAATTGAATTCATTCTATAAGCCAAATGTACAGCCTTTTCCTTATTTTCTCGTGTGCCACTTGAATATAGCTGCCAAATTTTTTCTGATTTTTCTTTGATAAGCATTTTATTGTTCACTTTAAAAATGAAAATAGAATTTTTCTGCAAAGTTCGGGAACAAAAATCAATATAACTGCGTTAATACTCCAAAATTAACTTAGTGTAAAAATAACACGATGCAATTATCCAACATTTACAACACTTCTTTGAGCCTACTCACCGACCTCTACCAATTGACGATGGCGTATGGTTATTGGAAAAACGACATGGCGGAACAAGAAGCCGTTTTTCATCTATTTTTTAGAAAGTTGCCTTTCAATGGGAATTATGCAGTTTGTTGTGGTTTAGAAACCGCAATCGCTTACATTGAAGAATTTTGTTTTGAAGAAAGCGACCTTCAATACCTGCAATCTTTGAAAGGAAATGATGAAAAGCCTTTGTTTGAGAAGGGCTTTATAGACTTTTTGAGGACTTCAAAACTGGAGTTAGACATAGATGCGATTCCCGAAGGAACGGCTGTTTATCCACACGAACCTTTGATGCGGGTGAAAGGTCCTTTGTGGCAATGTCAGATTCTGGAAACCGCATTGTTGAATATTCTGAATTTTCAAACCTTGATTGCCACCAAGTCAGCACGAGTTTGTCGAGCAGCAAGGGGGGAAGCAGTATTGGAGTTTGGACTGAGGAGGGCGCAGGGAATAGATGGAGGCATCAGTGCTTCGAGAGCGGCTTATATTGGGGGCTGTGTAGCGACGTCCAATGTGTTGGCAGGCAAATTGTTTGATATTCCTGTAAAGGGAACACATGCCCACAGTTGGGTGATGTGCTTCGATACCGAAATAGAAGCCTTTGAAGCTTATGCTACTGCAATGCCCAACAATTGCATCTTTTTGGTAGATACTTACGATACCGTTGAAGGGGTGAAAAATGCCATTGAAGTGGGCTTGAAATTGCGACAGCGAGGGCATGAAATGACAGGAATCCGTTTGGATTCGGGAGATATGGCGGCTTTGAGTATCACTGCAAGAAAACTATTGGATGAGGCTGGTTTTGAAGGAGCTGCAATTGTGGCAAGCAGTGATTTGGACGAATACAAAATAAAGGAATTGAAGGACAGAGGCGCAAAAATCACCGTTTGGGGAGTCGGCACAAAGTTGGCAACGGCTTACGATCAAGCCGCTTTGGGTGGTGTGTATAAATTAGCTGCAATTCGAGACAAAGATACCAACGAATGGGAATACCGCATCAAACGCTCAAACACGCCTATCAAAACTTCTAACCCTGGAATATTGAAGGTGCGGAGGTTTTTTGAAGGAAAAAAGGCGGTGGCAGATGTGATTTACAATGAATTATTTGAAAAAGACATTGAAGGATTTGTGGATTTTGATTCAGAAAAAAAAGTAAGGATTTCATCAAATTGGAAGGGGAGGGATTTGCTGCAAGCCATTTTTAGAAAAGGGAAGTTGGTGTATCGCAGTTCTACTATTCATCAAATGAGAGCGCATTGCATCCAACAATTAGAGCATATAGGAAATGTTGAGGAATACAAAGTGGGTTTGGAGTGGGCATTGCAGGAGTTGAAGGAAGAGATGCTGAAATAAATTTAATTTTTTTTTTTCACGATTTTTCCAAACTCTTTCCAAGATTTCATCCAATGAAGGTGACAGTTCAAGCGTATAGAATTGCAGCGCTCGAACAATTTCAATACCTTAAAACCTTTTCAAGATGAAACGATTAACCATTTTTATTGCAGTTATTTTCATTCTTCAATTATTTGTTTCCAACAATTTATTCAGTCAGCCAAGCCGAAATTTTAGAAATTTCAAGCAGACTGCAAAAATCAACAAAACCGCTACGGTCAAGTCTACACCTACGACATCGGGCGTGACGTACAAAACTACCAATGGAACCTCCAATGCTTTACCTTCTCGACCTTCCAATTTTGAAGATGTAGCTGTTTGGAGATTGCAGGTGAAAATCACCACCGATGGACGTAGTGATGCAAATACCGACGATAAAGCCTATGTTCAAATCGGTAACAGCACTCAAAACCGTTTTTATCTCGACAAAGGAGGAGATGATAGAGAACGCAACCGAACAGATGTGTATGACCTTGTAAATGTAGGAGTAACTAAAATTCGTGATATCCGTTTTTTGAAAATCGCCAAACAGGGTACGGATGGTTGGTGCATCAAAAAGGTAGAAATATTGGTCAACAATGTGCCGACTCCCATCTATCAAAAAACGTATTCGAGCTGTCAATGGATTGACGGAAACGACGGACATCCTTCTTCTATCACGATTGCGAGCCATCAATTGCGTCAATATTCACAATGGAAATATACGAGCCAAAATCAAGGTAGTATCTGGTTTCCTCCTTTGGGAACTTTGCCGAGAGATATGTTTGAAAATATCGTAGAAAGTTTGTTTGGACACCTTCGACATGTTCAAAACGATTTGAAGGGCGTATATTGGGGCAAAAAATACGGTAGCCGTTGGGTAGAAGCCTCTTACAAAGCTGGTCCTAATCCTACAATTCACTTTGACTTGGACTTGGCGAAAGATGTGAACAATTTCTTTGACCCTGAAGTAGATGTGGACTTTGATTTGGTGTTCAGTTGTGCAAACGGAAAAATTACACTGGAGCTTCAAAATCCTACGGTAAAAGGTTATTACTGGGGAAAAATCAAAATCTTCACCGCCAATTTGGACGACTATCAATTGGGTAACTTCAATACGCCTTTTTGTCCGAGCATCAAAGTAAATGGAGATGGAAGCGTGAGAGTGGGCTTGTAAAATTCAAATTGAAAGTAGCCTGAACAAAGGAAGTGGGAAAGGCGAAGTGAGGTTTTATTATATCTCACTTCATCATTCCCACTTCTTGTATCTAAAACTATACGGAACTTTTTGGGAATAATTATTGTATAGAATGAGGTGTTACATTTGGAAAAATGAAAGTCTAAAACATAGTTTTTTCAAAAGTAGTGCACTGAAATATACTAAAAATACTGTTTTTTAGTTTTTAGTAGTAGAAAATTATTTCGCAAAACTTTAATTATTTGTGTATGAAGTCTCTTAATTTATTGGCTCTTTTATTGATGGGTACTTTGTTGTTTGTTGGAAATAGCAACGATGCTACGGCTCAAACTTCAAAGGACAACTCATTGCTCGACAAAGTATATAACTACTTTGCTGGCGAATCCGAAACGGAATCTTTTTTCAACAAACGAACTCGAAAAAATGTAAGCGTTAGCATTGGAGATTTGAGTTGGTCAGACAAGTCAAGTCTTTCAGGAAGTTTGTTCAGTTCATTCAGAGGCAACGAAAGCCTTGAAGTAGATGAATTGACTTTTTCTCCTGACTTTGAAGATGGTTACTTTTACCTTTCTTTTAATAGCGAGGAAGAAGAGTCGTTGAAAGTAATGATTTTGGATGTAGCTGGACGTGAAGTTCACAACGAATCTTTGGATGATTTTTCGGGAACTTACGAAGCAATGGTACACGTACCTGCTGATGAAAAAGGCACTTACTTTTTGAAAGTCATTCAAGGTTTTGATTTGATGAACAAAAAGCTGGTAATTGAGTAAAAAATAATTTTTCACTTTTATAGTAAGAAAGGCGAGTATCGAATACTCGCCTTTTTTTATGACCTTAAACAAGCATTTTTTAGCTATATTTGCCAACCTTTTTTGAGGAGTAAAGTATTGAAACTCGAATAGATTGTTTTCAATATTTTGACCATCAATACTTTAAAAGACATTTTAGGCATAGACATTTATGTGGCGATATATAGCAAATTTCATTCTTCGATTTAAGTTTCCTTTATTATTTTCGGTTTTGGTTTTGACTGCATTGATGGCTTTCATGGGACGCAATGTAGAAATTGACTATCAGTTTGTCCCGATTATTCCGAAGGAAGATCCTCGTTACATCGAAAATGCAGACTTCAAAAAACGTTTTGGTGAAGATGCCAACATCATGATTGTTGCATTAGAAAGCACGTCTTTTTTCAATCAAGCCGTATTTACGAGTTGGTACGAAATGGGAAATCGCATAAAAGATGTAGACGGAGTAGAAACGGTTATTTCTCCTGCACATACTTCCATTTTAGTCAAAGATACACTTAACAAACGCTTTGAAATCAAACCCATATTAACTGAAATACCCCATAGTCAGTCAGAAGTTGATAGCCTGCAAAAGCTGATTTTCGATTTACCTTTTTACGAAGGATTGCTTTATACTGAGTCTAAAGAACTATTTTTGATGGGGATTACGATAGAGCAAAAACTTCTGAATAATAAAGGGCGAGATGCGCTTATTCAAAAAATCTTAGCAGAAACAAGAAAATTTGAAACCGAACATCAGTTGACTTTGCGTTATTCGGGCTTGCCTTATATGCGGAATTTCACGACTACGGTAGTCCAAAGTGAAATGAAAATTTTTCTGATTTTCTCTGTCCTTATCGCTGTTCTGATTATTTGGTTGTTGTTTCGTTCCTTCAAAATTGTATTGATTTCACTCTTTTTGATGGGAAGTGGCATCGTTTGGGTTTTAGGTTGGATAGGTCTTTTTGGTATGAAAATCAATATTTTGACAGCATTAATTCCGCCTTTGATAGTCGTCATTAGTGTACCGAATTGTGTCTATATGGTCAACCGTTATTTCTGGGAATTGGGAGAACATGGTGACAAAGACAGAGCATTGAGAAGTACGACCCGTAGGATTGGGCAAGTTATTTTTTATGCCAATTTGACTACTGCCATTGGATTCTCCGTTTTCGCTTTTATCAAGAGTCAAATGCTTCAAGAATTTGGCTTAGTAGCGGGGCTGAGCATTGCAGTGTTGTTTATTATGACGATGATTATTATTCCTACCTTTTTGAGTATGATAACCTTATCCAAAAAGAGATACACCGAAAACAAAGGGAATGAATTGGCTCGAAAATTTTTGGATAGACTTAGTAATTGGGTTTATACACATCGAAAAACCATCCGTTGGTCGGGATTTGTGATTTTTTTGACCTCTATTGGCTTGGTTTTACAGTTGGAAGAAAAGAGTTACATATTGGATGTGCTTTCGGAGGATAGTCAAGAGTATAAGGACTACAAATTTTTTGAGAAAGAATTAGGAGGCATTTTGCCTTTGGAAATAGTGGTTGATGCTAAAAAGAAAAATGCCATAACAAAACCAATGACTCTGAAAAAAATGGAAAGGGTAGGGGCTATCTTCAAGGAAGACAGCATTTTCTCTAAACCTCTTTCGGTAGTAGATGGCTTTAAGTTGGTCACTCAGGCATTTTACAACAACAACCCCAAATATTATCGCTTACCTTCCAATCTCGACAAAAATTTTGTGCTGTCCTATTTAGCCAAAACAAAAGGAGGAGAAGGGCGAAACTTGATAGAATCCGTGACAGATTCTACCCGTCAATATGCACGTATCAGCGTGCAAATGTTGGATGTAGGTTCACACAAAATGCAATCTGTCCTCGACACTCTCCAGAACAAAGTAGAAAAAATCTTATCACCCGAAAAATACAATGTTAGCTATACAGGTACAAGTGTGGTAGCCTTAGCGGGTTTTGACTATCTTATCAAAGGTTTGATCAACAGTGTTTTGATAGCCTTTTTGTTGATTTCATTGGTCATCGCCTTTTTGTTTCGTTCTACCAAAATGCTCATGATAGCTTTGATTCCCAACATCATTCCGCTTCTATTTACCGCTGCAATGATGGCATTATTGGGTATATCCCTCAATCCTTCAACAGTCTTGATTTTTAGCATTGCCTTTGGGATTTCGGTAGATTTCACCATTCACTTTTTGGCAAAATACCGCTTAGAATTGTCTTATTTCGATGGAGATGTGGTTCAAGCAGTGAGTGCATCTATAAAGGAAACAGGGTTGAGTATGCTATATACAGCTTTTATTCTCTTTTTTGGTTTTGTCATATTTACTGCCTCCGAATTCAAGGGTACTTTTTATTTGGGCTTGCTTACCTCCATGACGATTGTCATTGCCATTTTTGCAAATTTAGTGCTATTGCCGACGATTTTGATTTATTTTAGGAAGAAGTAAAATTTTCATTCCTCACAGAAAAGTTTTCGAAATAATAGGTAGAGTTAAAAAAATATTTGCAATACCTAAGAATCTAATGTATCTTTGAGCTATGTATTCAAAAGAACTACTCAAAGGAACACTTCGAACCATTGTATTGAAGCTGCTTTCCGAACAAGGACGCATGTATGGCTACCAAATCACACAGGAGGTAAAGGCTCGCACAAATGACCAAATCATTTTAACAGAAGGGGCATTGTATCCGACTTTGCATAAGTTGGAGGCAGAAGGTTTGTTGACCACCGAAAAAGAATACATTGGCAAACGAGTGCGGAAATATTACCATTTGACTGATACAGGGAATGTGGCGGTAGTAGCCAAAATACAAGAGTTTACAGATTTTGTAAAGACCATGCAGCGATTGTTGGATTTCAAATTAGAAACGTAAAGTACACATGAAACTTTCTGATAAACAAATAGATTGGATTGCCAAAGATCTATGTAAGAGAGGCTTGACCTATCATCCATTGAAGGAAGAACTGCTTGACCATATTTGTTGTGTCTTAGAGGCACAGAATGTCGAAGTAGAAAACTTTGAAGTTGCTTATCAAACGGTAATTGCAGACTTTGGAGACAAGGGGTTAGAGTCTATTCAACACGAAACACTTCATTTATTAACTTATAAAAAAAGAATCATGCGAAGATTAACAGCATTGACAGCCAGTACATTTATATTTGTCGTAGTCTTAATGACCTTCAATATGTATGCCCAAAATGCACCGAGTATGCACCCTTTGGGCAAAGACACGAAAGTAACGAGTCATTTTGGAATGAGAATGCATCCTTTTCTGAAAAAACAAGCTTTTCATAAGGGAATAGACTTCAAAGCTGCAATGGGAACGCCCATTTATGCAACGGCAGATGGTAAGGTGAAAGCGGTTATTGAAAGTGATCAAGGGCATGGAAATCATGTGATTCTGCAACATGATACGGAGTACAAAACGGTCTATGCTAATTTGTCTCGCTTTGTCGTCAGTGCTGGAACGACTGTCAAAAAGGGGCAATTGATTGCTTATTCGGGTAATTCTGGAGCTTCAACAGCTCCGCATTTACACTACGAAGTGCTTCAAAATGAGGAACATGTCGATCCTCGTGATTTCCTTTAGAGGTAGATTGTCGGTTGTGAGCAAGGAAATTTGAATATTTTCAAAATCAGAATATTGAAGTCCTGCTTCCCACATGCTATTTCTCACCTCCAAAGTTTAGTAACAAATAGCTTTGGACATAATCCTTTACCCCTTTTTCTAAAGAGTAAAATGCCTCAGTGTAACCTGCTTGCTTTAGTTTGTTCATTTCGGCTTGAGTAAAATACTGGTATTTGTCACGAATATCAATTGGGGTATCAATAAACTCAATGTGAGGCGTTTTGTTCAAGGCTGCAAAAGTGCTCTTGGCCAAGTCCAAAAATGTACGAGCCTGCCCTGTTCCCAAATTGTACAAACCCGATTCGGGAGTTTGCTGCATCAAAAAATACATGACTTTCGATACATCTTTCACATAAACGAAATCACGAAGTTGTTTTCCATTTTCGAAATCGGGATGATGTGAGCGAAACAGCTTGACCTTATCGGTTTGTTGAATCTGACGAAAGGCATGAAAAATCACCGAAGCCATGCGTCCTTTGTGGTATTCATTGGGGCCATAGACATTAAAAAACTTCAAACCGTACCAATGTGGAGGGCTTTTTTCTTGTTTCAATGCCCATTTGTCAAAGTCGTTTTTGGAGCGACCGTATGCGTTTAGTGGCTGCAAATCCTCTACCATATCGTGGCGGTCTTCGTAGCCCAATTCGCCCAATCCATAAGTGGCTGCGGAGGAAGCATAAACCAAAGGTATTTGATATTCAGCACACAGGTTCCAGACTTTTTGGGTATAGTGTAAATTGAGGCGATCAAAAATGGCGGTGTCAAATTCGGTGGTATCGGTTCGAGCCCCTATATGAAAGAGGGCGGTCACTTGTTCGTGATTGGAGGATAGCCAACTGATGAAAGCATCACGATGTACCCAACCGAGGTGCGCTATTCCTTCTAGATTGGGTAGTTTGTCTTCTCTCGAAAAGTCATCTACCAATATCAAGTTTTTAATGCCTTTTTGGTTGAGATAACTCGCAAAAAAGCTGCCTATAAAGCCAGCTGCGCCTGTAATAATGACCATTCTTTTTTGATGATTGGTTATAAGTGATTAGTTGAGCAGTGTATTTTTAAAGCCAGTCACCAGTCTCTAATTCACTATCACTAAGATTAAAAATTCTGTCGAATCGCTTCAACGGGGTTCATCAAGGATGCTTTTATAGCAGGAATCAAACCTGAAATGACTCCAATGCCAATAGAAAGTCCAAAAGCAATTGAAATGTTTTGAGAACTCACCACAAAATCCATAGAATCTGCAATCGCATTGGCCATTGCAGCCAAACCATAGACGAGTAATAAACCCGTCAAACCGCCTAGCAAACATAAGCAAATTGCTTCAACTAAAAACTCAAAAAGGATGTAATGATTTTTAGCACCCAATGATTTTTTGATGCCTATCATTCCAGTTCGCTCTTGTACAGATACAAACATAATGTTGGCAATTCCGAAACCACCAACCAAAATGGAGAAAATTCCAATCAACCAACCTGCACCATTGATGTATCCAAATATATTGTCAATGAATCCCAAAAGTATGCTCATTTGATTCATCGCAAAATTATCTTCTTCCTTAGGTTTTAATCGTCTTTTGGCGCGTAGAACCCCTCTGATTTCTTCCTTCAACATCTCGACAGGTACGCCTTCTTTCGCTTTGACGCAGATAGCTGGAATGACCCTTTTGCTATTGATGTCAATGTATTTTCGCATGTAGTTGTAAGGCAAAATAACAATTTCATCCATTCCGTCTCCCAACAAACTTTTACCCTCTTCTTGCAGTACTCCAATAATAGAGAGCTTCCTGCCCATGATTTTTACCTCTTTTCCTGTGGGGTCGTCGAGATTGGGAAACAGTTCTTTGGCGACTGTATGTCCTACAATGACCTTGTTACTGCCGAGTTGTGATTCTAAAGGAGAGAAATATCTACCCCGCTTGAAGTCCATTTTAAAGATATCGCCAAATTGGTGAGAACCTGCAGCCATTGCTACATTTTCGAGCGTGTTGTTTTTGTATTTAATGTCTTTGCCTTGAATAACGATGCGAATTGCAGAGGCTTCAGCGGCATCTACTCGTTCTTGAATGGCTTTAAACTCACTGTAGTTGGGAAAGGGGCGGCGGATGTATTTCCACCAATTTTCTGTCGGATTTTCGTCCCAAGGTTCACGCATGATATACACAATGTCATCACCCAACTTTTCAAACGAACTTTTGACACTACGTTCCACACTATCAACCACCATCAATACCGAAACCACACAAAATATACCAATAGTAATACCCAATGTGGATAAAATAGATCGCATTTTGTTTGCCCACAATTCATGCAAAGCTAAGCGAATACCTTCTGTAAAAATTCTGATTGCTGTGAACATAATTTCTTTGTAACAAATATAGGCATTTTTTTGTTAGACAATCATCCATAATAGTTTAACTTTGCAGGTCTAATCAAAAAGTAAGAGAAATTGGCAAAAATGAAATTATCTGCTTTCAGCTTCGATTTACCCGAAAAGCTGGTAGCAATGGAACCGACAGAATACCGTGATGGCTCTAGATTGATGGTTGTCCATAAAGACACTGGCAAAATAGAACACAAAGAATTTAAAGACATCGTTGATTACTTTGAAGAAGATGATGCCTTTATATTGAACAATACAAAGGTGTTCCCCGCACGTTTGTTTGGTCGAAAAGAAAAAACAGGAGCTAAAATTGAAGTCTTTCTACTACGAGAACTCAATGAGGAAGTCCGTTTGTGGGATGTATTGGTCGATCCTGCTCGAAAAATAAGAGTGGGAAACAAGCTTTATTTTGGAGAAGATGATATGTTGGTTGCTGAAGTAGTCGACAACACGACTTCAAGAGGGCGAACCATCCGATTTTTGTTTGATGGTAGTAATGAGGAATTCAAAAAAATCCTTAAAAGTTTGGGACAAACACCACTTCCCAAGTACATCAATAGGGAGCCTACTGCTTTGGATGATGAACGCTACCAAACCATTTACGCCAAAGAAGAGGGTGCAGTAGCAGCACCGACGGCAGGTTTGCACTTTAGCAAAGAAGTCATGACACGCTTAGAAATCAAAGGTGTCACTTTTGCAGAAGTAACTTTGCACATTGGTTTGGGGACTTTTAGAAATATTGAAGTAGAAGATTTGTCTAAACACAAAATGGATGCGGAATACTTCAAAATTGGACCAGAAGCTGTTAAAGTTGTTAACAAAGCAAAGAGACTCAATAAGCGTATTTGTGCAGTAGGGACAACAAGCATGAGGACCATTGAATCTTCTGTTTCAGCAGAAAGTATGTTGAAAACGTCAGAAGGATGGACAAACTTGTTTATTTATCCTCCTCACAAGTTTCACATTGCAGATTCGATGATTACCAATTTTCATTTGCCCAAATCCAGTTTGGTCATTATGGTTTCCGCCTTTTTGGGATACGAAAAAACCATGGAGGTTTACAAAGAGGCTATCAAGGAAGGGTATCGCTTTTATACTTATGGCGATGCGATGTTGATTATCTAATTTTTAAATGGAGATGAATGTAAAATGGTGTAATTGTAGTGTTGCAACTTCACAATCACACCATTTTACAGCCTTCGAATCACTTCCAAACCACCTCTTCTGCTCCCAATTCTGCTCCTATCTTTCGAGCAAGCATAAATAAATAATCCGACAAGCGATTTAGGTATTGAATCAAAATGGCTGCAACGGGAGATTGTTCTGCCAATGCTACACACAATCGTTCACTCCTGCGACAGACACAACGAGCAAGGTGGCAAAAAGAAACGGTTGTATGTCCACCAGGTAAAATAAAATTCTTTAATTGCGGCAAGGCTTCGGTCATTGTGTCCATTTCCTGCTCCAAGAGCTGCAAATCGTCTTCTGTAATATCGGGCGTTTTTACCTTTGTTTTCTCGGGATTTGTTGCCAAGTTTGCGCCGAGAGTAAACAAGGTATCTTGTATTTTCTTTAAAATTTGGCGGTGATGTTCGCTGATGTCTTGGTCCCTAATCAGACCAACATAAGAATTTAACTCATCTACTGTACCGTATGCTTCAATGCGAAGGTGATGCTTAGGTACTCTCCCTCCTCCAAACAACATTGTTGTTCCATTGTCGCCTGTTTTTGTGTAAATTTTCATATTAAATTGTGATTGGGTGTTTATGTTGATAATTGTATTTGGGTTTGAAATTCATTCAGAGCCTAAACACTTGTCCACTCAAAAATACAAAAAATGAACACCTAAACATGACAGAATCTACCTCCTAATCCTACCTCAGCATAAAACTCATTCCCGTTTGTCCTGTCCAAACATTGACCTCATTGAAGTAGCGTTGATAAATGCCTCCAACTGTCCAGTATCCTGCAATACGCCCTTTCTCAAAAACTTTGTGGTTTACTCGTAGATTCAACTCAAGGCGAGGTGTTGCACCTGTGGAATAATCTTTGGCGAAGCGAAATTCGGTATTCGAGGTGATAGATTCGGATTTGTTCCATCGGATATCCAAGCCAAAGAAATGTTCATTGTAGGTTTGTCCATCGTTGAAGTATTCGTGCATAAATCCCGTTCCCATTCGGAAAGTTGCTGCCTTTTCATTAACCACATTCATCAAAAACTGTGCATCCAGAGTCTGGTACAATCCACCACCTGCCAAATTGAAGTAGCGAAAATCAGCAGTCAATAACCCCCAATTTCCACGTATTCTGGGTGCTACGACCAGCGTATTGCCGCTACCCCAACCGATTGTTGGGTGCACTTCAATGGAACTTGTTTCAGGCATCTCCTTCTCACGACTCAACTGATACAAATGATAGTTATAACCCAATGTGAAGAAGTCAAACGCAACATCAATAAAAAAGCTAGAATCCGATCCTCCGCCACTATCTCCGTCTCCTCCTCCATTTCCTCCACTATTTTGTTCTGATGCCTTTTTGATGTCTTCTACTTGAGCGTACGTTTGTTCTAAGCTCAAAAGAGAAAGCCCGAAAAAAAAGACGATACCGAGTAAAAAATATTTGCAGTTCATATCATTGCCGTTTTTTACAAAGAAAAACAAAATTTGCCTCCCAATCAATTACATTTTTGACTACTTATATCGGAAAATACTTATTTTTGACTACTCACGAATACTAATCAGTCAATATTGCGTTTTAAAATAAAAAGATTAATTCCACTAATTTACGTTCATTTGTATGCACCAAGAAAGTTGGATATATAGAGGCAAATTAAAAAAACATTTGGTGCAACTCTCGCACGATTTTTCCGAAGGCAGATTGTTACTCTCCTTGGATGGTTTTCAACTTGTAGAGGATCAATTTGACATAGAAGAAGGCAAGAAGAAATTCAATTTTTTTATTGATGGCGAACTTTGTGAAATAAAGATTTCTAAAAAAGACAAAAAATATGTTTATCAATTTATTCCCCACGTCTATTCTACCAGCAAAGTTGGAAAAACACGCAAAAAAGCAGCCAAACGAGAATTGATAAGTGTCAATATGGGAATTGCATTGGTTTCGATTGGTTTACTGATAACAGTTCTTTATTTTAGTTTGTTCTCCAATCGAGCTGCCCCTTCTCTCAGCTTAGGAGGAATCACCACGACTGCCACTATTACAGAAATCAACGCCAATAAAAAAAACACCATTCAGAAAGAAACTGGCGAAACAAAGATACTAAACGGCAATATTCGCTACGAATTTGAAGTCAATGAAGAGGTGTATTATGGGGATAGCTACCTCTACAAAAAAATACAGCATTATTACCTTGCACAAACAGGTTTGCCGATTCAAACGGGAGACCAATTTCTGGTCTTGTACGATCCCTACAATCCCAATGTTAATAAGATTTTATTCGATCATCCAAGCCCTAAAAAACTGGAACAGTATCAGTTGTATGCTCGTGAAGCTTGCCTCAAGAATATCCCTGATAATGTTTTACCTCAAAAAGACCTCCCCTATTGTGAATGTCTGAGAGCCTATCTATTCCAACGGTACGATTTGGAGGGATTGGCACATATCCTTCATCAATCAACAAGAAAAACCTTATTTGAAGACTTCAATGCAGAGACTTATCAAAAATTCATGAGTGAGGAACGACAGCAGGAAATACAAGCGACTTGTTTGCAGCTAATAGGTGAGAAGTGAGTTTTTACATTTACTTCCTATTTCCTACCTTCATAGGCAAATGCTGTTTGGATTTAGACTTGCTGTAAATGCCCAAATTCAACTCAAAACCAATAATCAACATCATTGCAATGCTATAAAAACAAATCATCAAAACAATGGAAGCACCCAATGAGCCATAAAACTTGTCGTAATTCCCAAAGGTATTGACAAAAAAGCCAAAGAGTTTCAAAAAGACCACTGATGCAAAAGTGGCCAATATCGTCCCTGGATTAAAGTAATTCCACCTCACACTTTGTACTACTGGAGCCAACCAATAGATAAGTCCAATTACATTGTAAATCAAAGCAAAAGCAAAAATAATTTGAAGAAAATGAAGTCCAATCACTGCAACACTACTTTTTATATGAAGTGAATTGATCAGTAAGTCGAGAAGGTATTGCCCTACCAAAATTCCTAGAACCGAAACGATAACGAACAGAAATAAAGCTAGGGTTAATGAGATAGAGACAAATACACGTCGAGTAAAATTGCGCTGGTAAAAAATGGTATCTGAACGCCCACTCAAAGCCAACATAAGAGAACGAATACCATTGGAAGCGAAATAAAGGGTAAGCAATACTCCTAAGGAAAGTAAACCACTGGAGCCAGAGGAAGTTTGAATGGCTTCATCAATAGTTGTTTGCGCCATTTCCTGTGCATTATTAGGGAGCAGGTACATAATGAAATCCAAAAGTGTGCTGCTGAACCCTTGAATGGGAATGTATGATATAATGGAAAAAAACAGCAATAAAGTGGGGAAAGTAGCCAAAAGAATATTGAAGGCAGCAGCAGAAGCCCGATTGTGAATGGAGCTTTGACCAACCTCTCGCAAGATAAACTCCAATACATTGTAAATTGGAACTCCATTGAAGCCAGGTAAGCTAAAAGTTTTAAGTTGGGATATTTTTTTTGTTATCATTTAGCTGTAAAGCCCGAAATTTAAGGTTCTATCAGGGAAAGTTTTTGCAATGATAACAAAAAAACAAATTCAAGCATCTATTTCAAACTACAAATTTAGTAATTGAGTTTGATTTTGATGCTTGAATTGCCTATTGTTGTAGTTAATAAACTCTTAGACTTTGGGCGAGGGAACAGGAGGCAAGAGGTGAGATGTTAATTAGTTGATAATGAATTTTTTATAGTAAAATAGGCGAGTAAATAATTGATTGTCAATATCTCACATCTCACATCTTTTGTCCAAAGCCCATCCAAGTTTGAACTTTGAATTTGAAGTTATTTGAGTTGACTACTACGACCATTCATCCAGTTCTTCATAAAACTCATACCCATTCCAGCTACATCATCCCAGATATTACCATCGCCATCAGCATCTAACAATTTGCCAATCATGCCCATGTTTTTAGGGTCTGTTTTCGCTACTTGTTTAACAGAAGTATTCAATAAATCAGACAGATCATCTTGTTTCAGATTTTGCTCCTTTTGTTGTTGTCCCAACATTCCCATAATCATAGGCGCTGCAATCTGCATCAAAGAGACAATCTCAGCCATGTTCAGCCCCGAATTTTCACCTACAAATTTGGCTACCTCAGGAGTTTGGTCACCCAATACATGTTTCAAAATGCCATTTCCCTCACCTGTCATATAGTTGGTAATGAAGCTGGTTAAACTACTAAACATACTTCCATCATGGTCTTTTTCAACTGCATTAAAGAGGGAAGCAGCCCCTTCTGTACTTGAAGCATTATTTGCCAAAGCTTTGGTCAAAATAGGCAGCAACTGACTCAAAGCCAACAATGCTTTGTCTCGGTCAATCCCCAAAAAAGAAGCAATCGTAGAGATGACTTCGCCACCAAATTTTTCTGTCAAGTAGTCTAAAAAGTTGTTGTTCATGTTGTTTGATTTTGTAATTAAAAATAGTAATAAAGTATAGAAAACAATCTTATGATAAAAGAGTTACAAGATTGTTTTGTGTGTCTCCATCCATATAGAGACGATTATTTTTTCAAAAGTAACAACAAATATTTGTATTTTGTAAAATTTTGAAAATCAATATTTTTATAATTTTGAATTTGATTTCCATTTTTATACTACCTTTAGAATTGTCCAACTCACTGCAATATGTTAATTTCGATGCCCATTAAATTAGATTGAACCCAAAAGACATGAAGTTTTTTTTTACTGTATCTTTATGGATAAGTACATTTGCTTTTTTGACTGCCCAAAATGGAGCAACCGATAAGTTTTCTACTACGGGAAACCTCACTTCATCAAAGTCAGACAGTACCAGCAATTTTCGACAATTGGAGCAGACCGAAGTAAATTTACTGTTCAGCTACTACGAACAAGAAGGCGACCATTCAGTTGTATCGGGAGGTATAGGAAGTCAAGAACTGCACGACCTCGAATTTGGCATCATTGTCAACATTCCTCTTGACAGCATCAGCACACTCAATCTAAACGGTGGATTGACCTCCTACACATCCGCCTCCAATGATCAAATCAACTTCAAAGTCTCCTCCGCATCCCAGCATGAATTTAGAGGGCGTTTGGATGCAACTTATTTGCGGCAGCAGCCCGAAAAAAGAACCTATTATGGATTGACCGCAGGTTTTTCGGGAGAAGTTGATTATATATCTTCTGCCATTGGGGGCAAATGGGGCATCACTTCAAAAGACGGCAATCGAAGCCTTGACCTCACGGGAAAATACTACTTTGATATATGGGTTTGGGTGATTTATCCTGCAGAATTGCGCTTCAAAAAATGGACGGACACCAAGATTCGAGAAACTTTCAATCTGTCTTTCGCCTATTCACAAGTTATCAACCCCAAATTGCAGGCTTCTCTTTTTGCAGAAGGAGTCTATCAAAGCGGATTGTTGTCCACGCCCTTTCACCGAGTTTACTTCAATTCAGAAGAGAGTGAAGTGCGAGTAGAAAATCTACCAAATACCCGCTTCAAATTACCTTTAGGACTCCGCCTAAACTACTACCTCAATGACCTTTTTGTACTCCGAAGTTATTACCGATACTACCACGACGACTTTGGCATTGAAGGTCATACAGTAAGTCTTGAAGTTCCTATACAAGTCAATCCTTTTCTATCCATTTCCCCATTTTATCGCTATCACACCCAAACCGCCTCCAAATATTTTGCTCCCTACAAAGCTCACACTTTAGACGAAATCTATTATACCTCCGACTATGACTTGTCGGCGTTGAATAGCCACAAGATAGGCTTGGGATTTCGCTATTCACCCTTGTATGGAGTAGGGCGTTTCAAAACACCCTTTGCGAAAGGCAAGAAAATAACCATCTTTGATGGTATAGATTTTCGAGCGGCTTATTACAGTCGCTCAGACGGATTATCTGCTTTTTTATTAAGTTTGGGCTTGGATTTTTTGATGTAACATTTTAGGAGAAAGAAGTGAGAAACAATAAGTAGGAATTTTTACTTCTCTCACTTTACCAATAAGCATCTGGCTTCTGATAGCGAATGTGGTCTTACTTCTTTCTTCCTACTTAAAATTAGCTAAATGAACAAAATACAACAAGGTTCAGTAACCACTTCAATTGAAAATGGTATAGCCACCATCACCTTTTTTCATCCTTCTCATAATTCGCTCCCTTCAATAATATTAGCCGATTTAGTATCAGCAATTACTGCAATGGGCAAAGAAGAAGCTGCAAAAGTAATCGTCTTAAAAAGCGCAGGCAACCGAACATTTTGTGCAGGAGCAAGTTTTGATGAACTCACTGCAATAGAGGATTTTGAAGCGGGAAAAGAATTTTTTTCGGGTTTTGCGAATGTCATTAATGCCTGTCGGAAATGCCCCAAGTTGATTATCGGACGAGTGCAAGGAAAAGCGGTAGGCGGAGGGGTAGGAGTCGCTTCGGCAACGGATTACTGTTTGGCAACCAAATACGCTTCGGTCAAACTAAGTGAATTGGCGATAGGAATTGGCCCATTTGTAGTAGGTCCCGCCGTTGCTCGAAAGATAGGAGAGTCCGCAATGTCACAACTCGCTATCAATGCCACCGAATGGAAGCCCGCTCAATGGGCTAAAGACAAGGGTTTGTACGCCGAAGTATTTGACAGCGTGGAAGAAATGGATGCTGCCATTGAAGTACTTGCGAAAAAATTGACTGCCTCAAATCCCGAAGCTATGCGCCTATTGAAGCAGATTTTTTGGCAAGGGACAGAACATTGGGACGAACTTTTGGCAGAAAGAGCTGCAATGAGTGGTCAATTGGTTTTGTCGGATTTTACGAGAGAAGCGATTGCTAAATTTAAAGGTAAATAAGGAAAGAAAATTGTGAAAATTTTACTATCTTACTATCACAAAATCTTGTAATTACACCATCTTTAAATTATAAAAATGAAATATTTTTTCGCCTTTTTGCTTTTCCTTCAATTCACAACCCTCATGTCACAAAATCGAATGACCAGCAATCCTTTTGCTACAAGAAGCGAAGTAATTGCACAAAATGGAATGGCTGCAACAAGTCATCCACTCGCTACACAAGTCGCTATTGATATTCTCAAAAAAGGAGGAACCGCCATAGACGCAGCCATTGCAGCAAACGCTTGTTTGGGCTTAATGGAACCGACGGGCTGTGGAGTAGGAGGAGACTTATTTGCCATCGTATGGGATGCCAAAACCCAAAAATTGCATGGACTCAACGCCAGTGGGCGCTCTCCTAAAAGTCTGACTTTAGACTACTTCAAAGAAAAAGGAATTGAAAAAATACCGCCTCTCGGACCTTTGCCTGTTTCAGTGCCAGGTTGTGTTGATGGATGGTTCGAGCTACATGACAAATTTGGTGAATTGCCGATGAATGAGATTTTGCAGCCTGCCATTGACTATGCACGAAATGGTTTTCCTTTAACCGAATTGATAGCCTACTATTGGGAGAGAAATGTGCCGTATATATCGCAGTATCCCAATGTGCTGGAGACTTATACCATTGAAGGAGAAACGCCAAAGAAAGGGCAGATTTTCAAAAACCCGAACTTGGCAAATACTTTGGAGAAGATTGCTACAAAAGGCAGAGACGTATTTTACAAAGGTGAAATCGCCAAAACGATTGACAAATTTATGAAAGCCAATAGGGGCTTTTTGAGTTATGAAGATTTGGCAAGTCATCGTTCGGATTGGGTAGAACCTGTTTCGACGAACTATCGGGGCTATGAGGTGTGGGAATTACCGCCAAGTGGTCAGGGAATTGCGGCTTTGCAGATACTCAATGTGCTGGAAAACTATGATTTGCAAAGCTTGGGCTTTGGAAGCCAAGACTATACGCACCTATTTGTTGAAGCGAAAAAACTGGCCTTTGAAGACCGAGCCAAATATTACAGCGACATGGACTTCAATAAAATACCTGTTGAGGAATTGATTTCTAAAGAATACGCTGATGAAAGACGCAAGTTGATTGACCCCAACAGAGCAGCCCGAACCTTCAATGCAGGACAATTGGAAACAGGCGAAACAATTTACCTCAGTGTTGCAGATAAAGAAGGAAATATGGTGTCTTTTATTCAAAGTAATTTTCGGGGCATGGGTTCAGGTATGGTACCTGACGGATTGGGTTTTACGCTGCAAGATAGGGGAGAGCTGTTTACTTTGGAAGAAGGGCACTTCAATGTTTATGAACCCAACAAACGTCCTTTTCATACGATTATTCCCGCTTTTGTGACCAAAGATGGCAAACCCTATATGAGTTTTGGAGTGATGGGTGGGGCGATGCAGCCGCAAGGCCATGCCCAAATTGTTATCAACATGATAGACTTTGGAATGAATCTACAAGAGGCGGGGGATGCACCTCGAATTCGTCACAGTGGCTCGTCGCAGCCGACTGGCGAAGTGATGAAAGAGGGTGGAAAATTGTTTTTGGAGAATGGTTTTTCAGAAGAAGTGATTCGGGAATTGGCAAAAATGGGTCATCAAATTGGATTCAGTGTAGGCGGTTATGGAGGCTATCAAGCGATTTTATTTGATGCCGAAAACGGGGTGTATTACGGGGCTTCGGAGTCGAGAAAAGATGGATGTGCGATGGGGTATTAGTCGAAATCGAAATCAAAATTCAGCCAATACATCTGCAATATGTAGGGTTTTCAATGGAATTTTGTGTTTTTGAATATAGGCTTGAAGGTGCATCAAGCACGATAAGTCAGTCGAGATAATGTAGTTAACCTTTTCGGTAGAAGCCAAGATTCCTTCAATTTTTTGCTCTGCCATTGAAGTAGAAATCGCTTCAAATTTCACTGCAAAAGTTCCCCCAAAACCGCAGCAAGTTTCGCAATTGCCAGCCTCCATGAGTTGAAGCCCTTTTACCTTTGCCAACAATTTTCGGGGAGCGTCTTTGATGCCACATTCTCGAAGTGCGCCACAGGCATCGTGATAAGTAGCTGTTCCTTCAAAATTGGATTTTAAATCTTCAACCTTCATCACCTCCACCAAAAATTCGGTTAGCTCGTATATTTTTGGAGTCAATGCGGCTGTTTGTTTTTGAAGAGGGGGATGGTTCGGATGTGTTTTTTCAAACAATTGGGCGTAGTGATTTCGGATGAATCCCACACAAGAACCCGAAGGACAAACAATGATGGGCGCATCTTCAAAATCCTTCAAAAATTTGTCAGCAACCAAGGCAGCTTCTTTCCAAAATCCTGCATTGAAGGCAGGCTGTCCACAGCAAGTTTGATTGGGGTTGTAATCTACCTCACAACCTACTTGCTCCAAAATTTTGACCATATTGCGAGCCGTATCTGGAAAAAACTGGTCGACAAAACAAGGAACAAAGATGGAAACTCTCATGACATGGCGTTTTTCAAAACCAATAATGCTTTAGGCCCTTCTGCAAACAACAAATCAAAGATGCTCAAATTGGGTAAAAAGCCTGTTTTTTTCTCAAAAACTTGGTGGTAAACTGGCGCTTCAAACAAAGAATCTGGGCGACTTCGTTCCTTACTTGGTAGTATAGCTGAACGAAAGTCAAGGACTTTTGATTCATCGTATTTTTTTTCAAACTCCTCGGTATATTGAATATCTATCAAACTCTTGGCATTGATGGCTTCTAAAACAAAATGGCAGATATGCTCATTGAAGTCCAATAAATACACCATTTTTCGTGTGTATAAAGCATATAAATCGTCTTCGTAGTATTCAAAGTAGGGAGAAGAACGGTAGGCGGCCATAAAACTATTCCAATGGTGTTTTTGCCAATCCCATTCGTAGCTGATTTTCATTTCATTGATTGTCCTTCTATTGCTCCTACCTTTTTGCATAGGAATACTCAAACGCATGACTCCATCGGGCATCGCTATGTAGCAGCGATTTCGAAAAGAGGCTTTTTGGAAGTGTTCATGTCTTTCCATCAGTACTTTTCCATGATGCAACATTCGTGCGTAATAATGAATATTGCCCGCATACTGAGATTCTATTAGCAAGGTCTTTTTTTCCGTAATCATGTATCAAAGTTAGAAAAAAAGGAACATAAAATATTTTTCCTCTTATCTTGTGAATATATTTTTATACCAAAACACAAAAAATAGAAATCAATGAAGAGTACGTACATTATTATAGCCTGTCTAATCATTGGGTTAATCGTCTTACTGATAGCTTGTCAAAATTCGGCTACCGAAAAGTCTGAAGGGACATCCGCAACGGCTGATGACTCCAAACCTAAACCTACTTTCGAAAAACCTCGTGTTCCAGATTGGCACAAAAACGCCACGATTTATGAGGTGAACCTCCGACACTATACTCCTGAAGGTACTTTCAAAGCCTTTGAAGCACATCTTTCTCGCTTGAAGGAGATGGGTGTAGATATTTTGTGGTTTATGCCGATTCATGAAATCAGTAAAAAAGAGCGCAAGGGAGAATTGGGAAGCCCTTATGCCGTAACAGATTACAAAGGAACCAACCCTGATTTTGGGACAATGGACGACTTCAAACACATGCTCAAAGCGATTCACGATGCAGGGATGTATTGTATCATTGATTGGGTGCCGAATCACACTGGTTGGGATAGCAAGTGGATTACAGAACATCCCGATTGGTACACACAAGACAAAGATGGGAATGTGATTGACCCGATTGACTACAATACTGGCAAATCTTGGGGGTGGACAGATGTGGCAGACCTCAATTATGACAATCAAGAAATGAGGGCTGCCATGATTGATGCGATGGCATTTTGGATTGAAGATGTTGGAATTGATGGTTTTAGAGTAGATGTGGCGCATGGTGTGCCTGTTGATTTTTGGGCGCAAGCGTCGGATTCTTTGTATGCCATTCGTCCAGTATTTATGTTGGCAGAAGCGGAAGTTCCTGCAATTGTAAACAATGGCGCATTTGTGGTAGATTATGCTTGGGAAATGCACCACCTTCTTAATGAAATCGCCAAATCACAAGGTGCGAACCGCAAAAAAGGTGATAAGTTGGTGATGGGCAACAAGGTAGAAGGAGAAGAGGCAGAGGAGGAAAAGAAAAATGCACTGGACATTGATGCAATGTTGGCGAAAAAAGCCAAAGATTACAACAAAGGATATCAAATGCAATTCACTTCCAATCACGACGAAAATTCTTGGTCAGGAACAGAGTTTGCACGTATGGGAGATGGTCACAAAGCTTTTGCCGTATTGACTGCTACCTTCAATGGAATGCCTTTGATTTATACAGGGCAGGAAATTGGCATGGACAAACAGTTGGAATTTTTTAAGAAAGACGAGATTGATTGGGACGGAGGAGACCAAAGCTATTCCGATTTTTACAAACACCTATTTGATTTGAAACATCAAAACAAAGCGCTTTGGAATGGTGAACATGGTGGGGATTTGGTCAAAATCGCAACAGGGAATGATGAAAATGTCTATGCTTTTATTCGTGAAAAAGATGGAGACAAGGTAGTGGTTATCATTAATCTATCAGCCGAAAAGCAAAAAATCCAGCTTGAAGGAGCAGACTATGTAGGCGACTATATGAATGTATTTTCAAAAGGCGCAATGGGTTTGACCGAAGGAATGGAAATGGAGTTGGCCGCTTGGGAATACATCGTTTTGTCAAACAAGTAATAATTTGGGGAAGAGGGAGGTGAGACACAAAATTATACTACTGTACATTTTTAATTCAACCACAAAAGGCACAAAGAAAACAAAAGTAAAGAACTGAAACTCAACAACGTCTTTTGTGCTCTTTTGATACTTTTGTGGTTCGAAATCATTTTACACCGTAGTATGAAACGAGGTTTTACTTATCAATAATCTCCCAAGAAAAGGTGTAATCTCATGGTGACCGCATCAAGATTACACCTTTTTCTAAATAATTGGCCTACAACACATTTGTTGCAAGACCGAAAAAATGCTAACCAGTAACCTCTATTCAAGATTCAAAATCCTTGATTTATTGATTTCTTCTTGAGTGATTTTTTGAGCATTATTTTCTGCTTGTAAATAGTAATTTCCTCCAATAAAATCCACACAACCTGTTGAAGGATCGTGAATCATTACTGTGAAATAATAAATACCTGTTTTTTTGTATGTATGGGAAATATCCTTGCTTTCTGCAACTCCGCCATCTCCAAACGTCCACTCCACATTTGAATATTCGCCTACGGCTTTGTTTTTGAAGGAAACGGTTAACCCTTCAATGGATAAATCAAAGAGCATATCCAATTTACAAACCTCCTTATCGTAAATCGGCGCACGATCCAAAAATGCTACGGTTGCGGTTTCAACAACATTAATATCCGCTATTTCCTCTGCTTCGTTTGTATTCGTTATGCCAACTCCTGTGCCTGCAACACTCGATAGGTAAATTACTAAACAGCTTAACAATAAAAATAATTTTTTCATAATAAAATGGGGATGATTAGGGATTAAAAAACAATTGGTTATTGTTACTCTTGCAATTTAAGCATAAATTATCTTTTTCGCTTCATTAGATAGTCAATAAATGAAAGAAGGGATTGTTTTTTGGAAATACTTAGTTTAGTTGCATCCAAATGTTTACACGCTTTATCATAGTAGGATTCCATCAAATCTTCTGCTTTTTCTTTTACCTTCAATGAATTAAATATATTTTTCATTTCAGCCACCTTTTCTTCATTGTTGTCATATTGCAGAGAAAGATTTTCTACTATTTTTTGCCTAATTTTTTCACTTCCCATATTGACTGCCTCCAAAAGCAGATAGGTTTTCTTGTTTTGAATAATATCACCACCTACTTGCTTACCAAAATTTTCGGCATTGCCATAAGTGTCCAATATATCGTCCTGCAATTGAAAAGCGATGCCTGCTAATCGCCCAAATTCATACAATCTTTGTGCTTCGGAGGGTGAAGCACCACCGACCAATGCGCCAATTTTCAGGCTTGCAGCAATCAAAACCGCTGTTTTTAGTTCAATCATTTTAAGGTAATCTTCCACCCGCACATCGGTTACATCTCTGGTTTCAAAGTCCATATCGTACTGTTGACCTTCACAGACTTCAATGGCGGTTTGATTGAAGGTTTGAAGCACAGGCACAAGTACCGAATTTTCTACTTGACACATAAATTGATAGGCCTTTGCAAACATCACATCCCCCGACAAAATAGCGGTATTCAAATCATATCGGGTGTGCATTGTAGGTTTTCCACGTCGCAGAGGTGCGGCATCCATGATATCATCATGTGCCAAAGTGAAATTGTGGAAATATTCAATGCCCATTGCAGGAGGAATTGCTTTTTTTACCTCATCATCAAAAAGTTCACAACCTATCAGACACAATATTGGACGCACCCTTTTGCCACCCAATTGTAGCAAATAGTCGACAGGTTCATACAAATTGAAGGGAGATTTTGCAGCACAATTTTCTTTCAAAGCGTTGTTAAAAATATCAGATAAATGTTTCATTTTGTTTTGATTGCAGAAATTGAAAAATTGTGGGACTGAGAAATGCTGAGAATCATTGCCCAGTTTAACCATCACACTATCATACCATCACATCCTCTTTTGCCAGATGTCTCGGATAAATCACAAAATACCAAATCACAAAGGCCAGAGAAATCAAAATAATGGCCAGCTTCAATACATCGGGCATTTCAGTCAATCGGGTGATAAAACCTTCAAAAAAAGCAGCTAAAATAAAAATCGGAACCAACCCAACGATGATTTTCAGTCCTTTTTTAGCCCCCAATCTAAAAGATTGGCTGCGAGAATACGTTCCTGGGAATAGAATACTGTTGCCCATCACAAAACCCGCACAACCTGCAATGACAATCGCCGATATTTCGAGTGTTCCATGTATCCAAATTGTCAAAAAGGAGGTGAGAAAAAGTCCTTTTTGGTAGAAAAAATACTGAAATGCGCCAAGCATGATTCCGTTTTGCAGCAAAATAAACCCTGTTCCGAAAGACACAAATACCCCAAAAATGAAAGCTAAAAATGAAACCCGAACATTGTTCCAAGCAATATACACCCACATTTCCATCTGTCCCATGTGTTTGTAAACGCCCATCGGATCGCCTTTTTCGATGTTGTCGAGCGTCATATTGACATATCCATCACCCAAAATCAGCCGAACAAAGGTATTGTCATTCGCACTCGAAATGACTCCAATGGCAATTGCTATGCTGAAAATCAAAAAAGCATACAGCAACTTATATCGGACTTCATACATCACCAAAGGTAATTCGTATTTCCAAAACTGAATGATTCGGCTGCCTTCTTCTTTTTTGTTGCGATAAATAGATTGGTGTACCTTTGCAGCTAAGGAGTTCAAGTATTGAGTAATAGGACTTTTAGGATAAAAAGTTTTGGCATACGAAAGGTCGTCGGTAATTTGAATAAAAAGAGCCGCTCGTTCGTCAGGCGTTGCAGGCTTTTCCTTCTGTTGTAGAAGAGCTTCAAAACGTTGCCATTTATCTTTGTTTTTTTTGATAAAAGCGGGTTCTCTCATTTTTTTATTAATTTGGGAACTGTTAAAAATTCTACTTCAATCTCAATTACCTTCCAAGGTTACAAAAGTTTTGATAAATTCACAATCTCAAATAAAATTTACTAATTATTTTTTATGGAAAGAATTCAAATTGATACGACCCAAAATGTAGCGATTGAGTATGAAGCAGCAGGATTGGGAGAGCGTTTTATTGCAGGATTGATAGACTATTCCATTTTGGGGATTTACTTACTAACTGCTTTGTTTTTTATAGATGAAATTTCGGCTGTATTACCTACCTGGGTAATCGTGGTGATTGTGGCATTTCCACTTTGGTTGTATCATCTTATATGTGAACTGTTTATGAATGGTCAAAGTATTGGCAAGCGTCAAATGAACATCAAAGTCATCAATATTGACGGATTACCTGTCTCTTTTGCGAGTTACTTCATTCGATGGCTGTTTCGTTTGATTGATGTTTTTATGACCTTTGGTGGCTTGGCAGTATTGACGATTGTGATGAATGGCAAAGGTCAGCGATTGGGGGACATGGCAGCAGGTACGGCGGTTGTCAGCCTCAAGTCTCGCAAACAGTTGTCCGATACCCTATTTGAATTTACAGACGAAGATTATCAAGTAACTTTTCTGCAAGTTCAAAACCTCAAAGACAAAGATATTTCACTCATTAAAGAAATTATGAATGATGCCAAAGGTACAGGCAACAATCAGGTAATCTTGGCTTTGGTGGACAAATTGAAGGTTTTGCTGAATGTAGAAAGCAACTTACCACCTCGAATATTTTTAGAAACGGTATTGAAGGACTACAATCATTTGAGTTCTTAGAACACAAAAACGGGATACTTTTTTTACACTCCAAACACCCTTGCCTTATCACCGCTTATTTCATAATACCGATAAATCAACTCTCCATCCAAAACCGCTTTGACCTTAAAAATTTGGTAAAGTGGCGTGCCGATTTCCTGCAAAGTGCTGTTGAGAATGTGTTTCGATTCTTGTCCATCCAATTGATTCACAAAGTATTCGCTCCTCAATGAGTGAACCGAAGTCAGTCCATCTGCAATACAATCGGGACATTCGACTTCATCCACGTACATATTCCCTCGTTTTCGGAGAATGTCTTGCCGTGTTTGATGCGTATTGCAGACCAAGGTATTGATGAGGTCGTAATCTAGTGAAACAGTTGCCGTTTCGCCCAAGTCGTCTTTGATAAGTTGCAATAATTTTCGCACTGTCAATTCATCAGAACGATAGGGGAGTTGTGTAATATCAGCTTCAGTCAGAGGGTCGTATAGATTGTGAGTTGGGCAGCTGGGATTGAAGCTCATTTTTGAGACATTTAGTTCATCAATGAATCCATAAACCGACATCCGATAGTTAACTGGTATTTTACCACCATGTAAATACTTGATGGCCAATTGTACCTGCAATCCCGCCATAATCGAAGAAATAGTAGGAGAAGTAGGAATTGTAGCCCTGCCGTCCTCATTGCGCTGCCGAAGCTTCAAACAAGAAAAACGCCGCCAGGCCTCTTCCCTCAACTGTTCGGTCAAGGTACAATCCAAACACACTTCAAAAGGAGAGGCAAAAACTTTCACATCACCGTCTAACTTCCTCAGACCCGCATCAATAAACAGTGTTTGAGTTTGGTAACAATAGCGATTGATGTCAATGCGACCTTGAATATTGTCCAAACAGCCGAAGACCACATCCACATGATGATAAACCCCTCTGCCGAATACATCTTGTACCTTGCCGACCACAGGAATGATGTTTACATCAGGATTCATTTCCTTCAATCTTTCGGCAGCAACCTCCACTTTGTAGCGTCCGATATCGCTGTCTCGAAACAAAACCGTTCGGGTAAGATTATGGTCTTCAATGGTATCCATATCCGCCACCAAAATATTACCGACTCCCAAAAGAGCCAAATTCTTCAACACCTCATTGCCCAATGCCCCTGCGCCAACGACCATCACCGATGTACTTTGCAGCAAGTTCATATCCCAGCCAAGTTCTTCAATTCGTTTGTAGCGATTACTCATTACAATAAAAGATTTTTACAAATTATCAACCTACATTTCATAGTTCCAAACATAAAGGTTTGATAAACAAAAGTTTGATGTTTCACGCTTTCATATTTTAGCTGTCCAAAATATTGTTTATCAGCGACATCTGAAATATCTGCGAAATCTGTGATCAAATAAACAGGTGAAATATACCACTTTAATTTCTAAGAATTCAAAAGTATAGCCTCATATAATTTTGCAGCTTGTGCCAAACTTTCGGGTTTGCCCACATCCAACCATCTGGAATCATCACTCGGATACGCCATAAGTTTTTCTTTTTTGGCTACTTGCAGATACGTTTCAATGATTGAAAAAGCACGCTCCTCAGAAGGCATATAATCAAAAATGCGTGGACTGATAATGTGAATTCCACTGAAAGCCAATGCCTTCAACTTCAATGAAACAGCTGAGTCTCGAACCATTCGAATCTCACCCGTTTTTACATTTTTCCAACCACACAGCCGATTGGCTTGGTCAAATAGCAAATACCGTGAAGTCCTTCGATTTCGTACCACCAAAGTCGCCAAAGATTTGTTATTCAAATGATTTTGATACAATTCGGTCAAATTGATGTCCGATAATATATCCACATTGTGTACCAAAAAAGGTTGGTTATTGGCAGTCAAAAGAGATTTTGCCTTTTGCAGCCCACCACCTGTTTCGAGTAGCAAATCACTTTCATCCGAAATCTGGATATGAATGTCAAAATTATTTTTTGCTTCTAAAAACCGTATAATTTGTTTTGCAAAGTAATGTACATTCACCACAATGTCCGTAAAACCATATTTCTTCAACTGCAAAATCACTATCTCCAACAGTGGTTTTCCGTTTACCTCAACAAGTGCTTTGGGTTTGTCATTCGTCAAAGGACGTAATCGAGTCCCTAAACCCGCTGCAAAAATCATTGCTTTCATATTTGTTGTTTTTTGTATTTGAAACTACACCCCAACTAAACTGTCATTCCGAAGAGCCTGCTCCGAGAACTCGGAGAATCTTGTGTGAAAGAACCTCAAAATTTGGTTTCTTTGAAGAATCTCTGTTATAGCAGATTATTATCATCGTTAAAAAACTTAATCAATACTTTCTTTGTATCTTATCTGTAAAACAAATTAATTACAAAAAACAATGTACTGCTATTTATGCAATTGATAAAACAATTTTTGATTCTGTTGATGATAACCCCCTTTTTCTTTTCCTGCAATTCTGATACACAAGAAAATGTAGACAATACCAACTCTGCCAACAATGCTCCTATAGCTGCAAAGGAAGAAATGGCCAATCCCAAAGATTCCAAAAAGAAAAACATCCTATTTTTTGGAGATAGTTTGACTGCAGGCTACGGATTGGAGGACGAAATAGGCATGGCATACCCCCAAATCCTTCAAGACAAAATTGACTCTTTGGGTTTGAATTATCGAGTCATCAATGCGGGCTTGAGTGGCGAAACAACTGCAACGGGCGCAAACCGAATTGGATGGGTATTGAAGCAACATGTCGACATTTTTGTCTTAGAACTGGGCGGTAATGATGCTCTACGTGGGGTGAAACCCGCCGAAACGGAAAAAAATTTACAGGCTATTTTGGATGAGGTAAAGGAAAAATACCCAGATGCAAAAGTAGTCGTAGCAGGGATGGAAGCTCCTCCAACGATGGGTAATCGCTACACTTCCGAATTCCGCAAAGTATTCCAAAACATTGCCGTTAACAACGAAGTCGTTTTGATTCCTTTTTTGCTCGATAAAGTGGGCGGCATTGCCAAATACAACCAACCCGATGGGATTCACCCGACCGAAGAAGGACATCGTTTGGTGGCAGAAACGGTTTGGGAGTATTTGAAGGAGGTGCTTTAGAATTTACCTTTTTTCGCTTTTCCGTTTTTTAGAATAGAGAGTTATTTCTATTACTTCAAATCCTATTCACCTATGAAAACTTTTACAAAATCTATCTTTTCTTTTTTGTTTGTTGTGACTTTGTTTTTTGTTGTGAATCAAGAAGTTCGAGGGCAGTGGGAATTGTTGTTGGGAGAAGTTGATACTGATTGGGGTTATGTGGATATGGATGTGACTCTTGATGATGGATTGATTGTGGTAATCTCGGTAGATGGAGAATATAGACTGCTGAAAATAAATGTTTTGGGACAAGTGGTCATGAATCGTTCTTTTGCAGAATTGGGATTGCCAATTGAAGGAATAAGGGTGCAAGAAATAAAGGCTTTGAAGGATGGAAATTATTGGCTTCGTTATGAAGTGAAAAACCCTGTTGAGTATAAATTGTCAAAACTAACTCCTTATGGTAAAATAATTTGGGAAACAGAACTGTACACTCCATATACATTGATAGAAATGGAATCAGGCAATTACTGGGAGGTGATTACAGTAGGAGGAGCGAAAGTGGTGTTATCTGCAATTAGTAGCAAAGATGGGAGTGAGCTGTGGAGGAAAGATTATGATAAAGAAATATGCATAGACATTCTACAACAAAAACCAACTAAAGATGGTGGGTATATGGTAGCAGGAATGAACTATATAGACGATGATGAAGCTTTCGCCATGTATTTTTCAGCCGAAGGAGATTTTATTGATAGTGTCTATTACAAGTTTGAAGGGATGGACATATATGATTTTCATGACATGATAATTAATCAAGACGAAGGACTTAGTTTTATATTCAGATATACTGATTATGGCGAAACAATATATGAAGATAAAGACTATTTAGTTTTTCAAAAATGGGACAAGATGGGAAACTTAGAGATAGAAAAAGAATATAATTATACCAGTCCCTACCCGCTTTACTGTGGTTATTATTTTTATAAAATTGAGCAAACTTCAAATGAAAATTATTTTATTCGTGGAGATTATTCTTGTGAGGGAGACGCTAGACCTCATTATATTTGGTTATCACCCATAGGTAATTTGACACAACAACATACTCACGGTTTTGATGGCGATTATCCTAGTGAAGTTGAAGACTGTTGGAACTGTGGTTGTGAATCTGCTGTAAGTGAAATCTATTCAATTTCTGATAATGGATATGTTTTGAGTGGTTACGATTTGTATTATCAACCCAATGGATTTGATTGTATGGAAATACCTTTTGTAGTCCATATAAATACATCAGGTGGTATAAGGTATTATGATTTAGGGGATTCTGAAAATTTAAGTTTTTATTACATCGAAAGCCTACTTAATTCGCAACAAGGGGTTTATCTTGTTGCAGAAGTGGTGGATTGGGATATAGGAGATAGAAAAGTATATATTATTAACACCAACAACGGTGGCAAATCCTACAACAACCTCATCAACGGACACTTATACTTAGACTCCAATGAAAACTGCGAACCAGAAACAACTGAAACAGGTTGGGCAGGCAATACAGTTATCAGCATTGTTACTCCCGAAATTACCCGATATGCCTTCACCAATCAATATGGACAGTTTTCAGCCGAACTTCTCAATGGCGACTACACGATTTCCTATTTATTGGAAGACGAACTGGTCGAAATGGGCTGTGGAACAAGCGAATACACCGCCAATTTTTCGGAAAATTACGATACCCTCTCCAACCTCAATTTCCCCTTAAAAGCATTGGTCGACTGCCCCAAACTCGAAGTCGAAATTGGTACACCCTTACTCCGCCGATGTTTCAAAAACACCTACAAAGTCAGCTACTGCAACAAAGGAACACTCGCTGCCGAAGATGCCAAAATCAGTCTCGAATTTCCCGAAGAAATGATTCCTTTGACCAGCAGTATAAATCCGACATTGCAGGAAGGACAGCAATGGACTTTTGACTTGGGAACAATTGGCATTGGAGAATGTGGATTTTTCACGGTTGTGGATTCCATTTCTTGCGAAGCCGATTTGGGCAGCACGATTTGTTTGAAGTCTCGCATTTTGCCCGATGACCCTTGCGAAGCACCAAATCCGCTTTGGGACGGAAGTGATATTGAAGTCGAAGGGGAATGTTTAGAAGAACACATTGCGTTTTCATTGGAAAATGTGGGAAGTGGAAATATGGATGAAGAACGAAATTTATACGTGTATGAAAACGATGTGTTGGTCAAAACAGAAAAATTTCAATTGGCGAGTGGTGAGAAAAAGCAGTTTTTTTGGAATATGGATGGCAAAACAGTGCGTTTGGAGGCAGAGCAAAGTCCACATTTTCCTCACTTCAATGACCAAGCTCAATCAATCGTCGAAGCCTGTGGAGAAGGTAATTTTTCCTACGGCTATGTCAACAGCGTAGAACAAAACGACCGCCCGCCGAGCGTCGACATCGACTGTCAAACCATCATCGGTTCTTTCGACCCGAACGACATTCAAGTATTCCCGAAAGGCATCAGCGAACAACACTACATCGAAGAAAACACCAAACTGACCTACAAAATCCGCTTTCAAAACACAGGCAACGATACCGCTTTTCGGGTGATGATAGTCGACACCTTGCCGCAAGGATTGGAGGGAGCGACTTTGAACCTCGGCAACAGCAGCCACGATTATACTTTCGACATCAAATTTGGCAATCTTTTGGTGTGGACTTTCGACAACATTCTATTGCCCGACAGCACGACCAACGAGCCTGAAAGTCATGGTTTTGTGCAGTACAGCATCCAACTGAAAGAGGGCTTGGAATTGGGAACGAAAATCGAGAACAAGGCGGATATTTACTTTGACTTCAACGAACCTGTGGCAACGAATCGGGTTTTCAACACCTTGACGGACGACCTAAACACAGGTTTGGGTGAACCCTTGGCGGTGGACTTGATGGATTTGGAGGCGAAAGCGATGGAAGGAAATCATGTGCAGTTGTATTGGTGGACTTTGTCGGAGTTGAACAGCAGTCATTTTGAAGTAGAACGAAGCAGTGATGGTGTTGATTTTGAAGTGATTGCAGAAGTAAAAGCAAGGGGCAACAGTGAAGGATTGCAGCATTATCAGCTAATGGATTCCAATATTGAAGGAGAAAACGTATTGTATTACCGATTGAAAATGGCGGATATTGACGGTAGTTTTGACTACTCCAAAGTGGTGTCGGTGCGTTTGAGTGGGCAAAAATTGCAGTATAGGGTTTTGGGCTTCAATGGGCGGCAAGTATTGTTGGATTGGATGGGAGAGGAGGACGAAGTTTATACGATTGCGGTTTATAATACTTTTGGACAAATTGTTTTGAAATACAAAGCGGAGGGTTTGAATACTGTTTTGCCAAAATTGGATATAGGCGTGTATGTTTTACAAGTTTATGATAGTCAGCATAGAATAATAAAAACTAAAAAAGTGTTTGGTTCGTAAGTTAAGATTATGTACACATTTTTCTAAATACATCATACGCTACATTAGGCGAAATTTTGCTCCATTGCTTCAAAAGCCTCCAAGCGGGTTCTTGGTGTGCCAGCAAATATTCCTTGTTTTCAGGGGTTTGTATCAGTGTCAAAGTAGAAGTGGTTACACTGACCACCAATCGAATGGCTATCAATGGAAACAAAACTTTGATTTCGGAATCGGTAAACGGAAAAACACTTTGACAACCTTTGAGGATATGACAAACAGCCTCCAGAGGGTTTTCTTGGTTCATGCAGTTGTAAGCAATACAAATTGCCAATTCGTTGATGGTATTCGTATACACCACATCTCCAAAGTCAATCACTCCTGCGATGGCCAAATTTTCACCATCGTTTTTGACCACTACATTGAAGTCATTCAGGTCGTTGTGAACGATGCTTTTAGGAAGATTATCTAAAAAAGGTAGTGCTTGGCTTTCGTACAGTTCAATGAAATACTTAACAAGAGTCCGTTTTTCTATATCTTCAAAAATGCCTGTTTTCTCTTTTGTCCAAATTGCCTGAGAATTGTCCCAATCAAATTTTCGATGGGCATTGGGGTGATCCAAGCCCTGCAATTCCCAACAAATGCGACCACAAGTTTCTCCCAGTTTTACCAACAATTCAGGCGGACAAGGTTGAATGTTTGCCATCATACGGCCCTCCACCCATGTCAGCAATCGCATAAAATAGATTTGTCCATTTGAGGCTGTCAAATGGGTAATGTCCGTTCCTTGTTGATTGGGTACAGGTTGTGGAAATTGAAGGTTGTAAGCAGTCGCATTGAGTTGAAGCATCACCAAATGCTCCAGTTCTATCTTCTCCAACTCCGTTCCCAATACCATAATTTTCAAAATAAATTGCTTGCCGTCCGTTGTTTTCAAATGAAAATTACGGTCTTCATAACTGGGCAGTTCTTTAATAGACAAAGGTTTGATTTTAAAATGCTCAAGAGCCAAATCTTGAGCATTTTCGGTAGTAAATGGGGGAGGAGTTGAAGTATTTGGCATTTGAATGTAATCTTTTTTTGAAGTGAACAACCATATTGGACTTTGGACGAAAGAAGGAGGATGTAGGAGCAAAGACGCAAAATATTGGTAATTAAAAATTTACAACAAAATAGCATCTTGACATAAGTTGCTCCTTCGTCCAAAGTCTGAAACTTCTCCTATGACTCCCACAAAAATAGCATTTAATAAAACCTTGGAGAATACACTGCCCTTGATTTGCGAATCACCACATTTTTGTTCTTAGGATATTTGACCGAAAAAGCCAATTTCAGTTTTTTACTTTCACCCGCATTCAGAGTGTATTTCCACAAAAGCCTACCACTCAATTCGTCTTGTTCTGCATTGCTGATTTCAATGGCTTCTACGTTGATGTCTTTCTCTTGGGCGATGGGTATTTGGTCTTGAATTTCCAATTGAATGGGCGTAGAACGGTTGTTTTTAAGAGCGATTTCGTAGAGGAACGTTTCCTTCACATTGAAGCCCAAAAACTTTTTTCCACTTTCATCTTTCCGTTTGGTGCGAGTTACCACGACCTTTTCGTCACGTCCCAATGACAAATCCAAAGTATCTTTGATACCACTTGTTTGTATTTCGGAAGTCCCCATATAAGTATCTTGGTAATAGATTTTTGCAGGCCCTTCAATGAGGTTCAAATCTGTCCAACCTGTCACCTGCGCCAACAAGAAAACGCCTCTATCCAATTTTGGCACACAAAAATGCTTGTAAGTTGCTTCCAAATCATATTGAATTACTGCGACTTCGTAAGGGCTTGCAGTAGCAGGAATATTGTATGGTTTTTCGATGATAAATTCGGTACTGAGTTCACTCACTTCAATTTGTCGTACATTCGCTTCATTCCTAACTACTTCTAATTTTTCTTCATAAGTGACGGGATCTATAACAGAAATAGTGTCTAAGCCGCTATAATTATAAAGTCTGTTATTGACAATTCCTTCATCATAGGAGTTTCGTTGCTGATGGTTGAGCGTCCATACTTCCAATTGAGGTTTTGAGGCATTTTGTGTGGGGTCAGCAGTTGATAACTTGAGTTGCACGTTTTTCCAGTCAATGCCTGTGTCGTTATAGACTTGGGCTTGGTATTCAAGGCTAATGGGTTCGGTGATGTCGGTTGCCCGCAAATTGTAACTTGGACTCCAAAGCGCATTTGCTACCAAATATTTTAATTCAAACTCAACGCTTTGTGCAGTATTTGCTTCAACTGTTGCCAATACTTCTTTTTTAGGGGTACTCCATTTCTGTAAAGGTGTTTGAAGGCGGTGCTTCAAATTGGACAACATGGTTCGGTGTTCATCAATTTCTTTTTTGGCTTTATGCTGCAATTGGTGAATGTCTTTGAGGCGGGAGCGGTAAAAATCGGCAGCTTGTTTGAGGTCGGTAATGTTGACTCCCGTTTGTGTACCACCAATACTTTTGTTTTGCAGTAACAATTCCTTTTCCTGCTTATAGGTTTCCAAGTCATTGTTGAGTAAGGTGATTTGGTCCTTTACCCATTCTATAGAATCTTCCATTTCTTGAATAAAAGTGGGCTTGCTTTCGAGTTTTCGGTCTTTGTGTCGGACGGTAACAGAAAGTATGTTCACTCCATTTGTAGCCGAAAGTTGCACACTGTTTCTATCCATTTTGTTGGAGAGATCGGTGAATATCAGTTGGTTTGTGCCAGACGTGAGCTGTGTTTTTGCAGTGCGTTGCACTTCGGCTGCATTGAGGTATACAGTTGCTGCAATGATTTCACTTTGAAGGTTTTTGGTTGTTGTTTGGGCTTGAAGGAATTGGATAGTACAAGTGCATAAAAAAGCTACAAGAATCGAGAAGATGTTTTTCATATCGAATGGTGGATTTTTGGTGTAAAGTATTTGTATAGATTATAACTCAATAGAAAAGGATTTTCTTGTCTTACTCTTAAAAATAGGATTGGACTTTGGACGAAAGAAGGAGGATGTAGGAGCAAAGACGCAAAATATTGATAATTAAAAATTTACAACAAAATAGCATCTTGACATAAGTTGCTCCTTCGTCCAAAGTCTGAAATTAGAAGAAAATGCAAGAAAATAGGGCGTTTGCTCTGATTTTATTGAGACTGCAATTTTTGACAAAGTTCCCGATAAAATTCTTGAATTTAGTGTCTAAACTCGTGTACCTTTGAAACGTATTGGGAGTAGAAAATTAGAGGAATATTAATTTACGATGCTACAGATCTTGACAACAGTTGAAGTTGCACCACCCAAGCACCCATAACATCAACTAAGAAACAATAGTATCACCCAAGCATCCATAGTATCAAAAGAATCAACTAAGAATCAAAAGTATCAATTAGAATATGAACTCATACTACTTCAAAGAAGAACACCAAATGTTCAGAAAATCGCTCAGAGATTTTTTGGCAAAAGAAGTCAAACCGCATATTGACCAATGGGAAAAAGACGGTGAAATACCAAGAGAGATTTACCACAAATTTGGCGAAATGGGTTATTTGGGTTTGGCACTGCCCGAAAAATACGGTGGAATGGATGCCGATATTTGGTATTCGGTTGTAATGCACGAAGAAATGGCAAGAGTCAATTCGGGTGGTTTTGTGGCTGCAATTGGAGCGCATTTTATGTTGGCAATGACGCACATCAATGCAGAAGGGAACGAGGAACAAAAAGAGAAATACTTGATTCCCGGCATTGAAGGAAAGCTGATTGGCTGTATGGCGGTCACAGAACCTTTTGGCGGTTCGGATGTGCAATCCTTGCGGACGACTGCGGTGCGGGATGGCGACCATTACCTCATCAACGGTTCTAAAACTTTCATTACCAATGGCGTGAACAGCGACTACATTGTGGCGGCAGTAAAGACCAATCCCGATGCGAAAGGAAAGGGCATCAGTATGATGATTATTGACCGTGACACGCCAGGCGTGAGTGCCACCAAATTGGACAAATTGGGATGGAAAGCTTCGGATACAGGCGAAATTGCTTTTGACAATGTGCGTGTGCCTGTGGGCAATTTGTTGGGTGAAGAAAACAGAGGCTTTTTCTACATCATGCAGCACTTTGTTTCGGAGCGTTTGTCAATGGCAGCGGGTGCAGTAGCGGTTTCTGAGTATGCAATGGAGGTGACTTTGCAGTACATGAGTGAACGAGAGGCTTTTGGGAGAAATATCAATAAGTTTCAGGTTTTGCGGCATAGAATCGCACAGATGTCTGCCGAAATTGAAATGAACAAGGAATTTGTGCACAGTTTGTACCGACGCTATGAGGATGGCGATTATTTGGTCAAAGAGGCTTCAATGGCGAAATTGTTGGCTACTCAATTGAGCGACAAGGTGACTTTCGACTGCTTGCAAATGTTTGGCGGTTATGGTTATATGGAGGACTATCCGATGGCGAGAATGTGGCGGGATTCGAGATTGGGGCAGATTGGAGGCGGAACTTCGGAAATTTTGTGTGAGATTATTTCCAAGATTTTGATTGATGGAAGGGGGTACAATGCAGCGATTAAAAAATAATCACCAAATGAAAAAACTTCTACAAATTCTACTCCTTTTAATCACAGTCCTCGTGCTGTACCTCCTATTTTACCCCGTTGATTTTGAGCCAGTAGCTTACACACCTCCACCCAATCCTGGGCTTGAAGGAGTTTTCGCCAAGAACAACGATTTGAAGGACAAAGCTCAGTTATTGAAGGGGATTGGTCATGGTCCCGAAGACGTGGCAATGGGGCTTGACAGCTTATTTTACACAGGTTTATCCAATGGAGATATTGTGCGTTTTTCGGAAGGAGGCGAAAATTTGGAAACCTTTGTGAATACAGGCGGTCGGGTTTTGGGATTGAAGTTCGATACTTTGGGCAATTTGATTGCAGCAGATGCAGTGAAGGGTTTGTTGTCCATCAGTCCCGACAAAAAAATCACCATTTTGACCGATAGTGTCGATGGCAAAAAACTGTTTTTTACGGATGATTTAGATATTGCTTTGGACGGAGTGATTTGGTTTACAGATGCTTCCCAAAGAAATCATTTAGACGGCATCATGCGAGAGGCTTGGGAATTGCAGCCTACGGGACGACTACTAAGCTACCATCCTCAAACCAAAGAGACCAAAGTGGAAATGGACAATTTGCGGTTTGCGAATGGCGTGGCGATTGGACCGAATGACGATTTTTTGCTAGTCAATGAGACGATGGGAATGAGGATTCACAAGTTTTGGATGAAGGGCGAAAAGAAAGGACAAAGCGAGGTTTTGGTGAATGAATTGCCGGGTTATCCCGACAACATTACCTTCAATGGCAAAGGTGTTTTTTGGGTGGCACTGCCGAGTATCCGCACCAATGCAGATTTTGAAGCCTTGTACGACAAGCCTTTTATGCGGAAGGTGATTCGCCGTTTGCCCGAATCCATCATTCCTCCTCCAAAAATTATTCATTATGGGATGCTTATCGGTATCAATGAGTTGGGTGAGGTCATCCACAATATGCAAGACCCTTCTGGTTCGATGCACGATATTACGAGTGTGAATCAATATGGTGACAAATTGTATTTGGGGAGTTTGGAAATGAATGAGGTTGGGGTTGTGAAGATTGGGGAGTAACCATCACTAAGCACTGGGGCAATTTTGAATTTTAGTACAGAACAAATTGTTTTATGATTCAGGATTTAAATCTTATAGGTTTTTCTTTATGTAAATTCATCTCATTAATAAAATTGTATAAAGTTTCAAGATTTAAACCTATAAGGTTTTATCCAATAAATATATTTTTGTCCTGTACTCAAATCTTGAATAAAAATGCTTACAAAATGCACAATACAACAGGCATAACAAACTTGGAAGAACTCATAGCCAATATGCAGCCTGTCCTCAATGAGGGCGAATATGTTTTTGCAAGTGTCTCCAATATAGCATCTATTCCACGAGAAATCACCGTTTGTGAAATAAAAGAAAAAGAAGGAGTTACGGTAGTTGTTTCCAAAAAAGATGCGGAGAGGCTTGAACTTCCGTTTGAGTTTGTAGCATCGTGGATTACTCTGAATATCCATTCCTCTTTAGAAGCCGTCGGACTAACCGCAGCCTTTTCTTCTGAATTGGGCAAGAACAATATCAGCTGCAATGTCATTGCAGGATATTACCACGACCATATTTTTGTAGATACAAAAGACACCGATAAAGCATTGAGCGTACTTTGGAATATGACCAAAAGGATTTAGCCCATAATGGAAACTTTCCTTCTTACTTCGAAATCAGATTTTAATAAACAAGGTAAGTGACTCGGTAACGGACAGCAATAGTTCAAAGAGAATAGTAATCGAATAACAGTATCTGTTAAGAAAACTAAAAACTGTCCATTCACTGACCCTTCTCAATAATTCCTCAAAACAAAACTGACATCAAAGGAGTTATATACCCAAAAAGGGTGAAAAACCCTTACCAATATATTGGATTAGTTTTTCAAGATTTTTTAGGTTTTTAGGGTTAAAAATGGTTTTTGATTGAGCCCCACTGGTGATTCGGTGGGGCTTTTTTTTTGTAGTCAAAATAATATAGTTTTTCTTCAATTTTTGAACAATCGTTTAGCGTATTGCCCGAATTATGTGTAAATTCGACCCAAATTTTCATTCAACATGCCAGAAACCTTATACTCTGCACTTACTTTATTGCTGATTGGTATGATTACCGTTTTCACCATCCTATTCTTGGTAGTTATCAGCGGCAATGTACTGATTCGATTGGTAAACAAGTACCTACCTTCAACAACCGAAAAATACAAGTCATTTTTACCAACAGAGTCTAAAACAGCCATTCCTGCCAAAAAAATTGCAGTAATCGTGGCTGCAATAGAGGCAGTGTCAGAAGGAAAAGCTCGAATCGTGAAGATTGAGCGCAAGGAGTAATTTTTAAAAAGAACAAACAAAAAAAATCAATCTATGGGGCGTGAGATCAAATTAAGCTTGGTTTATAGAGATATGTGGCAATCATCGGGTAAATATATGCCACGAGTAGATCAATTGGTAAGAGTTGCCGAGCCTATTATCGAAATGGGCTGTTTTGCGAGAGTCGAAACGAATGGTGGCGGCTTTGAGCAAATCAATTTATTGTTTGGAGAAAATCCCAACAAAGCAGTGCGAGAATGGACCACACCCTTCAATAAAGTAGGCATCCAAACCCACATGCTCGAAAGAGGATTGAATGGTATTCGCATGAGTCCCGTCCCCGCAGATATTAGAAAGTTGATGTTCAAGGTCAAAAAGAAGCAAGGAACAGACATTTCACGCTCCTTTGATGGTCTCAACGATGCTCGAAACATCACCGATTCCATCCATTATGCTAAAGAAGGTGGAATGATTGCACAAGCCGCACTGAGCATCACCTACTCCAAAGTCCATACGGTACAGTATTATATTGACTTGGGCAAAAAACTCATTGAAGCAGGAGCAGATGAAATTTGCATCAAAGATATGGCAGGAATTGGCAGACCCGTCTCAATGGGCAAAGTCATTGCAGGCATCAAAAAAGCTTACCCAAAAACCTTGATTCAATACCATGGTCATTCCACACCAGGTTTTTCAGTAGCCACTTCTTTGGAGGCTGCAAGGGCAGGAGCCGATATTATTGATGTAGGTATGGAGCCGCTTTCTTGGGGAACAGGTCATGCCGACTTGCTCACCATCCACGAAATGCTCAAAGATGCAGGTTTCTCCTTACCGTCTATCAATCGAGATGCCTATATGGAAACCCGTCGTTTGACCCAAGAATTCATAGACGATTTTTTGGGCTATTACATCAATCCCCGCAATCGCTATATGAATTCCCTGTTGATTGCTCCAGGATTGCCAGGCGGAATGATGGGCAGTTTAATGGCAGATTTGGAAAAGAATTTGGTCAGTATCAACAGAGGCCGAGCAAAACGACACGACCCACCATTGACACAAGACCAACTCCTAATAGAACTCTTCAAAGAAGTAGAATATGTTTGGCCCAAAATGGGCTATCCGCCTTTGGTGACTCCTTATAGTCAATACGTGAAAAACACTGCATTGGCAAACATCATGCAAATGCAAAAAGGCAAGGAACGTTGGAGCATTATGGGCGATCCTGTTTGGAATATGTTGATGGGACGTTCAGGAGAACTGCCAGGCAAAATTGCTCCTGAATTGGCTGCAATGGCAAAAGAACAAGGGCGAGAATATTACACTGGTAATCCGCAAGACCTCTATCCCAACAAGCTGGAATTTTACCGCCAAGACATGCTGCAAAAAGGCTGGGAATTGGGACAAGACGACGAAGAATTGATGGAATATGCCATGCACCCCGAACAATATGTGAAATACAAATCAGGTGAAGCAAAGGCGAACTTCAAAGCCGACCTTGCGAAAAGAAAAGCTGCAAAAGAAGCCAAAAACACTCCGCCTCCTTCAAAGGAAACCAAAACCATTTCCAGCCCAAGTCCTACATTCCAACCCAAAACCCTTAACGTAAGAGTTGGCAACGAAGACTTTACCGTTACTGTTTCTTATGATGGCGCACCCAATTCACAAGATGACAGAAGTGATTTTCAACGAGTTTTGGATGGTGAGGATAATCAGACTCAACAACCTTCTACAAACGGGCAGCCTTCAAACATTCAAATCAATGGAAAACTCGAAGACATTGTAGCACCCTTAGAAGGTATATTTTATCTCCGAAAAAATCCAAGCGACTCTGCTGTAAAAGTGGGGGATATGGTCAATGTAGGAGATACCATCGGATACATTGAAGCGATGAAAGTCTCCAATGCAGTAAAGGCAGACAAAAGCGGACAAATTGCAGAAATTGTGGCGAACACAGGAGAAGAAGTAGAAGACGATGATGTGTTGATGAAAATCAAAGTTAATTAAATGGATATATTAGAAAAACTCTATCAAATGACCGCCTTTGGCGATTTGATAGCCCAGCCCAGCATTGTATTCATGCTGGTATTGGCTTTTGGTTTGCTGTATTTGGGCATTAAAAAACAATACGAACCCTTGCTATTAGTGCCCATAGGTTTTGGGCTATTAATAGCCAATTTTCCGGGTGGAGGAATGAGTGTCATTCCTGCAATAGACAGCGATGCGCCCATTCTACACGCTACGGTGATAGAACTCGCCAAAGATTACGGCATCATGAATATGCTCTACTACACGCTCATCAAAACGGGTTTGTTGCCGCCCATCATCTTTTTGGGAGTAGGAGCATTGACCGATTTCGGTCCGATGTTTCGCAATTTGCGTTTGGCCTTTTTTGGAGCAGCCGCCCAGATTGGTATTTTCAGCGTTTTGATAGCTGCTTTTTTGATGGGTTTCAGCCTCAAAGAATCCGCTTCTTTGGGTATCATTGGAGGAGCAGACGGCCCGACAGCGATTTACACCACGATTATGTTAGCACCTCATTTATTAGGTCCTATTGCGATTGCAGCCTATTCTTACATGGCATTGGTACCAGTGATTATTCCTTTGGTTGTGAAGTTTACTGTTTCCAAAGAAGAGCTGAAAATCAACATGAAACAGCAGGACAGGAAATTTCCCAATAAGACCAAAATCAAAAATATAAAAGCCGTCAAAATCATCTTTCCTATCTTGTTGGTGACGATTGTTTCGCTTCTTGTTCCCTCCTCTGTTCCCTTGGTCGGGATGTTGTTATTCGGCAATCTCATCAAAGAAATTGGCAGCGATACCAAACGACTCAGTACGACCGCCTCTAATGGTATTATGAACACCGCAACCATCTTTTTGGGCTTGACCGTTGGCGCAACAATGACCGCTGATGCTTTCCTCAATTTTCAAACAATTGCAATCATCGTAGGCGGATTTATCGCTTTTGTCTTTTCGATTACAGGCGGCATCATGGCGGTAAAAACCTACAATTTGTTTGCTAAAAAGAAAATCAATCCTTTGATTGGAGCAACAGGGTTGAGTGCTGTACCAATGGCTTCAAGAGTGGCAAATGAAATCGCTTTGGAACACGACCCAACGAATCACTTACTTCAATATGCAATGGCGAGTAATATATCAGGCGTTATCGGCTCGGCAGTTGCAGCAGGAGTATTGATTACGTTTTTGGGGTAAATCATTGAACTGCAAAATATCTGGCGATTTTGGACAAAAGAAGCAGGAAGCAAGATGTAAAAGTTGATTTTTAATTTCTCACTTCTCACCCTGATTTTCATTTGTCTTTTCAATCTCATTTTAATTAATTTCGGGAACTTTTTGGAGTGTTTTTTGATTGTAATAATCAGGCTAACACCTAAACGTTATGTCCTATAACAAAAATATCCAATTACTAATCAACCAACTAACATGTGAATTGCAATTTTTATGAGGAATTTGCTAAAAAAATTAACAAATAATACTTGCATATATCCTCCATTTTAGTTATATTCGCATAAGAAATTTTCTAAGAAAAGGCTACAAACAAAGACAAAAATACGTTATTATCATTAATGCTTTCATCAGACCATTTTTTGTCAACTACTGCAAAACTCTATCAGCATGAAGACCATTTTTACGCCTTTCCTAAACTCCCTTATTTTGTGTGTGGGCATATCTATGTTTGTCCAAGTCCATCTTTTTGCATTCTCCAACAGTTCATCTTCAACTATTGTTTCCCCAAAAAAACACCAACAAGATGTGGTGCAGTTGAGTCCAGAAGGCGATAGAGTCGCCTATCTTCGAAATGGCTTTATTTGGGTGGCAGACATTCAACAACCGAGTCACGCCCGAAAAATCGTTATCAAAGGTGAAATCATCAGTTGGCAGTGGAGCTACAATCACGCCCTCTTGATTGTGCACGAAGCAGACTCCGAAATAGGAATCCTCAATGTTAATATTGATCATTTTACCCAAACAGATGTTACGCCCTTTCCAATTCATTCCGTACAAATATTGGCAAAAAGCCCCAAACGCCCCGATACAATAGCAGTCAGCATTGAAGCCAAAAAAGACTGTCAAAATGGTATTTACCATCTTCATTTACAGACAGGAAAAGCGTATCGAATCACAGATTTGGGAGATTACAACAACCGTGATTTTGATTCAGAATTGCACATTAAGGCATAATAGTGATTAGTAAATCTGTGACTGATAATCGTTTGTTATTTGATTATCAGCCTGAACATACAAAAAAATAAATACAACGGCTACCGAAGAACGCATAATGACCTTACATCCCCAGGGCAAACTTTAAAAACTCCTACTTACAATTTTGCTTACCTTTTGCTATCTTTGAAAATTTAGCATATTTCTTGCTATGAATAAAGCAATCAGTAAACGCCAAAATTGTATTTTTTCAATGAAAAAGCCACACTTCAAAATTTTATCAACGTTAACCAACCAAAACTTACTCACCTCTTTATCTCGTATTTCTTTTGTTTTTTTGTTCATTGTTTTTTGCCAAACAAGTCATGCTCAAAACGTAGAAGAACTTAACCAAAAAGGAAGTAACAAGGCAAGAGCTGGAGATTACGAAGGGGCCATTAGTTTGTTTTCACAAGCCATCAACGTCAATCCATTATATGCTCAGGGTTATTACAATCGCGCCAATGCCAAGTACGATTTGAAGCGATACGACGCAGCCTTGATTGACTTCAACAAAGCACTGAGTTTGAAGCCACAATACAAAGAAGCCTTGAATAACAGAGGGCTGACCTATTATCAAATCAAAAAATACGATGCCGCCAGAAAAGACTTTGACAAAGCCATCGAATTAGACCCCGAATATTCCATCGCTTACGGCAACAGAGGCAATGTATTCTACCATCAAAACAACAACCTTGCAGCCCTCAAAGACTTCGATATGGCGATTAAGTTAGATCCCCAAAATATCAATGCCTACTACTATCGAGGTGTCTTATACTTCAAAACTGACAATTTTGCAGCTTGTTTGAAGGATTTGAACCATCTATTGAAGCTCGACCCCAATTATAGTAAAGCCTATTTTTACAGAGCTTATGCCAATTTCAAGCAGAAAAAATATGAAGCAGCCATTGGCGATTTCACTTATGCAATTCAACAAATGCCCAACGAAGCAGAATCCTACTATTTTAGAGGCTTATCTAAATACCGTTTGAACAGGTTGGAAGAAGCTATTGCAGATGCTACAAAAGCTGTCAATTTGCAGAGAGGTCATGCCAAAGCCTTCAATGTAAGGGCCGATTCTAAGTACAAATTGAAGCGATACAAAGAAGCAGAAATTGACTATACTGAGGTCATTAGCATTGATCCAACTTTTGCGAATGCCTACAACAATCGAGGGAATTGCCGCTTCAAACAGCAGAAATTTCGCCAAGCCATCAGCGATTATACCAAAGCCGTTCAACTCGACCCCGATAACAAAAGTGCCTTTTACTATCGAGGCTATTGCAAATACATCATCGGCAAATACGAGGAGGCGATTAGCGACCATACCGAAGCGATTGCATTAGACCCCGACTTTGCCAAACCCTACGACAATCGAGGAGATGCTAAGTATAGACTCAAACGCTTTGAAGATGCCATTGAAGACTATGACATTGCGATTCGATTGGATCCTAACTTAATCAATTGCTGGTATTTTAGAGGCTATGCCAAATACGAATTACATCAATACGAAATGGCCATCAAGGATTTTGACCAAGTAATCAAAATGGACAAGGACTATATTGATGCGTATAATTATCGGGGAAATTCACTCTATTTTATGGGGAAATACCGAGCAGCTTTGGACAATTATAACAAGGCTTTGAAGATTGATGACAAGTATAGCAAAGCATACAGCAATCGAAGCATCATTCAGCGGGTCTTGTTCAACGATTTTCAAGCTTCTTTGGCAGACTGCAATAAGGCCATCGAACTCAATCCTCAACTCAAACAAGCCTTTATCAACCGAGCAAGCACCAAACGTTTGTTGAATGACAACGAAGGCGCATTGGAAGATTTTGACAAGGCATTGCAGATTGACCCTGAATACATTGAAGCGTATGGAGCAAGAGCCAATTTCAAGTTTATAGCAGGTGATTACGAAGGGTGTATTCGAGATTTTACTCAAATCATCAATATTGACCGTCGCAATCAAGATGCGTTTTTGAGGAGGGGAAATGCCAAACATCGCCTCAATCGGGTGCAAGCGGCTTGTGCAGATTGGAAACAGGCAGAAGGGTTGGGGAGCTACGATGCCCTGCAAATGTTGAGCAAATATTGTGAAGATTGACAAGAAATTCTAATGCAAAGTGCAAATGGAGGTACAAGATAAAAGAATGAAAAAAGGTTTTACCCTTCGTGGGTAGACTTCCTCTTACCCAATGCTGAACTATTTCAAAAAAATAGTGTTAATTTGCATCCTAATTAGTTTAAATAAATGGTCAAAAATTGATTTTCATTCATTACCCAATTTGACTTCCCTAAAATTTTATTCCAAGACAACTATATGAACATTCACCAAATTGATACGCTCGGCAAATTGCGAGCATCTGCGTACAGTCCAAAGTCTATAAAAGAAGAAATCCGTGATAACCTAATCCTAAAACTTCGCAACCGAGAACCCGTATTTGATGGGATTATTGGTTTTGAAAATACGGTTGTCCCTGACATAGAGCGGGCTTTATTGTCTCGCCACAATATTATTTTGTTGGGCTTGAGAGGACAAGCAAAAACACGAATCGCTCGATTGATGGTCAAATTGTTGGACGAATATGTACCTGTGGTGAAGGGCTCGGCACTCAATGACGATCCGCTTCGACCGATTTCTCGATTTGCCAAAGACCTGATTGCGGAACATGGAGAGGATACGCCGATAGATTGGATGCACCGAAACGACCGCTATACCGAAAAATTGGCGACTCCTGATGTGAGTGTGGCCGACTTGATTGGAGATGTCGATCCCATCAAAGCCGCAACTTTGAGACTTCCTTACTCGGATGAAAGAGTGATTCACTTTGGTTTGGTGCCTCGTTCACACAGAGGTATTTTTGTGATTAATGAATTACCTGACCTTCAGGCTCGTATTCAAGTTTCTCTCTTCAATATTTTGCAAGAAGGCGACATTCAAATTCGGGGCTTCAAAGTGCGAATGCCTTTAGATATTCAATTTGTATTTACTGCCAATCCAGAAGACTATACCAATCGAGGAAGTATTGTCACACCATTGAAGGATAGAATCGAAAGCCAAATTTTGACACATTATCCCGCCAATATCCAAATTTCGAGAAAAATAACAGAACAAGAAGCAAAACTTTCGGGCAATCAACGCTCAACTATTAGCTTCAACGATACCGCTTTGGATATGATTGAGCAGATTGCTTTTGAGGCTCGAAAAAGCGAATATGTAGATGCCAAAAGCGGTGTATCGGCTCGTTTGACGATTTCGGCTCGTGAAAACTTGGCAAGTTCGGCAGAGCGCAGAATGTTGTTGAACAGCGAAAAAGCTACACATGTAAGAGTAGGGGATTTTTGGGGCGTTGTGCCTTCCATTACCGGGAAAATCGAATTGGTTTATGAAGGCGAACAAGAAGGCCCTTTCATCGTTGCCCAGAATTTGATTGGCAAAGCGATTCGCACCATGTTTGTGGAACACTTCCCTGATCCAGAATCTTTCAAAAAGAGTAAAAAACCGAATCCATATCGTCGGATCATTGATTGGTTTGGCAATGGGAATGAAATAGATATGATGAACGATTTGCCGAATGAAGCCTATGCCCGTAAGCTATACGGTATCCCTGGACTGATTGAAGTGGTCAAACAATATCATAGAGATGCTTCAAAAAATGAAAAATTATTTTTGATGGAATTTTTGCTGCATGGATTGGCAGAATATTCCCAACTCAGCAAATCGCTTGTTCAATCTGGTTTTCAATTCAAGGATTTGTTCAATAGCATGTTCGATTTGTCGAGTTTTGAAGGAGGATACGATGAAGATGATGACAATTTTTGATGAATCAGAAATCAAATCAACTAAAATGCAAATAAATTAAAAAACCATGAACCCACCGACCATAGCTCTACTAACAGATTTTGGAACCAAAGATGCCTACGTTGGAATGATGAAAGGAGTCATTTCGACTATGAACCCCGATGCGAAAGTGTTGGACATCACCCATCACATTCGTCCACAACAAGTAGCCGAAGCCGCTTTTGTGTTGTGGAGTGCTTACCGATATTTTCCCGAAAAAACCATTTTTGTAAATGTAGTTGACCCAACCGTAGGCAGCAAGCGCAAAATTATCGTGGTCAAAACACCACATCATACCTTCATTGCGCCCGATAATGGTCTATTGGACTTGATTTTAGCTGAAAATGAAGTCTATCATGCCGTATCCGTTACCAATCCTCAATTTTTTCTGAAACATATCAGCCCTACTTTTCATGGTCGAGATATATTTGCACCTGTTGCGGCGCATTTGTCAACGGGTATCGCACCTGCTGCAATGGGCAATAACACCAACTTGCAGCACCGACATACGTCTTTTGTATCCGTCGAAAAATCGGGCATTCACAAAGGCAAAGTAATTTACATCGATCACTTCGGAAACCTTATAACGAATATCCGAATTGCGAAACCTTTCCTAATTACAACTCAATTTTTAGACTACGATTTTGATTCTTTGAAGCGCACCTACTCGGATGTTGACAAAGGACAACCGTTGTGTTTGATTGGTAGCAGTGGCTTGTTGGAAATTGCAGTTAGAGACGGGAATGCCAAAGATTTTTTTGGAGTCAAAGATGGAATTGGTTTAGAGTTGGAAATATCGGTTAATTGACCTTCAAAAAGAAAAAATAAACAAATGAAACGTCCATGATTAAATAATTATTAAAACACAAAGGGAAATGATTATTTAATTCATGGTAAGTTCCATCTGACCTTTGAAAAACAAAAATAAACAGATGAAAAAAAACATCTCATTCTTCAAACCTTACCTTCAATCTACTATTTCTACCTACAAAGGCGGAAAATCCAAAGACCAAATCCAGACAGATAAACAGATTTATAAACTGTCCTCCAATGAAAATTTATTAGGACCTTCACCTTTAGCGATTGAGGCTTTGAAGGAAAACATCCACAGTCTCAATGAATATCCCGAACAAAAAGGAGACAGCTTGCAAGTGGCTTTGAGTGAATTTTATGGTGGAAAACTAAGACCCGAACAGTTTATTACTGACAATAGTGGAGTGGGCATTTTGGAATTGATTACCCATGCTTTTTTGGGCGAAGGATTGGAGTGCATCGTTTCCAATCCCACATTTATTCCCTATCATCAGTTTCCGAAACAGGTAGGAGCAGTGGTGAGAGAAGTTCCTCTAAAAGGAGATGATTTTTCATTGGATGTGGCAGGAATTGTAGCTGCAATCAATGACAACACAAGAATAATTTGGTTGTGTAGCCCGAACAATCCGACAGGAACATATATTCCCAAAGCCAAAATTGACGAATTGATTGCCTTGATACCCAATCATGTAATCGTAGTCTATGACGAAGTCTATTACCAATTTGCCACTGCCGAAGATTATACGAGAGGACTGCCATACATAGCAAAAGGCAAAAATGTGATTGCTGTCAACAGCTTCTCCAAAGCTTATGGTTTGGCTGGTTTGCGTATTGGCTATGCCTATTCGACTCCCGAAATTGCCCAATACATCAACCAAATTAGGCGACCTTTTTTATTGAACACTTTGGCATTGAAGGCAGCTATTGCAGCATTGAAGGACGTAGATTTTATCAATCGAACAGTGGCCAATATCAACGCTGGAAAAGCTTATTTATATCCCGAATTGGACAAGTTGGACATTCAATATTGGAAAAGTCAAGCCAATTTTTTCTTGATGAAACCTCCGATGGACGAGTTAGAATTTGAAGAAAAAATGCAGAAAGAAGGAATCATGGTTCGACCTGTCACCAATTTTGGCGCACCCGATTGTATTCGAGTCACCATAGGAACACCTGATGCGAATAAAGCTTTTATTGAAGCTTTGGCTCATGTTTTGAGAGATTGTTGATAGATTTTGTGTTTACAAGATAAATTTTGAACTTGCAGCAACAATCAAATTCATCAAATGCCAACCCACAAAAAACAACAATTTCATACCCTTTACATCTCCAAAATCGTTCAAGAGAATCGCCACGCCATTTCTGTTTATTTCCAGATTCCCAAACGATTGAAAGATGTTTTTACTTACAAAGCAGGACAATACATCACTCTGCGTACTCGAATATTGGGGCGGTTTGTGTTGCGGTCTTATTCTTTGTCGAGCTGCTCTTCAACGGACAATTATTTTCGAATATGTATCAAGCGAAAAATAGGCGGATTGGTATCAGGCTTTTTGGTAGATACTTTGCGAAAAGGAGACGAATTGGAGATTTTTCCTCCTTTGGGTGATTTCAGTCCAAGTCCAACAGACCAAGCTAAGAACTATTTTTTGTATGCTGCGGGAAGCGGTATTACACCCATTGTATCCGTTTTGAAGTGCTTGTTGGCCGAAGAAAAATACAAAGCGCAAAAAGTAGTTTTGTTTTACACCAATCGAAACCAACAACTGGCGATTTATTGGAATGAATTGAAGGAATTGCAGCAGCAATTTGCAGATAAATTCATCTTTCACCCCATTTTTACGAGGGCAAAAAAAGACTGGCAAGGGCTCCGGAATTTCTACACAACAAAAGATTACAGTAGTTTTTTACTGCAAAATTATGGACAAGAGGAATGGCAAAATTCAGCGCATTTTATTTGCGGTCCCACTGCCATGATGCAAACAGTAGAAAGTGCATTGAAGGAAGATTTAGGGATTGGTGAGGAACGAGTGTATGTGGAATATTTCGACATGGAAAAACAAGCACAAGAAACCCTTGCTCACCGAAAAAAGACGGCTGCAAAATTGGCTATTCCTGCAAAGGTCAGTCAAGACGATGAAGAAGTTATTTCTTCCATGATACTATTGAATGGGCAACCACATTATGTGCCGATTCAGAAAGGCGAAACGGTTTTGGCGGCTTGTTTGCAGCAAAATATGGATGTTCCTTTTATGTGTGAATCAGGCGTTTGTACGACCTGCAAGGCTTCGCTGTTGGAGGGGCAGGTGGTCATGAATGTGGACTATGCGCTGACAGAAGAAGAAATTCAAGAGGGGGCTATTTTGACTTGTCAAGCAGTGCCTGTTTCTACAAAGGTTGTGGTGGATTTTGATGGGTAATTTATTGCTTAGTAAAAAAGAAAAAATAACTCATCGACCAATATTCCCCTTTTGAAAAGCCTGCCCCGATTTCTCGGTGGGGGATGGGGTATGTTAGCAAAAGAAAACGAGGAGTTATTTTTTTACCCTTACTTAATTCAATACTATTCAATCCAAATGCTCAAATTCAATAATCACCGCCAATGCCTTCTGCTGACCTTCCGCTTGCTTCACTTCAAAGGCAACCTCTTTTTTTGAAAAATCAATCTGTCGAGCTTCTATCAAATTCGATGGAAGGGCATTTTGGATGCGCTGAGACAAAGTTCCCGAAGTATCTGCAATTTTTTGACGAATGGCTTCAATATCCAATTTTTCTTTGGCATACAGAACGATAATATAATCTTTTCCAAGGGTAGCATCCATCTCAAAATAATGATCTTCGGAAGGCAGGGCTACTTCACAGTGTTGATAGTTCATGGCGGCACTGTATCCTTCAAAGGGAAACAGAGTTTTTATGGAGGTGTCTGTCGAACCTGTGCCTAACAAATACACAAAGGCGGGTTGTTGGCTTTCTAAATAGATTCTCATTCGGCTGCCCGACGACAAAGGAGAGCGAACCCGATAGTAGCCGATGGGATTTGGGCTTGCAGCGGCATTTTGTTGTAAATCTACTTTTAGGTCTTCTCTTTCGTCCAAACTGTAGAGTTCAAATTTGCCTGCCAAATAATTCTCCTTGCTGTCGGATGTGGGTAGTTGTATCAACTCAAAGGCTTGGTAAACAAACCTCGCAAAATCTGCTTCGCTTATCCAAGCATATCCGCCATTGCCCCAATCTGTTCCCCAACTGTTTTGTACTTCAAAGGCACCGCCAAATTTGTTGGTATCGTAGCCGACTACGCAAAGGCTGTGCCTCAAAACAGGTTGTGCTTGTTGGAAAAAATCGGGGCTTTCTGTGACTGTCCACAAACCATCTGCTCCAATACGGTCAAAGGAAGGGGGGCATTTCATGGAGATGATGACGGGATTGCCTTCCGATAAACTTTTTTGGGTACGTTTGATTTTGTCTGCTTCATCGGTGTAATTGCTGGTCCACAACTTGGCATAAGCTTCAATTTTGTGGGCAGCGGCTTTGGGGTGTTTGGCAAGTTCGATGGGTTGGATGGGGCAGCTTTTTTCGCCCTCCTCCACCTGAAAATCTTTGATGGGCAATGCGCCAAAGTCCTGCAAGGTTTGGACTACTTCGGAGGGATAGGCTCCGTCGCAATCGCTGTTGTAGGGTTCGGTCAGTCGGTACTGAAAGGCGGGGGAAAAGGCATGATTGTCAATTGTGGATTGGTTTGTCCATCCTTGTTTTTGGGCTTCCAAAATGGTGCGGGCGGCATAGGCGATTGCCCAAGCGGTACAGGTATTGTAGTTTCCTTGATGTTGTGGAGTAGGTGCGTATTGTTTGAGGGAAAAACGGTCAGGTACTGCGTAAAAACTACGCATCAAAGGCGTTTTTTCGGGAATGTCATCGTAGTTTCTGTCTTCTCCTGCTGCAATGCCTCTCGGATATTGATAGGGGGAATCGGATTGGGCGGATAGATTTTCTGTCCAATAGAAAAAGAAAAAGGTGTAGATGAAAATAGGTAAGGTTTTCATGGTTTTTGTAATTATATTTTGATCTGAAAATCGTTGTTTCTTATCGCAGGGGTGGATTTATTCACTTTCGATATTTACTTCGTGGTTTTCCACACTTTGCCTAACATCCCCCTAACCCCCTTCAAAGGGGGAATTCACGCCAAAACTCCCTCTTTGAAGGGGGCGGGGGGGGGGATGTTGCACAGGGGTTTAGAGTAATCAGAGAAACACGAAATAATTTTTGAAAACTAATAAACCCTATCCTGCGATAAGAAAACCTGTATTTTTTCCAAACTCGGCGACAATTGAAGCGACAGTGATTTCAAATGTCGGCGACACCTTTAGGTTCGCCGACATTTTTCAATTCCTAAAATACAAAACTATCCAACTTTCGGTCACTTGCCTACTAGTTGGATAGTTGTTCATTCTATTTGTCTCACCTCCAAAGAGGAAGAACAGGACAATCATCTGTTCATGAAGCAGACATCCATCCAATTTTTGAGCTATGGGCAAGGCGGAAGCCGTTGTTGTTGTTGCTGTTGTCAGGATTGTTGTTGTTGCGATTAGACGACCGACAATTGACTGCATTATTGTTCCAGCTACCGCCGCGCAAAACGCGCTGAGTCCCTACGATGATTGCCCTTCAAGTTTCTCAATTATTTCTTGTCTAAGTTTTTTAGTGCTAGCATATTGGGTAAATGCCAACAAAGGCAAAATATGCCTTTGGTATTCTATAAGCAGGTACTGCATCTTCTTGAGCGATTTCTTTTCTACACACCCTCAATAGAGAAAACACTTTGAACGCATCCTCGCTTAGGGTAGTCTTGTAATCTATCTTCTTTTTCTTCTGATTATTGCCTACCAACTTTCCTCCCTGTTCTTTGATAGCACTCAAAAGATACCGAATACTAAAACTCCAATAAGCCCCATGCTCGGCAGCAACAAACCTCTGCTGAACATCCAATATTCTATGTCCCCGCAAAAATTGGTTCATCTCCTTCAAAGCAGTTACATTATCCAAAACGGGTATGGTAAATAATTGAATTTGCATCAAAAAAAAATTTTATTTTGAAAAAAATCATTGGGGGCAAGCCCCCAAACCCCCTTCGAGTAAGCTTTGTTTCGTTTCGTTCTCGCTGCTACCGCAACGCTTCGTACTCACGAAACCAGCCTACTCGTTCTTTAGCTCAAAAATTGGAATGGAATGAACCGCTACTTCAAACTATGGGCAAGGCGGAAGCCGTAGTCGTTGAGGCTGTTGCCAGGAAAGTAGTAGTAGCGATTAGACGACCGACAATTGACTGCATTAATGGCCCAGCTACCGCCGCGCAAAACGCGATAGGTGGCTTTCGTCTGATTGACAGGATTGGATTTCGGACTGTTTTTGTAGTAAGCCGAATCGTACCAATCTGCACACCATTCCCAAACATTGCCGCTCATATCATATACTCCCAAATCATTTGGCTGAAATTTTCCTACAGGAGCGGTTTTGCTGTAGCCATCTTTGTCGCCATAGTAATTTGCATATTTATCCAAACTATTTTCCGTTGAAGTTCCCGCCCATATCTCACTTTTTCCCCGACTTCTTGCCGCATATTCCCACTCTGCTTCGGTTGGCAATCTCATTCCCTTCCATTGAGCATACGCATTCGCTCCATACCAAGTTACTTCAATGACAGGATATTGACTATATCCAGATTTGGGTATATATTTGTTGTTTTTGTATTCGATTTGGCAAGCACTACTTTCAATATCCAACCAAGTTGCTCCTCCTTCGGTTTTGTTGCCTTTGACATTCAAGAACTCGCAGAACTCGGCATTGGTCACTTCGTATTTGCCGATGTAGAAGTCGTCTAAAGTCACTTGATGCGCTGGCTTTTCATCACTCCCACAGTTGGAGTCGCCTGTCACACAGCCCATTTCAAAACTACCCCCTTCTACAAAGACCATGTTTTCGGGGATAAAGTCGAGCTTTTTGGCGGTTAGTTTAAAACTATTTTCTTTAGTTTCAGAAAAGGTTACTGTTGTAGGTTTTTTGATACTAAAAGAAGAGGTTGAAGCGCCACTTACCGCCATTTGACCAAAACACACCTTGTCCAATAACAAGCCATATTTGGCAGGAACTTGTTGATTCCCAGATTTTAGTATTCTTCGGCTGATGTTGCGTACCATATCGTCTAAACATCCCCCTTTGTCGAGTTCTTCCATGAAGTATTGAATGTAGGGATTGTTGTCTCGAACTTTGCTGTTTTTTTGGGTGGTGAAAAGGATTTCGGAGTTGCTTGGAGCAGGTACCGCATTGAAGCCATCTCTGTTGCCACTGCGTTCTGCTGAAGTCCAGTGCTGCTCAAAAGGGTTGTTTCGGCAAGCATCCAATACAATGACTTTGGGTTTTTGTGGATAGTTCATGAGCTTCAATACATCGTCCACATTGACGGCACTGTACTTTACCTCCCACTTCGTTTGCGGATTCGCATCTACGGGAATCAGATAGTTCTCACCCTCTATCTGAAAGCCATGCCCCAAATAAAAGACAATACCAAATTGATAATCCTTCAGTTCGTTCGCAAATTCTTGGAATATCTGCAACATCTGAATTCTGCTGAGGTCGTGCCCCACCATTACGTCTATGTCCTTGCTTTTGAGTTTAGTAGCCAATTTCTTTGCAGTTGGAATCGGTGCGACCAATTGACCGCCACTTTTGTAGTAGTTGTTGGCAATCACCAAGGCGATTTTTTCTTTTTGGGTGTTGGATTTCACCGTCCAATTGCGGTAGTAGCTTTGGGCGGAGAGGAGATGGGGGATGAGTAGGAAAAGGAGTATAATTTTGGTTTTCATGTCATTATTTTTAATAATTTATTATTATATATTAAGCTGTTTTTAATAATTGCAAAAGGGCTTTGGTAAGTCGAACATTTTCTACGCCTGCCTGTTCGGTCGTCATAATACCTTGTGTTCGTTCTCTTTCTACTTTGTGCCATTGTTGACTCAACAATATAAAAGTTTCATAGGCAGCGTATTTTTCATCTAAATTTTCTTGCAGTACATCAAAAGCGCGATTGAGGCGACCTTTGATGATGTAGTTTTTACATTCATTAACCTTTATAGACTCCAGTTTTTTTAATTCGTTTACAGAATCAACAAGGGCACCAGTTGTTTGGGTTTTGTAAGCATAAACTTGAAGGAAAAAAAGCGGCAGATAGCCTATCAAATGAATACCTAAGAGATAAATAGGGTGTATGGAAATCAAGCCTTGTAGAAAAATAAAACCCATTGCCAATAAAGGACTTATCTTCAAAAAACGGGCTTCAAAAACAGGATATTGAGGAAGCAAAATTTTCAACAACAAAGGCAGCAGCACTACTAACAACCAAGCCCACGAAAACAAAGCGTAGGAACCGTATATGTTGCCTCTGTTCTGAGCAACGACCATCAGCAATAAAACCGTGCTTAGAAGCAAGGGGAGATAGGTAGATTGGAGTTTAGATTTCATAGGACTGTTGGGCTATTTATCAGATAGATAGGCTAAGTTTTTTAAAAAATTACTTTTCTCTAAATGTGTTTTGCCAAGATGTTTTGATTCTGTCACCAAGATTGCTTCTTCATGTTCGTGCTTCACAAATTCATAGATAAGGGCAGCACAATGATAGTCATCGGTGAACTCCATTTCCTTAAACTCATTGGGCAGAGTTTTCCAGCCACCTGATAAATAGTTTTTGGCGGCGACCATGCTCATTTTATCTTTCGTTTCATGGATTCCCTCAGAGGTAACCAAAAATACGATGATTCGATAAGTGCCTATCTTGGCTTTAAACAAGGATTGGAAGTAAGTCAAAAAGCTAAATCGGCGTTTGGACTGAGTAAGTTCGTTTACCTCCCAGCGTTCAGGACCTGGATAAGGGGTTCCATCTTCCTTGATTCTTTCGATTCTCGTCACCATTGCAAAACCTTTGGGGATTTGGTAGTAACTGTTTTCATAGTAATAGCAGGCTTCTAAAGCAGCCAATAATTGTGTATTGACATCGTAGAGGCTGATGGAATCTCTAAAATACTCATTGGGCAGAGAATGATATGCAGAAGCATCGGGTGGAGGAAACGGAAAAGCGGGCATAAAACTGGAAGGTTTAGTTACTATCACATTACTATTACTGCCACGACCAAAACACACATTCTCCAATAGCAAGCCATACCTAGCAGGAATTTGCTGGCTGCCAGATTGCAACATTCGTCGGTTGATGTTGCGAACCATATCTTTTAAGCAGCCTCTTTTATTGAGTTCTTCCGTGAAGTAGGAGATGTAGGGATTGTCGTCTCGAACTTTGCTGTTCTTTTGGGTAGAAAAGAGGATTTCTGTATTGCTTGGTCCTTGCACTGCATTGAAGCCATCTTTGAGAGTGCTGCGTTCTGCTGATGTCCAGTTTTTTTCAAAGGGATTGTTGCGGCAGGCATCTAAGACCATGACTTTGGGTTTTTGCGGATTGTTCATCAGTTTCAGCACATCGCCCAGATTAATTGCATCGTCCTTGACTTCCTCCTTCGTTTGTGGATTGGCATCTATGGGAATGAGGTAATTTTCTCCATCTATCTGAAAACCATGCCCCAAATAGAAGACAATGCCAAAGTCATGGTCTTTAAGTTCGCTCGCAAAATCTTGAAATACCTTCAATAATTGCACTCGATTGAGGTTATATCCTTTTGATACAGTCATACCTTGTTTTTTCAAGGTAGCAACCAATTTTTGAGCTGCAAGAATTGGAGCATTTAGTCTGTCTCCATGTTTGTAGTTGGTATTTGCAATCACCAAAGCTGTTTGTTGGGACTTGGAATTACGAAGGTTCCAAGGAGATTTCTTTGAGCTAAGTTGTGCAAAAAGAGTTTGAACAAACAGGAGTAGAATAAGAGATAATAGTTGTTTTTTCATTTTGTGAAGGTTTTGGGCTATTTATCAGATAGATAGGCTAAGTTTTTTAAAAAATTACTTTTCTCTAAATGTGTTTTGCCAAGATGTTTTGATTCTGTCACCAAGATTGCTTCTTCATGTTCGTGCTTCACAAATTCATAGATAAGGGCAGCACAATGATAGTCATCGGTGAACTCCATTTCCTTAAACTCATTGGGCAGAGTTTTCCAGCCACCTGATAAATAGTTTTTGGCGGCGACCATGCTCATTTTATCTTTCGTTTCATGGATTCCCTCAGAGGTAACCAAAAATACGATGATTCGATAAGTGCCTATCTTGGCTTGAAACAAGGATCGGAAGTAAGCAAAAAAACTAAATGGTGTATCAGACGGAATAGGTTGATGTGCCTCCCAACGTTCAGTATCGGGATAGGGCGTTCCATCTTCCTTGATTTTTTCGATTCTCGTCACCATTGCAAAACCTTTGGGGATTTGGTGGTAGCTATTTTCATAATAATAGCAGGCTTCTAAAGCAGCCAATAATTGTGTATTGACATCGTAAAGGCTGATGGAATCTCTAAAATATCCATTGGGTAGTGAATAATGGGCAGAGGCATCGGGTGGAGGAAACGGAAAAGCGGGCATAGAAGGAGGAATACCTGAAAAGAAAGAACGGGTCAAGACATCATTCGTTCCCCAACCTCCTAAAATAGAATGGGTTCGGGGAATGTCAAACTCCAATTTGTTGAAAACTTTTTGCAGTGCTTCATATTCATTTTGAAGGCTTTCCACCAATTTTTCTACATAGCTGTAATTTCGGTGAAAACTTTTTTGGTGCATCACCAAGACGTTTTTTTCCGTAAAGTTGGGAAAAGTGCGGCTTACATAATCTTGAATCTCGAAATTGTCTTTGGGCTTTCCTCTCCATTTTTCCCAATTCACTCCAATATGTGCATCAATAATCTCTTTTTGGATGTTCAAACTCGCCCAATCCAACACCAAAAAATTCATGCTGTTTTTTGCCTTCGGAAATTGGATGATTTCGGATAAACCCAAAAATTCTGATTTTTTGGAGGAATCACCTACCGAAACCAAAACAGGTTGGTTCTCAACCGCACCTACATAACCCGCATAATACAAAAAGTACAAAACACTATCAGATTCTTCTGCATAAAATTGCTGTACTTGTTGGGTAATCTTATGGGAATCTTCCACCATAGTTACTTCAAAGCCAAAAGAGTACAATTTGTTTCCGAGAAGGTTGATGTCTGTTTTTGTGTTGGGTAAATGAGGGTAATCTTTATAAACGTAATTGCCAATAAGCAAGGCTTTTTTTTGGTAGCCTTCAAAAGATTGGGCAAAGGAAGATTGAGCCAAAAAGCAGATACAAAAGAAAAATAGGTAGGTGTTTTTCATGATTTCGGTTTTTATACTCAATATTTCAATGAGTTGTCTATCATCTCGATACTTCAAATATAAAAAATAAGTCAGAGATTTGCGAATTATTGCTATTTTAGAACCATGAAAAAACTCCTTCTCCTTTCGTTTTTATTTTTATCCATCCCTTCAATGCTTCAAGCCCAAAGCTTAGGCATCAGAGAAATTCACCACTTTTTTCGTCCCCACTTAACTGGGCTTGGTGAATGGCAAGCCGAAAGCTCATTGAAGGGCTTGGACAGTTTGAGTTTTGGAAGCAATGCACTTGGCTTGCAAGCAAGTATTCCCATCAAAGGTCGGGTAGGATTTGACTTGAATTTGGGGAAGTTGAAGAATATTTTCAAGGTGGCAACCAAAGGCCTGAAGGGAGTTTTTGAGACCATTCCTGTAGATGTGACCGCTTATCAAATCTTGTGGAATGTGGGTGGAGGTGTTCGCAACACTTCACTGAGTTTTGACCAAGACAATCACACCGCTTATTACTTCACAACAGGCATTGAAGGTGTACATATTCGTCCAGAATTGGGCATCATTTTCTACAATGCCCACCTTTCCTTTTCCGAAGAAGCAGCAACTTTTAACCAACTAAAAACCCGCTTTACAGGCTTCATCGGTCGAGCAAAACTCAACAAACTGGCTTCCATGAGTTATTACGGGATTGCGATTCACTACCGCAACAACAAAGTACTGCCCGTTCCCTTTGCAGGAACGAGTATCAGCCTTCCGCCCGTTTTCCACTTGCAGTTGATTCTGCCATATCAAGCCAAATTAGTTTACAAAAAAGACAAAAAAATTCGGGTGACGCTTGCCGCAACCATGAGTGGATTTGAAACAGGTTTTGAAAATCAGCATTTTTTTTTTGATGAAAATGTGCGGGATAGGCTACATTTGTCGGCAACCTATCTTCAAGCAACTTCAACGGTTCAATACAAACTATCCAACAAAGCTCGCTTGAAGATGGAAATAGGGACGCTGCTCAACAACAACATCACTTTTTGGGATGGGCGGCAAAAAGTGGAAAGTTTTGACCTAAAAAATGCTTTCTTTTATGGGATTCGCTATGAAGTGGGTTTGAGTGACAAGTCTCTGGTAGGGAATCTATTGCGAAAATTGGATGTGGATTTGTGATTTTTAACTTGCTTTTTTCTTATTTCAAATGAACATCGAAAAAGACACCCTATTTCGATTCTCGCCTCCAACCTACCTTGCTTCAATACTTTATTGGTCAATAGGTTTGGTGCTTTTTATTTATCTCGCTCTTCGCTGTTATTACATTCCGATTACGCACGATGAAGCAGGTACTTTTTTGGAGTATGTGGTGATGCCGCTACAAAATACGCTTTTGTGTGTTCCCGCTTCCGCAACCAACCATATTTTGCACACACTTTTGGTGAAAGGCACTACAGAATTGTTTGGAAATCACGTTTTTTTCATTCGTTTGCCAGTTTTGCTATCATATATTTTGTATTTCTATTTTTCACTGCAATTGCTTCAAAAGCTGACTAAAAAACCGTTTTGGATAGTTATAGGCATCGCCTTGCTCAACTTTCACCCTTATTTGTTGGAATTTTTCTCTTTGAGTCGGGGCTATGGTTTGGGAATTGCTTTTATGATGGGAAGTGTTTTGTATGCTTTTGATTACTTCAATGGTTGCCAAAACCTCAAACGAAGTCTACTATCTATAGTTTTTGCAGCTTTGGCTATATATAGCAACTTTACTTTTGGGTTTTATTATTTAGCACTTGCCATGTTGCTTTTGATTCATTCTGTCTTTTTAAAGTATCGTTTGAAGGTTATGGATTTTTCGGTAAAGCCTGAGAAGGTTGTATGGCCAGTGAGTGGAGTAAGCCTGATTTTGGCTTTGGTGACCATCGTTCCTTTGAAGAACTTAATAGAGGGACAAGCTTTTTATATGGGTGGACATACTGGATTTATGGCAGATACGGTCGGGAGTTTGATTCGTTGGAATTTGTATGGTCAGCAATATTTTGAAGGCTGGGATTTGCAGATTATTGCTGCAATAGTGTTGCCTCTACTTTTTGCTGCTTTTTTGTGGGCGATTGTTGGATATTTTTTGCACTATAGGTCAAAATCAATATGGGTTTTGGATGAAAAAAACGAAAAATCTTATTTCTCACTTTCGGCCTCTCGCCTCCAAAATTTAATGGGATTGCAGATATTCAGTGCTTTGCTGGTAGGAATAATCGTTTTACAGGAATTCTATGTATTTTTTTTTGAAGGAAAATATGCCGTTGGTAGGACCGCATTGTATCTATTGCCTTTGGCTGTGTGGGTACTGATTACCTTTTCATTGTACTTTCAGAGGTTCTTATTCGTTAGAATAACAGTGTTTTTCTTTGCTGCAATACTCACCTTTCACCTCCTTCAAACCCTCAATATCCGTCAAAGCTACGAATGGATTTTGGATGCAGACACTGCTGCAATGTTGGATTTTGTGGAAGGAGAAGCAAGAGCTGAACAGAAAACTTTATCTTTGGGTGTACATTGGTTGATGTCACCCAGTGCTGAATTTTATTCACATACACAGTCTCAACCAAACATTGAAGTGCATAGTGGTAAAAGGCTGATTACCAATAAATACGACTATTATTATGTGCATCGAAAATTTGCAGGAGAATATTTTTTGGAAAATTATTCTATTGTTCGATACTTTGGGAATGATCGTATTTGGCTGTTGCGTAAGACCGATTAACCTTACTATTCAGCATTAAGGTGACATCTTTTTCTATCTTGAAAAAACGTGTTGTAAACCAAGTACTTAGAAAAAGGTGTAATCTTGATGCGGTTGCCTTGAGATGACACCTTTTCCTGAGATATTGCTGATAATCAAATATTTTTGATTTTTGAAAAGATGTCACCTCAAGGCTTACTAAATAATAACCTTTTTTTATTCATTGAAAAAGAGTGTAGTGTGATTAGTGAGGATTTGAATTCGGAATCCAGTCAATAAATCTTAAAAATATAAATGAGCCTTCTTGATATATTATTGCTGCCTGTTTTTATCGTGGTGATTTTGGTAACGGCTTTCATCCTTCGAGAAACCGTTTACAAACATCATGTTGGGCGAAAGTATATCCTTTGGGGTTTGGGCTTCAAAATTTTGGGAGCACTGTTCTTTTGTGCTATTTATGCGTTTTATTATGGTGGAATGGGCGATGCTTTTGTATATCATGAGTCGACGGTCGCACTTTCGGAAGCAATTGAAGCTTCTCCCAAATTGGGCTTGAAGTTGTGGGCTATGGAGGCCAATACTTACGACCTACGACTTTCGGAGATGGCCGACAAAATATCTTATTACAGTGGTGAAAATACCTATATGGTAGTACGAATCGCTACTGTTTTGGGCTTCTTGTGTGGCAATAGTTTTTGGGTTTTGAACTTGTTGTTTGCTACATTGTCTTTTGCTGGTTTATGGCTACTTTATACCGTTTTTGTGGATGTGTATCCAAAAGCAAAAGATACCATGGCGATTGCAGTGTTTTTTGTTCCTTCGGTTTTCTTTTGGGGATCAGGCTTACTAAAAGATACAGTGACAATGGGTTGTGTAGGTGGCTTTACTTATGGCGTTTACCATCTGTTTGTGAAACGAGATAAGATTGTGTTGTCCCTTTTTCTGATTTGGATTTGCAGTTTGTTGATTGACGCAATCAAAGGATATATTCTTTGGGCATTTTTCATACCTGTGGTTTATTGGCTTTATTTTCATTATCGAGAAGTTGCTCGTCAAAACAATTTGAAAATCGTTTTTAATCTTGCCCTCTTTTTTACACTGGCTTTTGGAGTGTACTTTTTTTCGGATAGAGTGTATGACATAGGCTATTATATGTTGGGAAAATTTGTAGGAATGGCGATGGATTTTCAGTCATGGCACGGTTATTTGAGTGATGCAGGACAGACAGGTTATACCTTGGGAGAAATTGAGTTTTCGATTCCAGGGATTCTATCCAAATTTCCTGCGGCAGTGAATGTCACCTTGTTTCGTCCCTATCTCACCGAAGTCAACAATCCTGTGATGCTTATTGCAGCATTAGAGGGGACTGCTTTTATTGTGATTACACTTTATGTTCTCTACAAGGTAGGGCTTTTTCGCAGTTTGCGGATTGCTTTCACCACACCTTTCATCAGTTTTTGCCTATTATATGCCTTGTTTTTTGCGTTTGCAGTCGGTTTTGCGACCTACAATTTTGGAGCCTTGGTGCGCTACAAAATTCCCTGTTTGCCGTTTTACATTGGTGCAGTGTTTATGATACTCGAAGAAGGGCGTTTGAGAAGTTTGGAGATTAGACAAGTCAACAACTCCCAGTGAACAACAATTCAACCATTTAACAATCAGTGAAGCGAAACAATCACTCCTCTTCTTTCTCTGCTTCAACCAGCCAATATGCCTTTCCTTTGCCGTACAAAATGATTTCTTCACCTTTCCAAACAATATCGGTTAGTTCAGAATTGGCGGATAACATCGTGTAATAATCAGCAGAATTGAAGGGAACTTTTTTGGGCTTCAAATCCTCTTCCTGCACACGGGCATCCATCCAAAGACCTTTTGTGGTTTTATAAAACGGTCGGTTGTCAATGTATTTTACCTCTGTACTGTTTGCGGCTGTTTCGTTGAGGGCCAGCAAACTGTGAACATCATGTAATTTCTGAATCAAGGAACTTGCCTTCATACTTTCTACTCCTTTTGGCTGTTTCATAGCTTCAAAATCTGCTTCGCAGGCAGCTTCATCTGCAAAAAAGGACACCGCAGGTTCAAAGTCGGCATCATAATATCCTTCTTCTAAAATCACATAATTACTGTAAGGCGAAACGATGCCATTTTCATGGGCGATTTCTGCAATCTGCTCCATCCAATCTTCATCGCCTTCCAGCCTAATTTTGTCCAATTGTGCAGCCACTGAGCGAGCTGCCCACAAGCGTTTGATGTAGGGATAAGCAGTGTTTTCTTCGGGAAAGTCAAACTCCATGTCAAAACGTTGTAAGTCTCCATTTCCAGAGCCTGTAATCGAAACTTTGGTTTTACCCGAATTTTTGTAGCGACCAATCACATACAGCGGACGGTTTTTGAACAGATTGCGGACATTGGAAGGATAGCTGTCTATGACATCAAAATTTTCGATATCATAAAGATGCAGATTCACCACAATAGGGTCGTTTATCGCACTATAAATTTCACCAATACGTTCTTCCACATTTTGAGAAGACAAGATGTAGTGACTTTCACCCAAAGTATGTGTGGCTATTTGGTCCAGTAAATGAACGTGTATTTGTTTTCCCATCCCGATGGTGTAAAAGTGTAAATTGCGGAGGCTGATGTCTTTTACCAATTCGAGTAAATCCTTGTCTGAAGTTGCTCCCACCGAAGCCTCACTTCCATTGATAAACACCACAAAATAAGGATGAACTTTCTCTGCATTTGCAGGAATTGAAGCCTTCAATGCTGCTTCCATATTGGATTTTCCACCCGATTTTGAAGCATTGATAAAGGTAGTGGCTTTGCCAATATTGGTGCTATTTACAGCTTGATTGCTGTCAAAAGCTTTTTCCACATCGTCTGCATACCGAATAATGTTGAACCGATCCTTTGCGTGTAATTGCTTCAAGGCGGTTGTCAGTGCTTTTTTTGAAGCCTCCAAATTGGCTGTTCCCATTTCTGCAGAAGCGTCCAATACAAAAAGTACGTCTTTGTTGGTGATTGCATCATCGCTTACATAACCCGCATCAAAGCTCAACATAAAATAACCATCCTCTCCAGATTCTTTGTAAGGATAAAGCGTATAGTCCACCGTACCTTTTGCCGTACTGTAGTAAAAAGCCAAGTTTTTGGTTTGATTAGGTTGTTTTCGACTGCTGATGTTGATGTTCCCTTCGCTGTCTCCATTTCGTTTAAATTCGATTTCGTCGGGCTTGTGAGAAGTTGAATAAAATTGTTTGATTTTTTCACCTTCAGGAGCTTTGATATGAATGTTGAGGTCAAATTCTCGAAGCGGTTTGTAAAACGATTGGGAACTCATATTGTAGGCAAAAAAGGTTTTGTTATCATCCTGTGGTAATTTCTGTGTATAGGTAATATGCATGTGATACAAGCTTCGAGGAGTGAAGGTATAGATACTAACTTTGTAGAGGTTTTGATTGGCAAACTCCCAGTATCTTGGATTCTTGGTACGTCTGACCATTTCTTCAATCACTTTGTGCGCCTGTTCGTCGGTATATAAATCAGCCTTGTAAGTTCTATCGGCAATCTTCAATTTGAAATCCTCTACGGGTAGATTTTTGGGAATCGGCAATAAGAAATAAGCCTGAACAGTATCAAAAGACGAATTGTAAAAACTCTGACTCAATTCGGTTGTTGCTACACCATCTTCAATGGTAATATCTGCTTTTTCTGACCAAAATTCGGTGGTATGTGGATTGAAGTCGTCGGGGAAAGCACGTAAATAAGGACTGATTCTCTCGGTTGGTCGCCAATAATAATCTTCGGGGCTGACCATCATAAAACCACCTGCAAAACTGGAAACAATTGGAAAACAGGTCAGTAACAAAAAAAGCGTAAGTATTTTTTTCATCTGTATAAACGATTGTGCCTTGAAAGCTGTAAATAGTAAGAGGTGTAGCACTTTAAGTAGATTGGCTTCAAAGTGTTACGAAATGGATGGGGATTTAAAAATTCAGCCCGAAAAATACGGCTTTTTTGAATAAAATGGATTGATTTGCAGGAGGGACTTTCAATTAAGTTGTGAAATAAAAAGTAAAAGCACAAATTTATTGACTTCTTGAATTTGTGCTTTTACTTTGGAATTGAATTTTTATTAAGATACATACTCTTCCATAAATATCTTCACTGCCATCTGTTTTGCTTCTTCAAAGGCTTCAAAATCAATGAAAAAGTCGGCTCTTTCTTCATCGAAGAACTCTACCACATTTTCGGTTGGCATATTACCTACCAGCTTATTTTGAGCCATCGGACAGCCTCCTAAGCCCTTAATCGCACTATCAAAACGCCCACAGCCATTGCGATAAGCAGCCTCCATTTTGTCACGCCAAAGGTGAGATTCTGTGTGAAAATGCGCGCCAAATTCTACATCAGGAAAATTGTAGGTTAATTCTTTGAACACATTGCCAATCACTTCCGACGAAGCCAAACCTACTGTATCTGCCACGGATATGATTTCTATGCCCATAGCAGAAAAGCGATCAGCCCAATGCTCTACCAAAGAAGGATGCCACATTTCGCCATAAGGATTACCAAAACCCATTGACAAGTAAACGACCAAGATTTTGTTTTTTTGAAGGGAAAGTTCAAACATACTTTGGACCTTTTCAAAAGCTTGTTCTTGCGTTGCATTCGTATTTCGCAGTTGAAATTTTTCGGAGATGGAAAAAGGAAAGCCCAAATAGGTAATTTGTTCGTATTCACAGGCATCTCTTGCGCCTCGTTCATTGGCAACAATTGCTAAGAGTTTGGTCTCTGTTTCACTCAAATCCAAATTAGACACCACCTTCCAGGTATCCTTCATTTGTGGAATTACTTTTGGAGATACAAAGCTCCCAAAATCAAGGGTGTCGAAACCTACCTTGAGCAGTGCGTTGAGGTATTCTATCTTACGCTCGGTCGGTATGAAAGTGTGGAGACCCTGCATTGCGTCTCTCGGACATTCGATTATCTTCATGTATAAGGATGATTTTTATGGTAAACAAAAAACAGACTAGCAAATGTTCGGTTTTCTATACAATTATTTTTTTCCCTTCAAGTAAAGTGCTATCCCCGCCTCAAAACTTTGATAGGGAAAATCGTGAATACCAGTTTGGTACTTCAATAAATAATGACCTTTCTCAAAAGGTTTATCTATACCAAAACGATACACTATCGGTTTATCGCCGTTGTTTTTGTAGCCCAAATAACCCGAAAAATCCGAATGAACCACCCAATTTCCCAAGTCAATGTCTGTACCAATTCCAAACAAAAAAGCATCGTTTTGGGGAAGCGACAAAGCGTTGGTTTCCCAAACATAAAAGCCCAACATAGCAAATACCGCCATATTTGGAGTGGGGCTCTCTGCGAAAAAATACCACTTTTTACCCAGTGAAACATCAAAAAAATAGGCAGGAGCATCTGTATTACGGGTTGCTCCTTTTCCTCCACCCGAAGCAGTTTTGGTCGCCATTCTGAACGCAATATCGGGTAATTTTTGTTTGTTTTTCAGTATTTGAACGGATGCCCCAAAATAAAGATCGCCTGATGACCACCCTTTTGGGACATAGTATGCATCCGATAAACGACGTTCATCTCGTACCTCATTGCTCATCACAAAATGCTCTACGGGATACAAATAAGCAAACAAACTGATTTTTTGGGAGTTTTCAGCATAATTCAAATACAATAAAGGATTTTGGGTATTGTCTCCTTGACTAAAATGTGTCTGAAGTGAGGCGATCAAGGTGGTTTGAGTGTCAATCAAACCTTTGCTGATGATAGGAACGGGAATCGCATTGGGACCCATATAGGCAGGAGATTGGGTGAGATAGTTACTCCAATGTGTTTTGCCATCCCAATTGACATTGTTGATCCACCAGTTTCGTGCTTCTAAATTTTTAGTAAATTGGGCAGATAAATTTAAAGAGAACAAATAAAATAGCAGCATTATTAATAGTAAGTAGAACTTCATGACCTATTTCTTTTGGAATCCTTATTATTAATCTTACAAAAAAAAAGCCTATTTTGTTTTTTTATTTTTCACCTTCCAAAAAATTGGATACTGCTCTATGAAATATTTACCTTACTTATTTTTCGGAGGTTTTTTAATGTTTTACTCTTGTAATAATGATTCTAAAAATACTCAAATGGAATTGAAAATGAAACAACTACATTGGCTTGTGGGCGAATGGCAACGCACCAATGAAAAGCCAGAACGTACCACCATCGAACTTTGGGAGTTGCAAGATAATGGCAATTTGAAGGGTGTCGGATTGACGACTGAAGGTGATGAACTGGTTTTCAAAGAAGAACTAACCCTTCAATTGGAGGGTGAGAAAATTCAATACATTGCAGATGTGCCAGACAACCTTCAATTGACCGCTTTTCTACTGACCGAATCAAGCGACGACAAAATGGTTTTTGAAAATCCCGAGCACGACTTTCCTAAGAAAATCAGTTATGAACGATTGACGGATGATACGATGAAAGCTGTTGTGTCGGGGAATGAGAAGGAAATTGTGTTTGAGTTTAAGCGGTTGAAGTAGATGTAGATGATAAGATGCCAACATCACACTCGAAGAATTTCAGAACCGCAAAAAGAAAATTAGCCTTCAATATCTCAGTTCTTCGAATAGTACCGATATTTTACCAACAACCGCATCAACAACCAGGAAATCCTACTCATATTCGATGGCTTTGATGAAATGCTCATACAAGAAATAGACAGCGACCAAAAACAAAAAAACTTCGATAAGCTCCGAGAACTCATCACCCCAAACGCCAAAGTCATTCTCACCTGCAGGGAAGAATATTTCCACACTGCCGAAGAAATGTACCAAACTTTCAAAAGTGAAGAAGCAAAAAACACCTACCAATTCCGCTTCCTTCAAAACTGACAAACTTAACCATTCACAAAGAACAAGTTATACCCACACAAATCCAGCAACTCAAAGCAGCATTGCCCAAATTGGAGATAGATTGGATAGATAAAGTAGCGGATTAAGGAATTTGCCAACGAATCCATATAACTGAAGACATTTTGATAAACATTCGTATATTGCCATTGCAATCAAACCAAGTCTCAATTTTTTAAAAATGGTCTCATGATGTGAAAGCATTGTGAATAGGTGCAACGGCAAAAAATGGTTTGACTGCAAAAGAACCAGAAACAGCCTGGCACTTTTTTTATTTCATCACGTCTCAAAAAATTGCAGCAATAAATTATCAAACCTACCTCTAAAACTACCGCCTCAACATTTTTCAAACTACGATTCAGTTCCGCCACAATCTCTGTTCCTTTTTTTCTGCGTAGAGGAATAGTTGGGTAAATCTTCTTTCAATTCAAATTAAAAGTCGGCCAAAAATATTTCATTTTCTTATTACTTGGATTTCAATAACGGTACTCTATATACCCTCTGGACTTTCCTTCCACCAATCGGGCGGGTTCATATTGGAGAATTTCTGAATAATCGGGAGTTATTTTGGTCATGACAATGATTTGAAAATGAAAAATCATCGTATCACACACATAAGGAGAGAAGCAGTATTGACACAGTTTTAAAAAAAAATCCTCTATTCTATTCATTGTGAATAGAGTAGAGGAAAAGTGTGGCGAGAGAGAGATTTGAACTCTCGACCTCCGGGTTATGAATCCGACGCTCTAACCAACTGAGCTACCTCGCCATATCATATTTCGCTAAATGCGGCTGCAAATATAGGAATTTTTCAATTGTAGCAATATTTTTCCGCATATTTTTTATCGAAAACGCCAACTGTCACAAAAAAGTAATATTTTTTGCTTCAAATTGTAACACTTTGCAAATAGTTGGCGTAAACATAAGCGAAAGTCATCGGGAATACATGGGTTTTTCACCCTATTGCATCCCCGAAGTGACAATCCACCAACACCCTAAGATTTTGATGAACAAAGCCAAACAAAAAATCGACACGTATTTATTAGCCCATTTACATTGTCGTTTTTTTTTGAAGGTTGAGTGATATCAAAAATCTACCCATTCATTCTCTAACCACGAATGAGCCGTTTTTAAATCTAATCACTGCTATTACTATAAACTCGATTCAATTCATCCAGTGCGCTGTCTGATTTTTCAAGCCCACAGATAGTGCTTTTTGAATGTTGAACGATAAATTGTGAATGATTAAGCATTATGAAAAACTGTCCATCAGTATTTTTCATTTCATTCTGATTTCTGTTCTCATTCTTATGGATGGCTGGTAAACCTATATCTTGTGTAGGTTGATAAACCGTTTTAGTGTACGAAAGGTTCCATTCTTCGTACAAAGCCCAATTCACTTTTTGAAATTGAATTAGAGCTTTGTGTCCGAATCTAACTTTCACCACATTAAGACAGGATTAGCTGGCAGAATAACCCTCTCTCGATGGGCTTGACAATCCACCCCAATCTTTGTAGAGCGTTTTCAGAAGCCTTCAAATCAACTGTTTGATTTTCTTTCAAATAGTTAGGTTACTATCCATCCTTTATCTACTTCACAACCTATATTTTACCAAACACAACATTGCTGGTTTTCAAACTATTAGGTTCTAAAATTTAATTATTGAAAAATAGCGAATGGAGAAGGTATGTCTGCTGCAAAGAGAAAGTTCATAGCCCTATAACTGACTCCTTGCACCTGACACCTCACTCCTCCAATAAAAAAACAATTACACCGATAATAAAAACAAGAAAGTAAAGAGAAAGCACTACTTAAGCCCGAAGTCCAATTGGTAATTATGGATTTTGCAAGCCCAGCGAATTGGGATTGCTATACCCGTATGCACCTCATTTCACCACCCAAAATCATATTTTATCATGTTGAAAAAAACAACATTACTATTTTTATTTTTGCTGCCCGTATGGTTTGGCGGCACGATTGTAACAAAAGTCCAAGCTCAAAACAACAGCCCTATTCTCCAAAATAGCCCTGTTGTAGCTTGGTATGGCAACGAAAACTTCAATTTTCAAGCGAGCAACGATGTGTTGAAAGTCAGTATGGACAAAAATCCCTTTGAAGGATTCACCCTTCAATTGGCGGATTTGGATTTAGACCTTCAAGACGAACTTTTGGTGACTGTGAAAATCAAAACGGCTGCTCAAATTGACATGCGAGTGGATTTGCACAACGGTATGTATTCTACTTCCAACGACATCGACATCGTTCAAACCGTGGTCAGCAACGAAAAATTTGCCACCATTACCTACGATTTCAGTTCCATCATTGACCAACTTCAAGATGGCGAAATTCCCTACATGCTGTTTTATGTCAATCCTGGCTTCAACTACAAAGGTGAAGTCTATCTCAAAGATTTGAGTATTTCGACAGGTGAAGAAGATGTAGCTGTGGGTATTGATGATGTCGTAAATGGAAGTGCGATAACAACTAAGTTAAGCGTTTTTCCGAACCCTGCTTCTAACTTCACCAATATTCAGTTGCCCGAAAATCACTCCTACAATGAGCTTGTTTTGCAGGACATCACTGGCAAAACCATCCTCCGCCAAGACATTCCAAAGGCTTTGACCAACATGCAGTTGAAGAACTTGGGAAGCATTGACAAAGGATTGTATATGCTCTCTGTCTATGGTGAAGCCGAGGTTTTGACGACTAAGCTTTCGATTTATTAACGGTAGACGGCTGATGATTGACGACAGACGGTTTAGTAGTTTGGGTTTTAACTCGAACAGGTTGATTTTCTCAGATAAAAGATTTGTGTTTTTTGAAGAATATCTGACTGATACTAAGTTTAGTCATATTTAGCCACAGGATATTTACAATATGACATTTGTCTTTCTTTTGTCATTCCGAAGGAATCTTGTGTGGAAATATCAATAAATAGAATACTGCATTAAAGTTTTAAAGAAAAACAGTATTCAAAACCCAATTCCCGTAGTTCGTCCACCGTCCACCGTCCACCATTCAACAAGCCCACTATTTCCCATTTTCCAAATCCCATAAATAAATATAAGTGACCATGAAATCACAAAATAAAAATATATCTACTCTAAATCCCGAGATTTCGGGACAAGTTATTTTACTTTCAAATCCTTGTCCAAATCCCGAGGTTTCGGGACAAGTTATGGACATCACAGGCGGATTTCCATTTCAAACCGCCCATCACTCTAAATTCATGACAACTGCCCCAACACATAGCGCAGAAATGCCCACAGGCAACACTATTTTCTTGCAGCAAAAAGTGGCAGTTGGCAGTATTAAATTGAATCCCACTTTATGTAACATCCCCCCAACCCCCTTCAAAGGGGGAGTTTTAGCGTGGATGACAAAGGGGATGTTTGAAGGCAAGAGTAATTCCCCCTTTGAAGGGGGCAAGGGGGATGTCTGCGTTGGTTTTGCAAAAGCATTATTCAGTGAATACACCTTCAAAATTGCAACCATCATTTTATGCCTCCTATTTCTAAACCTCACAACCAACGCCCAAACCACAGAACGCATCGAACTGACTACTTCAATGATAACCAACGAAACCAACAATGGCGATGCCCGTTTGTTGGTCGATGAGCAAGAATTTGCGGGCGACCCACTGAACGACATTGGAGGCGTGCCGACTACGATTTGGTTTCCTGGTTGGAATCCCGCTTTTCATCCAGCAAGTGCCTATATTGACCTCGGCAAACAGTACGATTTGAAGGAAATCTATCTGTTTGATGTGAACAACACAGGCGATATTTTGGTAGAATATGGTTATCCTGGCAATTGGATTCCTTTGTTTGTGGATGGTTTGAGCAACTATCTCCAATGGAATCGACACGAAACCGATGTGACCACCCGCTATGTTCGCATCACCCGTGAATCCTCTGCCTCCAATATTTCCGAAATATTATTGTATGGTCAAGAAGCAGGTGCGGCAAGCGATGACGAAAAAGCTCCTGCCCAAATCGTGGATTTGCAGGTCAAACAAACGACTGCGACGACTGCAACATTGGAGTGGACAGCCGTTGGAGACGATGCCAACGAAGGGACAGCCCGACAGTACGATATTCGCTATGGATTGTCTCCGATTACCAATGACAATTTCAGCAGCTCGATGGTTTTTGCCCAAAATTTGCAGCCCAAAGAAGCGGGAGAAAAACAGAGCATTACACTGACCAATTTGTTGGAAGGAACGGAATACCACTTTGCAGTGAAAGCTCTTGACGAAGCCTTCAATGTGTCGCCTTTGTCCAATATTGCGACTGGCAAAACTTTGGGTGAGAGCAATGTTTTTGGTAAAATCAACTTGTTCAATGCCGTTGCAGTGAATGAAGTAGGAGAAGGAGATGCGGACAAGTTGATGGATGAACAAGATGTTGCAGGAGACCCGATGAATGGCTTTGGTGGTGAACCCGAAACGGTTTGGTTTCCCGGTTGGAACAGCGACTTGTACCCTGCAAGTGTGTATTTGGATTTGGGTGCAATGTACGAATTGAAGGAAATCTTTTTGTTTGATACCCACGATGTAGGCGATGTGACGATTGAATACGGTGCGCCTGGGAGTTGGGTGTATTTGACTGAAGAAGCGATGGACAATTTCCTTCAATGGAAACAACACAGCGTCAATGTCGAGACCCGTTACCTCCGATTCAGCAGAGCCTCTTCTAAATCCAACTTTGCGGAAGTCGTCTTGTATGGTAGCATGGTAGGTGAAAATGGCGGTGATGGTGAAATCAATATCGACACCAAAGCCCCTGCTGCCATTGCAGATTTGGAAGCAAGCGAGGTTGGCGAAACAACTTTGACCTTGAATTGGAGCGCAACGGGTGACGATGGTTTTGAAGGAATTGCTGACTCTTATGAAGTTCGATACAGCACCGAAGAAATCACCGCAGCCAATTTTGCGAATGCAATGGAAGTAAACCAAAACCTTTCACCTCAATCAGCAGGCAAAATAGAAAGCATTGCAGTGAGCGAATTGCAGCCCGACACCCGCTATTATTTTGCAGTGAAGGTGATGGATGAAGTACCGAATGCCTCTGCTATTTCCAATATTGCGACAGCGAACACCCGCCCCGAACAAGAAGAAACCGATGCTATTTTGCCCGCAGCGATTGCAGATTTAGATGCTACGGACATCACCGAAACCGCTTTGACTTTGACTTGGAGAGCCACAGGTGACGATGGAATTGAAGGAACAGCCGCAGCGTATGAAATCAGGTACAGCACCGATATGATTGACGCTGCCAATTTTGCAGATGCAACGGAAATTAGTCAAAATCTTGTGCCTCAATTGGCTGGCGAGCAAGAAAGTATTGAAGTGAGCGAATTGCAGCCCAATACGACCTATTATTTCGCATTGAAGGCAATGGATGAAATGCCCAATGTTTCCAAAATTTCCAATATTGCGGAAGCGACCACAAGACCACAAGAAGAAGAAACGGATGCCATTGCACCCGCAGCCATCACAGATTTGAACATCACCGAAGTAGGAGAAACCAATCTTTGGCTCAATTGGACAGCAACAGGTGATGACGGTATGGAAGGAACAGCCAAAAGCTACGAAATTCGATACAGTAATAGCCCCATCACCGCTGCCAATTTTGCGAATGCCACAGTAATTAACAACCCGATTGCGCCCCTTGCAGCAGGTAGTTTTCAAGGGATGGAAGTGAAGGGATTGCAGCCCAATACACGCTACTATTTCGCATTGAAGGTAAAAGATGAGATGCAAAATGTTTCGGCATTGTCCAATATTGCAGAAGCGCAAACCAAAGAAATCATTGAAGAAGAAGAGGGTGAGGAGGAAGATTACAGCAATGCGCCCACAACGATTACCGATTTGAAGGCATTGAATACCACCGCTTTTTCTACCCAATTGTCTTGGACAGTGAGCAGTACGGCAGCGCAATACGACATTCGATACAGCACTTCCAACATTACGACTGCCAACTTCAACAGCGCATCGAAGGTCAAAAACCTTTTGTTACCTTCAAAGGGTGGCTCGAAGCAAATGATTTTGGTGAACGAATTGCAGCCCAACCAAACGTTCTATTTTGCCATCAAAACCTCGGATGAAAACGGTGCGGTGACAGGATTTTCCAACACTACTTCAACGACTACGAAAACGCTGGGAGCAGTCAGCAAATTGACTTTGAATCCTTCAATGGTGACGGACGAAAGCGGATTTGGCGACCCTCGTGAGTTGGTGGACGAACAAAATTTGGCGGGCGACGTACAAAACAGTGTGGGCGGTGTGCCGATGACGACTTGGCATACAGGTTGGGGACCGAATATCAAACACCCTGCTCACGGTTATATTGACTTGGGAGAAGCCTTCGAAATCAGCCAAATTTTCTTGTACGATGGCAGCAATGCGGGCGATTTGCGAATTTCTTACGGTTATCCGGGAAATTGGACCGAATTATTGACGGATAATCTCACAGGTTACTTATCTTGGACACAACATGATGTAAAAGTCTATACACGCTACCTTCGCATCAGCAAAATGGAGGCGGGGAGCAATGTATCAGAACTTGTCTTATACGGGAAAGAAGCCCATTCCCAAATTCCAGACACCACTTTGCCAGGAGCCATCACCGATTTGGAATCTACCCATTCGACAACTTCAACGGTAGAACTCAGTTGGACGGCTCCAGGTGAAGATGGTAACAATGGCAAAGCGGACTACTACTTGCTCCGATACAGTGCCGTTCCCATCACCTCCAAAAATATCAAAGACGCAGCGATGTATCACGGAATGTTGGCTCCTGCTAACAAAGGCGTGAAACAATCGGTATTGGTCAAAGACTTGGGCGACAATGTAAACTACTATTTTGTACTACAAGGCGTGGACGAAAACTTCAATTTGGGCGCACTCTCCAACATGGCGGAAGGCAAAACGGATTTGATAGTTGGCGGCGCACACAAGAAAATCAGCTTGACCCCGGCAATGATTTTGAACGAATCCGTACAAGGTGATGCTACGCAATTGGTGGACGAACAACTACTCGTTGGAGAACCCGAAAAAGGCGATGGCGAAGCACCTGTGAACTACTGGACAATGGGCGGCAATCCGTGGCTGTACCCCGGTTTTGCGCTGATTGACTTACGCACAGACTACGAAATCTCCAAAATATTCCTCTACAACGATGGTAACAAAACCACCGCAACGCCCAACGAACCCATCAATGTATCCATCGGAACGCCCTTCAATTGGACACCGCTCTTTAGCGACGAAATGAACAAGCCCGACCAGTGGAGTAAGCACGATTACTCCAACAACCCGATTACTACCCGCTATATCCGATTAGAAATCACAGCCCCAGCCACAAGGATGTCGGAAATAGTGCTGTACGGTGCTGCTCAAAGCCCCATCACCGAAACAGTGCCTGCTCCTATCGCTCATGAACGTCCAGCAGTGGACCAATTCATTGGCATCAATGCATTCATTGACGACCCGAATGGCAATATGGAAGTAGCGGGTTTTATTCGGGAATACCACCAATGGTTGTGGGACGAAGGAAACCAAGATGTGAACTACGTGGGCTATCCCAACAACGAATGTGCCTTCAATCCCGGCGCAGTAAACTGGAACTTTGATAGATACTACCAAAACTTATTGAACGCAGGCATCACCGTTTCGCCTTCTTTGTTGCGCTCAACACTCTTCATGACAGGCTACGAAGAATGGAAACTGGACGAAAAACCTGTATTGGACGGCAGAGATGCCACCGACCCACATTCTTACATCGAACACGCAGACTATATGTATCAATTCGCTGCAAGATTTGGACACACCCAAGTTCCCGATGCCAACCTCAAATTGAGAGCCGACCAACCGAGAGTCAGCGGTTTGGGAGTCTTGAAATACTTCGAGAATTGGAACGAGCAAGATGCTTGGTGGATGAACCGCAAAGCCTACTTTACGCCTTATGAATATGCTGCAATGGCAAGTGCGGACGCTGACGGACATTTGGGCGCATTGGGTCCCAACAAAGGAATCAAAGCAGCTGACCCGACTGCAAAAGTAGTCATGAGTGGTGTAGCTGTTCCACACTTGGACCACGTTCGCACCCTCAAATTTTGGAGCGACCACCACAGAGGCGGCGACTTCCCACTCGATGTCATCAACGTGCATCACTACTGCAATGACGGAGAAGCACAGCGCAGTTTGGGTTCGGTCGGTATCAGCCCAGAAGACGATGATTTGAAAGGAGTAATGAAAAAGTTTGTGGACTACCGTGACCGTTATTTGCCAGGTGTAGAGGTGTGGATTACCGAATTTGGCTACGACTCCAATTCTGAATCCATCCAAGGTGCGCCAAATATCGGTCCTTACGACAGCGAAGAAGTACAAGGTCAATGGATGGTTCGTTCTTACTTGGCTTTGGCAGCCGCAGGAGTGGATAAAGCAGCCATGTACATGCTTAGAGATGTAGCCGCCAACTCTCCCTACTTGTTTCAAACGTGTGGATTGATGGGACCCAAAGGCGACTGGACTCCAAAACCAAGTTGGTACTACGTTTATACGATGAAAAACCGCTTCACAGGAATGGCTTTTGAAAAGGAAATCCCGAGCGGCAACCCGAATGTATGGATTTACCAATTCCGCCACAAAGAAAGTGGAGATGCACTGTACGCTGTTTGGTCACCTACAAGCGATGGCACTACGGTCAATAATTACAGCCTTCAATTGAATGGTGAAAGCAATGCCTACTTGGTAGAAATGCAGCATGGTGACAAAGATGGTGTTGTAAATCAACTGTCCATCGCCAACAACCGAGTGAACATCAACGTAAGCGAACGCCCTGTTTTTGTGATGGCTGGTAACTACAATGAGTTGCCTATCCGCCATACTTTGGACACCAAAATGACCTTGACTCCTTCTATGGTCGTCAATGAATCGGGTAAAGGAAATGCTCAACTACTTGTGGATGAACAAACCATAGCGGGTGAACCTGCCAACAAGGGTGGTACGCCTACGACTGTCTGGCGACCTTCTACGGATGGCAATGTTTCGTACCCTGTTCATGCTTATATCGACTTGGGCGCCGAAACGGATTTGACGAAGTTTTATATCCGTGATATGGATAGCAAAGGGGATATTACTATTTCGGTTGGTAGTCCTGGTGATTGGACGGAATTGTTTAGCGATCACTTGGAGAGTTATGGGCTTTGGAAGGGGGTTGTGGAGAATGTACGGACGAGGTATGTGCGAGTGACTTTGGAGAGTTCGGAGAGTAATATTTCGGAGGTGGTGCTTTATCGGAAATTGTTTTAGATTATGATGTGATTTGAGCTTTGATAATGGGATATTGATTGGTGAATTTTGACTGGTCAATATCCCATTTTTTCTTGTATTACATGTGACTTAATGATTATAAATTGTTTGGATTTCAGAAGTAGATAAAGCTCTATTGTAAATAATTACTTCATCAATATATCCAGAGAACCAATCATCACCTCCTGGGAAATTCATTCCAATATAACAATTATCTGTACTGTTATAGTTGATTATTTCATTAAAAGGCATAGTAGACTTCAATTCTCCATCTATCCAAATTTTGCGGTTAATGCCATCATAACTTGACGCTATGAAGTGATACTCTCCATCTTCCAAAGTGTTATTCTCATAATTATGCTCATTATTACTACTACTTGGGAAATTGATATAAGACCTAACTCTTCTCTCGTTAGCTACTAAAGCATAGTAATCTTTTTCCCTCCCATAATTAAAAACGCCTCCTGTCCCTCCTGTACTTACTCCAACCTTTCTTTTTACCCAAGCGGCTATAGTATGACTTTGAAGTTGTAAAATAGGAGCATTTGGTATAGTTATGTAAGCCGAACTATTTGGAATATAAATAGATTTATTGGAGTTATTATTTCTATCACTTGCAGAAAAATTAACTCCATTTTTAGCCGTGCCGTGTAGATTATTACCACTTACATCATCTGCATTTCCATTAAAAGGATAATAAGCAACCAAACCTTCTTGAGGGATACCATGATTAGGAAAACCTCCTCCTCCATTTCCATTCTCCGAACCACCTTCTCCTTCCCCTTCATCAATAGTACCTCCTCCTCCAGTTGATGGTTCTTCTCCATCAACTGGAGTTCCTGTACCTTCTTCACCTGTTATTTCGCCATTTACAAATTCCCAAGTTGGGCTTTTACTTTTGTATTGACCATCTGAAACTATTACTCTCCAAAGGTAACGAGTGTTTTCCTCCAAGTTTACAGATATGCTAGTATATTTAAAATCTGAAGCTATTTTTGTCATATTTTCTAATTTCCAAGTTCCTATATAGACATCATAACTCAAATCATCTCCGTCAAAATCAGATGCATCCCATTGCAAAACAGTTGAAGACAAATTGTCTAATTGAACATTGTGTCCTGGGGTTACTATTACAGGTTGACTTGGTGGATTTTTACCTTCGAAGTCAATGGGAATGATGAAATTGTCAGCAGAAACCCAATCCATTCTAAGTTGAATACTATTTCCAATAGCAATAAACCATGCTTTATGAGTACCTGTTATGTAATTTTCAATTGATTTGAAAGTTATTAATGATAACCCGTTAGTAGTCGCTTCTTCTTTTAAAAAATCTATGAAATCCTCTCCTAATATATCAATAACCTCAGTGAAATTTCCTTCGTCAAAAGCCTTTAGAACTTGAATTGCTTTGTCACGAGAAGTTTGAAACATATAATCTACAAAGGGGTCAATTAAATTATCTTCGCCTATAAATTCAGCCATAAAATCAAATAGGATGGAACAAAGATTATGGAATTGAACCTTCTTATTCTCCTTTGCAGTTAAAAATACCATTGCATCTTTTTCTTCTGCTTTTATATTAAAATAAACACTTGTTTTTGTAGCATCCCATGTTGTATGGTGGTTTATATCATGAAATAAAGTTGTTCGTAAATCAGAAAAATATTGCTTCCACTTATCTATACTAAAAAATCCCGTATAAAACGCACCTACATTATAGGGTCTTAGATAAGCAATTATAGCATTTGGGTTTTCAACAAAAGCATCTCCTGTATTAGGATTGTAATCACCAATAGTTAAACCAACATAAGAGTAATACTTACTATAAAAATCTCTTTTGACTCTGTATTCTCCTTTTGATTCATCAAAGGTGTCACCATCGTAATCGTTCTCTGGGTACTTAACTTGCATTTCATACCTATCACCTGTTGCAATATCGCTTTTACCAATGGGGTTTTCTGCATCTAAATCAAATAAATCAATAATAGCCTGCATAGCACTTTCCCATTCAGCCTGAAACAATGATATATCTAAATAACCTTTTTGCTGAATTGAATATTCAATTTTATTACTTAAAGTATGTATTTCCTCTACTTCATCATAAAGAATGTTTTTTAGTTCCAGCATTGCAGACCTATTTTCTGGCGAATGAATATAGGGTATGACTTTCATGCTTAGAAATAAAGCAGTTTCTCTAGCCCCTAATTCATAGTTTGTACTCTCTATTCTGCCTGGGTATCCAATATAGACAATCTCATCCCTTGTTTCATTGTAAGCGATTACGGTATTTATACTTTCAAATTCAAACCGTTTAGCTTCCTCCAAAATAATATCTTCATGGAAATTAGTAACACTAATTACATCATTTGGAAAGTTAGCATTAAATATCAACCTTCCTTTTAAAGGTATATCTTCTCCTAATGGGTTGCGAGTATCTTGTTCCTTTTCACAACTGGAAAAAGGTAAAATAAACAAGATTGCTAAAAATAAAAGTGTTTTAAACTTAAAGTGGAAATGATTCATAGTATTGAAGTTTGGATGTTGAAAACATTTTAGCTATAAATATAGCACTTTTAACGATTTGAAGGCGTATTTTTTTCCCAATGACATGTTTTCTTTCCGAACGATTAGTTATTGAAGTTGAGGTAAGCGATAATTTCTTGTCAGTTAAACAAGTCACTCTTACTAAGTTATTTGCCATTTTGTCAGAAAACAATAAGGTAAATGGCAGAATGTAGTTTCAAAATTAAGTTGGTTGATTTTTTGATATAGAAAACTGAATGTTAATGAAGTTAATCTATGCAAAACAATTACTTGCGATTTTATAAGCCCCAAGCACTCATTTTACTAATATTGATAGTAGGGTTAGGTGTTTATTTTGCCAATCAATTCATTTCGGCTCATTTTGTAATAACCTTACCTGTAGTCGGAGTAGTTACAGCTCTCCTATTCTTCATTGAGACTTTTCTTTGGAAATATGCTCCTTTTAAATGGTTGTTTTGGATGCCGAATATTGGAGGACGGTATGAAGGACGTATAGAATACATGAATCCAATCACTAAAATACAAGAAAGCAAAAAGTGTGCTTTAGAGATATTTCAGACGGGTTCTAAAATCAAAATAACTTGTTTTTTTAAGAAACATATCTACACAGAAAAGACAGATTCCAAAAGCATTGTTGAAAGCATTGTCAAAAATGAGGATGAATCCTATACCTTGGTTTTTACCTACCAAAATAAAGGAAATCAAAAATCATTTCCTCCACATAGAGGAACTAATGTTTTGGAAATCATAGAGAATAACGAAGGGAAATTTTTAAAAGGAATTTATTACACAAATCGAGAGCCTCAAACAAAGGGAAAAATGGAGCTTCAATTTGTTTCTCATGTTTTAAAATACGATTACTAATATGGCAGTATTGAGCAGAAATTACACTAAATTCAATAAGATGATTGAATTGGGCAATAGCAAAAAAGAAAGCCTTGAAAAAAGCAGAGATGCAATTAAAACAAAAATAAGGAATTGGTTTAACGAAAATAAGCCTAATGAATTACAGCCAAAATTTCATTCACAAGGCTCATTTCAGATGAATACAATCATTAACCCTATTCCTGTGGATGATGATGAGGGGAATAAGTTATTGAAGTACGACCTTGATTATGGAGTTTACTTTATAGAAAAAGAGGGTGAAGATAATAAAAGAGCAATTGAAACTTGGCATGATTGGGTTTATAAATCTGTAGAGAATCACACAAATACACCTCCTATAAAAAAGACAACTTGTGTAAGGGTTATATTTTCAACTGGTCGTCATATTGATTTACCTATTTACTATAAAGAAGACGACATTCCAGAGTTGGCTCATAAAAGTAAAAGGTGGATAGATAGTGACCCTAGAGAGTTTTATGAATGGTTCAACAATCAGGCTAATAGAAAATTAAAAAGAATAGTAAGATACCTAAAGGCTTGGAAAAACTACCAAGAAACAACTTACTCCCATTTGAAGTTTCCAAGCGGCTTTGCTTTAACAATTCTTGCAACAGAAAATCGTGTTTTGGAGGATAATGATGATGAAGCTTTTAGAAAAACTATCAAAGCTATAAAGGCAAAATTAGATGCTAATAAATTCAAGTGTTTACGTCCTACGACTCCTAAAGGCGAAAATGTTTTTGCTGAATTTTCTGAAACAAGAAAAAATGATTTTTTGAAGAAATTAGACGATTTAATTACTGCTTGTGATAAGGCAGGAGAAGAGAAAAACTTTAAGACAGCGAGCGAATACCTGATAGAGCAATTGGGTGATAGGTTTCCTTTAGGAAAGGATGAAAATGAAGAAGACAAGAATAGTCGATTGTCAAGTGTTTTAGGTGGGACAACAGTTAAACCCAAACCGTATGCAGAGTAGCATTGAATTTCAAGTTGATGAAGTACTGAAAAAATATCCTTCATTAAAGCTTGATATTGAAAAATCGCTGTTGATTGGAGATTTGATTGTTGATAAAGTGGACGAAGATGATTATGAAGTCGAAATAGATTTTTCTTGTTTTCCTACTCGGTTTCCTATTGTATGGGAAACAGGTGAACGGATTCCTCGAAAATTGGATAGGCATATTTATTCCAATGGTAGCTGTTGCTTTACTACTAAAGCAATGCAGGAAATTTTATTGAAAACAGAGGTTAAAACTTTGCTGGATTTTATTGATAAAATGTTGATTCCCTTCTTACAGAACAATTCCTACTATGAGCTAAACAAATGCTATAAAAATGGAGAATATCTACATGATATTGGAGTGGCTACTTTTGAAACCTACATGGATATTCTTGGAATTGAAGATATTCGAGTGATTTGTCAATTAATACAAGAGCGATTATTTACGAAAAACAAGATTAGACCAAATGAATTTTGTTATTGCGGAAGTGGTGTAAAGATTAAGAAATGCAATAATCACGAAGAAAGATATAAACGGTTTCGATTGATAAGCAAGGAAAGGCTAAAATTGGATTTGATAAATTTGCAAGATTTGGTAGAAAAGGTATTAGCGAATGAATGGGTAAAATATAGGAATACGAACTTTTGAATTAGAACGACTATACAAAAGGGAATGGCTTTATCGGATAGTTAAACTGATATGAATAAACAAAATGCCAAAAAAAGTAAAATGATAATACCCAAAGGAGTCATATCAATCACTTCCATTTGATGCCAATCTTCTATTTGTTCTCCGCTTTTCTTTAGTTCTATGTTATTTTGTAATGTTTGGACAATGCTGTTGTAAGCTTTGGACGGGGTATTCCATTCTACGATAGGTGTTCCATTTTTGGGAAGGGCATATAATTCTTTGAGTTTCGTAAGTTTCCAAGCACAGTGTTCTAATATGATGGGCATAACGAAAGCAGATTTATTTTCATGTTTTGCCAAAGCTTTTGCCATTTCTTTATCGTGGAAGTAATCGGAGGCAAGGGAATTGGCACTTACCAATAATAGGATAAAATCTGCTTTCTCTAAATTGTCGTTAATAATTTTCTCCCTTGAGTTTGACAGGTTTTTGAGATAACAAATGCAAAATCAGCACCTGTCAAATTGTTTGTAGTGGGAAAAGCTATTGCAAAAAATAAAAAATATCTGTATTTTTGCCGAATGTTTGTCCGCAA
>JAUHXA010000163.1 GCA_030427245.1 Bacteroidia bacterium | reverse complement strand
GCTTGATTGTTGAGTTTTGCATATTTTTTATTTTTAGTCATTTCAAAAATAAGCAATTTTTAACTTCAAGCTTTTTTTTGTAAATTATGGGATTACGCCCTTAAAAATCAAGCTTATTATAATACTATTAGCGTAACTTTTGATGGAGCAGTTGCCGAAAATGGAAACCCTCTGTGGAGAATCAGAAGTTGCACCTTTGCCCCAAATGTAGGCATGATTCGCATACAATATTACGACGGAACAATTTGGGAATTGGTGGATTATCATATTGAAAGATAGAAAAATAAAATTTCTTTCAAGCACTCAATCATCTGCGTTCATCTGCGCTATCAGTGCCATCTGCGATACATTATCCAAATAATTAAGCTAAAATGCCGAAAAATAAGACTTTATTCCCTCAACCTCTAAAACTGAACTAAAACCGCTATTCACTATGAAAAATTTACTACTCCTTTTCCCTATCCTTCTACTACTTACTTTTTCTTCCTGTTTCAAACCCAATGAAGACGGTAGAGAAACTGCCTATCTCCCCGAAGATTTCAAATCCTATACCGTATTCAATGAAGGTACTTGGTGGGTTTATGAAGAAGTTTTTTCGGGTGAAAGAGATAGTAGTTTTGTTTTTTCAAGTATTACCGAAATAAATACTGATGATAAGAGGGCTTTCATAAGAGAGGAAATTGACCAATTACTACTTAGAAGAAAAGACACAATTTACTGTGTTACCTTTCCTTTTACTCATCAATCAGAAAGGAATATATACATATATATATACATAGAAAAGAATATAAGTGAATTCCCATCTTCAATGAATTTATTATCTTATCCAATAGACAGCATTGACCAACAAGTACCTTTTCAAGGAGGAGCTTTTGTTACTGCTATTGAAGAAGAAACAATCATTAAAAATCAAACCTACTACAACACCATCCATGTATCTTTTGACGGAGCAGTTGCCGAAAATGGAAACCCTCTGTGGAGAATCAGAAGTTGCACCTTTGCCCCAAATGTAGGCATGATTCGCATACAATATTACGACGGAACAATTTGGGAATTGGTGGATTATCATATTGAAAGATAGAAAAATAAAATTTCTTTCAAGCACTCAATCATCTGCGTTCATCTGCGCTATCAGTGCCATCTGCGATACATTATCCAAATAATTAAGCTAAAATGCCGAAAAATAAGACTTTATTCCCTCAACCTCTAAAACTGAACTAAAACCGCTATTCACTATGAAAAATTTACTATTCTTCATTTCCATACTTTTCATCCTAAGTTTTTATTCCTCTTGCAAAAAAAACAAGGCTGAAACCGTTCTCATTCCCCAAGAATTCAAAGATTACACTGTTTTTCCCGAAGGGAGTTGGTGGGTATATAAAGAAATTCATACAGGCGAGAAAGATAGTAGTTATGTTTTTTTTGATACAACAGGCATAGGTTGGGATGAGAAAAGAGGTTATAATGCAGAAGGAAGCCAACAATTAATTATTAGAAGAAATGATACTATTAATAAAATAATAGGTTCTCAAGATCGGTTCACTCATATATATAGAGAAATTAGCTCTATGAATACTCAAGTAACAACATATGTTCTATTTAACCCTATTGATAGCATTGGACAACAAGCTCCTATACAGGGCGGGGTGATTATCCAAGATAAAACACCCACTCTCTCTGTACAAAATCAGTTGTATCAAGACATTATTGTAACTTCATTCAAAGGTGTAGTATCTGAAAATCCTGTAAACAATATGGGGTGGCACATTCATACTGCTACTTTTGCTAGAAGTGTTGGCATGGTTCGCATTCAATACTTTGATGGAACAATTTGGGAATTGGTGGATTATCATATTTCTGACTAACCTCTTTTTAAGTTTAACACAAATCATTCAACAATAGAATTATAACAAAAATTTTATAATTCCTTTTTTATTCAAACCCAATTTATTAATTGTTAAAAAATTTTAACACAATGAAAAAAGTCCATTTACTTTTTACCCTATTGCTGTGCTTAGGGATGAACAATCTCTATGCCCAAACCGACAGTTTGATACACAATCACAGCTTTTGTGTAAAAGACCAAACAAGTGTTCACGCTTTTGTGGTTTCCAATGAAATCACTACTTTGACAGGGGAAATTTGTATAGACGTTGTGTATCAATTCGATACAGCGACCAACATCACAGATATTCCCGAATTTAACATTCCCGATAGAGACGGAAGTCCTTGCTACAAGTAGTGGAGACACCCGATTTTCAACCCAACTACCAAGCAGGTGAGTCCATACAAGTAGCTTATCGCTTTACTTACGATGTCAATGATTTGCCCTATTGGCCCCAAGCATTGAGTATTCGTTTGCCTTACGAATTAAGTGGCGCAGATAACACGGCTCTTACACAAGCTCGACTTTATTTTACGCCCTACAATACCATTGAAGTCTGGAGATTGAGCGATTTTCACAACCAAAGGAGAACTTGGATAAATCCCGAATACCCCGAACCTTCAAGAACTTTTGTCGACAAAAATGATATTCCTCTATCCAATTTACCGACTCATGCTGATAGTTTACAAGGAGATTGGGAAGACGATTGGAGCCATGTTTTCATAGAGGGTTTGGCTTATGGAATTCCCATTCGCCGCCATGGGCCAACGACCTCCATCAACAATCAAAAATGTCTTTTCCTCAACAGATTTCGCTACAGAATAGAAGGACAACTACTGACAGAGCACGATGCAGATGATGATGCCATTAGTCCCATCCCTCTAGAGGGAGTTTTGATTAAATTCTTTGAAGACGATACTTGGCTGCCAGGGCCCAATCAATACAGCAATTTTGAAGATAAGTTTTTAGGAGAAGTTGTTACCGATGAAGAAGGTAGGTATGTTTTTGAATTCAACATTTGTCAAGGGGAGGAAGATATTGAGGTCTATTTAGATGTAAGAGCACACAATCCCGAAAGTGGCATCAAAGCCAAAACTTACTTTGACGGCTTTGCTACTGTACAAAACCCTCCACTTTTCACGCGTAGAGCTATCATTCGACCTACAAACCCCGTAGATTTTCAGAATTTACCTCAGACAGGCAATACACTTGAGACAATTACCCAAACAGCTACTTTTGGAACAGGTTTTCATACATCGGTTATGCAAGTCAGAAGAGCATTGGATTTTTTCAATGAAGAACTACCCAATCACGCTGTTACAAAACCCAACATCACTATATGGCCTCACACAGGAGATGCAGGAGCATTTTTTATGCCCAATACCGTTTTAGGAATTTTGCCGAATCCTTTGTGTGGCATTGCAGGCTATGTCTGCCCTGATTTTCGCACCGCCATACATCTAGACGAAAACAGTACAGGAAATGAAAACACAGCTTTCCACGAGTTTGGTCATTGGGTGATGTGGCATCTACAAGACAAACATTGGATAGACCCACTAACAGGTTCTTTTGCTAACCACGATATGGATGAAGAATCCAATCCCCGTATTGCTTGGACAGAGGGGTGGGCAAATTCTTTTGCTGCAATGTGCGATATGGCTAATTTTGATATGGATGACGAGTACAATGCTGATGGAAATGATGAATACGAGGATAGACCAACTTTAGCACCGAACGTCAATGAAGGTTATCTATCTGAATATTATTTGGCTTGTGCGATCAATGATTTATTCGATGGACCAGATATGTTTACTTTTGGTATTCCTACATCGACTCCAACCAGTTCTGTTCCAGCAAGAATATATGATGATATGGGTACCAATGGGTGGACTATAGATTTAGAAAACCAAATCGAATTCAGTTTTGCGGATATTTGTCAACCTATCATTGACCATTCGGGTTTGACGGACAAACTACACGATATAGACGATTACTACCGTGCTTTGATAAAAGGAAGAGGCTGTCACGAAAGACGAGAAATCAAGCGCATTTTTGACAACAATGGTATTGTAGATGTAACAGGAAACTTTATAGGAAATCCTGGCTTTTCTTCCGATGCCATTGGGTTTGATCATCATTTACTATTTACAGATAACATATCAGGCTTTGATGTCAATATAGAAGAAGATTTTTTCTTAGACATAAATAACATTGACGACGATTCTCCACTCCCCAGCTTCAATATGGGCTACTCCACCAATGCCTCAACATGGTTAAGCGACGATTTGGTGATAGAAAACAATGGCAGCTTAACATTTAATGGCAATGAAGAATTGGACAATGTATTGGTCGACATTGCCCCTCTCTATACTCCACAGGCTCTTATCCAACCCTTCTTCCTATTTCCACAACCCCAAGCCCATATAGAAGTAGATTTATGTGGAGGGATGAACATGACTATCGGCAATGATGGCTTTGTCACTTTGGGAGACAATGGCATCGCTACCACTGCCGAAGTGCGGGTCAATGCAGGCAGTACCTTGACACTTGGAGCAAATAGCAACTTAATTATAAGTGAAGGTTCTAAACTTATTATAGAGCGAGGAGGTAATTTGGAGATTTCGCCCAATGCCAACATCGTCTTAGAAGGTGACAATTCCGTTTTGGACATCCGAGGAAATTTGACGCTTCTACCCAATGCCATTTTCACCTTTACAGGCGATGGATTTGTTCGTTTCGATTTGCCAGATGGCGCACAAGGGTGGTCTAAGCCCAATATAGCTATGGGGCCCAATTCGGGTTTCGATTTTCAAGGTTCGGGCAAGAGTGATAAAATTGTAGAGATAGCTGATTATACTAATTTTTCTCCACCGTGGGGGGACAACACGCTTACTTTCAGTTGGCAACACGGAAAAGTGCTCATAGGTGCAAATGTTCACATAGAAACCACAAACTGTGTCGTAACATTCAATGACTTGGCGATAGAGAAACTTAGCAACAGTATGTATCAGACTGTTTTCCTAAGTGGAAAAATCGGCTCAACATTCAACGATATCGATGTATCGGGAGGTATAGTAGGGTTGACCTATAAGGGCTATCACGCCGATGGTATTTCTGCTGTTATGAACAATATAGATATTCACCACTGCAATATTGGACTAAAAACTCTCAGTAGAGGG
>JAUHXA010000083.1 GCA_030427245.1 Bacteroidia bacterium | reverse complement strand
ACCCCCACATCAAACTAAGAAGTGATAGCAAATATAACCTTCCCCAACCAATCTTCAAATTAATTTAGTATTTTTGTACTAAAATAGAAAAGAAAGGATTTTCTTAGCCGCTTTATTGCTATCTTGAACGGCAGACCACTTCAAAAAAGTTGTATGTTTGCAGCGAATCCCTTTTCGTTTTTCACTAAGCAATCGTTCATAATAACGAAAATACATTTGATTCCATTTTTCAATATAATTTCTTTGAACCTGTTGATTGGGAAATTCTCGGGGGCGTTCATCAGCTTGTTCGCTTTGATGTAATCTATTCAAGGCGATGTCAGTAGGCACATCCAAAAATATATAGTAATCGGGATCGGGTAGATGAAATTCGTTGGTTTGATCCAAGAGGCTAAAGGCTTCATAGGCTGCAATGGTAATGTAATCTTGCTGTAATAGGTAATCCATAAACATCCTATCATCGAGGTGGCAACGCTCGACGACTATGTGATAGCCCAATTCCAACCAACGTTTTAGTAATAGCCTTCGCTGAATCATGAAGTTCAACTGCAACAAATAGGCATAATTCTTTGGTTCATGAAATTGGAGTTTCATCAATGGATGATGCAAAACCCTTTCATTGATGCACATCAACTGCATCAGGTGATTACGACTCAAAGATCGAACGGTATTGATAATGGTGGATTTTCCTGCAGCAGTATTTCCATTGATGGCAATGTATTTACCTCGCTGGGTTGGTTTGGGTGAGCGCGTGTCTGAGTTCCAATAATTATCTACAGATATTGTGTCTTTATAAATCATAATATGACAACCAGTTTGTAAAAGTTAAGTAATAATGGCAAAATTTGAGTATTTCAAACTGGCAATAAACGCAAGCATAAATATTTTGGGTGAGAGAACTGAACATGGAGAAGCAAGATATACTCAATTAAAATCTCACTTCCCACATCTAACTTCTCTCATCCGAAGTATTAGAGTATTCAAATTACAACAATAATCAAGTATTACCATAATTTAATCTCAATATGTCTCATAATTAACGTTTATTAAGACAAAATATTTTTTTAGGATAAATAGAATATCTAATATAATAGAATGGAATTCATTAGGTGACTTCCATTTTAAGCTAAACATAAATTTTAACAATGAACAAACAACTAAAGTTAGCAAAACGCCCTGTTGGGCTTCCAGAAGCAGATACTTGGACGCTCGAAAGTTCGCCTATTCCTACTATTAAAGAAGGCGAAGTATTGGTTAAACAAATGTATATTTCTTTGGATCCGGCCATGAGAGGTTGGTTAAACGATGTACGTTCTTATATTCCTCCTGTACAAATTGGCGAGGTGATGCGAGCTGGTTCGGTAGGAAAGGTAGTTGCTTCAAAACATCCTCACTTTAAGGAAGGAATGTATTTGGCAGGTTATGGTGGAGTTCAACAATATGTAGCGACAGATGGTAGTAATGGATGGTATCCTGTGGATCCTTCTCTTGCGCCGCTTCCTACTTACATTGGTACTTTGGGAATGCCTGGTATGACGGCTTACTTTGGCATTTTAGAAGTAGGTGCTATCAAAGAAGGTGAGGTGGTTTTGGTGTCGGGTGCTGCTGGTGCTGTGGGCAGTATTGTAGGACAAATCGCAAAAATCAAAGGTTGTTATGTAGTCGGTATTGCAGGAGGCGCAGACAAATGCAAATATTTGATAGAGGAATTGGGTTTTGATGGAGCGATTGATTACAAAAATGAAGATGTTCGGGTTGGCTTGAAACGAGAATGTCCGAAAGGCATTGACGTTTACTTTGACAATGTGGGCGGTGAAATATTAGATATTGCTTTGACGAGAATTCGTCGTCATGCACGAATTGTCATTTGTGGAGCAATTTCTCAATACAACAATATGGAAGCGCCCAAAGGTCCGAGCAATTATTTGTCGCTTTTGGTGAATCGTGCACGTATGGAAGGTATGGTTGTGATGGATTATGCAAAAGGTTACCAAAAAGCTGCTACGGAAATGGGTATGTGGATTGCTCAGGGTAAACTGAAGTCTAGAGAAGATGTTTACGAAGGCATCGAAAATTTCTACGATACATTTTTGCGACTTTTTAGTGGCGAAAAATTGGGTAAGTTGGTACTGAAAGTGGATGAATAAGTTTGGATTTTGAACAAAAGAAGTGGGAAGTGATAATCAATCATTGATTCTAAAATTCATTGATTCATGTGTTACTTCTCATTTCTCTTACCCCAAATTTTACTTCAGCATTTCCTCAATCTTAGCTATATCAATGGCAGCTAATCTTTCGAAAGTGGCAACCAATGAAGGAATTTCTTCCAAGTTTTTTTGATAATAAGAGTAATCATTGAGCTTCAATACAGTAGGTTCTAGATTACTAAGCCCAATCAATTGAATAGTTGACTTGATTTGATGTACTTCTGCATACAAGCTTTTCCAATCTTTCAAGTTAACGGCTTGCTTCATTGTAGTAATTGTGGTGGCAATCTTTTGTAAGAACAGAAACAATATTTCTCTTGTCGCCGTTTGACTTCCTCCCATTCTTTCGCTCAAAATAGCGAAATAATCATTGTTCTTCTGAGACTCCATAACACCTTTCGGTTCACCTGGTTGGAAGACATCTCTAAGGCAGGAGTTCAAAACATTGGGGTTGAAAGGTTTATTCATATATGCTTGTATAGACAAATCCTTTATCCTATTGCGTTCCTCCTCCGAAATTCCTGCTGTAAGCACAATCACAGGAACATTTTGATTGAGATGCCCTTCTGTTTGTTGAATCTCTGCCACCAAGTCAATTCCGTTTCCATCGGGTAAGCGAACATCCGCTAGCAAACAATCAAACTTTGTTTTACTCAGTTCTTGTCTAGCTTCTGCCAAGTCGCCAGCTATTGTCAGATTAAATTGATACTTTTCCAGTAATTTGAGGGCATAGAGTTGGTTGATTTCATTGTCTTCCAAAATAAGTATTTTTTTCCCGATCCAAGATTCGGGTATTTCTCTTGATTGAACATTTTTGTTTCTCTCTACCTCCACTTGTTCTTCTGTGACAACATCAAATTCCAACTCTATACTAAAAGTGCTGCCTACGTTTTCTTCACTATTGATTTTAATAGTGCCTCCCATCATCTGCACCAATTGCTTTACAATACTCAGTCCAAGCCCCGTTCCTTCGTAGTGCAATCCTTCTTTGTCAATTACTTGGTCATAACTCCCAAAAATTTGCTCCAGTTTATCTTCGGCTATACCAATCCCTGTGTCACTTACTTCAAATCGCAAAAGAGAAGTTTTTTCTGTTTGCTTCAGCAATGTCGTTATCATACGAACCTCTCCTTTTTCCGTAAATTTGATGGCATTGTTGAGTAGGTTCAATAAAATTTGATAAACTCGAACTCTATCTCCTATCACATATTCAGGAAGAAGTATATCAGATTGTATCACAAAGGACAGTCCTTTTTCTTTTACCTTCGATTTTAGTGAAGTTTGGAAATCTTTTAACAATACCGAAAGAGAGAATATCTGCTCTACAATCTTCAATTTTCCTGCAGTAATTTTGGCAATATCCAACAGATCATTGATGATAATGACTAAGTTATCAGAGGAATTTTTAACGACTTCTACATAGTTTTTTTGTTCTGCATTGAGAGGAGTATCCAACAATAGATTCGCCATTCCAGTCACTCCATTCAACGGTGTACGGAGTTCATGACTTACATTTGAAAAGAACTGCTCTTTGAACTTCAATCGTTTTGTAATCAATTCGTTTTGAAGCTCTATTCTACCTTTTTGCTTTTCGATTTCTTCTTTTTGCAAGCTGATTTCCTTTGTACGTTCCTCAACTATTTGCTCCAAATTATTGTAAAGCAAGGCATTATTTAGAGAAATCGCCGTTTGACTACCCAGCATATTGAGTAGCTGTACTCGGTTGTGATTGAAGGCACTGGTCAATTGATTATTTTCAAGATAAAGTACTCCTAATAGTTTACCTTGATTGAGAATAGGCGTACAAACGATGGATTTCGGTTTGTTGAGACGAATATAAACACAGTTCGCAAATTGCTCGTTTTGTGATGCATTGTCCAGTACCAAAGGTTCTCGGCTTCTTGCTACATAATAGACGATTTTGTCGGAGAGAATTTGCTTAGGACTGTCTATGTTTTCAACCAAATCAGAATCTACCAACACAATTCCATCCTCTACATCTTCGTACTCTAATATATCAGTTGAAGGTTGGTAATTATAAGCCACTTCAATGTGTAGATGCGTTCCTTTAGAAAGCATGAAAAAGCCTCGTTCTGCTCCCGCATTTTCCGTAATAATTTGCATCATCTTTCGCATCAACTTAGAAAAATTCACCTCTCTTGAAAGCGTTTGCGATGTTTTCAAAATACTATGCAAATCAAAAGTATCAAACCCACCTGAGCTGGTCGAGACAGAAGTAATGCTGTAATCAATATTGGAAAACAGAGGTGTTTTTTCGAAGTGAATCGAAAATTCTTTTCTTAATTTTATACACAGCCCATAAGCCCCCCACCTTCGATAACATTCGTGAGCCCCTTGCATATAAGCCTTTACAAGATGCTTCTTACCTCCTCGCTGCTGATTGAATCTGCCCGCCAATTCATAAGCAAGTCCCTCTTCTTGAACATATTGATTTTTGAATGCTTGGTCAATCGCTCTGTCGTAATAGATTTGAGCTTGAATAGAATTATTCAACACTCGAAAGCGCTCTGCTTCTACCAATAGGTATTTGTGCCTAAAATTCATGGGAGCATGTTTCGCCCATTTTTTAATTTTTTTCTGATTAGCGGCTATTTGCTTCAATGCTCTAATTTGTTCGGTTTTCGAGAACAAATGGAAGCAACCTAAATAGGCCAAAGAATTGTAGAAGTAATAAAGCGGTACGATGGGTGTACTTATAGCAGCTTCCAAAAACGCTTCCATTTTTTTAGTGTTTTCAAGAGCTAACTCGTATTTTCTGAAATAAAGTGCCAACTGTGCGCTGTATAAATAGTGTGTACATCGGGCATTACTATCGCTGCTTTCTTCAAAAACCTCCAACATCTTGCTTTCCTTATAGAACACCCCCGATAACTTTTCAGGCTTCTCTGTTCGCATATTGAAGTTTTCGAGCACCTGCTTGAGCATCACTGCAAAGTGAACTACCCTTTCTTGCCGAAGCCCTTTTATCCATTCCACACATTCTTTGGTTGCTAATTGAAGCGTGTGAATCGGTGAGCCAACCACAAAACTATGAGTTAAACGGAGATAGGCGATTAAACTTGCCATTTCCACATCTCCATCTTTCATGGCGATTTTAGAAGCTTCTTCTAAGGGCTGCAAGCTTTTTCGCAAATGTTCTTTCCAAGGCAAAATCATCTGATTGACGACCAACATAGTACGAGCCCGATAAGCAGTATATTTGTACTTATTCATCAGTTCCAATGCCAACTCTCCAAATTCATACCCTTTTTCTATCTTGCCCAAAACACCACATAAAATAATGCCATAAGCAGAATAGGCAAAAGGGGAAAAGCTATTGTTACCATATTTGACCGACAAGTGAAGCATTTTCATAACAAGCAAAGGCATCACACTGGGTTTTGACCAATAAGCAGCAACTGAAGTGGGAGCCATCACCTCCATTACAGCCAAAAGTCGCTTATTTTTCATTTCAGGATGATCCAAAAGCGAGGCAGTCGGATACTTCATCAAACTAATTTGAGTTTGCAGTACCTTCACAATAATTTGCAGCTTATGGGGATTTTCAGGAAACGACATCCCAAGTTCATCCAAAATGGTTTCTCCCAAGTTGACGGCCTCTAAAGGCTGATTGCTTTTGATAAAAGCCTGTATTTGGACATTTCGGACTTTGATGGTATCTTCAATCGTGTGAACCTGAGCCAATACAGTGGTAATCATTTCTTGATACTTCTCACTATCGCTACTCATATATGCGGCCTCTGTTGCCGTTTCGTATAAGTCCAATGCCATTTGGTAATTCCTCTCGAAAGCCCCCGCACCCAATAAGTTAATAGCCTGCTGGAGATAGGTGTTCGCAGCTTGAAAGGCCGCAGAAGACTTAGCCTTTTTTCCTGCAATGAGGTTCAACTGGGCCAATTCGTCTTTGTCGTCTCTGTCTATTACAAAGTGTTTTCCAATATTAAGGTGCTTTACTATGTCAAAAATCTTATCTACAATAGCTTTGTTATGAATGAGCAATTCAGAAACTCCTTCTTTGACTTTGTTGAGCAACAAAGTTCCTATTTTGAAATGAAAATGCTGTTTGTCCGTATCTTGAACCAGCGAATAAAACGCTTGTTGAACGTGATCGTGAGCAAATTGGTATACAATGGAGTGAGAATTTTGCGTGTATGTCTCTAAATAATTAGGCACACTTGTAGGTAATAAAAACCCCTCTCTGATAGCAGGAAGCAAATCTTCTTCAATGGTAGCTTTTGAAGCATTTTCAGATAAAGTGGAAAGTGTTGAAATATAAAAACGATTTCCTACACAGGCTGCCAACTTCAATTTTTCAAGCGTTTTTTGAGGCAATTTTTTTACCTTTTTTAGCATCAACTCTACCACATTGTCAGTAAAATCCTGCTGATAAATAGCATCTAAATCTCCTGTCCATCGTTGAATCTCACTGTCGAAATACAACAATCCTTCCTCATAAAGGGACATAAAAAAGTACTTTACAAAAAAAGCATTGCCATCCGTTTTTTCGAACACCAAGTTGGCCAATTGCTTCACAAAAGATTCTTCCCCTTTCAAGGTATCACTTACCAAATGATGCACCTGTTCTGAAGTCAAACTTTGCAGCCAAAATGTATGGACATAAGCCTTTTGGCTGTGCTGCAAATTCAAATTTATGTCGCTAACAGCGATAGAAAACGGGTGTCTTTTAGGAGTTTCATTGTTGCGATAAGCCCCGATTATCAGGAGGTATTCCCCCTTGGGTTTGGTCATAATACTTTTCAGCAAATCAATTGAGGCTTGATCCGCCCACTGCCAATCGTCTATAAAGAGTACCAAAGGATGTTGTTCTTTTGCAATAGCAGTAATAAACTGCTGCAATACATAATTGAAGCGATTTTGGGCTTCAATTCCTGTAAGTCTATTTACTACAGGCTGTTCACCAATGATCATCTCCAATTTCGGCACCAAATCAATCAGCAATTTACCCAAGTCACCAACAGCATGCAATATCAAATCTTTCCAATACTGGATGACACTTGAGTTTTCTGTCAGCAACAAGTTGACCAATCCATTGAAGGCTTGAATAAAACCATAGTAGGGAATATCCCTTTGAAATTGGTCAAATTTCCCTTCAATGAATAGTCCTCTTTTTTCGGTAATAGGTTTGTGAATCTCACTAATCAAAGCCGATTTACCCACTCCCGAATTTCCTCCAATTAGCAGCAATTCCTTTTTTCCTGTGCTGATGTTTTGAAACGATTGCAGCAATATCTTTTTTTCCTTCTCCCTTCCATAGAGCTTTTCAGGAATGGAGAACTCCTGAGAGTAATCATTCTGAGCCAAATCAAAAACGGAGATATTTCGTTGGACTTGATATTCGTGCAAACATCTTTTTAAATCTTCCTGTAAGCCATAAGCAGATTGGTATCTATCTTCTGCATTTTTGGATAGCAACTTTAGAATGATTTGGGAGAGCACCTCTGGAATTTTTGCCCGAATCATGTGTGGAGGTTTTGGCGCTCTCGAAATATGTGCATGAATTAACGCCATTGCTTCCTCGCCTTCAAAAGGCAGCACCCCCGTAATCAAGTGGTAAAGCGTAACACCCAATGAATAAAGATCCGTGCGATAATCCACCACCCTATTCATACGTCCTGTTTGTTCGGGCGAAAGATAAGGCAATGTTCCTTCTAAAACATTTGGGTTGCCGAAATGTTGGGATTTAAACTTTATCTTGGTGGACATCCCAAAATCAATCAAGGTGACTTTTTGCAGATTTTCATCAATCAGTATATTTTTGTTGTTTACATCTTTGTGAATGATTCCTTTTTGATGCAGTTGGGAAAAAATTTCTGCCAATTGAATAGCAATTTGTAAAAAGTGGGTAATACTTGGAGGGGCCTCTTTAAATGCTTCTTGTAGTGTCTGACCTTCAACATGCTCTAACACCAAACCATGCTTATTGTCAGATGTAACAATGGTGTCGAGGGCTTTTCTAACGCCCTCTATGTGAATATCCTTCAAAAGATGGTATTCATTTTTGAATTGAGCTATTTTATTATCATCAGGATATTCTTCTGCTAATACCTTTAATATGGTGGGTGTATTGTATGTCTCATATGTATTAAGGTAAATGTCAGAGTTCTTACCTTTATACATTAGTTGATTCTCAGTATGGGCTTTGGAAAAATTCATTTATAGACTTTGTATAGGATAACAACTAGCATATATGATGCCAAGTTTGTTATAAACTCCACTTATTTAGCCTATCCATAAGCTCAATGAAATCAGTATTACACTTTTATATTGATATTAAAAACACATCCTTATTTTTTAGACTGTTTTATAGGTAAGGTAATCAAAAAACTAGTTCCACTACCCAACGTGCTCTTTACCTCAATTGTGCCATTGTGTTTGTCAATAATGTCCTTTGTGATGGACAACCCCAAACCTGTCCCTTTCCCGACATCTTTGGTGGTGTAGAAAGGTTCAAAGATATGTTCTTGAATCTCTTTTTCCATTCCCTCGCCTGTATCCTGAATACAAATTGTTATCTGCCCATTTTGATTTTTCAATAATTTAGTCGCCGTTGTGATATTAATAGTTCCTTTTCCTTTAATAGCATGAATGGCATTGGACAGAATATTCATAAATACCTGATTGAGTTTACCAGGATAACATTCAATTTGTCGAACCGCCTGATAATCTTTTTTGATTTCTATGTGGTACTTGTATTGATCTTTGAGAATAATCAAAGTTGCCTCCAAGAGTTCGTGCACATCTGCAATGTGCAATACATCTTTGTCCAAACGTGAAAAAATACGCAAACCTTTCACTATCTCGGCAGTTCGCCTGGCTCCACTTTCGACTGCCTTCAGGAGTTCAGTCGTTTCTTCAATCAACTCGTCATAATAAAGCGTTTCCTTCAATTCTTTGATTTCCTCTATTTTCTGTACCACATTTTCGGCAGTTATCTCATCGTACTTTTTAGCAACGGTCAGAATTTCTTCAATATTCTGATTTAACGCCTCCACACCTGAAGAAATAAAAGTAATCGGATTGTTGATTTCATGAGCAATCCCGGCACTCAGTTGCCCCAAAGAAGCCATTTTTTCGGAATTAATCAGTTGCCCTTGCGTTTTTTGAAGTTGATATAGCGTATCCTCCAGTTTTTCTTTTTGTGCTTCCAAAGCTTGATTTTTTGCAGCCAAGTTTTTTTCTTGTTGCATCAAGTCTCTGTTTACTTGCTGATTGTATTGGTGTTGATCTTTAAGTTCTTCAATGGTCTTGTTCAGGATTTGAATAGCGATGGTCTTGTCTTTGGAAGAAATCTCCAATCCTTGTTCTGCTTCATTGACTGCTGCATCTACTTCCTGGGCAGCTTTCATCAGTTCTTGACGGTTCTTTTCATTCATCGGAATGTCCGACAACAGTTGTAAAAGAGTTTCAATGGGAGAATGCATGGGGAAAATAGGGTTTATATAGGCTAAATGGCTTGGTTACAATTTAAATTCAAAAATAACCATTTTTCAATCAATAAAAATCTTTTCTTCTCTAGTCTTGAAATTTTTTAACACATTCCATTCTAAAAATTTGTTACTTTTGCGCTCTTATGGAATTTGTATATCCCACATTTTTATACGCCCTTGCGGCACTGGCAATACCCATCATCATCCACCTCTTCAACTTTCGCAGGTTCAAGAAGGTGTATTTTACCAATGTACGCTTTTTGAAGGAGGTCAAAGAAGAAACTGCCTCCCGAAATAAGCTCAAACATTTATTGGTATTGCTCAGTCGTTTGTTGGCACTCGCTTTTTTGGTATTGGCATTTGCCCAGCCCTTTATTCCCAATGCTAATTCGGAATTTGTGCAAGGACAAAAAGCCGTTAGTATCTTCATTGACAATTCTTACAGTATGGGCGCACAGAGCAGCGATGTGTCCTTGTTTGAGAAGGCTAAGTTGAAAGCAAGAGAAATTGTAGAATCCTATGGTGTGGAAGACCGTTTTCAAATCATCACCAACGATTTTGAAGGCAAGCACCAGCGGATGTTGAACAAAGATGAGTTTTTGAGCTACCTCGAAGAAATTGAAGTATCGCCCAACGTGCAAAAATTATCTGAGGTCGTCAGTCGCCAAAAACAAGCGATGTCTTTGGAAAATGCCGCACAAAACAATGTTTTTTTGATTTCGGATTTTCAAAAAAATATTGTGGACATGGAAGAAGATTCAACGATGAACACCTATCTGATTCCCCTTCAATCTGCCGAACAACGCAATGTCTATGTTGATTCGATTTGGTTTGAGTCGCCGATACGGATGCTGAATACGGTCAATAAACTGCTGGTACGCCTCAACAATACAGGAGAAGCCGAAGTAGAAAACTCTCAATTGACCCTAAAAATCAATGACCAAATCAAGGCGCTGAACAACTTCACAATTGGTGCAAAATCGCAGTTGGTTGATACCGTCAGTTTCACGATTACCCAAACGGGTTGGCACAATGCCGAATTGAGTATTTCGGATTACCCCATTAGTTTTGACGATACCTACTACTTTACCTTCGATGTAGCCGAAAACATCAAGATATTGGCAATCAACCAATCAGGGGTTAATCCCTACCTCAACGCCCTATTTAAAGGAAGTAGCGAATTTGACTTTCAAAATCAATCCTACAGTCAATTGAACTACGATGGCTTGTCTCAAAACCAATTGATCATACTCAATCAACTGCAAAGCGTTTCGTCTGGTTTGGCAGCCAAATTGCAGGAATATGTGCAGGAAGGCGGCAGCATCCTAGTGTTCCCTTCCGACGATATTGATTTGGTGAGTTACAACAACTTTTTGAAGTCCGTTGGAGCAAATACCTTTACTGCCATCAATCGTGATCAACGCTCAATTGACTACATCAATACCCAACAAGAAATCTTCAACGATGTGTTTGAGAAACTGCCTCGAAACATAGATTTGCCGTTTGCAAGATTGAGTTATGATATGACCAGTTTTTCGAATACGGACGAGGAAATTGTATTGAAGTTCAAAGGAGGACGCAGTTTTTTGAGTAAATACAATGTCGGAAGTGGCAAAGTCTATGTCGCCGCTTCTTCCCTAAATATCAAACAAAACAACTTGGCTTCTCACGCCATTTTCGTACCGATGCTCTACAAAATCGCGCTATTGGGCAGCAAATCGGGGCAGTTGGCTTATACAGTCGGAAAGGATGAGGTCATTGAAGTAGCCACGAAAGTTTCGATTGGGGAAACACCTTTCAAACTCAAAGGGAACTCTGAAGAATTTATTCCTGGACAGCGAGTGATTGGTTCCAATCTACTTTTGAGTCTCAACAATGCCTTGAAAAACGCAGGTATTTACCAACTGTATATGGAAGAAGGTAAGCCCCTCTCCTACCTCGGCTTCAACTTCAATCGGCAAGAATCTATTTTGGATTATTGGTCAGAGAAAGAATTGAAGGACAATTTCACAGGCAAAAATATGCAGGTTTTGGATTCTGCTGCAATCGGCACAACAGTGGTCAATCTCGACAAAGGCAAAGAATACTGGAAAATTTGTTTGATGCTGGTTTTAGCATTTTTGGCTTTTGAGATACTCTTACTAAGACTCTGGCGAACGTAAGGCAAATTCAAATTAAAAACTCAAATGCAAATGCAAATTCAAACAATACTTTGTAAGCGAGCAAAGTAAATTGCAGAAATGTCTAATTTAATATTTTAGTTTGCCTAAGAGAATTTCATTTTGAAAACCATATATCATAAATCTCCAATCAGCCCATAGTTAGCAATCAGATTGAAGGTAAGATAGCGTATGCTTGATTTTAGATTTGTGATTTTCTATCTTTGCCGACCAAAAATAAAATGCCCTCCAAAGCAGTTATTTAGGAAAAACAACACCATGCAACTACTCCAAGTCTTCAAATTATTTCGATGGGTCAATCAAGGATTCATCATTCTTACCTTATCCTTACTTCAATATTGCTTAATTCAACCTCTTTTCCCTTTTTTGGGAATGACTCCTAGTTTGGACACTTTTCACTTCATTTTATTGGTCGCTTCGGTTGTTTTAATTGCAGGAGCGGGATATGTCATCAATGATTATTTTGACACAACTGCCGATAATATTAATAAACCCGAAAAGGTAAAAATCGGCATGGGGAAACCCATTAGTCGGGCTTTTGCTATGCGTAGTTATATTGCCTTGAATATCTTGGGAATTGTTTTGAGTTTTTATGTAGCATGGATAGTAGGCAATTACAAATTGGGCTATATTCACATTTTTGTTGCGGCAATGTTGTGGTTTTATGCCACCACATTGAAGGGAAAACTATTGATTGGCAATTTTTTGGTGTCTTTTATTATTGCCCTTTGTGTGGCGATTGTCGCATTTTATGACCAGAATTTACTACAGTCTGTGCTGTACCAAACCAAAGATGGCTTAAAATCGCTTATTGAAGGTTTGACAGGTTTTGAAGTCAGCAGCACTCATGAAGCCCCTCCAAATATCGAAGCCACACAATTCATATTAACAATCATTGGAGCATTTTCTTTTTTTGCTTTTTTACTCAACTTTGTGCGTGAAATTGTCAAAGATATTCAAGACATAGATGGCGACAAGGTGGCAGGTTACCGAACCTTGCCAATTGTGACGAGTGTGGGCTTTTCGAAGTTGGTAGCAGCAGGTTTGTGTTTGTTGTGCTTGAATTTTGTGATAAAAGTATTGGTAGAGGAACTATTGTTGGAGCAATATGTTTCGGCAATTGGAGGAACTATCTTGGTTGCCTTACCGTTGATTGCGATTGTGGGTTTGTTGTGGCGAGCATTTCAGATTCCAAAAGACTTCAAGTTGATCAGTCAAGTAGTCAAAGGTGTGATGTTGGCGGGTTTATTGTATTTGCCTTACTTCGCTTCTACTATTACCGAACCGACCGAAACAGTGATGTCATTGGAGGAAATGGGCATCGAAAATATTCAAATTGACACGATTTATGACGAGCCAGAGAAAGTAGATACTTTGTTCATGTCAGATATGGACTCTACCATTGAGTATATTGAAGAGACGGAAGAAGGTGAAGTATTGGAATTTGACATAGATAAGGATTCGATTCCTGATAATATTATGGATTTATTGAAGCAACAGAAAAAGAATTAAGCACAGAGTTTTTTTAAAAAATGTAGAGGTGGTGAGATTTCATATAAATATTCACAAACTTCAATAGCATCAAACAAGCATCTATAGAGCAAAATGATTGACACGAATATAAAAATACTGCCACAACACGAACAATATCTTCAAAAAATTGGCGCATCAGCAGAAGAGTTGGGTTATCCTGCGTATGTAGTGGGCGGATATGTGCGAGATTTATTGTTGAATCGCCCTTGTAAGGACATTGACATTGTGTGTGTTGGAAGCGGAATAGAATTGGCACAAGCGTCAGCAAAAAAGATAAACGGTGCATCAAGGGTATCGTTTTTCAAGAATTTTGGAACAGCTCAATTCAAGATGGACGATGTAGAATTGGAATTTGTGGGCGCACGAAAAGAATCTTATCAACGAGATTCCCGAAAGCCGATTGTAGAAGATGGCACATTGGAAGACGACCAAAATCGCCGAGACCTCACTATTAATGCTTTGGCAATCAGTCTGAACAAAGGAGACTACGGCAGCATCATTGATCCCTTCAATGGATTGACAGACCTGCAAAACAAAATCATTCGCACACCTCTTGACCCCAATATCACCTTTTCTGACGATCCACTTAGAATGATGCGAGCGATTCGATTTGCGACCCAGCTTCGGTTTCACATTGAAGCAGATACTTTGCAGGCAATCAGTGACAATAAACAACGCATAAAAATCATTTCGTATGAGCGCATCAGTTCTGAACTAAATAAAATCATTTTGTCGCCCAAACCCTCCATTGGCTTCAAATTGCTTTTCAAAACGGGTTTACTACACTATTTTTTCTCCGAAATGACTGCTTTGCAGGGTGTTGAATGGCGAAATAGCATTGGACACAAAGACAATTTTTACCATACTCTGGAAGTATTGGACAATGTAGCCCTGATGAGCAAAGACTTGTGGCTGCGATGGGCGGCCATTTTGCACGACATTGCCAAACCTCCAACTAAGCGTTTTCACCCCGATTCTGGCTGGACTTTTCATGGACATGAGGTTTTGGGAGCTAAAATGACTACTCGTATTTTTCGACGTTTGAAGTTGCCAATGGATGAGCGCATGAAATTTGTGCAGAAAATGGTGGCTTTGCACCTTCGCCCCATAGCTTTGACAAAAGGCGATGTGACGGATTCTGCTATTCGGCGATTACTGTTTGATGCAGGTGACGACGTTGACGAGTTGATGATTTTGTGTCAAGCAGACATCACCTCCAAAAATGAAGCGAAGGTCAAACGGTATTTGGAGAACTACGAAATGGTGAAAATCAAGCTCAAAGAGGTAGAAGAAAAGGACCGCCTCCGCAATTGGCAGCCTCCAATAAGTGGCGACATCATCATGGAAACTTTTGGTATTCGACCGAGTAGAAAAGTAGGCGATATCAAGAAAGCCATTCGTGAAGCGATTTTGGATGGGGATATTCCGAATGAATACGAGGCAGCTTTTGAGTTTATGTTGAAGAAAGGTAAGGAATTAGGGTTAGAAACTGGGGAATGATTTATTCATAGCCGTTTCATGTGCTGAGTTCCACAGCATGCATATTTAGTAGTGGCAGTTTAAAATGAAATTTTCTCTATCTGCAAAACTTCGCAATTAAAGCTATTCTCTCTACAAACCTGTAAAAAATATACACCATTCTCCCAGTTTTGCACCTCAAAAACAATGCTTCCATTGATATCTGTCCTGACCACTCCTTTCAATGCTTCACCCAAAATATTGTACAATACAATATCATCGTTTGCAGTTAATTGCTTTTCTGAATCAGATATATATATTTGATTCCCTTTAATAGGGTTTGGATATACCTTCAAAGTCGGCTCTTTTTCTACACGACTTTCAATAGACGTACTGCCATCATTCACCTCCATAATCCAAGCCTTGTGACTGCCGTGTTTTTTACCTCCACCACCCACATCTCCATCCGTTGAATCCGTATGACCCGCCAAACAAACGCCATCCATTGCTGCCAAAGCCAAGCCATTTCCCACATCATCACCCGAACCACTGATTTCAAACTCCCAAATCGTAGATCCATTTTCAGTCGCTACTTTGTACAAAAGCACATCGCTAAAAGTTGAAGGCTGCCCCAAACTAAAAGTCGTTCCCAAGACCACCAATTCACCGTCCGAAGATTGCAGCAGATTGTAGGCTGTTTCTATTGCAGGTGTCCCCAGTGTTTTTTGCCAAATCAAGTTGCCATCCATTGCCGTTTTAATCAACCACAAATCTCCTTGCCCTTGATTCTCCGTCACTTGCCCATTTGAAGACAAAGTTTCGCCCACAATCGCCATTTCTCCATCCTGCAATAAAATGATTGCAATTGCTTTGTCAGAAGAAGTACCTCCATAGGTTGTTTCCTTCAATAACTCACCTGTCTCGACTGCTATTTGTAAGCTCCAAAAATCACTAAATCCTTTGTTGTCACTTATATCTCCATCATCCGAACGGGTAAAACCTGCAGCAATGATTCGCTTACTTTGATTTTCAAACTTTATGGCATTAAAAACTTCTTCATCGCTACCTCCATAAGTTTTGGACCACATCAAATCACCCATATCGTTTACCACCAAAATGCAGGCATCTCTATCCCCTTTATTTTCTGCAAAATCGCCATCTTCCGAAAAAGTGAACCCTCCAATTGCATACCCCCCCTCTCCTATTGCAGTCAGGTCAATACCTACATCTTTACCACTTCCTCCAAAAAATTTCGACCAAACAATTGAACCTTCTGAATTGATTTTGACCAGCCAAATATCCGAATCTCCATGCGCCATTCCTAATTCGCTCTCAACAGAAAAACTCGTTCCCAACAACAAGAACCCTCCATCAGTTGTCCCTTCAATGGCATTGAACACATCCGTTTCGCCTCCACCAATCGCCGTTTCCCACATCAAATTTCCTTCCATATCTATCCGCAAAACCCAAGCATCTTGACCGCCATTGTTGGCGGCGATGTCTCCATCTGAAGAAGTTGTAAATCCTACAGCAAGATAGCCGCTGTCCGATAAATTCAAAAGATCGTTCATACGATCGTCACCCGATCCGCCATATTGCTGTTGCCAAATAATTGCAGGAGATTGTTGGGCGAGTAAAATTGGAGGGAAGAAAAGAAAAAAGGAAACTAAGTAATAGCAAGTAGGATAGGGAATCATAAAATAGTTTGAAATTTTGAAGTATTAGAAATAACTCAACTTCTAAACGAACAAAGAGGTTTGCTCAATAGTTTTAAGCCGCCACATTCAAGTTTTAAAAGACTTTATTGCTTCCACAAAAGTTGTTACAAGCCATGTTTCCTTGTATTATATGACGTAAAAGGAGGATGAGACAATGAAATTCCTTTCATTATTCATCCTCCATCAAATAAAAACATTCCTTATTTCTGCAATATTTCTAATAAAGTAAAATGGTTTGTTCAAAGAGGGTTGAGCCGTGGGGCTGGGTTAATTGCAGAAAGTATCTCCCCTTTGGTTGATTCGACAAATCTATTTCAAAACGGTTATTGCCTATTTGGACATTCCAAAGTTCACTGTACACGATTTTTGCAGATTGGTCATACACATACAAAATCATATCAGTTGCCGTTTTTTGATCGAATTGAACAGAATATCTTCCATTGGAGGGGTTGGGAAAGGTCTTGAATGTTGTGAAAGTATGGGAAATGTTGTTTTTACTTTTTGACAATGAATCTTCATTGGCGCTTATGGGTTCGTGTAGGTTTCTTGTTTCAAAAAATACCGTTTCTGAAAAGAATATTTTTCCGATTTCGTCCCCTACACAAGTAGTGGAAACTTGAAGCTCATAAATCTGATTGGCTTTTAGAAAACCAATATAGATTATGGGGGTAGAAACTATTTCTTTTTTCCAAACTTCTACTCCTTGTGGCCTATAACGAACTATGTACCCTTCTATATAGTCATTGTCCTCAACTATCCAACTTACCCTCACTTTCTGAGATGCAACCAAATAAGTCTTGATATTTATCGGAATAGGACATTCCACTTGGATAGTGGTAACTTGTATGGGCTCTGTATAATTACTCAAACCCTGACCACAAACAGAAGCAACTTTCAATAGATAGGTACTATTTGGAACTAAGTCCTTCAAGTGAATATTGGAAGTTTCGCTAAGGAGGTAATTCCAACTAATAGAGGTCTTAGTTTTATAGGCTATTCTATAAGTATTCTGTGATTCTCCTTCCCAAGTAAAAACCATGCTTCTAGCTGTCAGTTCGCTAACAGTAGGTGCAACTGGAATCCTACATGGAGGAGGTGGGGTTGTAAAAAATATTGGAGCAGTATAGTCGCTCAACGATTCTCCACATATAGAAGCTACCTTCATCATATAAGTATGTTCAGGGCTTAGATTTTTTAAGTTGATATTGTTTGAAGCTACTTCTATATAATTCCAAATCACAGAAGCTTGCAACTTAAAAGCAAACCTATATCTGTCTGCAGTTGTGTTATTCCAAGCTACTTCTGCTTCAATATGGCTTAACTCTTTGGCTTCAAGTTGTGTAGGAGTATGGCAAGGAATCTCTTCTGTTTTGAAATACACTTTGGGGCTATAATCACTCACCAACTCTTCGCATATAGAAGCTACTTTCAATACATAGGTATGATTGGGTTCTAAATTCTCCAAATAAATATTGGAATCATCTGTTTCAGAATATATCCATGAAGTAGCCGATACCAGTTTGTGGGCTACTTTATAGCGATTATTATTACCTTCATTATACCAACTAAAAACAGCAGTCGTACTATCTATGTGATCATTGGTGACATCGGTAGGAGCATTGCAGATAGCTTCCGATAGTGTCGTAAAATAGGTAATCGCACTGTACTCACTTATAGATTCTTCGCAGATCGAAGCGACCTTTATGATATAATCTGTACTGGGTATTAAATTTTCTAAAAAAACAAACGGTGTAATCACTTCTTTGTAAGTCCAAAGGTTGCTTATTCCTGATATTTTATATGCCACTTTGTATTGAACACTACTTGTCGCCTCCCAAACTATATTCACTGAGTTAGCCTCTATAGAGGTACATACAGGAGAACTCGAAACTTCGCAAATAGGAGGTGTCAAACATTGCATTGCTTTGGCGGCATTGATACGCCCAGTTCCCATGGGCTTATTATCACTGGGCGTGGAAATTGGATCTGTGTTGGAAAGCAAACAGTTGAGCAAATCTTCTAATAGAACACTTCGGTCATGAGACCACATCAACCCCAATAAACCTGCCACCAACGGAGATGCCATAGAGGTACCCGAATTGTTTTCATAAGCATTATTGGCCGTACTTGATGTACTGATGATGTTACCTCCAGGGGCGGACACATCCACCCAATCGCCATAGCTAGAGATTTCAAGCCTACTATCATTGGGATTGGTAGCAGCAACGGCTACTACGTGCTCATAGGCTGCTGGATATACTTTATCTGAATTGGAATTATTACCCGCAGCAGCCACTACAATAATTCCTTTATTGTGAGCTTCTGTCAGAAGATTTTGATAGGTTTGAGAAGAAGCCTTACTACCCCAAGAAAGATTGATGATGTCCACATTCATCATGATTGCATAACTTACTCCTTGCCAGCCATGACTTATACTCGTCTTTAAGCCAGCCTTCTCAGGAGCTGTATTATCTTTACTAGCCTTAATGGGTAATACCTCGATACCATTCCCAATAGAGGCAATACCCAGCCCATTATTGGTTTCTGAAGCAATTATTCCTGTTACATGTGTTCCGTGACGAAGATAGGGAGAGTTTATTGGAGGATTTGGATTGTTATCATTATCAGCCATATCATAGCCTTGAAAATCATCCACGAAACCATTGTTGTCATCATCTACTCCATTGTTAGGAATCTCCAAATGATTTGTCCAAATAATATTTTTTAAGTCCTCATGAGTGGTTTTAATCGCATCGTCTATCACCGCAACGACTATATCTTCACTACCTGTTGACACATCCCACGCTGTCGAAGCTTTAATTTTATTTAGATGCCACTGATGACCTAAATACGGATCATCGGGTTCTGAAAAAATACGATCTATTGGAATAGGTTCTACATATTCTACTATATCGTATTTCTGCAAGGCATCGAAAAATGTTTCAATCCTTTCAACATCTTCAAATTCAATTTGATAAACATCGTGGAGTATTGAGGACTTTAAATGTGCGAAAGGCTTGAACAACTTGTATGTATTGAATTTGTGGAGTAAATCATTGAAGTAAGGATAGTTTAATACTTTTGTTTTATCTTCAATTGGAGGTAATTCAATGTTTGAATTAGGTTTGAGTTTCAAGAAAAGTTTTCCGTCCCAATGTTCTTGACTATAATTTTGGGCAATTGATAACTGAGCAAAAAGGAGGAAAAGTAGGCATACGAATGCCTTATGAATTGAATGGATAGTATTCATATAATTAACATGTTTTCAACCATTATCACACCTATGGATAGGGAGCAATAGTTGTTGAGTTCGCACAACATTCTGTTTTGCAAAATCAATGAAATAATCTTGTTTGAGATTGGAGCAGACAGTGATGACTTGTGGGGACATACCTCACCTACCTTTATTGAAACGAACTACAAGAATAGTCCTCAATAAAGTATAGTTTGTTCATCGTACTGTAAAAGAGGTCATTAGAGTTGTTAGGAGAGCTAACTTATACCAACTAATAGTTTGGGAATTAGAAAATAGAGAGGTCTGCCGAATATCAATTCGGAAAAAGAATTTTTTAGTAGTTTCATGTCGCAGTTTTTTAAAAAATTATACCTAATATACCTAATAAAATGTTTTTGGTGCTCTTAAATAATTTCACAAATAGATATTCTGATCTTAAGTGGTGTTATAGTGCCTAAATAATTGGGTTGGGAAAGAATATAAAAGTAATTATGGTCGGTATAATTGTGTGGATAATCTATAACAATATTGCAGCAACATCCATGCCGATATATAATTTCAATATGAAATATATTTTTTTTTACATAAAAAAGACAATTCATGTTGGTTTATACGAATCTAAAAATTGAAAACACATGTATGTAAGTTTCATCATCAACTGACGCTCGTGTTTCTAAAAGCCAATGTAGAAACCACCGTTTTTCCTAGCCAAATTCTGCATGAACTTTACCTTCAAATCGTTGCTGTTTCGTTGGCGAAAATCAGAGCCAACTCCGATACAGTTGATAACTTTAGATCCGCTATTTTTGCCTGTAATATAATCTTCAATTTCGGAAGTACTTGTTACTTCATCACAGGTTGTTGCGGTTGTACGAACTGTAGGCAATCCATCTGACATCAAGATAATGGTATTGGCATTTTTATAGTTTGGAGAGTCAAACACAAAATCCATCACTTCTTTGGTAGGAGTACAACCATAAGCCCTCAAAGTAGCCAGATAACGGTAAATGTCGTATTTGGTGTCTTCGGTGACAGGCTGCAAACGTCCATACTTATAGCCATAGCGTTCATCAGCGCTTTTGGGGTAAATTACAATGTCTACGCTCGTAGTCTCGTCCATGGTAGCGACCATCATCTTGATACCCGCTTTCACCTCATCTAGTTTTTGAGGTTCTGGGTCGTCGTCCATACTACCCGAAATATCCACTACAAATACCACATTGTCGCCCACGTCCAAGCCCAATTTGGCTTGACATTCCTTCAGTTGTTTTTTTTGTTTATCCACTTCTGCCTTTGCAGCTTCGGCTTCGTTTTTGGCTTTTTCCAATTCTTTCTTCAATGCCTCATTGTTTTCGGTGAGGTCTTCGACTTTGGTTTGTTCAACTGCTATGGTCTCGTCTTTTTGTGAAACCGTGTTTTTCAAATCTTGAACTTCTCGTTCCAATGCTTCTTTTTCAGAACGCACTTGTTCCAATTGTTTTTTCAAATCATTGATTTCGCTTTGCAGCTGTTGAACAATTTTATCATTGTTTTTAAGTCGTGCTTCCAAATCCACAACTTGCTTTTTTAAATCCTTGACTTCCTGATTCAGTCTTTTTCGTTGAGCATCACATTCCGCTAGTTTACTCTGTACGACTTTGATTTCTTTTTCGAGTTGGCTGATAGTCGTTGTGAGTTTTTCCATTCTACTTTCCAACTCATTGAAGGTTGCTTCGGGTACAGACTCTTTGAGTTGAAGCATCATATTCTCTATCTTCTGAACATCTACCTTCAACTCTTTCATTTGTTCCAATTGTTCCAACTCCAATATAATGTCGCCTGTCAATTTAGGTATGACAATAAACAATATCAAAACTGCCCCTAGAGCTCCAGAGAGCAAGTCCAAAAAAGAAACATTAAATACATTGATTTCTCGCTTCGCCATAAATAATTGTGGATTGTAAGCTGTTATTTTTTCTCAAAAAAACTGCAATATGCGAAAAAACCACATTTTCAGATAAAAAATGGCTGATTATTTTCATATTACCTACCTTTTACGAAAAAGTAATCAAGCTAATTGCCCTAAAGGAACATAATAATGAAAATTTAACCTATTTTTAACCGCACAATCAGCTATGGCATAATTTTTACACCTTTGTTTTCGTATTAGTAGGACGAAAGAACAAAGGCGGAGAAGTCAAGTAAGCATTCAATAATCAATCATTTAGCATGGCATTTCGGATATACGACCCCGTTTTTTTACATGAAATAGGTAAGCGAACCAACAATGAAGACATGATTTACCCCTTCAATGGTTCAGCTACAACAGAAGATCGCTTGTTTTTGGTGTGTGATGGTGTTGGGGGTGCAAACAAAGGAGAGGTGGCATCTTTGATGATTTGTGAATTGTTTCAGGTTTATTTTCAAGAACACGATTTACAACATGTTACCAAAAGTGATTTGGAAGATGCTTTGAGATTTGTAGAAGGAAAGATGTATGAATACACACAAGAACATCCCGATTGTGCGGGAATGGCAAGCACCTTGACTCTATTACATCTAAATGATGAACAAAACATCGCTACCTTGGCATGGGTAGGTGATAGCCGCATTTACCACATACGAGCAGGAGAAATCCTCTTCGAAACCGAAGATCATTCTTTGGTCAATGAACTGATCAAGCGTGGAGAAATAAGCGCAGAGGAAGCAAAAGTACATCCTCAACGCAACGTCATTTTGAGAGCCATTTCGGGCAGCGATACCCCTTCCCAAATTTCGGTGCATCATATTGAAGATATTGAAGCAGGAGATTTTTTCTTGCTTTGCAGCGATGGCATCCTAGAGAGTGTAGACGAACGCATTTTAGTGACGCTTTTGCCTAAAAAAGAGGTAAACCTCACAAAGGTGAAAGACAAAATAAAGGAGCTTTGTTTACAATATTCGCACGACAATAATTCTATGTACTTGCTTCAAATAGAAGATGTCATTACAGATGAAAGTCAAACAGGAAAATTGAGTAAAACTGCTCCTCTAACCCTGAATGATGTTTTAGAACCGCTTCCGGAAGACCCTGAAGTAATAGCAAATGACAGCAATAAAAAGCTCATCATTGCAGCCGTTACATTTGCACTGCTCATTTTATTAGCTTTGAGTGTCTATAAATGGCTCGAAATACGAGAACAAAATCAATTGGATAAAGCAGTGGTGAAGGCAGAACACTTAGCAGAGGTAGACAGCATAGATGCAGCGCTCAACGAGTACACCAAAATTGCCCATGCTTTTCCGCAATACAAAGAAGAAGCCCAACAACGCATCAACGCTTTCATTGAATTGCGAAAATTCCGATTATTGGAGCAGCAAAATACGGTTAGGGATTCATTGAAGTTGGCGGTCATTCAACTACTCGACCAATTACCTGATTCTGTACGAGTAGAAGGATTAGATAGCATCACACGACTGCAAGTAAACGACTTGGATTCACTGAAAATCCCAACCTTGGAAAATCTTATCTTTAAGATTCAGCCTTTGGTTCCCATTCCTGCCGTTAAAGTAGATACAGATGATACCAAAGTGGATACAACTGCAACAGGCGAATAAATTATTCTAAAAATAACTGCAAACTTTCCTTAAATAACACAAACAACAAATCCTATTAGAATGGAATCGATAGAAGTGGCGACAATGCCTCAAACCGACCTATTATTGAACTTAGTCGAAAAATACGATGCTCCTTTATACGTATATGATACGGATATTATGAAGCAACAATACGAAAGCCTTACGAGCGCTTTTTCGAGTGTTAATATGAAGGTCAAATATGCCTGTAAAGCACTGACCAACCTCAATATTTTGCAATTTTTCAAACGCATGGGTTCAGGTTTAGATACGGTTTCTATCAACGAATTACAAATCGGACTAAAAGCAGGTTTTGCAGCCGAGGACATTATTTTTACCCCAAACGGTGTATCTATTGAAGAAATCACCGAAGCAGCAAGTTATGGCGTTCATATCAATATTGACAATATTTCGATATTGGAGCAGTTCGGAAATACTTTTGGCGATACCTATCCTGTTTGCATTCGCATCAATCCGCACATTTATGCAGGTGGTAATCACTACATTTCCACAGGACACATTGATTCTAAATTTGGTATCTCTATCTATCAAATGCGTCATGTAGAACGTATTGTCAAAAAAACGGGATTGGTTGTCAATGGACTACACATGCACACAGGGTCTGAAATTTTGGATGCAGGTGTATTTTTGAGAGGAGCAGAAATCTTGTTTCAAAATACCTCTTACTTTCCCGATTTGAAGTTCATTGATTTCGGCAGTGGCTTCAAAGTAGCCTACAAACCCAATGACATTTTTACGAATATTGAAGAGTTGGGGCAAGAGTTATCAGAGCGTTTCAATGAATTTTGTAAAGAATATGGCCGAGACTTAGAATTGTGGTTTGAACCCGGCAAATTTTTGGTTAGTGAAGCAGGTGTATTTTTAGCAAAAGTAAATGTAATCAAACAAACAACTGCTACTGTTTTTGCAGGAGTAGATTCAGGGCTAAATCACCTCATTCGTCCAATGCTCTACGACTCCTATCACCGAATCGAAAACATCTCCAACCCAGAAGGACGAGACCGCATTTACACCGTTTCGGGTTATATCTGCGAAACGGATACCTTTGCATGGGATCGAAAAATCACCGAAATCAAAGAGGGTGATATTTTGGCTTTCTTCAATGCTGGAGCTTATGGCTTCGAAATGTCATCCAACTACAATTCTCGTTTTCGACCAGCCGAAGTGATGCTTGTTGAAGGAAAAGACTATTTAATTCGTCGACGTGAAACCTTAGACGATTTGCTGCGAAATCAAGTAATGATTGAATGGTAAGATTTGGGACGAGAGGTTAGGAATTTTAATTTACAAAAAACACCATTTTGTGATTTCTTACTTCTCCACACATTCTAAGAGTCTTAAATATTATTTCGGAAACGTTCTTCAAAACTTTTACTTTTACCGATTGTTGGAAATCTGAACCAGTTAATTCACAAATGTATATGAAAGCACCTCAAAATTTGAATGTTTATATGCCCTTGATATTTGCCGTTGTGCTGATATTGGGGATGCAATTGGGCTTCAAAATGTACGAAAAACTAAATGGTAAAGCTCCCAAAATGAGTAGTGTGAAGGGCATTTCAGAGTTGCAGGAAGTGTTTAGCTATATTGATGCCAAATACGTAGATGGAGTGAACGATGGAAAGTTGGCAGAATCAGCTATTGAGGCCGCATTGAAGGAACTGGATCCACACTCCAACTATATTTCTCCCGAAGATTTGCAGGCGGTGAATGAAGATTTGCAGGGAAATTTTGAAGGAATTGGTGTAGAGTTTTCTATTGTTAGAGATACGATTATGGTAGTGACTCCAATTGCCGGAGGACCTTCCGAAAAATTGGGCATTTTGTCGGGCGACCAAATCATTGCGATTGAAGACAGCACGATTGCGGGTATTGGCATGACCAACGAACAGGTTGTGAAGCGATTGCGAGGTAATAAAGGAAGTGTGGTCAATGTTAGCATCAAGCGAAAGGGTGTGAAAAATTTATTGAAATTTGACATAGAACGGGACGATATTCCTTTATACAGCGTAGATGTGAGTTATATGATGGACGAAGAAACGGGCTATATCAAAATCAACCGTTTCAGTCGAGACACGTACAATGAGTTCATGGATGCGCTTTCGGGATTGAAGGGAAAAGGGATGGAAAAATTGATTTTGGATCTTCGCCAAAATCCTGGCGGCTACTTGACAGCTGCGGTCAACATTGCAGACGAATTCATTGATGGTCAGAAACTGTTGGTCTATATGCAGGGACAACACTACAAACGAAAGGAATACCGAGCGAGGCGTGCAGGTTTGTTTGAAAGCGGTGACTTAGTGGTCTTGGTAGATGAGGGTTCTGCTTCGGCAAGTGAAATTGTGTCGGGAGCGGTGCAAGATTGGGACAGAGGTATGATTTTGGGGAGACGCTCATTTGGCAAAGGTTTGGTGCAAGAACAGTACGATTTGTCGAATGGTGGCGCACTTCGATTGACCGTTGCCCGCTACTACACACCAACGGGTAGAAGTATCCAAAAACCCTATGAGCAAGGTGTAGATGCTTACCGAAACGAAATTGTGGAGCGTTTTGAGCATGGAGAATTGCAGAGTGTGGACAGTGTGAAGGTCGAAAATGATTCGATGGTCTTCAAAACCCTCATAGACAAGCGCACAGTATATGGCGGCGGTGGAATCATGCCCGATACTTTTGTGCCTTTGGATACCTCTCAAAATGGGCTATTTACCATACAAGTCCGCAGTATCATTCCCGAATTTGCCTACCAAACCTTCAACAACAACCAACAAAAATACCGCAAATACGAATCGGCAGAGGAGTTTCGCAGCGCATACAGCGTAGATGAAACGCTTTTCAGTAAATTCAAAAATTATATTCAACAAGCGGATTTGGAGGAAGCGACTTATGATGAAGCGATTTTGATGCGAGACAAGGAAACCTTCAAAACCTACATCAAAGCATACATCGCCAGACAGTTGTGGCACAACGATGGTTTTTATCCGATTCTTCACGAATTGGACGAAACCTTGAAGGAGGCATACCAAAAAATTCATGGGACGGAGATGGCTCAGTATGGGTTTTGAGAAAAAAATGAAAGAAGTTATTTGCAGTCTAAAAAGACTTCGTATATTTGCATCGGAGAGTTGGCAGAGTGGTCGAATGCGGTAGTCTTGAAAACTATTGACCTTTACGGGTCCAGGGGTTCGAATCCCTTACTCTCCGCT
>JAUHXA010000162.1 GCA_030427245.1 Bacteroidia bacterium | reverse complement strand
CATCGTCGCCCCACCCTTATGAATCGTCCGACTCTCTCCACTTTTGCGCCCCTCATATCTCAACTCCAGTTGAATATTCCCCTTCAAGCGAGTCGTATAGGTCGTGCTAATCTTTGAACAAGAACCGCTAGATAAAAAAGAACTTTCCACACTATACACAGAATTTTCACACTAAAAAGTCCAAAACCAATACAAGAAAGTTCCTTTTCATCTAAAAGTTCCTGTTCAAAAAACCACCGCACTAAAACAAAGCTCGCATCGTCGCCCCACCCTTATGCACCGTCCGACTCTCCCCACTCTTCCGCCCCTCATATCTCAACTCCAACTGAATATTCCCCTTCAAGCGAGTCGTATAAGTCGTGCGCCAAATAAAATTCCCATTCGGTTGCAAACCGTTCAGCAGATTGTACGCCACAGGCGAATTGAAGTTAGCGACTTGATAGTCAATATTCACCCAACTCACATCAAAACGCACCAAACCCTTGCTCGGCTGACCATACTGCCCCTGCAATTTCAGTTCATTCGTAACCGCTGCTTGTGAAGTATCTATCAATTCATTTTTCCCGAATTGGTATTGATACGCCGCCTTAATCCGAAATTTTCGCTGCGACTGAATACTCACCGAAGGACTCACTTTCCAAAAACCAATGCGGTAATTTTGCTCCTCATAAGCACTCGAAGAACGTCCCTTTTCGCCCACACTTCCCTTCAATTCTGCCGCCACATTTCGACTAAAATTGTGCTTCAATTCACTGCCATATTCTGTCTGTTGATTCTCATCAAAACCCAACAGCAACAATTGCCGCCTCGCTCCCTTTTGCCGAAAAATCCGAGCCTCAAAGTCGGGACTGTTTCGATTAAAAAACAGTGTGTGATTGTTGCTCACTCGCTCACTCACAATCAAACTATCCGCAAAATCCACCCACAGCGGATTGTAGTGATTCGCATCAAAAGAAGTTGCCTTCGTTTCCCGATTGATGTCAATTCGAGATTGCAGCGAAAAACGGCTCAACCCCTTCAAAAATCCACCTTTTTCTCGCCACAAAGTTTTGAAATTCAGGTTAAACGTTTGATTGAAGCCCACTCGATTCGTCAGTTCAAATTGCCCCGTAGGCAGTGCCACTTCAAAGTAGGTACTGTCCTCTGTCGCCAACAAATCGGGATTCCCAATTTGGTATTCGTCCACCGTCGCAATGCCGTCCTCATTCGCATCCCGCCACACAAAATTACCGTTTCGACTGGGTGAAAACTGATAACCCAATTGCACCTTTTCCTCCTGTCCCGAACCCGCCAGATAGCGACTCGACGAACGCACCGCTCCCTTCAATACCTTAAAATTGTAGCGAATATCTCCCAAAACCGTTGTCTTTGGCGTATTGTCCGAAGCTCCCACATCTTCAATTTGCAGGCTGCGATAGGTCAAATTCCACGATAGGCGACTGTTTGCCGTTTTGCCTCTTTCGCCATTGAAGGAAAGCATGTCTCCCACCGTTGCGACCGTGAAATCCTTTTGTTGTGGGCTGTAATCCCAACGCCTCCGAAAACGCAAAGTCATCTGATTTTTGGAGGTATCGGGCGTGCTGACAAACACACTTGCCTCATTGTAGTAAAAACTGCTCGACTGCAAATTGTCCGTCAAAAGCTCCGTCCGCCGATTTTGCTCCTGCTCAAAACCCACGCCCCACTTCAAACCCTTCAACAATTTACTCACCTGCACATTTGGGCGCAAAAACTGAGTAGCCAAAGTCGTGTCGTTTTCGGTGGTCAAATAACTCACATTCCAACGCACATCCCAACCTTTGGGGCGATAAAAACCATTCAAGACCTGCTTCAAACCCTTATACGTCTGATTTCCTCGTAAAAAACTCCCCAAACGGTACTGTACCAAACTTTGGCTGCCCTGCTTCCAAGCCAATTCCAAACTGCCAATGTTTTCATTTTCGGAATCCTCCAAACCCTGCAAATTCCAATCACGGGTGAACTCAATCGGACGATACGGCTCTAAAGGCACAAATTGGCTCTCTCTCACTTCGTATTTCAAAGAAGTTGCCAATTGCGAGTTTTTTTCTTTGTTCAAGTGCCACACATTCTCAAAACCCAACATCGCAGCCTGTCCCCCATCGTCCGCATCTCCAATATCCGAAAAGGTATTCAAATCGTTCTTACTCAAAGCCACTTCTCCAAAAACCCGACTATTTTCCGATAGTTTGTAATCCGCCCCAAGCGTGGTCAATTGCCGTTTTTTGGGAGTCACCAAAAGCGTTCCCAAAGCATAATTTCCCTGCAAATTACCATTTTCATCAGGTGCAATCCAAGAATACACCCGTCCATTCTGAATCCCATCCTCCAAAACATAACTGCCCCTGCCCTGCCCTACTAAGCGAAAAATCGGCGCATACAAATCTACATCCGAAGGTGGTTTGGCTGCAAAAACATAGACATCGGGATAGGTAATTCCTGCCACCGTAGAATCTATTCGCACATAACGCACCCGCCCTTCAATGTTCCCAACAGGTGCAAAATCGGTCAAAACTGCCTCCTCAATATCATCTCCCACTTCCGCAAAAATCGCCCTTTGCAGCGAAAAATCATCTCCTTCCTCCTCATTCAGCAAAGGTTGGTTTTTGGCATCTTGCTCCGTAAAAACGTGGGCATTGATGGTCAGTTTATCGGTTTTGTATTCGGCAGTCGTGTAGAGCAGACTTCGAAGGTAATTGCGGTCAATGTATTCAAATTCAATGGTGATGCGCTTGTCTTTGGTGATGATTTGGCGAGGCGTGAAGGTGATTTCTGCCAAATTGTAGTCCATCACATAGTCATTGTCCGCCCCACGTTCCAACTGTTTCCCGTCAATAAACACCTTCTCCATACCCGACAACACAATCAAAAACAATTCCCCATTCGCCCCCTGCAATCTATAAGGACCTTGATTCCCTTCAATCCCATCAAACACCATCCGATTGTAATTCCCCTTCGCAATCGCCCCATTCACTGCCCCCTTCAATTCCCCGTTCCCCAGCTTCGTTCCCGTCGAAAACTTTGCGCCTTGCAGCTTGCGATTGAAGTTGAGGAAATAACTTTTGGGACGAAAAATCTCGTAATCGCCCATCAACAGCGTGTGCTGTTGCTTTTTGAGTTGGATGAAAATCTTGTCAAATTCCTGCAATTGTTGGGTATTTCCATCCGCTTGAATCGGCAAATTGCTGTCACTGATTGCCGCCAAAATCTCAATGTCATTCGACAATTTGCCCGCCATCTGCAAGTCAAAATTGGAGTTGACCACCAAGCTCTGGTTGTTCCCAAAGTTGATGCCTCGCCCAAAACTCCCATTGTAATCCAAACCTTTGAGATTAAACAAATCTGAATTGTCACCGCTTTTGCCCAATTGATAGTCGTAATTTCGAGTACTACCATCGTAGCGCAAAATTTGGTTCGGGTCTTTGTGGCTTGTTTTTTCTTCAAAATTGTAGGGAAATACTCGGTAGGAGATTTTTATGGAATCTGCTTTGAAGTCTTTTGGTTTTTTTAGGATAATTTTTGAATGGCTGTATTGCTGTATAGTTATATGGTTGTATTGTTTTATTGTTTGGATTTTTATGGAATTTGGGACGATGGTGAGGGTGTCGAGTTGGAGGGTGTCAGCTTGTTGGTTTATATTGAAGTAGAGGGTTTTGGTTCGGAGGTTGGATAGCTCGTTTATTGGAGTCTCTTGGGCAAAGCTTACTTTGTATTGCAGAGTTATTGCTATTAGCAATAGAAAAAATTGGAGGGAAGGAAATTGTATTTTGGAGGTTTGATTCAATCTGCCGTTTGAGTATTTTGGTAAGAAAACGAGGACAACGAAGGTAAACGTTTTCTTAGTAACGCAGAAAGAGGGAGAAAAGTAGTCTTTTATAGGTGGTTTATGGAGTTGATATTGCGTAAATTCGAGAAAGTTGTGGCGAAATACTCAATACAAGTACTTCGCCACAAACCATCATCAATCATTTGCATTCTTTGCCTCTTCCTCCTTTTTTCTTGCCTCCTCTTCCATTTTTTTGCGGAGGCTTAAAGGACGCATATCTGTCCAAACTTCTCCCATGTAATCCAGACATTCGTCTTGTGTTCCCTGTTTGTCTACCGCTCTCCAGCCTAAAGGAACATCACGGTAGGCTGGCCAAATAGAATATCGTTCTTCCTGATTAATCATAACGACATAAATCGTATTTTCTGTCTCTTCTTGAAAGGAAACCCCAACTGCTTGTATGTAGTTCGCACATTCATATCTTGTTCCCTGTTTGTCTATTGCTTTCCAGCCTAGAGGGAGTTCATGGGCGACGGGCCAAATAGAATATTCTTCTTCCTGATTGATTATAACGACATAACTCATAGTAATAATTATTTTTTAAAAATTATGAAAAATGATTTAAAAATGTCGTGCTGAAATTCCTAAGGAAATCCATCACTACTATTAATAGATGTTTTTGAAATTGCTAATGAAAATCTACTCTAATGAGAGAATGTAGGAGGATCCCCCTTGATACAGATGATGTACTTTTGGCCTCCCAAAGCATTAAGATTGGGAACTTTTATATGCTCTCTATCTCCTCCATAAGTATCTGTTATAACTGAATACAACCATTGATTTTTTTGTATTTTAAGCATCCGACCGTCACACGGAATCCAACCATCAGGAATATCTCCGTCTTGCTTCGTAATAAACCCAATACGTCTTTCATAATCATCTTCTGAAGCCTCAACGAAAGGTAGCTCTTCCCCTCTTGCATAATCCCCCTTTATCCTTATTATATGACGACATCCTCCTATATCCTCCAATGAGGGCAACTTAAACGTATCTGGACCTGTGGTGTATTCAGACCCTAAAATACTGTACAAGACATAGGATTGGCCCATGCTAAATTCTTGCCCATCACAAAATGCCCACTCCACTGGAGGATTGGAATGTTTTCCTGACAATAATGCAAGTCCCCCAATTGCGTTAAATGATACTGACATAATACTAATTTTTAAAAAATGATGAAAAATGATTTAAAAATGTCGTGCTGAAATTCCTAAGGAAATCCATCACTACTCCTAGTAGACGTTTTTGAGGTTGCCAATTGCAGAAAATTTGAAAAAAAAA
>JAUHXA010000161.1 GCA_030427245.1 Bacteroidia bacterium | reverse complement strand
GGCTACAAACAAGATAAGGATGAAAACAATGTGTATTGGAGACTCTTCGATGCGATTGACAAACAGGTGGAGTACGAAGAGGAAAAGTTGTTGCATAAATTTCGAGGGCACAAAATCACCAAACAATTTGCCTCTACCAAAAACTATCTGTACAACCTGATTCTAAGCAGTTTGACCGACTACGATGAAAGCAAAGATGTGGAATCCCAACTTATGGAAGCCATCAAAGAAATCAAGGCATTGCGGAAACGTTCACTCCATTCACAGGCTTACAAAAAACTGGAAACGGCTAAAAAGGTGGCTTTGAAGGAAAAAGAGAGTCTATTGTATCGGAGACTATTGAAGTTGGAGCTGTATCTATTGCCCTTCAATACAGAAAATTTTAAAAAACGGGATTTCATCTACAAAGAATTGAAGCGAATAGATACCGAAATAGCAGCAGGGAGAAACTACAATGAACTGTATAGCAGGTGGATGAAAGCTGAATCGGAAATTGGGGTAGTTGCTAGAATGGAAAACAAGTTGGCAAGTTTAGATAAATTGATGCAAAGCCCCTTATTGCAAGACGAAAGCCATGCAGTGACCTTCAATACCCGATTCCAATTCAATGAGTTGCATTGGCGGTATTTTGTCTATCGAAGAGACTATCTACAAGCCCTACAATATGCACAAAAAATGATGGGGCAATACGAAAAACAACCCGCTTTTATCAAGGTCAATCCCATTGCTTACCTTATGTCTTTGGACGCAGTAATGCTCTGCGAATCAAGTATGGGAGATATAAAAGCCTACGAAAAGACCACTCAAATCTTCCGCAAGGCAAGGGAATATCCATCTGTCAAAAAACTCCAAAAAGAAACACCTGGATTGTATTACGGATTGGAAAGCTCAATGTTGTCGGCTTATACACAGTGGAAACACTATGAAAAAGCACTGCCAATTGTCCCTACTATTGAAGCCAATTCCCAAAAATACCACCAAAGCCCCAACATCATTCATACGAATCATTATCTTATTGCGCTGACTTATTTTTACAATGAAAAATTTGAAAAAGCAATGGATAAAATAATGAAATTAATGAACGACAAAATGTTGGAAGAAACATCTGACTTAGCGTGTTTCACCCGTATCTTGCATTTGGTTACACACTTTGAATTGGGCAATGATTTGATGGTTGCCTACAATATTCGCAGTACTTACCGCTACCTTTTGAAGCGAAAACGGCTGTTCAAAGTAGAAGGAATTGTCCTCCGATTTTTGCGTAAAACGCCTGATATTTTGGATGAAAAAGCCTTGATGGAATCATTGAAGAAACTGCAAAACGAACTGCAAACTATTGCCAGTAATTCTTTTGAAAAACAAGCATTTGCCTACTTCAATTTCATTGACTGGATCGAAAGTAAGCTGCAAAGAGTGAGTATGTTGGAGTTGGTAAAAAAGGATAAAGAAAAATAACTCTATCGTCAGAAAATAGCAGAATATTGAAGCACTATGCGTTTACTCAATATATTCTCCAATCAACCGCACCAATAAGTCATTTAGCTTCTCTACTTCGTATTGTCCAATAGTCGGTTCGATGTGGTCGCCACCTACTCCGCTATGATTGGTGATAAAAACATACGTACCATTGGTAGAAATTGCAAAAAAGCGCATCAAAAATTCGGTTTCCTTGTCAATGCCACTTGCTGTAATGGGTATAACTTTTACACCTTTAGCTGAAGCCTCTTGAATGATTTCTTGCAGTTCTCTTGTCACTACGGGAGTGTGGTGAGGAGGCGCATCTAATAGCACAAACATCAGTCGAGCAGTAGCCATCTCGCTCCAATCATTCTTGTACAATGCCAACGACATGCCTCGCTCTACTGCTTCAGGAAAATCGCCACCGCCGCCCGACGATTGATTTCCGATGCTATTCAAGATAGCCGAAACATTATTTGTGAGTGGAAAATCACGGGTCAAATATTCATCTCCTTCATCTCGGTAGAAAGTCGCTCCAATTCTCAAATCAATATTTGGTGTGTTATTTTTGACTCGATTCAATACATCGAGTAGTTCCACCTTCAAAAACTCCATTTCATCTCCCATCGAGCCCGTAGCATCAACTACAAAGGAGATATCTAAACGATTGTGGAGTGAAAGAGAGCCATTGATTTTCAACTCCATTTTGCCCTCTCCAATCGGGTGAATGTCTTCAAATCTGTAGGTTTCGTTGTTGTGAATTACTTCAAGATAAGCTGCTTCGGTACTCTCTCCAAACAAACCCACCTCTCCATATAGGCCTGCCCATAGCTCAGCCGCCCCTACATTGTCTGTACGTGCTTGCCAGAGCGTGAAGTCTTCAGCATTTTTTAATACCAATAGTGCATCATTGATGGCTTGATTTTGAGTATTTTGAAGGATAACTGAATAGCGATGATCGGGATAAAAATCCCAGTAGTCTTTCATTTTTTGCCAGTCAGGATTTCGCATGATTTGCAGCCAAAACTCCCAATTGTCTAAATCTTTCCATTCACCAGCCGTGATGACACCTGCCTCATTTTGGGAAGGTTCACCTCCGCTTCCACCAATAATGCCATCGGCAGTTGGAGTTTCTAGAGAAAAATCACTATCACCACTATCTTCTTTGGAGCAACTGAATAAGAAGATAGATACAACTGCAAATAAGAGGAAGAATTTCAGAAAGGATAAATATTTGGACATAACCAATCAATTTTGGAGATGGAAATAATAGGTTTTCTAATGATAAAAACGCAGTGAAAAAGAAAAAAGATGCCTCTATTGAGCCATAAACTACTGATTTTCCCATGCATCAAAATTCACCTTCAAACTCCCACTCGAACCTACCACAACTTTTATCGCATTGGGCGTTAGAAAAATTTCTTCAATGTCCATTTTGTCCAATTTTCCTGTCAATGAAACGCCATTGTCAAACTTGCTGCTGGTCAATTGTTCTTGAACTTGACTCCGCATATCTGAAATGCTTTCCTCCAATGGAAATACAAGATAAGGTTCCATCTGTTTGGTAATCTTGGCATTGAAGAGCCAAGCCGCTGTTTTTTGAATCACATTTTTGGTTTCCAAATCAAAGTCCAAATTCTCCAATCTCACCACCGCTTTATCAGCATCATAAACAGGTTTTCCAATCAAATAGACATATCCATCAATGCTTCCCTCCACTTTCGCTTTGATAACCAGTTTTTTGTTACGTCCCCAAATATCAATATCCTTTACTGTTACCGAACGTTTTCCAGAAGTGAAAGTCTGTCCAACAATCGTGCGTTTAGTTTCCTCCGCAGCTGCCTTGTAAGGGATTGAAGCGGCAATATTGACCGAAAAATCATCGGGTATCTGTGCCATCATTTTGAGAGCTGGTAAATCCTTGTTCTTTTCAATTTGCGGCTTTTTTCCCATAGTCACTTCAGAAACGGCCTTGATACCCACTTTCATCCGAATACTATCCAAACTATTGTTGAAAGGAGTGAGCATAATTTGCTGAGGAACAATAGACAACCACAAGTTGTAGTAATCGTTCACCAGCATTGGTTCTTGCATGTTTTCCCATACATCAGATAGGTACTCCTTGAGATTCAACTCATTTTTGACATACAAATCAATCTGACTGCCTATCGTTTCCTTGTTTTGTTCCATGAGCATATCTGCAATAAAGGTAACAGGCAAACTATAGCCTACTACTTTGATGCTCGGTGTTTCGAGCCATTTGTAGCCATCCGCAACAGTTTTGGTCGCAATACTCCAATCGGGATTGATTTTGAAGTCACTCACAAAATCCAATCGAATTGCACCCTCGACTTCTCTCACATCCGAAAGACTGATGCCAAACTGTTTGATTTCGATTTTTTTCTTCAACCATAGCTTCAAAGGAACACTATAGGCCAAGCTGTTTCCCTGCAATCGCAAAACCACATCGTTCTTTTTCCAAACCTTCACCATCAAATTGTCATTCCCGTTGTCCTCAAAACTCATATCTTCATACATCAAACCTGTCATCTGACTATTGAGGCTCTTTTCGATGTCTTTGATGCTGATGTTAATAGGAAGGTTTACGATAGAAGGAGGTGCCTGATAATCGTCATAGCTTGCTTTGGGTTGTGGAGGTTCGAGGCTTTTGCAGGAACAAGCCGTAGTAAGCCATAAGAGGGTGGTGAAAATGAGCAAGAGGTTGGAAAAATGGTATTTATTCATAGAGTTTGATTATTTTGGACTTTAGACAGGTCTCAGTATAAAACGTAAAACCTACAAAAAGTTTTGCTTCAATCAGCAAGAAAACGAAGTTGATGCCTCAATTGTCGCTTACCCGTTCCGTCCGCTTTGAGGATTAAAATATTTTTGCCTTCAGCGACTGCAATGTGCTGACCATCTGGACTGGACTTGGCATCCCTAACTGGATTTTTGTAAATAGAGGTGATTTTTTGGGTATTCCTATTGAAGCGATTCACCGACAAGTTCATTGCAGGGAAAATCACCTGTCCGTCAGGAGTCCAGGTTGCTGCCCAGCCATTGCCTATTTCCATTTGTGCTACAATGTTTCCCTTCAAGTCGAGAATGGCAAAAACGGGAATGATTTTCATATCGGCTGCGGTGACATTGTTGTAAATACTTTGGACGGGTTTTGTGCGGATGCCAGTCAGTAGAATGTGCCGTTCATCGGGCGACAATGCGCCATACCAATAATTGCTAATTACCTGCTTCGGGCAAAAAGCGGTCGGTATTTGTAGGGGCGAATGAGGTGCAAGCACACAAAAGTAGCGTCAAAATAAGGAGGTTTGTTTTTTTGATGGTTTGCATGACCGATGGTTTGCATGACCGATGGTTTTTTTGAGTAAATCCAAATTTTAGTCTTGTTCTTATCGTAGCACAGGATTTATTATGATACAAAAAATAAACGGGTATTTTGGGAAATCCAATTGAGATTGGAAATTCCAAATTTCAGCCTTGTTTTTATCGCAGCACAGGGTTTAAACCCTGTGCTGCGATAAGAAATATATGATCTGATTAATTTTTGAACGTCAATCAGACCTTGACAAAGATTGAACGATTAACCCGCTCCAACTGTTGGCAAGGTTTATTCTGTAAGAATCTAACCGTTGCCATAACTTGTCCCGATTACTCGGGAGTTTCCGCTATTTGAGT
>JAUHXA010000082.1 GCA_030427245.1 Bacteroidia bacterium | reverse complement strand
ACATTGGGATTTTCCCGCTTCAATCGTCCCCAATCTGGATGATTGTAAAAACTCAAAAATGCTTCGGGGTGTGGCATCAAGCCAAAAACCTGCCCACTCGGATCCGTCAGACCTGCACAATTCAAAGCCGCACCATTAGGATTCAATGGGTATTCATCGGTAGAATTACCGTTGGAATCACAATAAGTCAAACAGTTCAAACCCTGTTCCAAAATATGCGATTCGATGTTTTTATCCTTCAAAATCAACTTACCTTCTCCATGTCGCACAGGCACTGCAAACTGCTCAATTCCTTTCAAAAAAGGCGTGTGCGTACCCTCGCTGACCCTACAATAAACCCACCTGTCTTCGTATTTGCCCGAATTGTTATGCGTCAAAGTTACTTCCTGTTCCACATCCCCTGCAATATTGGGCAACAACCCCATTTTGACCAATACCTGAAAGCCATTGCAGATTCCCATGACATACTTTCCATCCGCCAAAAAACGTTTCAATTCATCCAACAACGTATTGCCTGAATCCAACTTTTTATACTTAATTTTGTTAGCCAAGACTTTGCCCGATGAAATGTCGTCGCCAAAAGAAAAACCTCCTGGAAAATTCACAATGTCAAAATCATGAATATTAAAACCTTTGATTAAAATATCGTTGAGGTGAACGATTGTGGCTTCAGCACCTGCCAGTTTGTAAGCGGCTGCAAGTTCTTCTTCGCAGTTGATACCAAAGCCTGTAATGATGAGAGATTGAACTGTTTTCATACAGCAAAGTTAAGGAAAAAGACAAGTACATCTGTTAGATTTCTGAAAATCTAACGACTCTAAATAAATTCCCCAATATGAAAAATACCTCACACTTTTCGCAACATCCTCCCAGCCCCCTTCAAAGAGGGAGTAGTAAGTCTATTCCTCCTTTGAAGGGAGTTAGGGGGATGAAGTTCAAGCTACTTCGTTCTCTTGTAGGAAATCTAAAACAACTCACCTTACTTTGTTCTCTAATCCTATTCCAAACCATCCCACTATCTGCCCAAACAGAATGGACAGCCTTCACCGACTCCACCAACAATTTTTCCTCCCCAAGAGCTACCGACCTCAATGGAGACGGAGTGCTGGATATTGTAGTAGGCGGTGGATTAGAAGACTTTGCACGCAGCCAAAGCGTCAGTGCATTTGATGGAAAAACGGGAAATGTATTGTGGCGAGTTTCAGCAAGAAATCAAATATTCGGAAGTGCTTTATTTGGTGACATCACAGGCGATGGAGTAGACGATGTATTCATTGCAGGACGAGATGCTGAACTCATTGCCATCAATGGCGCAACGGGCGAAATCATTTGGGAATTTTTTCCCGAAGGAGATACAGAAAGCGCAGCTGAGGCAGGATTGTATAATTTTTATACTTGTCAGTGGATTCCAGACCAAAACAACGATGGTGTACGGGATTTACTAACCGCCAATGGAGGCGACAAATTTGCAACGCCTTTAGATTTGGACAGGCCAACGGGAAACATAATGATTGTAAGTGGTTTGGATGGTGCGCAAATAGCCAAGGCTCCTGTTCCTGATGGAAAAGAAACCTATCTTTCGCCTGTGATATGGAGGCAAGAGTTTTTGGGTTTTGATGATTTTGAAGTGATTTTTGGTTCGGGTGGCGAAACCATTGAAGGCTCTTTGTGGCGGGTATCTTTGGCAGATATTTTGAATGAAGATTTGAGCAATGCAGTAGCTTTGGTGAGCGATAATCAAAAAGGGTTTATCCCTCCTCCGAGCCTGGCAGACCTAAACGATGATGGAGAATACGATATTATCATTGCAGGATATGGCGATAAAATAACCGCTATTAATGGTGTGGACAACAGTATTTTATGGCAAATCAGCATTGAAGGAACAGAAACAGTGGCTTCTCCTGCAATTGGTCAATTCACCAGTGATACCGTTCCCGATGTCTTCACAATTGTAGGAGAAGGCATTGCACCTGTCTTTTTGAACTTCATTTCATTGATGATAGATGGCAAAACTGGAGAAATTTTGGAGCAAGATACTTTGGAAGGTTGGAGCATTATCTCGCCTTTGGCAGTGGACTTCAATGGTGACCAAAAAGATGAAGTTGTTTTCTGTGTCAATAAAAACTTTGCAGAGGGCGCACCTTATCAGAGTCAATGGAAAATGCGAGATTTCCAAAGCAATACAACAACCGACCTAACTCCCCTTCAATCGGGCACCAACTTAGGTTCAACGGCTTGGATAGGAGATTTGGAAGGCGATGGAACATTGGAGATGATTTATTCTCAACACAGCAACAGCAATGCCGTCAAGCCCAATAGTGGATTCTTTCTTCGTCGTAAAAACCTTTCTGCTCCCACTCCCGAATCTATTGCTTGGGGTGGATATATGGGCACTTATTCGAATGGCGCTTACCTTCTGTATGACAAAACGGACATAGAAACCCCAAATCCTTTAGCCGACCAAATCCACATTTTCCCCAATCCCAATCGGCAATTTTTTCGGGTAGAAGCCGAATTACCCAAAAACCAAAAGTCTTGGATACGTCTGTATGATTTGAAAGGAGAACTGCTTTATGAGCGAAAAATGAAAAAAGGAAATTTTCGACAGGTGATTGATACCAAGGATTTTGCAGTAGGAGTGTATTTATTGGAAGTAAAAACGGAAGAGGGGAAATTGGTGAAGAAAGTAATGGTCGAATAACTTGGTATTGCACAATCTACAACTTCAAACAATGCTTTGTAAACATGGAAATTCCTCGCTCGAAAAGGCTTTTCATTTTGCAGCAATTATAGTATCTTTACTCTACCTCCTCTCCAATCAAACCATCCAACAAAAATCTTCAATATCGAACTCCAAAACTCCAAACTATGGCAATCACAAAAAAATGGTGGAAAGAAGCAGTCATTTACCAAATCTATCCTCGCAGCTTCAATGACAGCAACGGCGACGGTATAGGCGACCTAAGAGGCATCATCGAAAAATTGGACTACCTCAAAGACTTGGGTGTAGATGTACTTTGGTTGAGTCCTATTTACCAATCTCCAAATGATGATAATGGCTATGACATCAGCGATTACTACAACATCATGACCGACTTCGGCAATATGGACGACTTCAACGAAATGCTCGAAGGAATCCATCAGAGAGGCATGAAACTCCTCATGGATTTGGTGGTCAATCACAGCTCAGACGAACACCAATGGTTCACCGAATCCCGCAAATCAAAAGACAATCCTTACCGAGATTATTACTATTGGCGACCTGCAAAAGCAGATGGTAGCAAACCCAACAATTGGAAATCCTTCTTCGGTGGAGATGCTTGGGAATACGATGAAAAAACAGATGAATACTACCTTCACCTATTTACCAAAAAACAGCCCGACCTCAACTGGGAAAACCCCAAAGTCCGCCAAGAAGTCTATAAAATAATCCGCTATTGGCTCGACAAAGGGGTAGACGGTTTCCGTATGGATGTAATTCCTTTCATATCCAAAAGATTACCTTTTGAAGATGTCAATGCAAGTCGAACTTTCAATGATGTAGCTATCAATACCTATGCAAATGGTCCTCGACTGCATGAGTTTTTGCAGGAAATGGTTTGTGAAAGCGTAGGCAATTACGATGTAATGACCGTTGGAGAAGGGATTGGCGTAACTCCTGAAAACGGCTTGCTATATGTAGGCGAAGACCGAAATGAACTCAATATGGTCTTTCATTTTGAACACATGCTCATTGACCACGGCAAAGGTGGCAAATTCGACATTGTGGATTTTGAATTGACTGATTTGAAGCAAGGTTTTACCGTTTGGGATGAAGCTTTGGGCGAAAAGGGTTGGGTGAATGTCTATCTCGACAACCACGATTTTCCACGCATGGTTTCCCGTTTTGGGAACGATGGAAAATACCACCGAGAATCTGCAAAGCTATTGGCAACTTTGATATTGACCTTACGAGGTACGCCTTGTATTTATCAAGGTTCTGAAATCGGCATGACCAACGTAGCCTTTCCTTCGATTGAAGATTATCGAGATGTCGAAACCCTCAATTTTTATGAAGAGGCCAAAGAAAGAGGCGAAGATATGAATGCTTTTTTGAAGGCCGTCCACATTCAAGGTCGAGACAATGTTCGGACTCCCGTACAATGGTCAGACGAACCCCATGCAGGCTTTACAACAGGTACTCCGTGGATAAAAGCCAATCCAAATTATCCAAAAATCAATGCCAAAGCAGTCTTAGCAGACGAAAATTCAATTTGGCATTATTACCAAGAAATGCTGCAATTTCGCAAAAAACACATAGATGTCTTGGTGTATGGCGATTATGAGGTCATTGACGAACCCAATCAAAAAGTTTATGCTTACAGGCGTTCGATTGAAGGGAAAACGATGGTAGTGGTTTTGAATTTCACCAGCAAACACGTAGCTTTTGAAGTGCCTTACAAAGTAGAAACACTTCGATTTTTGAAGGGAAATTACAAAGGCAAGATTGAAGGCGAAGAAGGAAGTATATTGGACTTGCGACCGTGGGAAGCGAGAATTTATTTGGTTGTTTCCTAATCTGGTAAAGCCTGAAAAGGGAACACAAAAGAAAAATCTTAGTAAAAAAGAAAAAATAACTCATCGACCAATATTCCCCTTTTGAAAGGGGATGGGGTATGTTAGTAAAAGAAAACGAGGAGTTATTTTTTTACCCTTACTTAGGTGAAAATCTTTTGTGCTTCTGTCAGGCTATTCACCAAAGTTGCGGCTACTTTCACCTCCATTGTTCGCTCAAAAATGACATTTGTAGGGTCAAAAATCAAGGTCAATTCTTCCCAAACCCACCCCCACCAGGCGTTTCCATAACCACCACATCACCAGCCTCCAAATCACATCCATCCACAGACTCCAATTCCACTACTTCACCATTCTTCCGAACCACATATTGCCGCCCAACTGCACCACTTTCACCACTCTCCAAACCATAAGGCGCGGACTTTCGATGTTGAGTCAAAACCGACAAAGCCACAGGCGCAAGAAAGCGAATTTGGCGAATCACTCCATTACCCCCACAATACAAACCCTTGCCACCCGAACCCTTGCGAATCGCAAAACGCTCCAAACGTACAGGATAGCGGTGTTCCATTATTTCGGGGTCAGTAATCCGAGTGTTGGTCATGTGCGTATGAACAGCTGAAGCCCCTTCAAAACCATCAACTGCCCCACCTCCTCCACAAATCGTTTCGTAATAGCCAAATGACTCATTCCCAAACAGCAAATTGTTCATCGTTCCCTGACTGCAAGCCGCCAAACCAAAAGCTTTCAGCAGTGTATCGGTCAAACGCTGACTCACCTCCGTATTGCCGCCCACGACAGCAGGACAATCTTTCGAATGTTCCGAAAACGTGGGATTCAACAAACAATTTTCAGGAATATGCACTTCAATATTACTCATAATTCCCTCATTCAGCGGCAAATCCTCTTGCACCAACAAGCGAAGAACATACATCAAAGCACTGTTCACAATCGCAGGATTGGCATTCAAGTTTCCCACTTGCACCTTTGCCGTTCCCGAAAAATCTATGCGATGTTTGTTAGAATCATTTTCCTTCAAGGTGATTTTCACTGCAATCGCTGCGCCATCATCCAAATATTCTACGGCCTTATAAACGCCACTTTCCCAAGCCGAAAGCGTATTTTGAATCACCTGTCGAGCGTGACTTTTCAATTCGCCCATAAAATACCTCACTTCATCTGTTCCAAACTTTTCCTCCAATTGCTGCAATGCCTGAATCCCCCTTTGATTCGCTGCCAAAGCCGCCCTCAGATCTGCCATATTCTCCTCAATTGCTCTACTCGGATACTTAGCATTCGCCAATATATCCCGAATCTCCATCCACTTTGCTGCTCCTTTTTCAACCAAATAAGCAGGGGCAATCACCACACCTTCTTCCTCCAAAGTCCTCGCACCAGGAGGCATCGAACCAGGTCGAGTTCCACCAATTTCGGCATGATGCGCCCGATTCGCCACATACCCCAACAAACCCTTTCCCTTTCTCGAAAAGACAGGACTAACCAGAGTGACGTCAGGCAAATGCGACCCACCAAAAACGGGGTGATTCGTCACAATCGTATCACCTTCTTTCATCGAAATATGCGGAATCAAAGACCGCACACAAATCCCCAAACTCCCCAAATGCACAGGAATATGCGGCGCATTGACCACCAGATAACCTTCCCTATCCAGCAAAGCACAAGAAAAATCCAATCGCTCCTTCACATTCACCGACATCGCCGTTCGCTGCAACATCGCCCCCATTTCGCCCGCAATTGCTTTGAAGCGGTTGGTGAAAAGCTCCAATTGTAGAGACTTATTTGAGTGTTTAGGTTTTTGAGTATTTAAGTGTTTCTGTTTCCGTCCCTTGTGCACACGAGAAAATTCCTCCGAAACCCTAACTTCTTGTTCCCGTCCGTAGTAAGTAAGAACCCCAGTCTTTGAAGTGCTAACCTCAAACCTCCAATCGGGAGGAATCAACAGTGTACTATGTTCGTACAAAACCAAAGCCGCCCCTTCAATTTTTGCATTTGTTGGTAAATCATTGAAGAAATAAATAGGCGTTTCTAACCATTCTCCATTGAAGCAGATTTGTTTTGACCCTTCTTTTTTTGAAGGAGATGACTGAAAAATTCGTTCAGTGTAAAATTCCCCTTTTGAAGAGTTTATCCCGATACCTTGGGAGGGTAAGGGGGATGTTACCAAAGTTGTACTTGCAATCACCCGCACCGACTCCACTTCAATATCCACCTTTTCCTTCTCCAACCAATGCCCATACACATGCCGATATTTAGTCTCAAAAGCTCCTTTCAAATGCTCCAAAACATCCTTTACCTCCTCTAAATGACCTCCTTCAATCTCTAAAGTACTTTCCTGTCCCTTCAACCGCAAATACAACAAACATTGCCGCACTTCTGCCTCCAAACCTTCTTCCTTCAAAACCTTTTTCGCCTCCTCTCCCAATTCCCCCAAAACCTCTACGATTTCTTCCGCAAAATCCTCCAAAGACTGCAAAATTTGCTTCTCTGCAAAACGCTCTATTGCAGCCTGTCCCATTCCATAAGCACTTAATATCCCTGCTTGATGTGGCACAATCACCGTCCGAATCTCCAACAATTCCGCCAATTCGCAAGCATGTTGTCCACCCGCTCCACCAAAAGCCACAAGTGCGTATTCTTTGGCATCGTAACCCTTTTGTACCGAAATTTTGCGAATCGCATCCGCCATTTTTTCATTGGCAATCATAATAAATGCTTGAAGAACACTCGTTTTTGAAGGCATTGCACCTTCTTTTACTGCAATCGCTTCTTGAATTTGCTGCAATTGTTTTTCGGCAGCCTTTATTTGTATAGGAATCCCAAAAGCATTTTCCTCCAATCTTCCCAAAAGCAAATTAACATCGGTAATCGTCAAAGCACCACCCGAACCATAACAAGCAGGACCAGGATTTGCACCACCACTTTCAGGACCGACCTTCAAACGAAAACCATCAAAACTGCAAACCGAACCTCCTCCTGCTGCTACCGTTTCTATCGCCAAAGCAGGAGCAAACAAATGAGCATCACCGACTTTCTGTTCAAATTGATAGTCGTATCGTCCATTGAAGCGAGCCACATCGGTGCTTGTTCCGCCCATATCGAAGGTAATCAATTGGTCAAAACCCGCTGATTGTCCGATTTTTGTAGCACCTACTACGCCTCCCGCAGGACCACTTAGAAGGCTGTCTTTTGGGGTGAATTGTTGGGATTTGACCAAGCTTCCTGCGCTCGTCATGATGTGTAAACTTGAATCTGAATCATCTCTTGTTTGGTGAGAATTTGAAACTACAAAAGTCTCTAAGACTTTTGTAGTTTGGGTGAGTGGCTTTTGAACTTCCTCCAAATATTTTTGAATAATCGGTTCTAAATAGGCATTGACGACTGCGGTTGAGGTGCGAGGAACGATTTTGATAAGAGGGGAGAGTTGAGAGGAGCAAGAAATATATTGAAAACCTTTTTGATGTAGATATTCGGCTAATTGCAGCTCATGAATTGGATTTTTGTAGCTGTGTAAAAAAGCAATTGCTACGGAATCAAAACCTTGTTTTTGAAGTGATTGGATTTTTAAGTCAATGCTTTTGAGGTCAATAGATTGCAAAACTGTACCATCGGCTGCCAACCTTTCGGAAACTTCAATAACCGTATCATAAAGTTGAACGGCTTTTTGAATGTTTAGCGCAAATAAATCGGGACGTTGTTGGTTGCCAATTTCGAGAAGATCGCCAAAACCTTCTGTGACAAAAAGAGCCACTTTTGCGCCTGTTCGTTCCAAAAGAGCATTCGTTCCTTTGGTCGAACCCAAACGCATTTGTATGGGAGGAAGATTGTCGTAGAGAGAAGTTTGTGTGACCAACCTTGTAGCTAAAATCGGTGCTTCTTCAGGGCTTTGCAACTCGAAGTTTTGCCCTATTGAAGCGGTGATGTTTTCCGAAATTTGCAGCGTGCTTTCGTCTAGATTGAAGTGTATGACAACTGCTTTTTCATGCTGATTTTGCAGCAATTGAAAGCTGTAGCCTTCCAAGAGTTGTGGATTTTGAATGTGCCAAGAATGGGCTATTTTGAAGGTATTGGGAGTGAGTTGCTCGGTGATTTTTGCACGCAGTCGGCTGCTGCTCAATACTTTTGTGGCAAATTGTTTGCCTTCGGGCGAAATGGCTAAACAGTCGGTGAATGTGCCGCCTGTGTCTATCCAAATTTGCCATGAGGCGGCTTTTGAAGTTTTGGTTTTTATTGATGGAGTCTGCATTGCAGGATTTTGATTTATAGTATTTGCGCCTTTGGTGAGTTTGAAGTCTCATTCCAATTCAAAATTTCCGTATTTTTTGATAGAAACAACGAATGTTTATTCCAAATCAGTCAATACTTTCACCATTTTTTCCCTTGTTTTTGCATCGGGCATTGCGCCAAATGCTGCTCCCATATTATCCCGTAGGTGATGTTCTTTTGAAGTAGCAGGAATGACACAGGTGACAGCAGAGTTTGATAGAATGAATTTCAAAAAAAACTGCCCCCAGCTCTTAATGTCATAATCTTCTGCCCATTCGGGTAATTGTTTACCTTTTACCTTTCTAAAGAGCGAACCACTCTCATAAGGACGGTTGATCAAAGTCGCTACTCCATTTGCTTGGGCTGCGGGGAGAAGTTCTTTTTCTGCATGACGAGATAGAATGGAATAGTTGAACTGGACAAAATCAAGTGATTCTGTTTCAATCAATTTCACCAAATCATCGTGAGCAGAGTCGGTATAATGGGTAACACCCAGATAGCGAATTTTACCTTCCGCTTTCCATTTGCGAAGCGTTTGGATATGAGTTTTGAAGTCGAGAAGGTTGTGGACTTGTAGGAGGTCAATCGGGTCGGATTTCATTTTTTGCATGGAAGCTTTCATTTGGTCAATTCCAGCATTTTTGCCTGTTGTCCAAACTTTTGTCGCCATAAACAACTGCTTCAAAACGCCTAATTCTGTTGCCAAATCACCCACTACTTCTTCCGAACTGCCATACATGGGAGAGGAATCCAACAGTGTGCCACCCATCTCCACAAAAGCTGCCAACACTTTTTTCATGTTGGCTCGCTCAACTGCATTTTCTCCCACATCAAAAGTTTGCCATGTTCCCATGCCAACTATCGGAATGCGCTCTTCGCATTTAGGTATTTGGCGAGTCAGTATATTAGAGACTAAAGGATTGTGGATGGTCATTGCAGAGAGATTTGATAGATACAAAGAAGCGGTAGTTGCCGCAGAGAGGTGGAGGAATTTTCGTCGGGATAAGGTATTCATCTGTTTATTTTTCTTTTTGAAGGTTAGATGGAACTTACCATGAATTAAATAATCATTTCCCTTTGTGTTTTAATAATGATTTAATCATGGACGTTCCATCTGTTTATTTCGTTTATGCAGTTTTCAAAGTTAACAAAAAAAAGCCATTGAAGTTGATGCAAACTTCAATGGCTTTGATTCAAGTTAGAACTTCCAAAAGATTACAGCCACCAACAGTCCACTTTACTCGCAAACTGTTGGCACTGTAACCGTATCCTACAGCTTAATAAATTTTGTAGTTAGGGTTTCTATTCCATCCGTCAACTGGAGCATATAAGTTCCTGTTGGCAAGGTGCTTATATCCACTTTGAGTATAGAAACATGGTTGTTTAAAGTTTGAGTTTTGACCATTCTTCCCGATACATCATGGATATTCAAAGTCAGTGATTTTGAAGGGTTCACAAATTCATAAGACACATTTAGCTCATGATTCGTAGCAGTCGGGAATACTTCAATGAAAGAGTGGATAATTTCTCCTCTTTGAAGGCTCACGACACCAAAAACCTTGGTCGTTCCATCCAAATCGATTTGGCTCAATTGGTAATAGGTGGTACCTTTTGGAGCTGTTCGGTGCAAGAATTCATAACTTTGAAGTTGTCCAATAGAACCTTGTCCTGCTATTTCTTGGAGCAATACAAAGTTTTGACCATCGGTAGAATAATGGAGGGTGAAAAAGCGGTTGTTCCACTCTGAAGCAGTCGTCCATTGCAGTAAATTTCCTTTGGCTTTTACCTCCCCTTCAAAAGACAGCAATTCGACAGGGAGTTTGGTACAAGGAATCAAATCCGTCACGATTACTTCTGATTCAGTACCTTCCGAGTCTACAACCGAGATTTGGTAGCTATTTTGACTATCGTCCAAAATAAACACAAAGGCTTCATTTTCTCCTACTTCCCCATTGAAGTTGCCGCTTACTTGATAGGGTGCTACGCCGCCTGTAATGAGTACATTTATCTGGGACTGACCTTCCGCTGGCACATCACATACTCTTTGATGAGCGATATTGATTTCAGCAGTTTGATCAGCCGCTACCTTGTAAATGACTCCCGTAAAAATGGAAGTAATGTACAAATCTCCATTTGGTGCAAAGCCCATTCCCGCAGTAAAATTCATTCCTTCTGCAATGGTTTCTCTTAGTCCGTCTTCGTGAATTTTGATAGCTCGACCTGTCCCTGGCGTAAACCCTGCGGGGTCAGTTTCTAAAGAAAACTGACTGAATTCCAATACCACCAAGTTTCCATCACTTGGGTCAAACGCCATATCGGTTAGTGAAGTAAATCCGCTTTGGAAAACACTTACATTTCCTGCCATATCTACTTCATAGACGTTGGCAGTGCCTGGCAAGAAAGGGAATCCACGCAAATGGCAGACATAAAAACCGCTGCCATCAGGCTTTGCCAAAATTTTGGTCGGTACGGCATCAGATACAGGTGGGCCAAAGGGCAAAGGATTGGGAATTGGGTCAAAGGTGGCAAAAGTACTCAAGTCACCAGTTGTAGCATCACGGCGTACAATGGAATTGGCTCCTGCATCTACTATAAACATATTGCCTTCAGCGTCCATCACCATGCTGTATGGATTGCTGTTAATTGCTCCTTGTGCAATGCTATAATCGCCAATATTGTAGGTCGCTTCAATATTGGAAGTCGTCAAAGCCATTCCTCCAATGGTATAGCTGCTGAGGTCAAAAGTTAAGATGGATTCTGACAAACTACTACCTCCCAAACCTTCTCCCTGTACAACAAGGGCTTTTCCATCGTTTGTAAAAACAGTTCGCCATGCTCCAAGTGTCTCGCCTGTTTCTTCGCTGAATTCGCTTGGTAAACCTGTAATAACATCGTGTTTGGTGAAATCAGGAGTCATTGCCACCAACTTCCCATCGTTGGCTCCTGTGCCTACTTCATTGACCCACAAATTGCCGCTTTCATCTGCAACCACTCCAACAGGACCATTGAAGCCCGTCGCATATACATCTGGAATCTTGGGTTCGGGTGCTGCCACTTTGTAAATCACTCCCGTAAAAGTGGAGGATACAAACAGATTTCCCTCTGCGTCAAAAGCCATTCCCCCGGCAAAATTCAAACCTTCAGCCATGACGACCCTTGCGCCACCAGTTTGCAATTTGATGGCTTTTCCTGTTCCTGCTTGAAAACCTGGAGGTGTAGTTTCCAATGAAAATTCCCCCAATTCCAAGACTACTAAACTGCCATCTCTTGGGTCTATCGCCATATCTACTAAAGAAGTGAAGCCTGTTTGCCAAACGCTAACTGTTCCCGACATATCGACTTCGTAAATATTGGCGGTACCGGGCAAGAAAGGAAATCCACGTAGATTGCAGACATAAAAGCCACTGCCATCGGGTTTTGCCAAAATCTTTGTGGGAACAGCATCCGATACAGGAGGTCCAAAGGGCAAAGGATTGGGAATTGGGTCGAAAGATGCAAAAACGCTGAGTTCGTTCGTCATGGCATCTTTGCGAACTATCAAATTTCCTCCTGCATCTACAATGAACATATCACCATTGGGCGTGATAGCAAAACTGTAGGGGTTACTATTGGTCGAAACACCTTGTGCAAGCGTGAAATCACCAATATTGTGAACGGATTCGATATCGGCTGTTGTAAGAGGTGCACCTCCTGATACATATCCTGTAATGTCGAAAGTCAGAATAGATTCGGACAATTCACTGCCTCCCAAACCTTCACCCTGTACGACTACGGACTTACCTTCAGGAGTGAGAACGCTTCGCCAAGCTCCAAGCGTTTCGCCTGTTTCTTCGCTGAATTCGCTGGGCAATCCATCAATCATGGTATGTCGTTCTCCTGTGGGAGTGATAAAAGTGATTTTTCCGTCGTTGTCGCCTGTGCCTACTTCATTAACATACAGATTGCCATTGTCATCTACCAACAAACCTACTGGACTATCAAGGTCAGTGGCATAGATAGTTACATTGTCTTGAGCGAGCGTGATTTGAAGGGTTAGAAAACATAAAATTGCAGTGATTGCTGCACGAGAAATTGGCTGTAGGATTTTTGTTTTCATGTGTAAAATGATTTTAAATGATGAAAATGATATTTGATTTTTGAGAGAAAGAGGTTGGAAGTGGGAAGCGAGGTGAAATTGGATAATCAAAGAGTTATTTCTTTCGAAATGTTTTTGTTGAAAACACTCGCTTCTCCCCTCCAAATTCTTATTCTCCGCTATCTGCCATTGATTCTTTTTCAAAGCGTTCAACAGTATGCTCAATGGGCTTCAAACTTTGTAGGTAGGTGTAAATCGCTCCCAAATCTTCTTCGGTCATTCCAGCATAGTTCGTCCACGGCATCACCGTATTGAAGTCACCTGCTACAATTTTTGGAGAGATGTAGGCAGAATCGGTAAAGGTTTTGAAGCGTGCGATGAATGTTTCTTTTGTCCAAGAACCTATACCTGTTTTGTCGTGAGGTGTAATGTTGGTCGAGCGAACCGTTCCACCAGTGGGTACGGGGAATTCCATTCCGCCTGCAAAATTCAATTCTTCAATAAATTGACCTTGTTCGTCTTGTGGTGTGTGACAATGTACACAACTTGCCATTGTGGTCAAATATCTGCCGTAATCCACCGTATTGGATTTATTGGGAATTGGATGAAAATCTGGTTTTTGAGGGATGGTATTGATAATGAAACTCATGGGGAAATCCGAATTTGAAGGAGTAGTGATTCCTTCATTAATTGCAGGTAGTGACTTAATGTAAGCAATGATGGCATAAATATCCTCTTTGTCCATTTTGCCATAGTTGTCATAGGGCATCAAAGGAAATAGGGCTTCCCCATCTTTATTCACTCCACAAGTAATGGCTCTGAATATTTCACCATCCGTCCAATTTCCCAATTGTTTGGGAGTGATGTTACGAGCATGGTATTGACCAATACCAATGTCAAAGGATTCTCCCCCACCGCCTTCTGTTCCTGCAATGGGAGGAGCTGCAAATTGACTCCAATCACGTTCTGAATGGCATGCCAAACAGGCTGCAACATGATGCGCCAAGTACTTGCCTCTTTCTATTTTTTGGGGAGTGACTTCAATGACTAATTCGGGAGGTGGACCGACATTGGGGAGGGCGAGTTTGACATAACTCAATACACCTACTACGAGGGTAACAATTAAAACGAGGGCAATCAAGAAGCCTTTTAAGATTTTTTGTTTCATAGCTGTTAGGATTTATCGTAATTTGAAAAAAACGGGCTGCTTTGTTTCAAATATACTATGAGAGAGTAATGATATCCGAACCTAAATTTGCTATTTCTTGATTTTCAAAGGAAGGCTTACCGAGTATAAAATACTGATAATAAGAGTAGTGTACATCTTTGTAATTAAGGCTTAAATCATAATTACAATGTGATAACCGTTTTCTTGCTCAAATGGTTTTAAGCTCAACCAACTTTTCAAGCAAGTCCTGTGCCTTTTTTTTCCGTTTTACATTCACATCTTTTTCAGCAACTTGTTTCAAGATTTCCTTTGCCTTGATGGTATCACCTTGTTGTAAATAGGTCAATGCCAAATACCAATCCGCTTTTGATTTGATGCCATCTCTTGATCTCACCTTCAAAAAACTTTGTATGGCAGCTTCGTTTTCCTTCAACAAAAAATGACAAATCCCCATCGAAAAATAGACCTGCGACATATTCACCGCCGAACCATTTTTTGCCATCTTCTGCAAAACTTCTAAGGCATTTCGATAGTCTTTTTGCTCATAGAAAGACTGAACCTGCTGCTTCAATTCTTCAATATTTCCTTCTGTATCCGTTCCCCCTCTTTTGGCAATTGTCATGTTTTCGGGAGCTTCGAAATATTCCATTGCCAATTGTTGGGGATAAGTCGAAGAAGTGCGGTCAAAAACGCCCATAAAATACAGTATTGCAGGAATCAACAATACTAAGATTATTGCGGCTATTTGCAGCCAAGAAAAAGAGCGTTTGCCTTTTTTACCTTCCATTTTAGACACTACTTTCAAAGGGTTTTCAGGTTTTTCTACCTGCATTTCTTCCTCTACTTCCAAAATCAACTCCGCCCAATTTTGCTTCAATTCTTGTTTTTCACTTGTATTCAAAACTCCTTCAATGTCTTGGTGCAATGCCAATTGTGCCGCAAAATCGGGGTCGGTTTGCAACCGTTCTTCCACTTCTTTTCGAGACTGTTCCGATAAGAGTCCATCCAAATAATCTTCAATTAGTTGGTTGTCTGCTTCATTGTATGTTGGTAAATCGTTTGCCATGATTTTATTATTTTATTCAATTTTTTCTCCTTCCAGTTTCCAATATTTCCTAATGAGTGATTTCTTACATTGATGTTTTGCCACTTTCACCGCATTATAGCTCGCATAACCGAGTTCCTCTTGCAGTTTTTTTAAACTCACCTTATACACAATTGTTTCCATCAATAATTTACGGCAATTATCCCCCAACTCTTTCATTGCAGCCAGAATCAACTGTGCCCTTTTTTTCTGCTCCAATACATTTTCAGCCACTTCCAATTGATCAAAATCATCTGTAAGTGTTTCGTTGGGCATCAATATCGAATCCCAAGATATTTCCTTAGATTTTCGCTTGTTCTCCAGCCATTTATTCTTAGCCACCCGAAAAATATATCCACATAAGTTTTGCTGATTTTGAATCGCACCTTGTTTCCATTTCTTCAAAAAAACATAAAACGCTTCTTGGTAAACTTCCTGAGCAGCCTCTTTCGATTCCGTCAGATGGATCAGCTGTGGGATATTGCTTTTGTAGCACTTCTTAAAAAGTAAGTTTAGTTCAGTTTGGGTCATCGCATCAATGTTTAAATGGTGTTGATACAAAATGGTTAGTATAAAAACAGGATTGAAAGTAAAGTTTTTTTCTGAAAAAAAATATAAAAACCTACTAACCTTTTCCCAAATCTGCATTTGAAGGACAAAGACAAGCAATAGTTCTTAACCTTCAAATGTCAAAAAAATGAAAACATTAAAACCTATTTTATCCTCTCTTTTTGCAGTTATATACTGTATGGTCTTTTCCTTCAATGCTTCCTTATTTGCTCAACCAATAGCCAATGGCGATGCCGTAGCAACCTGTTATTCAGGCAGCAACCCCAACGGTTATGTAACAGGTATTCTCAAAGTCCAACCCTTCCAGACTGCCCCCATCAACAGCAATTGGAGTAGTGCATCGGTCCCCGCATTGGCGATGTCTCACGGTCCACTTGGCAATGAATGGACAAGTGCCAAATTGGGTGAAGTCTTTGGAATAGCTTTGGATGGCAGTGGCAATATTTATGTAGCCGCAACGAGTATTTACCCTTTGGGTGCGAAAGTTTGGGGAGCGAATGGTGTGCCGAGCATCTATAAAATAAACGGTACATCGGGGGCTATCAGCAGCTTCAACAGCAGCCTTCCCAACAATACCGACGGAACTTTGGGCTTCAAACCCGCTTTCGGCAATATCTGCTACGACAAAGACAACGACCAGTTTTTTGTGTCCAACTTTGAAGACGGCAAAATTTACCGCCTCGATAATAGCGGATCGAGCCTAGGTAGCCCTTTTGATTACGGTGTTGCAGACAGCGGTAGTCCTGGGTTAGCTCCGATTGGAGAACGAATTTGGGGCGTTGGCTACAATCCCGTCGAAAAACGTTTGTATTACGCCGTTTGGAGCAAGGATGGTGAAAACAAAACCACTGCTCAACCCAATATGATTCGCTCGATTGCCATCAACACGGGCGGTACTTTCAATACAGGAAGCGACCAACATGAGTTTAACCTGCCCAACCTATATGGTAATTTTTCTATGCCCGTTGCAGACATCGCCTTTTCGCAAGATGGGCAAACCATGTTGCTTGCCGAACGAACCATCAATGGCAACACTTTTAGTTGGACTGCTCACCAATCAAGGGTTTTGGAATACACAGGCAGTTCGAGTAGTTGGGCGGCGAGTCCTATCACCAAATTCAAAGTAGGTATAGGAAGCGGCTCTAATGCCAGCGGAGGTATTGATTTTGGCTACAACGATCGACAAGTAAGCAAATGTGATTCTACGGTTTGGATGACAGGTGATGCCCTACATTTGACGACCAACGACAACCTCTATGGGCTGCAAGGAACACCTTCAACGGGCGGTGACATCACGAATAGCGTGTTGATTGATGTAGACGAAGATTTGATGTCGCAGGACAAAACTCAAATTGGAGATGTTGAAGTATTCAAAAGATGCAATACAAATCCATGTGAGGAAGTTAATGTTATCGCAATGCCAAGTGCCGATAATCCCCAAGATAGTTGCTGCTTCTATTTTACGCTTCAAAACAATCTGCCCAACTACTTCAAAGAAGTGCAAATTGAAGCGGTATCCAATGTGGATATTTGGGCTATCAGTACTTCAACAGGTTGGAATGTCTCCACTTTCTCTACTCAACTGGTCGGCATCAAACCTTCAAGTGGCGGCAGTATTCCAACAGGTACACACCAAAATGTGGTCAAAATTTGCCTCTCGAATTACAACAGCACACCGCAAGTCGTCAAGGTGAAATGGTTGGTTCCTAATCCTGCTGTCCCTGGAGGATGTGCGGTAGCTTGCGAACAAGTATTTGACTTCGACTGTGCTCCTCCCCCTCCCAAACCTAAGTGTGTGGCAGTGGTGAACGACACGATTTACTGCGATGACAAAGGGCAGATTTTCTACGACTTTGACATCCAAAACAATACAAATTTGGGCAACCCATTCACCATCGGTCAAATCAATGTAAACCTTGCTACACCTGCACCACCGTTGAATACAGTTACGCCCAATGTTTTTCCTGTCATACCCAATTTAACACCGGGCAATTCCACCACAGGCCAATACTTCAATTTGCAGTTGGCAGGACCTGGGGTGATTGGTGGCACTCAATTTTGCTTTACGATTACGGCACACGACAACGCCCAACAGCCTATGAATTGCTGTACGGACACCTTACAACATTGTATTACGATTCCTGTATGCGATGATTGCTGCGACGATTTCTTTGAAGAAGTATTGGAAAGTGATATTCAATGCGACCTATCGAGTGCGCCAAGTGTGACCTTTACCCCACCTGTATTTTCACTATCGCCTACTTGGGTCGAATGGGATTTTGAGTGTGACGGAACGATTGATTTTGTGGACAATCTATACAGTGGTGCGACTCCAACTCACAATTATGGCAGTGCCGGCAACTATGTGGCTTGCTTACACGCTTATCGGATTCATGGGGAAGATACTTGTCATGTCAAACAGACAAAATTTGTGAAAGTGGGCGAAAAAGACTGCTGTGACGACCCCAATTTTGCGAATGAAGTGAACAAGGGATTCACCATCACAGGCAAAGGAAAGAACAAGACTTTTACGCCAAATGGAAATTTTGGAGAATGTGATCAAATAGAGTGGCTGTGGGGTGATGGGAGTGCAAATGGATTCAGCACTGGCACGAATTCTATTACCCATGTTTTCCCCAAACGAGGTACTTATTTTGTGTGTATGTTGGTCAGGCGCATTAGGCCCGACGGAACAGTTTGTGAGGAAAGAGAATACTGTCAGGAGGTGAAGATTCCGTTCATTATTATTGACGATACGTGCTGTGATGATGTGGGTATTTTTACGGAAGATGTGGCGGCTGGCTTTGTGGTAGAAATGTCTGCAATAAATGAAAACATTGTCCATTTTACTCCACTTCAATTGGATGAATGTGATTTGGTTGTATGGACGCTTTCGGGTACTGCAAATCAACTCTCTGTGGCAAGTGAAGCCAACGAAACCATTGAAGTAGAAGGATTAGCGGCTGGCCCTGTTAGAGTAGCAATGTTGGTGACGAGAGGTGGTGAATGTATTCAAGAATATGTAGAGGTAATCAACATTGAAGGAGAAAAATGTGAGTGTGGCACTTTGCAGGAAGAAGTTTTGCAGGGTTTTGAAGTGGAAGAAATAGATGGCACGACTCGCCGATTTACCCCAAAAGCAGTGTGTTTTGACAACCATAGTAAATTGGAAATCCGTTGGAATTGGAACGATGAATCGCCTATTCAGGTCATGCAGCATAACCGAGCTGTTACCCATCAATTTCCTGATTCACAAAACCCACAGACTTATCAAGTGTGCATGGAAGTAATTCGAGAAGGCATTGACGGAGATAGCTGCGAAAGTGTGGAATACTGCGACTTGGTGATTGTGAGCATTGGTAAGGTGAAAAAAGAGCAAATCAATATTTTTCCCAATCCAACAACAGGCACATTGACCATCGAATTGCCTACGAATTTATACACCAATAGTCTGCAATTGCAGTTGAGTGACCTACAAGGAAAAACGGTTTTACAGCGAAAAATTGAAGGAAAGAGAACACAAAGTGAGCAGATTTCGCTGGATGTTCACGATTTGCCGAATGGTATTTATTTGCTCAACCTATTTGATATACAAGGAAATGGGTATTATTACCAAAAGGTGATAAAGCAGTGATTTGATTGATCATAGATTTGATTCGTGGCTGGTGATTAGGTTCTTATCTACTTAACATCCGTCACGAATCTCTATTTCTACCGAACCACTACATTCCCCAATTTAACTTCCCATACATCCTCTTTCATCTCTCCAAAAAACTTTCCAACCTTTTGAAGGTGAATAACGATGTTGCGTTCCGAAATAAAATTGGGGTCTTCTTTGTCTATCACCGTATAAGAAATCAAGCCTACATAATGCCCGCTTTTGTGCAAGCTAAGCGGGTTTTCTAAACGTTTATTATTCACCGTTTTAGGAGAAACATAAATACTATTCTCATCCTTCGCCAACAATTCTTGGATAAAATCCCGAACAGAAACTTGACGATTAACGGTATCAGCAAAAGATTCAAAAGTAATTTGAGCGTCTTCAACAAAAAACGCCAGCAGCATTTTGGCCGCTTGCTCTCGCAGACTTTTTTCATATTCAAAATTTCTTACCACCTTCATATACTCTTCAACATCTTCCACCTTTTGCAAGGCTCTATTCTGAAATGCCATCAAGTGTTGATGGCTCAAATAGGCAGTTACAAAACTCGGTTCTATAATAGAGGAGGCTGTATAAACCGAATTTGATTGAGCATTTACCGATAATGGAAAAAAGCAAAAAACCATATATATCAAGTATCTATTCATTTGTGTATTTTTGAATGGGAACTTATCTTCGGCTTGCAGAAACTATTTTTGTGGAGTCAAAAAGATAGTTTCTGCAAACCAAAATTTTAATTTGTTTGGATAAATCGCATGGAGACAATTTTCCCTTTTGAGTTGTATTGTGTCTCCAGCACTTTTATGTTTTTCAGACTTTTTATAGGCATCGTCAGTTTATCCACAAAATCGTTTTTGTTATAAATCTCCATACCTAAGCGGTTTTCAGCATCTACTTGAATAAACTGTGCTTTTTCTGAAATCATATCGTTCAGTTGGGCCCGCCTTTTTTGCCAATCCTCCAATTTGGAGGTCGAAAAAATGTGAATCATCAAGGCATAATCATCTGTTTGTAAGCGAATTTCTTCTCTTCGTTGCTGTTTGTTTAAAATCCGTACAATCGTGTCATTTCTATAATAAGTCGCTTTGACCACCATTTTCACCTGTTCCATCTTTCCTTTCATTTCAAGGCATCCTTTTTCATCACAAGTTTTGGTCATTGGAGATTCTTTTTCATGCAAAATCACCACTTCAATCGCATCTCCTTCAATGGGTTTTCCACTATCTCCATCCACAAAGCAGAACTCATATTTTTTTTGTGGAACAGACATCCAAGAACTTCCCAATAACCACAATGCAACTATCAATCCAATTGATAAAGTGACAATGGCTTTGAGTGAAGGATATTTGGTAAATAAGAAGCCTTGATCTTGTTTACTTGAACTTATTTTCAAACCTTCAATTTGAGCCTTTTCGTTTTCACTTATTCCCATATCTGATTTTTGAACTTCTATTTTCAAAAAATCTTGCCAACCTTCAAAACCTACATAGCGACACAATAGATTCAACATGTCAATGCGTGGCAATTTCTCATTCTTCAAAGGCTTTAAATGCGTGTAAAACCATTTTTCACTAACTCTTCCCTGCACTTTGTCCATCAAATCTGCTTGAAACAATTGAATTTCTTGTCCTCTCCAATCGTTTATCACCGTTTCTATGTGTGGGTGAACGGATTGTAATTGTTGGGTGACATATAGCTTCAATTGCCGAAAATGGGTCAAGTTTTTAGGGGGCATAGGAGAATAGAAGGTCAAGGATAAAAACGAATATGGCTGCTAAAATACCAAAAAAATAGCTTGTAAATCTCATTTTAGGGTTTGTAAAATGATTTACAAGCCTTTTACAAATGCTTTTTTTGGAGCAAAGGAGGTTGTTGAAGTAGTTTTGAAGTCCTTGTGAATTTTTCTTTTTAAAATATCACAAAGAAATTTAACAATTTGATTTTCAAATATTAATCATTTAACGATGAAAAACACACTTCTTCTTTTTAGTATTCTTTTGTTTATTCTACCTCCTTCAATGTATGCCCAAAATAGTGGCAATATCAACTATGCCAAAAGTTTTCAAACACAACGAACTGAAACACCTAAGGCGACAATCCCCAGCTATTCTGAAATAGAAATTGATGTAAAAGCATTGATGAATGTGGAGGCAGATAGTTATGTGGCTATTTTTAGTTTGATTCAGATGGGCGAAACCATTTCAAATGTGGATACCTTGATGAATGAACGAATCCAAAGCATTGAAGCGGGCTTACAGAAACTGCAAATACGTGGCAAAAGCTTTCACATTGACATGGTTTCTCTCGTGCCCATGTATGCTTATGAAATGGAAAAAAGGATTTTCAGTAAGCGTACTTATATTGAAGAACCCAAAGGCTTTGAACTGAAAAAGAACTTGCACATTCGCTACAAAAACCCGAAGGGCCTGTCTGATATCATCAGTATTTGCGCTCAAAATGAGGTGTATGACTTAGTGAAAGTGGATTACGTGGTCAAAGATGTGGAAGCTGCTTTGGATACTTTGCAGCAAAAAGCAGTGGCTTTGGTCAAAAAGAAGGAAAGAGTGCACCGAGAGTTGGGCTTAGATTTGACCTCCAAAGAACGTATTATTGCAGAGTCAAATGGCGTTTTTTATCCTACCGAACGCTACAATCAGTACACTGCCTTTAGTAGTAGTTCATTAGATAAGGTGAAAAAAAATGTGGTGGTGACGGATATTCAAAAGTCTACAACACAATACTATCAACCGATTGGCTACAAAGGATACGATATTGTGGTGCATCCCGAAATCGTAGAACCTGTGGTTCAGTATACTTACAACTTGAAGGTGAAGTATTTTTTGAAGAAAGAAGAAGAACTGAAGAAGGCTCAAGAGGTAAAAAAGGAGGTCTATTTTTTGAACTCCAATGGAACTTTGCAGAAATTGAATTTGGACTAAGTAACAGTAAATAGATAAAAAAAACGCCACAAGTCTATACCTGTGGCGTTTTGATTTATATTACAAAATGTTGTAAGAAAGCAATACTTAAGAGTTTACAGAACTTTCTAAGTCCTTACCTGCTTTGAATTTAACAACATTTTTAGCAGGATATTTTCTTTTGGGACCTTTTGGATTTTGTGGATCTACACCCATACGTTCAGCTCGGTGAACCGAACTCCAAGTACCGAAGCCTACCAACGAAACCTTGTCGCCTTCTTTCAATGCGCCTTTTACAGCACCCATTACTGCCTCTAAAGCAGCAGTAGCTTGTTTCTTGGTTAACCCAGCATCTTCTGCTATCTTGTCAACTAATTGTCCTTTGTTCATGTACTAAATAATTTATAGGATTAATGAATAGATTGTGATAAACGGCAAATGTAGATGCTTTTTTAACATTCTGCAAATCTTTTTAGTACCCAAAGCTATGAATTTGCAATGATATGGACATATATTTGCAGCAAATAAAAAGCAATTTCCTATACTAACAGCGATTCCCAGCTATTGTTTACAATTTATAAAATTAACAATCTGCTTGTTTTTTTAGTAATTTAAAAAGCATAATAATATGAAGGCAACAGGCTTTACGGATATTCACATTCAGTTAGGGGCAAAAATGGCTCCTTTTGCGGGCTATAATATGCCGATTAGTTATAGCAGCATCACAGATGAGCATATCTGTGTGCGAGAGCGAGTCGGAATGTTTGATGTGTCACACATGGGGCAGTTTATTGTGCGTGGAGAAGGGGCTTTGGCTTTGATTCAGCGCATTAGCAGCAACGACGTATCTGCATTGACAATTGGCAAAGTACAATATTCTTGCTTATTGAAGCCTAATGGTGGAATCGTGGATGATATGTTGGTTTATCACCTGCAAGAAAATGGCTACATGTTGGTGGTGAATGCTTCTAATATCGAAAAGGACTGGAATTGGGTCAAACAGCATCAAACCGAAGATGTGGAACTGATTGATATTTCTGAAAAAACTTCTCTTTTGGCAGTACAAGGGCCTAAAGCAGTTGAGGCTTTGGAGGGCTTGACGGATATGGATTTGAAGGAAATGAAATATTACACTTTTGAAAAAGGCACTTTTGCGGGTGTCGAAAATGTGTTGGTTTCTGCTACGGGCTATACAGGTTCAGGCGGTTTTGAGATTTACTTCAATGACGAACACAGTGCTGCAATATGGGAAAAAATCATGGAAGCGGGAAAAAGCGTTGGTTTGCAGCCAATTGGTTTGGGTGCAAGAGACACGCTTCGATTAGAAAAAGGTTTTTGTTTGTACGGCAATGATATTGACGAATCCACAACTCCTCTTGAAGCGGGCTTGGCTTGGATTACCAAATTCTCTACGGATTTTGACGCAAAAGAAGCTTTATTGCAGCAAAAAACAGATGGATTGAAGCGACGATTGGTCGGTTTTGTATTACAGGAAAGAGGCATTGCTCGACAGGGCTACCCGATTGTTGATGCCGAAGGTAATGCAATCGGTGAGGTGACTTCTGGTACTCAATCTCCAATGCTCAAAGAAGCAATCGGTTTGGGCTATGTGCCCTTTGACCAACGCAAAACGGGTACGGAGATTTTTATTCAGATTCGGAAGAAGGTCATTCCTGCGAAGGTGGTGAAATTGCCGTTTGTATGAGAGAAACTACAAAGGATTCGCACTAAACGTATCCCCTTGATTCAAATCACCCGTTTGATAACCTTTTTTGAACCATCGTACTCTTTGTTCAGAAGAGCCATGCGTAAAAGAGTCAGGTACTACATAACCCTGCGTTTTCTTTTGGATGTTGTCGTCTCCAATCGCATGAGCTGCATCAAGGGCTTCTTGAATGTCGCCTGCCTCCAAAATATCGTTCATTTCGTCCGCATGGTGTGCCCAAACACCTGACAAAAAATCGGCTTGAAGTTCTAAACGTTTCGACAGTTCATTGTATTCCTTTTGAGAAATACGTCCTCGTTGAGAACTCACTTGGCCACTGATTCCCAAAAGATTCTGAACGTGGTGGGCTACCTCATGCGCCACTACATAGGCCATCGCAAAATCACCTGATACGCTGAATTGCTTCTTCAGTTGTTGGTAAAAGCTGAGATCAATATAAAGCTTGGAATCTGCTGGACAGTAGAATGGTCCTGTAGCCGCACTTGCATAACCGCAAGCAGAATTAACCGAACCTGTAAACAACACCAAGATAGGTTCTTGGTAAGGTTTACCGATTTGTTCTTTAAACAAACGATTCCACACCAATTCGGTATCATTTAAGACCACCGACACAAACTCCGCTAACTCGTCTTCCTCTGCACTCCTTGGAGCATTGGTTGTTGTTTGAGCTGATGGCTGTTGTTGTTGTTGCTGAATCACTTGCTTCAAAATGCTACTTGGGTCTTGCCCCATTAACAATGCCAAAGCCACCATGATAATCGTGCCGATACCGATACCACCGCCAATTCTTTTTGCCGTTTGACCTCTACGGTCTTCCACGTTTTTACTTTTCTCTCGTCCTTGCCAACGCATATTTTTATGTATTTAGGTTGATAATTGTGTTTAGGTTGATAGTCATATTTGGGTTGATGATTGTATTTGTAGAGGCGTTTTACTAAAACGTCTTTAACTGTGTGTTTGCCCTTTGATGTGAACTATTGTGTAGGACATTTTAAAGACAGCTTAAACCGTCTTTTGTCACTGCAAAATAATTAATTTGTGGCTGTTCTAAAAATTAAAGGAAGGATTTGATTATTTGTTTACTTGTTCGCCCAATCTGCAATCAAAGTTTCGTCAATCAACTCCATACAGGCGAAGTGTTTTTTGGGGCATTTTTTGTAGCCAATTTTGGAGCAGGGGCGGCACTTTACATCTTTCCTTTCAAAAATCGTATAACTTCCTTTTCCATTTGAAGGTAGGTAAGGATACATGCCAAATTCGGGAATCGTATTGCCCCAAATAGATGCAATGTTTTGGTCGAATGCTGCTGCAATGTGCATCAAACCTGTATCGTGTGTAATGACTTTTTGGGCTTGCCGAACGATAGAAGCCGATTGGTGAAGTTTGAATTTGCCGCAAGCATTGAAGACGTGTTTTCCCGATTTGTAGGCGATTTCCTCGCCCATTGCAGCATCGTCTGATCCTCCCAATACAAGGACAGGTTTTTCGATTAACTCACAAAGGTTCATCCACTTTTTTAGGGGCATCTGTTTGGTAGCGTGTTTCGCTCCAATGACTGCCGCAATGTATTCACCTGTGGCTATTTCGGGAAAGTGTGTCGTAACATCTACTTCTTCTTTTGAAGGAATGAAATAATCTAAGCCCCTTCCATCATTCGTTACCTTCAATGCTGCAAGGGTATCCAAATACCTATCTACAATATGCACATTGGGCATTCGATTCCATTTGAAGTTGACCATTAGCCATTTTTCGAGATTGGTTTTATTGAAGGAAAAAGTCTGGGTTTTCAACGCTTTTTTGATGAGCCAAGTACGTTGATTGTTGTGTAGGTCAATGACATAATCGAATTGCTCTTTCTTCAATGCCTCTAAAAGAGGCTTCAATTCATCTTCCAAAATGTGGAGTCGGTCAATATAAGGGTTGAATTGTAGTAAGGTGCTGAAACTTTTCTTGGTCAAAAAGTGCAGTTCGATGTCAGGTCTTTGCAGTTTGAGGCATCGAATGACGGGAGTAGTTAATACAATATCACCAATAGAACTGAATCGAATGAGGAGCGCTTTTTTCACAGGCATTGATTTATTTATTCACCCAATCAATTTCCCTTTTCAGGAGCTTCAATGTTTCGGCTTCTCGACTGTCGGGAACGGCTTGATAATCATAGACCCATTTGGCTAAAGGCGGCAAACTCATCAAAATAGATTCGGTGCGACCATTGGTGTACAGCCCAAACTTAGTGCCTCGGTCATAGACCAAATTGAATTCTGCGTAACGACTTCGGCGCAAGATTTGCCATTCTTTTTCGGCTTCTCCATAGAGGGTGTTTCGGTATTTGTCTGCAAAATAAGTGTAAACAGGCACAAAACACTGACCCACTTTTTTGACAAACCCAAAACGCTGCTCCTTGCTGTGTGCTTCGTCTCCCTTCAATCGGTCAAAGAAGATACCGCCTATTCCTCTTGTTTCGTTTCGATGTGGGATATAAAAATAATCATCCGCCCATTTTTTGAAGTCTGGGTAATAACTCTCATCAAATTCATCACAAATTCCCTTCAAATGTTGGTGGAAATATTGTGCATCTTTTGGTGTGATGTAGTGCGGGGTTACGTCAATACCACCTCCAAACCAATAGATTCCACTATCCAATTCAAAATAACGGACATTCATGTGAATAATGGGCATCATCGGACTAAGCGGATGCAATACGATGGATACGCCTGTGGCAAAGAACTCTTTTCCTTCGGTGATTTCCAAAGACTGCAACATATTGGGAGACAATTCTCCATGCACTGCCGAAAAATTTACTCCACCTTTTTCAATCAAATTGCCGTCGGTGAGAACCCTTGTTCTTCCGCCTCCGCCGCCTTCTCGTTTCCATTTATCTTCACGAAAAGTAGCCTTGCCGTCCAATGCTTCCAAACCTGC
>JAUHXA010000003.1 GCA_030427245.1 Bacteroidia bacterium | reverse complement strand
TTTTGAAGGAGTACAATATTGAAGTAGGTGGTGGCTTGGGTGATTTTGCAGGCAAAATTTGGCGCATTGGCATTATGGGCGAAAGTTGCACCAAAAATCATGTGAATATGTTGATTGGAGCGTTGGAAGATTTGATATAGTGCAGTGAAAATTAAGTAAAGTGCAGTTTTTTTTATCGTCGAATTCTTTCTACCTGTGCCTTTAAGATTTTCTTGTATTGGCGTAAGTATTTTGCATGTTCTTTTTCCCCGATTGCATCGGGATTTCGCTTGTGCTCAACTTGATAAAAAGAACCAAAAATCAAGACCTGACTTGATTGCTTAACGCAAAAAAAGAAAAAAGAGGCTAAACATCTTGAAACTTGATGTCGCTTCGCTCCATCTTCAAACAGCAATCTGTTCTTAACGCCTCTTTTCCCTTTTTTTACTACAATCAAGAAGGGTCGGAAATTCGTTCCGCTATAAATATTGAAGTCTGAGGAGCTTCTCAAGTTTAAAGGCATAGGTAGAAAGAATTCGATGGTACAGAAAAGGGTGATTAATTTCAAGTTACACTATATATTTAATTGAATGACCATTTTTTTTGACTTTCTCTTCAATAAAGTGTTGGTTTTCGGATACTTTTTAGCCTTCAATGAATCCTCTTATGAGAACAAGAAAAAAGCAGTGATTGCAGCCAAGATAGCGTGCAAAATTCCAACTTTGGTGTCTGCTGATTCGCCTACACGAATGGCGAGAAAGACAGATGCTGCTACAAGAGTGTGGAAAATCAAATAGATGATTAGAAAATGGTGCAGCAAGCTCGCTTCCTCTAGGTGAAGACCGACCATTACAGCGAATACGCCAATGGAAATCGCAGCAGCACCGTACATTCTTGCAGTTGCTCGTGTGATAGGGGAGGCTTTCGCAAATTGTGGAATGGCGTTGGGTTTGAGGAACATCAATAGCCCGACTAATAATTCTCCGATTCCTGTCAATAAAATGAATAGCTGCATAGGTGGTTGTTTTAGACTCTGTTAAAGAATCACCAAAGATAAGTTTTGATTTGAAGTTTCAAGCTATTTCACTAAAAAGCAGTTTTTTAATTTTCATTCCCAAAGTTAATTCTGCCAATAAATAAATTCATCCGTTGGTGATGTTGTAGCATTCAAAGTTTTGTCAATTCTTACTGGTGCATGTATTGCACCTTCCCAGATAGGTTCGGCTTGTTCTATCAAGAAACTTTCCAGCAATTGGCTTAGTTCAGCCGTTTTTTTAGGTTCTTTTTCCAGCAGATTATTTTGTTCCGTAGGGTCATTGTTAAGGTTGAAAAGCCATTTCTTTTTTTGAATATTATCCGCTTGTAATTTCCACCCACCTTGCAAAGCATAGGAATAATCACCTGTCCTACAAAACAAAGCACGCTTAGGTTCTCCCTCCTCTTTTCCCATCAAAAAAGGTAGGATATTATCACCATCTAATTTTCGGTCGGTTGGTAATTCCGCTTCTGCCATTGCTCCAAATGTAGAAAACAAATCCACATTGGAAACTCTTCCCTCATAAACCTGTCCTGCTGCAATACTATCAGGATAACTGACGATGTATGGAACGTGAATTCCTCCTTCAAATAAGCTGAGCTTCCAGCCACGATAGGGTTTATTCACATCTGGTAAACCCACATAACCTGGCGCACCATTGTCGCTGGTAAATACAATAATGGTGTTATCCAAAATTCCATTGTCCTTCAATGCTTGCCTTACTTTTCCTACACCTCTGTCAACTGCCAAGACCATAGCGGCTTGTACCCGTTCGGTGTGGTCTTCGATGTAAGCGAGTTTATCATAATCTTCTTTGGTGGCTTGCAATGGCGTATGCACTGCCCAGTAGGCGAGGTATAGAAAGAAGGGGTGATTTTTATTTTTTTCGATTACCTTGACTGCTTCATCCGTAAAATAATCTGTTAAAAATCCTTTGGGATGAAAACGAGGACTATCATTAAACTTAACAGCATAAGGAAGATTTGCCCACAAGAACTTATCTATTGGGTCAAAGTCCAATTTAGCATTCACCACATTGGGGTCGTCTTCTGGCAAAAACATGCCGCCCGACTCCATCCACAAACTTTCATCAAAACCATGTTTGGTAGGCATAAATTTTTCAGTACCTCCCAAATGCCATTTACCAACATGAACGGAATGGTAACCTTGTGGCTTCAACATTTCTGCAATGGTAATTTCGGAAGTAGGTAAACCCATTTCTTCAACTGGAGGTAAGGCATCGTCGACCTCTTTATTGTAAATATATGGAGGTTCTGCACCGTCATGAAACCTCGCAATAAACCTTCCAAAACCTTTTGCTGTTGGTGTAAATTCATACCCAAATCGAGAAGAATATCTTCCTGTCAAAAGGGATGCTCTTGAAGGAGAACAAACTGCGGTTGTTGAATAACCATTGGTGCACAACACGCCATCTGCGGCTAATTGGTCAATGTTTGGAGTTTTGAATTTTCCTTTCGCCATTCCGCCACCATAAGAACTGACTTCATTGAAGCCCAAGTCATCTACCAAAATAACGATGACATTGGGTTTGTCGGAAGTTCGAGTAGCGGGACCTTGTTTCCAATTTACGGCTTGATTTTCACCAATCGGATTCTTCCAACGAGCTATTATGCCAGGCATTCGGTACCAGTTTTGAGAAAACCAAATCCCGAAAATGAGGAGTAATGTAGCTAAAATGCCGAGGATTTGGAGTGTTGTTTTTTTTCGTTTGGTCATTTTGTTTTTGCCTAAAATTAGGTTTTAAAACCTAATTTAGAAAATAAATTCGGCTTTTCTTTTTGTATTTTTGTGAAAAACATCATTGGGTAGGATATGAAAGAAACTCGAAAAAAAATATTGACAAACGCCATTAACTTGTTCAATAAGAAAGGAGTAGGGAATGTACGATTGCAGGATATAGCCAAAAAAACAGGCATTAGCGCAGGTAACTTATCTTATCACTACAAGACCAAAAAAGACTTGATGGAAGCGGTTTTGGAGTATATGACTGAGGAGTTGAAGACAACGAGAAGTGTAAATATGGCTTTTTTGGAGAAAGGCGATTACATTTCTTTGATTAAGACATATTTGCGTTTTCAAATCGGACATCGCTTTTTTTATCGGGATATTTTGGAGATTATGAACTTGATGCCTAAAGCCAAAGATGTATTTGAAAATCAGATGCAGCAGGTGCTTAGCTTTTCCAAAAATGGCATTTATTTGGCTATCGGTAAGGGCATCATGCTACCTGAACCGCATGAAGGACATTATGAATTGTTTGCCAAAAATATCTGGGCGATTATGCAGACGAGATTGACGGAAAGGGAGGTTTTTGGGGAAGACAAATCGAGTTTGCACGATGTTATCATAGCAGTATTGGAGTCACATTATCCTTACTTGACGGAGAAAGGGAGGGTGTTGTTTGAGGAATTGAAGGGGAGATTGCCGATTTTGATTGAGGAGGAGAAGGTGAATGTTGTTTGATTTCTGCTTCAAACTATTTTTTGACACCCAACCCCCGATAATCCACAGGTCGAATCAAAATCGGCACAACAAAGGTTCAAAAGTCTAAAGGCAACTTTTTTTCAAAGAATCTAAAAGTTTAGTTTTTGCAGTCAAAAGATTTACCTTTGCAGCCTTTTTTAGGACAGAGATTTTGCAGTTATTTATTTGGTTTGGGATATGTTTAAAGTGGTAGAGAAGAAAAACAATTGGCTGTTTGGACTTATTTTGAGTTTGATGGTCATTGGGTATTTTTACAATATCGGTTTGAAGCCAATACGTGGAGAAGAGCCCCGAAGAGCCTTGGTGGCTTTTGAGATGGATCAAACGGGCAACTACGTGATGCCAACAACGCATGGCGAAGTGTATTATGCCAAACCGCCTTTGTACAATATTGTGGTGATGGGCTTTTACAAAGTTTTTGGATCTTACTCGCTGTGGGTCGTTCGTACACCGCCTATCATTTCTCTGTTTTTGATGGGATTCGTGATTTTCTTTTTTACGAGATATTACACTAATTTACAGATAGCAACTTTGGTGAGTTTGTTGTATGTATTGAGTGCGGATATATTGCTGTATTTCTCTTTGTTGGGAGAGATTGACTTGTTTTATACGTTGATAGTGTATTTGCAGGTCATTGCCATTTTTCATTTTTATCAACGAAAGCAGTATTTACTCCTCTTTTTGGTGTCCTACTTTTTTACTTTCGTGGGCCTAATGACGAAGGGTTTGCCTTCTTTGCCCTTTCAAGCCTTTACTTTGTTGGCGTTGTTCATTTATGAGCGAAAATTCAAAATGTTGTTTTATTGGCAGCACATCACTGGTATTTTGTTTTTTGCGGCCTTGACTTTTGCCTACTTTTTCAGCTACAATCAATACAGTGATGTTGCGCCTTATTTGACCAAACTGTTTACGGAATCAGCTATGCGAACGGCGTTGCACCAAGGTTGGGAGCGACAAGTGATTCACATTTTCACATTTCCATTGATTTTACTGAAAATCATGTTGCCGGGTTCTTTATTGGTTTTGTTTATGGTGGGTAAGCCTGTTCGTAAAGAGATTTTTTCCAATGATTTATTGAAGTTCAGCCTCTTTTTTGTGTTGGCAAATATTTGGGTGTATTGGTTTTCGCCCGATACGAGAGACCGATATGTGTATATGTTTTTGCCGTTTTTGCTGACGATTTTGGTGCATTTTTATGTGAAGTATCAGGAAGAGAGTAAGAGGGCAAATCGTTGGTTGGGGATTGTTATAGGGGTGTTTATTGGCTTGTTTTTGGTGGTTTGTGTAGGAACACCTTTTATTCACTATTTCAGGAATGTGCCGTATTTGTGGGCAACGGTAGGGTTGTTAATGTTGTTTGGCGGGTTTATTTTGTACTTGTTTCTCCACAAAAAAGCCCCGAGAATACTGATTGTAATGTTGTTGATGATCGCTATGAAATTTTGGGTCAATGGTTTGTATGTTCCTGTTCAGGTTCAATATACGAATCGGCAACAAATTTTATTTCATACCGAAAACATCAACAAAATTGTCGAAAAAGCTCCTGTGTATTTGACAGGGGAAGCAGATATGGACAGTGCTGTTTTTAAGATTCAAGGACATGAAGTGGTGGATCAACATTTTGAGATGCCACCTTTTATTCCTCGTGAATATGTTTATTACATCGTCCGAAACAATCATCACTTGATGTACTATCAAAGAAAGGAAGAGCCGAATACTTTCTATATCACTAAAAAAGAGTATTTGGAAAATCGGGATGTGATGCGTTTGTATGAATTTACTGACTTTATGGGGTATGGGGACTTTGTATTATATCGGTTGAAGGGGTAAGTTTTCGGGTTTTGTACACTTTTTGTGTATTTGTACGTTTAGTGTTTATTTATTGGTGATTTTTGTAAAAAAATTGGGCTTAACCTATTACTTTATAAAGAAGAGGAAATTGACTAAGAAATATTTAAAACTACTATTGAAGTTGTGTTTAACCGCCACAGCTTTGTATATGGTGTATCGAAAAATTGATGTGCAACAGGTCAAAGAAGCCTTTTTGAAGGTGCATTTTGGGTGGTTGTTTTTGGCGTTTTTGGGCTACAATGCTTCCAAAATTCTGAGTTCTTTTCGATTGAATTACTTTTTCAAGAGCATTGAATTGCAGTTGTCTAATTGGTTCAATTTGAAGCTGTATTACATTGGTATGTTTTACAACCTGTTTTTGCCAGGCGGTATAGGAGGAGATGGCTACAAGGTGTTTGTGCTGAAGCGAGGAAGTGAACAGTCGGTCAAAAATTTGGTTGGTGCTGCTTTGTTGGATCGGGTTAGTGGATTGGCAGCCCTGTGTTTTTTAGCTTTGAGCCTTTTTTTGTTCAGCAGCAGTTTTGACCTATTACAGAACTTTCAGGGATTGATATATTTAGCGATTTTGGCGATTTATCCCGTTTTCTTTGCCGGTCTAAAGATTGTTTTTAAGCGTTTTGTTTCTGTTTTTGGAATGACCAATTTATTGTCATTTGGCGTTCAAGGAATTCAACTCCTCTCTGCCTTTTTTATTTTACAAGCTTTAGGTGTGGAAAGCGGTTATACGGATTACCTCACTTTGTTTTTGGTCTCCTCAGTAGTTGCGGCAATTCCTTTTACGATTGGTGGTATTGGCGCAAGAGAGATTGTATTTGTGTATGGCAATACTTTTTTTGGGATAGAAACCAATATTGCGGTAACATTCAGCCTCTTGTTCTTTCTCCTGAACGCAGTTAGCTCTTTTTTAGGAGCTTTTGTAAGTATTGATTTGAAGCAGAGTACAGATAGTGAGAATGTTATACAAAAAAAGCCACAACAAAATGCTGTGGCCTCTAGTACCTTGTAAAATGTGTAAATTAACTACTCAATGACATCTTTTTACATCTAATATTAAGAGGGTTGTGTTAGAAAACCTATAATTAATTAGTAATATACCCTCATTTACTAAAAAATCACACAACAAAACTTAATGAATAGAAGTGTAAGAAAGTAATTTCATTGAATTAGTATCTCATGCTTAATTGTATCTCAGTAACTTCAATAATTAGTAAGGGGGATTTAGTGCGACAAAACTATGGTGATTTTCAAAAGGTTTCAATTCTTTTTTTTGTATAAACTGGAAAACTAAAGCCCTTTTTGTGCAACTAAACAAATGTTTATCAATTTTTTAGTAACTTCATACATTGGTTTTTTACTTCTATTAGTTTCACACTTAGAAAGCGATAAGAAAATCTTCTCTCTATACAATCAAAACAATCTCTTAATAAAATGCCTCATAACAAGCTTTGGTTATTGATAAAATCACTTACTAAAGGCGAGAAAAAAAGTGTAGTAAGTGCAGTAAAATATAAAAAAGAGGGCAAAAGCAATACGATTCGACTATTTGAAGCCATCGAAAAACAACAAGAATATGATGAGTCCGCTCTCAAAAAAATGTTTGCAGGGAGCAAAATGGTCAAGCATTTTGCAGCAGAAAAAGTACACCTCTACGATTTTATTTTGAAAAATCTTGCGGATTATCATCAGAATTTGTCACCTAAGACTCTTGGTTTTGATTTATTGAAACGAGCAGAAATCCTCTACAATAAAGGCTTCTATGCTGCCTGTCGTCAACTTCTGAAGAAGGTCGAAAAAATAGCACATGATTATTCGTTGCTGACAGTGGCTTATGAGGCGGTCAACATGAAAATAATGTTGGCGGGTTTGAGAATCAATCAAGACAGCAAAACAGAAATGCAATATCTGATAGAAAATCGCTCATACATCATCAAGCAAATGAATAATGTGAGCAATTATCAGCTAATCAGCAGTGAAATATATAGCATTTATAGAGAACTCTATGCCAACACTTCTGAGGATTCAGAAAAGGCACTTGAGCATTTAATGTCACACCCTCTGCTTCAAAACGAATCAGAAGCAATCGCTTATGAGGCTCGAAAATCCTTTTATTATATTCATTTTCTTTACAATGCCATTACTCAGCAACATGATGCATCTCATATTTTTTTGAAGAAGAGAATAGAATGGGTAGAAACAAAACCTTATATCCTCAAAAGGGAAATGCCTTCTTATATGCGAGATTTGGTGAACTTGGCTCGTTTACAAATACAACTTAAAGACATCAATTCCTCAAAAGTAACGCTTGTCAAACTAAAAGAACTTCCAAAAAAATACTCCCCTTCCTTCAATACTACTTCAAAAAGACTGTTGACCACCAAAAGTTTGCTGATTGAAAGTATGGTTTGTATGGCAACCCTTGACTTTCAAGCTGCCGAAAGTATTGCTTTGCAGGTAAAAACAGAGATTCTTGCCAAACAATCCAAACATGATGTAGTGGACGTTTTTAACATCTATTGTCATTTGGCAAATATTGAGTTTTATCTTCAACACTATGATCAAACCATAGATTGGTGCAATCGGATTCAGCAACTACCCAATACTGATAATTTAGTAGTTGAATTGATAGCTATCCAAATTTTCAATTTACTAAGTCACTATGAACTGGGGAATTATGATTTGCTTGAATATTTGGTCAAACAAGCAGTGAGGTATATGGATAAAAAAGGCAAGTCCAATCCTTTCATAAGAACACTTTTGTTCTTTATTAAATCAGACCTGAGTAATCCAAATGTCAGCCAAGAAAATTTTCAAAAATGCAAAAATAAACTGCTTGAAATTCAATCAAATACAACAACAAACATGTTGCCCAACTTTGATATTATTACTTGGTTAGACAGTAAAATTCAAGGGAAGTCATTTTTGGAGTGTGCCAAAGAAAAGATTATAGATGTAGAAATAACGTAAAGTTGCACTCATTTTTTTGTAGCGATTGAAGACTCCATGTATTCAAGTGTTTCCAATAAATCGGCCTCTGTTTTCACTTTTGTTTTGTTATTTTTCCAATAAGAGATCAGGAGAGATTTTTGTTTGGGAAAAGCATTTAGTATGGATTGTCGAGTTAACTTTAAGTGCTTGAATTGTCCTTTTTTGTCTTTTACATAATATTTTGCAGAAGCAAAAAAGAAGGCGAAAGGAGAATTTTTGCATGTAGAACAGTAAAAATTATCGCTTTTTAGTTCTCCATAATGTTTGCTATTTTTTTTGAGGAGGGTAAATCTTTTGCTGTGAAGGACTTCAAAAAAGGTATTGTCTTCCTTCCCTATGATACCTGTTTGAGCCGAATTGACAAAATAGTGTTGTTTGCCGTCTTGCTCCATCATAAAAGATTGGATTTGATTTTTTATTGGAATTTTGACGGTTTTCGATTCCAATAGTACATGCAATTCATCTTGAAAAATATTGTATTTGAAGAGCCATTCTCCACCCAAAACCTGACCATTTTTTAGCACTACTCTCCCTTTTAGCCATTTGTCATTGTAATAAGGACCACCTTCTATAGCTTCAAAATCATCACTAAATCCTACCGAAATAGGATCGTTAAGAATCACATTGCTTGCACTCGTCTCTTCCTTCAGATTCAATGCATACATACTTACATTCATCACAGAAGATATTTGTGCTTGAGAATAACACAAAGAACTGATTGTCATAATAATAAATGCTATAAAGATGGATTTCATAGAAAAAAAATTTCAATGTTAAGCTAATGTTAATCAAATATAAAATTAAAGTTAGGAAAAAGTTAATTAAAGGCACTTTATTTTTATACTTTTCTTATATTTGAAAGCGTTTTTCTATCCCATCTTTTTAAACCCACCTTTTTCTAGAAAAATTATTCCCCTTGCTATAAGTACCGTGTTTCATAAGTAATTTAATGATGACTTAAGACTGACGTAACATCCCCCTCGCCCCCTTCAAAGGGGGAATTCACTGATAGTGAGGCAAGTCCCCCTTTGAAGGGGGATTTAGGGGGATGTGATTTGAGAATTTTAGTCATTGTTTAATGTAAATAAATTTCTGAAACAGTGTAATAAGCCTATTAACCATGAAATCAATCACCAATGAAGTCAACTCAAGCAGTTCAATCAAAAAGTAATTCCAATTCTTCAATCCTCCCCAACATCATCGCCAATGACACGATTTACAAAGGGAGTATTTATGCCAAAAGCAGCGTGCGAATTGAGGGCAGATTTGAAGGAGTCATCAAATGTGGAGAGAAAGTAATTGCAGGCATTAAAAGCATTGTAGAGGCAGATATTGAAGCTTTGGCCGTTCAGCTTTCGGGCAAACTAAAAGGCAAGTTGCATGCTGAAAATAGGGTGAGTATTTCCGCCGAAGGCAACTTCGAAGGAACGATAGAAACGGCTACTTTGGAAGTCGAAGAAGGTGCAAGATTGAATGGACAAATCATTATGAATCGAGAACTATAGAAATTTTAAAATCAAAATCCTTTCCACAAGTACTCTCCCTTCTCATTGATGTACGATATATCACTACCTTTGATGAGTTTGGCAATGTGATCATTTGAATGCCAAATGATTCCGTGAAATTCTGTCTCAGTTAGTTTACCATGTTGAGAGTGGTAGAGGCCGAAAAAGTTATTTTTTTTGACCTGAATTGCTCCGTTTTCTAACAACCAAACTTGGTCAAACTCAATCGGAACAATCACCTGACCAGATGTGTCAATCACGCCCCATTTTTTATCCATTCTCACCCTCGCCAAGCTGTTTTCAAAAGCACTAGCATCGTCGTATTGCGCCTCAATAACCCACTCGCTATTTCGGTTGATATAGCCAAATTTGCCGCCTCGTTTTACTGCACCCAAGTTTTCCGAAAAATCCTTTGCCCATTCATAAGAAGGATAAATCGTCATGCTGCCTGTCGTGTCGGCATAGCCCCATTTATCCTTGAAGTAAATCTTCGCCAGACCTTCCGAAAAATCCCCAGCCATCAAAAATTTGGGCTCGCCCACCAATTTGCCCGATGAATTGATAAAACCATAAGTGTCTTCCAATTTCACCATCGCTATACCATCCGAAAAACTACCCGCATCTTCATATTGAGGTACAATGACTGTCTTACCACTTGCATCAATAAAGCCCCATTTGCCATTGACCTGAATTGCTTGAAAACCGTCACTCAAAAGTTTGTAGGCTTCCGTTTGAATGATTTCACCAGATTTTGTTACCAATGCTTTGTTTGCTCCAAAACTTACCTCAGCCAATGAACCTTCAAAATCTTTGGCAGTGTCAAATTGTGGTTCGATGACCGTTTCACCTTTGGCATTGATATAACCATATTTACCATTCGTTTTCACCAAAGCTCGGTCATTTTTGAAGTTCGCTACTGCGTCCCATTGAAAGCTGCCGAGAGGCGCTCCCTTTTTATCAATAAAACCCCATTTGCCATTCTGCAATACAGGTGCTTTTCCTTCTAAAAACACTTCTGCTTTTTCAAATTGAGGAGGAATGACCACAGTGCCACTTGAAGCTGCAAACCCCCATTTGCCATCTATTCGCACAGCCGCCAATCCTTCCGAAAATACTTCTGCTTTTTCAAATTGAGGAGAAACGAGCATTTCGCCCTTTGTGTTTACATAGCCCCATTTATGGTTGATTTCAATGGCTGCCATTCCTTCTGCAAAATCGCCCACCTTATCAAATTGGGGTTTCAAAATTACCTTGCCAGTTCCGTCTATGAAGCCCCATTTGTCAAACGAGATGGCTTTTGCCAAGTTGTTTTGGAAGGCAGTCGCAAAATCCAATCGGGGTAAAAACACCCAATCCCCTTTTGTATTGATAAAACCATAGCGATTGTTGTCCCTAACGGCTGCCAATCCTTCCGAAAAATAATCCACCGTTTCAAATTTTGGTTGAATGACTATCAATCCTTTGGTGTTCACATAGCCCGCCTTTCCATCCTGCAATATTGGCGCAAGTCCTTCCTTGAAGTCCAAAGCATCATCAAATTGTGGTTCGACTATCACTTTACCTTTGGCGTTGATATACCCCGCTTTACCGTCTTGGTAAATGGTGGCCATTCCTTCCGAAAAACTGCGTGCGCTGCTGTATTGTGGCGGAATGACCTTCAATCCATCGGTATTGATAAAGCCTATTTTGCTGCCTTCTTTCACCACTGCCAAACCTTCCGAAAAATCCAATGCGGCTGCAAATTGAGCAGGAATTCTAAACTCGCCTTTTTCATCAATGAAGCCGTATTTTCCCTCTACCAATATTTTTGCCAAACCATTGGAGAAAGTAGGCGCATAGGGCAAGTCAAATTGCGGAAAAATAATCATGCTACCTGTTTTATCTATAAAACCCCATTGACTGGAACTCGGCAACTTGACGGCTGCAATGCCTTCCGAAAAATCGTTGACTTCCATATAAGTCGGTTCTATAATTTCGTTGCCCAGTGTATCAATAAAGCCCCAAAGGTTTTTTTCGTTTTGTATGGCAGCCATGCCACTGCTAAAGTCTCGCGCTTCCTTATATTGAGGTTCGATGACTACTTCACCTTTGAAGTTGATAAAACCCGTTTTTTCGTTTTCCACAATACTCGCCAAACCTCCTTTGAAGATGCCAAATTTTGAATAGGGCAAGTCCAATACCCACTGCCCTAGCGGGTCAATAAAGCCACTTTTGCTGCGGGCTAAAATGGGGTAGAGTTGTTGATTGGTAGTGAGTTTGGAATTTGTTTTTGAAGTAGATTTTGTTTTTTTTGTGGCTTCTTTGCCGCCTGTGCAGGCTGCTATTGAAGTGAGAAGGCAAAGAATAATTAATAATTGATATTGGATGGAAGTTTTTTTTAACATGACTATCAGAAGTTTTAAATTGTATTTTTTTTAGCAATTAAATTGAACAGGTCTTGGTTTGAAGGAATTTTAGGAAAACCCAGTATCAAACTTCAAAAATTATAGAGCATAGATGCAGTACGTTTTATCAGTAAAGAGGTTTGATTTGTAGTTTTAAAAATAAAGCTGAAAATGTTCTTTGGCTTGCTCTTCTCTAAAAAACACAATGCCCAAGCGAAACAAATCTATGGTGAGGGTTACTTTGGGGTGGGCTTTGATGTCTGTCCACGCTTCCTGCATTTCGGTAGACCAATTGATGTCGTCAAATACCATAATCGTATCCTTGTGTATATAAGGCAAACACCGCTTGAAATATTGCAGGGTAGGCTCTTTTCGGTGATTTCCATCAAAAAAAATGTAATCCAAATGCCCGATTTCAGCCAAAGTAGTAGGTAATTTTTCTTCAAAAGTACCCACTTTGGAATAGATGTTGGGCAGTTCCATTAGGTCAAAAGTTTGACGAGCGATTTGGGCAGTATTTGGACAACCTTCAATGGTGTAAACTTTGCTTTTGGGCAGTGCAAGAGCGTGATAGAGTGTACCAATGCCAAGCGATGTTCCCAGTTCAAGAAGGGTTTTGGGCTGAAAATAAGTCACTAAGCGAAACAACAGTTGCCCTACTTTTTCGGGGGCTGCTGCATTGTTTGCTATCTCAGCTATTTGTCTGCGGTTGGAAGCATTGTCATTTTTTGAGCCTGCCCCATAGTCTTTTACATCAATGTAGTGCTGGTTTTGAAGCAACTGACTTCTCACATAATCAATATCACTAAAGGCGTAGTATTCACGCTTGTCAAAAATCACCTCAACGGCCAATTGATAGACGAAGGGTGAATGAAGGTAATACTTGGACTTAGCACGAAGCAAGTATTGCAGATAACGGTATGAGGTCTGTAGTTTGTTCACCCTGCAAATATAAAACAAAAAGGCTCGTAAGGGGAAAACTTACGAGCCTACATTAACTAAACCAATTACTAAAATGACATTACGAGCTTTTTCTCTTCATAATGGTATATACCATACCAAAAGCTTGCCAAATTGTTTAGCCTAAGTGAAAAAATTAAACAAGTTTGGCTTATTTGCCCATATTTTTTCCCAACCCATTTGTAAGGTTTTGAAAATGTCTAAGCGGTCTTTTTGTGTAAGAGCTTGTTTTTGTGCTTGCTTTGCATCATATCTTTCTAGGGCCGCTATACATTCTTTTTTGCCCAACTCAATCAACTCTTTAGCTCGATGAAAATCAAAGCCGCCACTGACTTCTCTCGAAATATTGATGACAATATCGGGTTGGTAGAGGTGAAAAGCGTATTCAGTGATTTTGTCTTGCATCACTTCAATACTCCTTGTAGTCAGACCAATATAGTTTAAGTGGTGTTTTACCATATTTACTTTCGGAAGCTTGTGTAGCCATTTGGAGCGAAACAAAAAATGCCCAGGTTGATGGGGTTCAGGAAATGAAGTTATATCCAAATCACTGGCTTTGTCTGCGGCCTCAACGACTTGTTTGGGTTGAAAACCTGTCATTCTGGCATTCAAATTCACAACGATGATCAAATCGTTTTTTTCTTCTAGAATAGGTTCAATGGGAGTTGGATTCAATATTCCGCCATCAATCAATTCTCTGCCGTGCAGTATCTTCGGAGTAAAAACGGTCGGAATCGCAATCGAAGCCCGTACTGCGTCAAAAATACTTCCTTGATTGATCCACACCTCCTGCCCTGTCTGCAAATCTGCTGCAACAGCAGTATAGGGAATCTCCAATTCTTCAATATTTTTGTCTCCCCCAACAATACCAGCCATTTCTTCAAAAAGTTTTTCGCCTCGCACAAATCCTTGACTGCTAAAGGTAAAGTCAATTCGCTTCCATACACCAAACTTAGTCAAAGAACAAAACCAATCTTTGAATACCTGCAATTTTCCCAATACATATACCGCACCTACGGCTGCGCCCATTGAAGTACCCGCTACTGCTTTGATTTCATAACCTGCTTCTTCTAGCGCTTCAATCACTCCAATATGTACCAATCCTCTTGCACCTCCCGAACCTAATACCAACGATACTGTCTTTTTCATTTTCTTGAACTCTTCATTTTAAAATCTTCGATTACCAGTCTGTTACTGCAAAAATCATACTCTTTTTCTTGGTTAGATGCCACGATAACAATGCGATTTTGTGCATATTGTTCCACCAATTTTCGATACCAATTTGTTGCATTTGCATCTAAGTTGGTAGCAGGTTCGTCCAACAATAGAATGGACGTATCTGCTAATATCGCCAAAACCAATTTGACTCTTTGTTTCATACCCGACGAATAGTGTCGAATGGCTTTTTTGCGAACATTCGGCAGTTCGACTATATCTATGACCTCTGCTATACTTAGTTGGTTTATAAAAGGCTTGAAACGTGCTTGAAAGCTCAATAGTTCCTTCAATGAGAATTCTTCTATCAATTCTAAATAAGGAGCTGCCCAACTCAAATGTTGGTGAATTTCGCTTACTTCAATGGTCCTACCTATCTGGTTGGTGTAAACGATTTTTCCCTTTGAAGGGCTCACACTGGCCGAAATGACCTGCAATAAAGTAGATTTCCCCGAACCATTTGCACCCAATATCGCCCAGCTTTTCCCTGCTTCAAAGGTGGCCTCGACATCTCTAAAAATCCATTCAAATCCAAAACGTTTGGAGATTGTTTGCAATTGTATTGTTTGACAAGTCATACGAGTTATTGAAGTGAAAACGAAAATCAAAATTAGAAATAAAATCGAAAGTCACAGGACATTTAGACGTTGAACAAAGGAATATCTTCTAACTTTCAATAGAACCCATAAATTCAGATTTGACCATCTGCTCCATGCTTCAATTACTTTGTCCAAGATGCTGTAATTTTACTGAAATAACTTACTTTTGCTTACTAAGGCAGGTCTACTCGCCTTCAATTCACTCCTTAAAGAAAGCATTGAGCAAATGAACAACAAAGATTTAACTCCATTCATAGACCACATCCTTCAAGAAGACATTCGAGAAGGCGACCACACTTCACTCGCCTGTATTCCCGCTACTGCAATGGGCAAGGCGAGATTGTTGGTGAAAGGCAATGGTATTTTGGCGGGCGTGGAACTTGCTCAACAGATTTTTGCAAGGGTGGACGACATGCTGCAAATTGAAGTATTGATAGAAGATGGTACGGAGGTCAAATTTGGGGAAGTAGCGTTTTTTGTAGAGGGCAGAAAGCAATCTATTCTAACCGCCGAAAGAGTAGTCCTGAACTGTATGCAGCGCATGAGTGGCATTGCGACCATGACACATCGTTATGTCTCCGAATTGAAGGGTTTGAAAACCCAAGTTTTGGATACTCGCAAAACGACTCCAGGTTTTCGAGCCATCGAAAAATGGGCGGTTCGCATTGGAGGCGGCACGAATCACCGAATGGGCTTGTACGATATGTTGATGATAAAGGACAATCACCACGACTTTTGTGGAGGTATCACCAATGCCATCCTTACTGCTCGCAAGTATCTCAAAGACAAGAACCTCGAACACTTGCAAATCGAACTTGAAGTCCGCAATATGGATGAATTGCAGGAGGCGCTTGAGGTCGGTCAAATGGACAGAATCATGCTCGACAATTTTGATGTGCCAACTACTCGCAAGGCAGTGGAATTGGTCAATGGACGTTTTACACTTGAATCCTCAGGCGGTATTACGATTGAAACGATTCGGGGCTATGCCGAAGCAGGTGTGGATTATGTATCGGTCGGTGCATTGACGCACTCTTATGAGAGTTTGGATTTGAGCTTGAAGGCGGTGTAAGACAAATTCAAATCCAAATGCAAAACTCAAATGCAAAAAATATTGGGGAACAAGTTTTGATTTTTTTCTACTGCTTCTTCAATACCACCTTCTGCTGCGAAAACTGATAAGCTGCCTCCAAAAAATCAATCATTTTGCTCCAATTGCCCTTAGGCTCATAGTTGTTTTTATAGACCTTTTGGGTTTCGATTAGGAGCTTGTTACCTTCTATTTTTGCAGCGCTTTTGAAGCTACCTGTGTCGTTGTCGACTTCCATATTTAGAGCTTCTATTCCTTCAACGGTGTAACCTTCTGGAATCATGAGTTCTATTTCATTCAGAAAAGAACGAGCAAACAACATATAAATGTCGTATTGTCTTTCTTCAATCTCTTCCGTAATTTCGACCTGACTCCCAATGAATCTGCCAATCTCTACAATATAATTTCCGCCCGCTTTTTGCAGCAAATCGGTCAGTGTAAAAGATTCGTTGTACTTCAAAACGGGATTGTCGTGGTAGCGTCCATCGTTTTGCAGCTCGAAACTATCGTAACTTGCCAGTTCTACCTTCAACTCTCTATTTGCATTGGCTTCAAGATATTCGAGGCGACTTTCAGCTTCTTCTTCGTGCATTTCCGCCAGTTTGGGTCTTTTCATACTTGGGCTGGTGAACACAAGCGGATGCCTTTGAAGCTCGGCAGGTAAATATTCAGAATCCAAAACCAAATAAGACCATTCATATACTCGATTATGCCCTTTGAGTGCAAGGCTTCGATTGACCTTCAGTTCGTCCATCGTTTCATTGAAATCTATGGTAGTATGCGAATGAGTTTTGTTTTGTTCGTAAGTCGTCACTGGAAGCCCATATCCGTTTTCCAATGCTTCTGAAGATTTTGCACCGACTACTCCTTCCAAATAATAGGGAGTATCTCCCAAATTGGAGAACTTATCAAAGTTGTGTAGAACCATGTAATCCCTTTCCTTTATCTTCACAATCACAAAAGCGCTTATTTCGGCAGGAAATAACACCTCCTCCAATGTGCCAAGCGTTCGAGGTACACAAACATTTACCTCTGTTTCAATGTGGTGTTTGTCCAATACTCTTTCCATGGTTTTCGCAAACACCAAGTCGTTTACTTCTTTGCCGCCATACGGAATCCCATAGGTCGTCACCAAGTGTCGGAAATAGTAGTAGGTCAGTTCCACCAGTTTTCGCCTATCTTTTTCGTTGCGGTGGTATTTTTTTAGGTATTTGTGTATCAATGTAAAATAGACAGGTTCTGTATATTGGTAGTGTTTTGAAGTTTTTCTGTTGATGTCTTTTGTAGATACTTCTTTATGAGGCTCGCCTTGTTCCCCCAAATAAAATATCCAATTGTACTTTTGAGCGGCACTCTCCAAATAATACACTTGAAATTTGATGGAAGGAAGCGAACGAAAGGGAAAGTGCCATTCTTCGTCTTTTTCCTTTTCTTGCATTTCATCTACAAAGCTGTATTTCTTGACATTATCGTATCTTTTGCTCGCTTTTTGGGCATCCGTTAGAGGAACTTCCTCCAAATCGGGTGCGCCATTGAAGGAATTGAAGTTCAAGAAAAAACCTCTATCCACATCAAATTCCACGATTTGTTTTACAACTGGATAATTCCTTGGCAAGGTCATGATAACGGGGTCGAATACTTCCGCCATACCTGGTCTTCGGATGTTTTCATAAACATAAGCGTAGTCAATGATGTCCCCAACTTCCAAACTTGGAATTGCCAATTTTCGATAGCTGAGCGTTCGACTATACGCTCGATACATGGCGGGGATATCTTCTGTCACTTCAATAGCTTCCGACGGGTCGGCTACAATTTCTTTCCCATCAGGCTTGATGATACTGAAACCGACCGAACTGTTCGGCACATTGATGTAGAAAAACTCCGAAAACTTCTCTACTGCCGCCTTATCTTGCAGCTTTATCCGCTTGCGAGACAACTCTTGTACCCCAATCTTTCGGGTACTCTCTCGGCTATATACAAAGCTCGAAATCTGGCAAATAATGACCGCCGATTCTTCTTTCCATTTCTCAGGAACTTCGGTCACTTGAAAACCTTCGTCGCTGTCAATATAAGCCAAATTGATGCGTTTTGTTACTTGCATTCCTTTTTTGCTCATCGACCTTTGAGCCAATACCGTTGCAGAATTACAACTAATTAATAAGAATACAATGATATAAATACATGATAATTTGCTCTTCATAAAATTTTTTTTTTAAAAGAATCTATTAATAGCATTTCATTACTGCTGCTTCAAAACCACCTTCTGTTGTGAAAACTGATAGGCTGCCTCCAAAAAATCAATCATTGCGCTCCAATTCTCTTTGGGTTCATAGTTGTTTCGATAAGCCTTTCGAACATCAATGATAAGTTTGTCTTCTTCAATTTTGGCAGTACTTCTGAATATTCCAGTATTATTTTTGACTTCCATATTCAGAGCCTCCCAACCTTCAAGGATATATCCCTTTGGAATCGTCAGTTCTATTTCATTGACAAACGAGCGGGCATAAGACATATAAATATCATAGAGCCTTTCCTGTATATCATCCGTAATTTCGACCTGTTTACCAATGAATCTGCCAATTTCTACAATGTAATTTCCGCCTGCTTTTTGGAGTAAATCAGTGAGTGTAAAAGATTCATTGTACTTCAAGATTGGATTATCGTGATAACGACCATCTTCTTCCAATTCAAAACTGTCATAACTCGTTAATTCTACCCCCAATTCTCGGCTCGTATTGGATTCGATGTATTCGAGTCGTTGGCTCAATTCTTCTTTTTGGTTCTCGGCAAATTCAGGTGCTTTAACTGTTGGATATTTAATGACAACAGGATGTCGTTCAAGGTCTTCTTCCAAGTATTCTGAATCAATTACTAAATGAGTCCACTCACTATTTCGATTGTGTCCTTTGAAGGAAAGGCTTCGAGCGACTTTTATCTCATTCATATTTTCATTAAACTCTATAGCCGTGGTGGTATGAGTCTGATTTTCTTTAAAATTAGTTGTAGGGACTCTATTTCCTCTTGCCAATGCAGGAGATAACTCAAGTCCTTCTTGCCCTTCAAGGTAATACGGAATATCCCCCATATTGGTAAACTTATCAAAATTGGTCAATAAGACATACTCTTTTTCATCCAACTGACAAATTGCAAAATAACTTAGTTCTGCGGGAAATAGCACCTCCTCCAATATTCCAATATTTCGAGGCACACAAGCATTTACTTCTACTTCAATATCATAATCACTCAACACAACATCCATTGTTCTGGCAAAAACTAAATCACTTATCGTTTTTTCTTGATTGTAAGTGCTACCGTAAATTGTTACCAAATGTCTGAAATAGTAATACACTATCTCTACCAATTTCCTTTTATCGCTTTCATCTTCATGGTATTTTTTCAAATACTTTTGAATCCAATCAACGTAAATAACTTCTGTATTATGATAACAAGTTGAAGTTTTGGCTTGTATATCAACTTTATCAACTTTATTGTGAACAATACCTTGTTTGCCCAAATAATATATCCAATTACTAGCTTGCATCTCACTTGCGTACTCCAAATAGTAAACTTGAAACTTTACAGTAGGTAATGTTCGAAATGGAAAATGCCATTTTTCATCCTGTTCTTTTTCTCGCATTTCATCTACAAACTTATATTGAAATACATCCCAATAGACATCATCCAATTCTTGTTCTGCTGTCAAAGGAATCTCAACTAATTCAGGTGCGCCCTTATATGAATTAAAGTTCAAGAAAAAGCCTCCATCAATATCAAACTCAACAATCTGTTTTACTAAGGGGTACTTACGATGTAAATTCATAATGACAGGCGCAAAAACCTCTGCTGGACCAGGTCTTCGAACCTCCTCATGCACATAAGCATAGTCAATAATATCTCCAATTTCCAATCCAGGAATAGCCAGTTTTTTGTAACTGAGAGTTTGACCATAGGCTTGAAAAATAGCGGGAATATCTTCTTCAACCTCTATCGATTCAGAAGGGTCGATATCCATTTCCCTTCCATCAGGTTTAACAATTTTGAAGCCTACCGAACTATTAGGCACATTGATGTAGTAAAATTTTGAAAACTCTTCAACCGCTGCCTTGTCTTGAAGTTTGATGCGTTTACGAGACGATTCCTCAACACTAATTTTTTTAACGCTTTTTCGTATATACTTAAAAGTCAAACTTTGGCAAATAATCACTGCCGATTCTTCCTTCCATTTTTCGGGAATTTCAATTACCTCAAAGCCTTCATCTCTATTGACTGTTGATAGGTTCAAACCCTCTTTTACTTGTTGCTTTTTTTTCGATTTTTGAGCCAACAAAGTATCGGGATTGCAGATAAAAATTGTAAAAAGGAATAGGAAAATTGACTTCATACATATTGAGTTTTTTATAACAAAAATTTCTTTTTATCGAGATTCGACTCAGCTTTGAGATGTCACTTTTTCGTTTCACTCCAAAGATTACACCTCAAAGCCTTAAATGATTTCTCTTTTGTTGTAGTTATTTTTTTTTGAGCACAATCCTATCATCGTACACCGACTTTAATGATTTAATAGCTTTGTCCCAATCTTCAAAACTCGATTTGGGAATCACTCCACTTTTCACAGCTATTTTTTTGTGGTATTCAATGCGGTCATCGTGTTGGGTAAACTGAATATGGAAATCAAAATCAGAGTTTGAAATGTCCAAGTTTTCGGGCAAGTAGCTGACTGAATAGCCTTCGGGAATATTGAAGTGAATGTCAAAAGTGTCCACAAAACGGTAGCCAAAAGCATAGTCACCTTTTCGGGCTTCCTCCATTTCTGCGTTTTTAAACATTTTACCGTAATCAATCGTCACATACAACTCCTCTCCCACTTCCATGACTTCATTGTCCAATTCAAAATCGTGTTGAATAAAAAGCGGTTTTTTACGGTCGTCAAAATGCTTGGTTTCCACATTTTTCACCCTTCTATTTTTGTCACCTCTTGACAAGTAATGTTTCAGTGCCTCCTCCTTTTTATCGGATTTTGTGCCGTGATAGGCATTATGTAGTTCCACCTTTGCCTCACCAAAATACTCATAAGTCGCTTGTCCTTTCAACATCACACCCTCCAAATCAAGGGTGATTTTCTTCGTGGTTTTGTTCTGTTCCGCATCCAATTCGGGAATATGCGCCAACTCATAAGTATCTTCGTCCTCAATCATTACTTGCTGCCCTTGAATCCGATGTGCAAACTCTCCGAAAGGACAGTATTTTTCGGTTGGGTCTAAAAATATTCTTTCTTCCTCTCGAATCAAGGTGCAAATCATGTGATTGTCCACACACAAAGAAGGCACCGAATAATCGTAGGCAATGCGACGAGTGCCCAGCCAAGTCAAACGTGCATCATAACCCGCAATTGTCAACATTTCCTTCAATAAATTGGACATTCCCTTGCAGTCGCCATACCGTTTGTTGAAAACATCTTGAGCCGTAGCGGGCTTAAAACCTGCAATGCCATCTTCAAAAGCAATGTACCGAATATTGTCTTGCACCCAATAAAAAAGAGCTTCAATTTTATCTTGGTCTTCGCTGTATTGAGCAGTCACTTTTTCGACCGTTTTCTCTAATATTTTTGGGTCGTTTTCGACCTGTTTGACCAAATTTCGATACCACTTGTAAAGGTCGTCCGTAGAAGCCAACAAAGTTTGTTTCACTCCTCCAATTTCTATCGCTTTGCAGAGAATCATGATGTGCGGCAATTCGTAAGAACGTCCGACTCCATTTGTTTCACGCTTTCGAGCCTCCAAATCCGTCATGACAAATTCGTGAACAACCACACCACCCTTTTCTTCAAAAGTTCGCTTACTCACTTTCCCTTCTTCAAAATTGAATTCACGAATCTCCACCTCCAGCCATTCAGGCACTTTCACTTGAATAATTTTCCTTTCGACGGCATAAAAAGTATGGAAATAAACGGGGGACAAATATTTGAAATCCCGGTATTCTTGCACCGTTTCGCAGTGTGTCTGGTCCACCATAGAAAGCGGAAACGAATAGGTATAGATTTTGGCATCCGAGTGAAAAATGCCATCTGACTGATACGAATTAGCTGTTTTGGTGACGGGGAGTTTTATTCTACCCATCTTTGCTGTCACCTTCAATACCTCCGATTCATTGTCAAAAAACAAGGCATTGGCAAAGACAACCTTCTCTTCCTCTGTAATAAGTGATTCTTTGACTTTTTGTTGGACAGAAAAGAAATGTGCAAAATCACTACTTTTGGACTTGTTGCGTTCAAAAGTAAAAACTTCAGTGGAAAGGCTTGCGTGATAAGGTTCTTCGTCTTCCATTGAAGATAAAGCAAAAGTCGTTTGAAATAGGTTGGCATACATCAAAATACCTAATAGAAAGGCGCATTTAAGGAGAGATTTGATTTTCATAAAATGAATTACTTGTTTTTTTAAAACGCTAAAGTATTAAATTTTATGATACTATTCAAAAAGACACTAAGTTTCTGAACAGAATCAATGATATATTTCGTTTTTACAGAAGCATTGATAAACAAATATTTGAAGTCTATCTTTTGATTCCTTAATATGCCATTACATCAAAAATGCCCCCTTCATTTCCGTCACCCAATCCTCTTTACTTTTTCGACTAATCATTGGAATTTTCACCACTCCAACTCGAATCGGCTGCCCCGAAAAAGACTCTACAATGTCGAAATAAGTGGCATTTTTAGAAGTTCTTTCTGAATCGTTTTTGCAGTCTTCAAGAGTATTTGGATAGACCAAAAGTACTTTCTTGCAGCCTCGACGCACCGCATAGGCTGCAATCTGATACAAATCCTTCACGTCTATTCCCTTAACTTTTCCATTCTCAAAACGAATGATTTTGTATTTGCAGTCTATGATAATGGGCTCTCCTTCAATCGTTAAGCTAATATCGTATTGCAGTTGGAAAGCGGGCTTTTCTTGCTCGTCTAAAGCAAGAAAAGTGCTGTTGTCTTGAAAAGTGGGCTGCCATTGAGCGAAATGTTGTCGTAGAAAACCATATACAAACTGCTCAAACAGTTGCTCCATTGGTATCAAAAATGCCAAGGCTTTGGTGGCGGTTTGTGAACTGAAATGGGCAGAACTTGCCAAAAACAAGCGGCAGTAATTTAAGACCAATTGCCATTCTTCAAAAAGCGGATGCAAATGTACACCGTCGCAATCCGACGCTTCAAAGCTCTGAGACGAAACATTGGAGAGGGATTGAAGGATTTGCTGCAACAGGTGTTGGGTTGTGGTATTTTGGGTGAGGTATTGCAGTTGAGAACTTGTGTATTTCAATATACGATTAAATAGATTATCTAAACCGTATTGGTCAAACTCACAAGGGATTTCTTGCCATTTTCCAGCCGAAAGATGTTTGGTGACATATTTTGCGGTCTGCAATCGGCCTTTGACAAATGCTGAATTTTTGTGGACAGATTCGTAGGTCGTGAATTGCTGTTCTTGCAACAATTGATGGGTATAGTGGGCAAAAGTGAACACCATGATTTCGGCAATATCGCTTTTGCTTCGGCTATCGTACTGCCCTTCAACAAGGGGAAAGGTGATTTTGGAGCTGTAGGAGAGCCAACGCATGAGTTGTTGATGTACAAAACTTAGTGTTTCGGTGCTTGCTTCCTGATAAGGCTTTGGGTAGAAAATTTTGGGAAGGAGGTGAACCGTTTTGGTTTGAAATCGGATGATGCCTACATAGTTTTTGGCTTGTAGATAGTTTTGTCGGTCAATGCTGATAAACTGTTGAGAAACACCTTGATGATTTGGGAAAACATCCTGTTGTTCGTTGTCATGAAAGGAAGAAACGCTTTGTCGCCAAGCAAAAGGGCTGTATTGTCGTTTGTTCCATATTTCATCCAAAAAAGATAAAAATGGGTTTACTTCTTCATCTGTTCCCCAAAAAAATCGGTTGCCGTATTCGTAGAGGTAAATCATTGATTTTGATAATATTTCGGTATTCATCGGAAGAAGACTATTAAGTATCTTGGCTGAAACAAACAAGATATTTAAAAAATCTGATTTATTATAATTTATAGGGCATCTATTCAAGTTTTTCAACCATAAAATCAGCGATAATCCTTTCACATTGAAAAAGATATTTGTAGTTTTACGCTTTAGAAACTTGATGCTTTTGTATTTATAATCTTTTTTTGTAATGAAAATTTGTAAACGGCAAGAATTTTGTCATATAAGAGTCAGTTCACTCTACTAAGAAACAATATATGAACCAATAAAAACAACAAACAAAATGGAAAAATACCAAAATGCCTTGATTGAAGCCCCAGAAAAAGCTCCTGTAAACGAACTTTCCCCTCTCAACATCACCTACCGTATTGAAGCAACCGACAGTATTTTGATGAGGGTGATTTATACCAATGAGTTTGGGAAAACAACAGATAGAGAAGACCTTGAGTTACCTTTTGAATACAGTTTCCACAAAAGCTTTGACCCCGCTTCTGCCATCAGTTTGCGAGCCTACAATTATGGCGGCAAGGATTTGCAGTTGTCTATTTTGGTAGATGGCGATGTGGTCAGCTATAGAAAATATTTTGGTGAAAATTTTGTAGCAGGGGATTTGATTTACTTCTTTCTTTGATTCTTCCTTAATCCGTATAAAACCTATCACTCGGCTCTCGATAAATAGGTAAAATCCACCCCACTCTTGGACCAAATAAAATATCTGTACGGCTACCTGTGCCATCGGTTTGCGTATTGAAGTTTGTACTACGACGACCTTGCGTAAAAGCTTGAATAGCTTCAATGCCAATGTAAAAATTAACACGCCGATTGAGACTCAAATGCGTATAGCCAACAAACTGTGAAAACGCCAAACCACTTGTCAAGCGGTCGTAACCCTTTCGGTATTCATCCTGAAATTGTGGAACAGCACTGTTGCGGTCTTCAATTTGGATTTTGTGCTGCAAATAGCCCGCCCCCAACAACACCGTAAAACCAGTATTCGGATTGACCGAGTTCATCGAGAACAGTCGACCTATTTTGCCCATAAAATACAAGCCTTGCTCACGAGTGTCCAATTCGGCATACAAACCATTTATGCCCAGCACAAAACCGCCAGCCGTAAGGAGGTTCGAGGCAAAGTTTTCCTTGATATCCGTTCCAAACATTACATGGCCATCTGCCCCCAATAGCCAATTGTTTTTGGTTTTGTAGAGTATGCCCGCACCAATATTAGAATTGTTACCAAATCGGTCTGCCAAATCTCCACTCGGTATTTGATAGCCATAATCCACATGTATCAAATAAGCGGGATAATTGTCCACCTCTTTTTTTGCAGTTTGAGCAAAATTGAAGTTGAAGGTCAAGAATAAACAAATGATAAAGGTCGCTGTATATTTCATAAGCACAAAATTACTATTTTTAGCGCAAAAGATACGCTGTTGATGAAAGGGTTTCATGGCATTTTTCAAAAGCCAACACTTCGATATGTACTGATTTTCTTGATTGCTTTTTTAGCTCGATTGGGCTATGGTCTGTGTAGTCCATTTTGGGGAACAGACGAAAAACAAGTCTATTTGTTGGGTCTAAAATACTATACCACAGGTGATTTTCCTTATTACGGTCCCGATGTCGTCTATACCCAATCCCAAATCCCTGGCGCATTGCAAGGGCTACTTGTTGGGCTGCCTTTTCACCTGCTGCCCATTCCAGAAGCTCCTTTCATTTTGCTCAATTTGTTGAGTACAGCGGCACTGATGTTGTTCGCCTACTATCTTCACAAACGTATTCCTTCGCTAAGTAGTTGGCTGATTTATGGATGGTTAATGACAGCGCCGTGGACGCTGAACTATTCTACGCACATTGTCAATCCGTCTTATGTTCTTCCTGCCGCCATTTTGTTTTTCATTGCCGTATTTGAACGCTTGATTTTTTACCATCGCCCCTTGATTCGTCCTCATTATGCTTTCGCAATGATGGGTTTTTCGCTACTTTGGATTATGCAATTGCATTTGTCTTTTGTTTTATTGATTCCTTATATAGGGATGTGTTTTTACTTCAATAGTAGGTCAAAAGGCAGCCGATACTTACGGTCTAAAATATTTTTCAAAAATGTCCTCTATTTTATTGGGGGAGCTGCAATAAGCGGCAGTTTGTTGATGCCAACTTATCTTCAATATGGAATGATAAATGGAACGGGAAGCATTGAAGCGAATGTGGTCATTAACCTTCAAAACCTGAAGGAATTGACCACCATCATCACCCGTTTTTTCTCCTTTGCCAGCTACGAAACGAGCGTTTTTATAGGTTACAATCTCGACAGTCGACTTCAATTTTTGCAGCAATATCCTCTGTTTGCTCCTTTTATTGCAGTGCTTACTCTTGTAGGTTTTTTGCAGGTAGCTTATTTGGTCGTGTCTTTTTTCCTCAATTCCGCATTGCAGTCAGCAGAAGGAAAACGGGTGAAATGGCTCACTTTTTTCAGTATAGGTATGTTGTATGGTAGTTTTATCTTTTCGATAAAAGGGCCTTCTCCGCATACTTTTTATATACTTTTGCCTGTTAGTATGCTGTATGCTTTCTTCTGTTGGCAGACACTTTGGGCAAAGCCTTTTTGGAGGAAAGTTGCTATATTTGTACTCATATTTGGATTTTGCTTTCACCTTCACTTAGCCCACAATCATTTCAAACACCATTCTTTGTATAAGAACCGAACCCTTCCTCAAAAAGCCATCACTCTAAAAAACTACAAAATTTTGGGCAGCAGACGCTCAGAAGATTGGAATTGTTGTTATTGAAGTATCTTTGACAGTTGGTACTTTGGAATAATATTTGAATTGTACTAAACTAAAACTTATTGTAAAGAGTCAGAAATTTGAGCAAAATCTTATAGGTTTAGAACTTAATCTTTAAATGGTTTTGTTAATTAGGTGAATTTACATAAAGAAAAACCTATAAGGTTTGAATTTGCCTAACACCTTACTTATTTTTTGTAAAACTACTATTAACATGAAAAAACTGATATGCTTATTGTGTTTTCTTTTCGCAACACATACATTCTATGGGCAATCTGAAGGAGCACTTCAATTGGAACAGATACGAAGCTTTACTTTTTCAAACAAAGGCAAAGTGGAGTTTTTGACCTTCAATGAAAGAGGCAACCGAATCGCAAGCGTGGGTTATGGGCATGTCATCAATATTTGGGATGCTAATTCGGGCAATTTGATTCAAAGCCTGCAAGGACACGAAGACATTATCAATCACCTCACCTTCTCCAAAGATGGTTTTCGCCTCGCAAGTGCTTCAACGGATGGCACTATCAAACTGTGGGACTTAGAAACAGGAAGAGAAATGCAGTCGTTCAACAACCCGATTCATTTCAAACAAAAAGCGGCTTATTTTGTGGTATTCAGTCCAGATGAAAAGCACCTGTATTTTGGCGGCAAAAATGCCAAATTGTGCCGAGCCGAAATTGGCAGCAAAACACTACCCGAAATCTTATTTTTGGGAAAATTCCATACGACTTCCGCAGACATCTCACCCGACAAAAGAACGCTCGTATTTGCTTGTGGAAATAAATTGCATTTTTTGAATTTCGCTACAAATGAAATTGAAGAATCTTCTTCTAATGGGGGGCATTATATCAATGACATCCACTTTTCACACGATGGCAATCTTTTGGGAGGGTGGAGTCAAGAGGGAAGTTTGAGATTTTGGAAGTATCCCAACCACAAAGATAATTGGCACATTCCCGCAGGAGACAAAGATTATAGCTATGTTAGTTTTTCGGCAGACGACCAATTGATTGCTCATGGAAATGCGGGTAATATGTTCAAAATTTGGAATGTCAAGACTAAAAAACTAGAACTCGTGGCGGCGGGACATCAAGGAAAGGTCAAAACTTTGGCGTTCAGCCCCAATGGTAAATACATCGCAAGTGGTGGATATGATGGGAAGGTGATTTTGTGGGGCGTAAACTTCAAACCACAAGAAGAGCCCAAAGAAGAACCCAAACCTGAACCTGTCGTTGTCGAAAAAAAGGAAACCATCACCCCTCCAAAAGTACTGACTTCTGCCATTACGCCTCCAAAAATTGAAACACCTAAACCTGCTCCCCAAAAATCATTGCCGCTCAAAGAAGAGCCTAAGATTGAAGTGGTAGCAGAAGTACCTGAACCTGAGCCAAAGGAAAAAATCGAAGTAGTCAAAGAAGTACCGAAGCCTGAGCCTAAAGCGGAAGTGGTCAAGGAAATCCCAAAACCAAAATCTGCTTATGCAGTGGATTTGAATGAAAACGGATTTGTCAAATCTATCAATGGTAGACAGATAAGAATCATTGGTACACTCAATATTTCTGGTAATCAAGTTGTTGTTGATACTTGGGACGATGGTGAAGTAGATGGTGACAAAATTTCGGTTTTCTTGAATGGGGAATGTATTTTGGATAAATACGAACTTTTGGCTGACAAAAAACGCATCAGTGGTACTGTCGACCCTTCAAAGGATAACTACCTAATCGTCTATGCCTACAATGTTGGGCCAAAAGCTCCTGCTGTTGCGGCTATCGCAAAAGACGGGGCGGAGGAAGACGATAAAATTAGAATAACCGCTGATTACCATTACTGTGAGGCATTGAAGATTGTTTGGGAGTAGTTTTTTGTGTTTTGGGGTGTGTAAGTGTTTGTGTATATTTTGTATGTAATTGATACCCAAGCATTTTATTTGAAGCTTACCCAAACCTCCTCCTCCCATGCCCAAAAAGCAGTTTTGTCCCACAGTTGTGGCAATATAAGCTTTTTTACTTCGTATTTTTATATGGTGTTCATCCGATAAAATATCAGAAGGAAATTGGAATTGAGTTTGGTTTTTCAAATCCAAAAAATACCCACATTAAGTCAAGGGAGTCAAAAACCTCAGTCTCTCTGTGTTCAATCACCTCAACTGTTGTCAAGGTCTGCGACCGTTGACAAAGTTTCCGTTCCGCTAATATCGCACCTCTTCCACCCCAATCATCGAAGGTTGTCCCTGATACAAATTATAATTCTTCACACTCATGACCTTCTGTGTTTAATCACCTCAACTGTTGTCAAGGTCTGCGACCGTTGACAAAGCTTCCGTTCCGCTAATATCGCACCTCTTCCACCCCAATCACAGAAGGATGCCCCTGATACAAATTATAATCCTTTACGCTCACGACTCTATCCAAATTACAATCCGAATCCACATATTCATTCAGCATAGATTTCTGTTCAGAGTAATAATTGAAGTCAAAAACCGAAATCACGCCATCCGCATTGAAGTCTCCCGCAATCGCTGCATAGTTGCCATTCTCCAGTAGCGTCAATTGAGCCGAACCGCCCATCACATACGAAGGGTCAGCCGTAAAATTGTAGGCATTGGAGTTGGGCAAGGGAATGGGGACAGAACTCATGAGCGCCAAGTGATTGCGGTGTCGGACGATGGTGTAGTAGCTGTTGTTTTCGGTAGCATTTTGGAAAAGAACGCCATCATTGCCTTCGTCCACGATATTGCCATTGGATAGGAGAATAGCCGCTTTTCGTTCCACGATGATTTCGCTGTTGTTGGCTTCTCGAAGCTCGACCAAGACCCAATCAACGGCATTGATAGGCATTTCGGTGATGCACTCCGAGCCGCTGTAGTTCCAGGGCGCACGGTTGTAAGGTTGGTCGAAAGGGATGAGGTTGGCAGCTTTGAGGTGATTGTTCATCAAATTGCTGCTGGCGTAAGTGCCTTCCAAAAAGACCTTCAATCGGGCTTTGACAGGTGCATTTTCATAGTCGCTTATCCGCACACACACATCACCGTAGGTATAACCAAAAGGATTTTGAGCCGAAGCCACTTGAAGGAAATAGTCTTCGTTGCCGGCCAATTCAAACACCACGCCTTCATCGCATTTTGAAGGATTGTAGGCGCAGCCCCTTTCCTCCAAATTGCCACAAGAACCGCCAAAAACAGATAAAACGCTCACAAAGTCCGCCCCCGTATTGACCAAGACCCTGCCCGAAGAAGGGGCGGTGAATCGAAACCAAATTGAAGCCGTTGGGTCGACATCACAACTTGGGCGAGGCCCATTGAAGGTAGCGTAGGTATTGTTGCCGACGGTGCAGCTTTCGCCCAATTGTAGGTTGATTGCACCGTTGCACAAATCATTTTGAGGGGCAGCTTCTGCCGAACTCACTTTCATACAGACCGTTCCTTCAACGGTCGAGAAGAAACCCGCACTTTGAATCAAATACCTTGCGCCTGCTTCCAAGTCGGTGAGGTGCAAACTATGTCCAAAATCGCTGCTGTTTATTTCGGTCAAATTGCCGCACGTTCCCGAAAAGACGGTTAGCACATCCGCAAAATCGGCATTGCTTTCGATGATAACCTCGCCATCCTCAGGAGCTTCAAAACTGTACCAAATCGAGGACTTAGATTTGAGGTTGAGGCTCGGTTCAGGCCCAAAGAAAGTAGCATCTTTGTTTGTCCCTGCGCTGCAATTACCGTTTATATTCAACGGAATGGCATCTGAACAGAGGTCATTTGCAGGAGGTGTTTTTGAGGCAGCACCTTCTGCAATGGACAAGCACACATTGCCTTGCGTATTGCCGAATTTATCAACTGCCCCACTGACCCTTACAAAATAGGTTTGGTTGGGAGTCAAGTCCATGACAGGCAAAATTTCGCCTACAAAACCAAATTCGTCGTAATTCGTGCAATTGATTTGCTGTAAATTGCCACAAGTTCCCGAAAAGACAGTGAGAACATCATTGAAGTCCGTTTTGGCTCGAATCGTGACCGCACCCGAAGTTGGAGCGACAAAAGAATACCAAATTCCATGCACACTTTCCACACATTCCGAAGCACCACCTTCAAAAAGTGCGTTGATATTTGTGCCTTCCACACACGTTCCGTCCAAAGTCACACTTTTGGCTTTGTCACAAATATCAAAACTTTCGCCCTCACCATAGACCCGCACATTGTCAAATCCTGACCACCAACCCCAATTCGCATTGTCGTCGTATTCAAACATCAAGTGCATATTTTCGGAGCGGTAAGCCGAAATGTCAATGCGGTCGTGAATGGCGGTATTGAAAAATTCTCCTTCGATGTTTTCACCCGAATAGCTTTTGGCTCGTTGGTATTCTGTTCCGTCAAAAACGTAAATATTGAAGTTTTCCACTTCATAATCTCGGTGATGCACATCCATTTCCAAGAAAATTTGTGCAAACTCTCGTCCATTGAAGGAAGGCGAGGTCAATTGTACTTTTGAGGGAATTGTATCTCCAATGATGTCATCGTCAAAGAAAACAAAACAGCTTCCATCAATGCTTCTAATCGGGTCGCCAAAATCATCAAATTGCACCCCAAACACCCAATCCCAAGAACCCTCAGCAACGTTGGTTTCCCAACCTTCGGGCATTTCACAAGCATTGAAGTTCTCCAGCAACAAGTCTCCATCTTTACCCCAACCTTTCACTTCAAAATTGTCTATCGAAGCCCACCAAGCCCAAACGCCGCCATCGTCATACACAAAACGGATGGTCATTTTGTCGTTTTTATGAGGGGTCAAATCCAGAAAAATATGTCGGTAATCGGGAAACCCCCATCCACTGTCTTCGTCTCCTTGAAAGCGTTCTACTTCAACGTATTCACTGCCATTGAAGGCTTCAATAACCAACGATGCGCTGCCATTCCAATTTCGGAAATGCACATCTACTTCAAGGGTGATTTGGGCATTGACCGTTGCGTCAAAAGTAGGTGATTCCAATTCTATGTTCCACGACGGACTGTCTTCTCCCGAAGCATCGTCGTCAAAATAGACCATACAAGTACCATCCATGCTGTTGTTTTCGCCTGCTTCCACGTTCTCCGAAATGCCCACGCCCCAAACAGCCGCTATTCCATCTACACTTACTCGCCAATCGCTTGGCAATTCACATTCATTGAAGTCTTCAAATAGGTAGAGGTCTTGTGCTTGTAATTGAGGGGACAGGCTTGCCGTTAGCAAGAATAAGGCGAAGAGTTGGAGGTAATTGTAGTTGTGTTTCATGTATACAGGGGTTTGGATTTTTGTTTGGTATAATAGATTTTTGTTTTGAATAGTTTAAATGTTTTCCGTCTGCTAAAAAACAAAAACCATCTTTGAAAAAAAACTATGGCACACTTATACGCTAAGAAAATGGCAACCTTTGTCGTATCGAATTCATTTGACACGACAAAGGTTACCATTTATTTGATTCTTGCTGTATCAGCTACTTTTACTATCTTGCTAATAAGAAAAACGTAACTGAAAACTAAACACATTTATCATTTATAAGCCCCATGACACCTAAGAAGGATGAGATGTTTGTCTAATCTACTTTCTTTTCCAGCACCAAAACCACCTTATTGAAGTCTGCAGCCGCATTGATCACCTTTCGGAAATCTTCATAAGTTTCTTTTGGCAAAGAAATAGTGTGGTAAAACTCATCTGCATGAATAGTGACCGTATTTCCTTCAATGGTGTAATCCGATTCAAAGCCGTTTACTTTTTCGCCATCAATTTCGACATAGTTGTGGATTTTGGCATCCTCCAAACCTTCAACCGTATAACCCTCCGGAATCTCAATCGAAATAGTGCGGTCATAGTAAGTAGGATACTGCATTTCGATGTTGTTTTGGCGTTCATGCTCCTGATACAGTTCGACCTGTGAGCCAATTACTTCCCCTAGGCGAAACAGGTAGCTTTTACCAGCTTTTTCGACCAAAGAACTAACATCCAATTCGGTGTCCGATTCAAAGTTTTTACCACCTTTGGCATTGTCTGCCAAGTCTTCGTTTTTGACCGCTAAGTTCAGCATTTTTGCCCCTTCCAAACCCGCCAATACACGATTTTCCATGAATTTCTCATCGTATTTGTGAATGGTTCTGAATTCCGAAGCCCGATAGCCTGTCCATGCATTGAAGACATTCATTTTGGCATTGAAGTCGTTGTCGAAGGTAATGTGTGCATCAATTTTATTGACACTTTTATCTGCGCCAGGCATCGAAATAAAGCGCACCTCTGGCGAAGGGTTTTCACCCAATTTGAAGAACAAACCATAGTTTTCTGCCATTTGATAGGGCGCATATCCATAGCGGTATTGAATCATAGGAGCAGTTACATAGCTGTCATACTTGGGAAAATAGAAAATAATGTCGGTAAGGTTGGTCCAACTCGTAAAATCTTTGTCAAATCTGGATTGAAAGCGGTTGCTCGTCAGAACTACTTCAAAGTCAATTTCTGCCGCTTGTAAAAAAGCTGCAAATAAGCGATTCAGTCCAAATTCGCTGGCAAATTTATTCACCAATATTTTTTCGACTTGTGCATATTCTGCCCCTGCGCTCATCTCCAACGAGAAATTATCTTTCACGTAGTTCTCAATGGTTTTGATTTTTTCTTCCTCACTCATCTTTTTTATTTTCAGAGCCTTCAATTCTTTTTTGAGCATATCCGCTGCCACTTCCGATTCGTCTTTGAGGATGCTTCCAAAATACTGTGCCGCTTCTGCCCATGAGTACAATTCCTTCTTTTTAAGACCTGCATTGTTGTAGGACAACTTATAGTCGACCTTCATCAGGTTGGATTGATAGGTTGCATAATCTTCTTCCAAAAGTGCAGGGATATCTTTAGCCGTTGCTTGTAGAATGCGGGTTTCTTCGCCCTCTGTTTCGGTCATTTTCGGAAATCCGTTGTAAGATTGGGTTTCAAAAACGAGGTTAGAAGGAGAAATTATTTTTAGCATAGCCTCCTTTACGTCAATATCCGACTGAAAGGTGATACGACCAAAAGGTTCTCTCACGCTTTGTTTGGTCGTATATAAATATTCGATTTCGCTTCCTATTTCAGCTCCTTCAATGGCAAAGATTTTGAAGGCCCCATAAGTTTCTACATCCTTTAGTTCTTTGATATTGTCTCGATTCAACTCCGTAATTTTACCTTCTGGTGAAATCGCTCTCGCTTTTAAGACAGTGAAATCCTCCACATCTCGCATCGAAACAAACACTTTATTGTGGGCTTCAATGGCTTTATCTTGGTTCACCTTCACGACTTTGTGTTTGGTTTCAAAGAGGATGAGGTCACCCAAGTCGCTATAGACAAACTCTAGGATTCGCACATCTTTGAGCTGAACAGCAGACTTTTTCATTTCGTCTTCCGATAGTTCATGCAATACAGGAGTTTCTGCCCAATCGTAATCTTGATGGGTGTATTTTTGTGCCATTGCTGTAAAAGAAACAAACAATAGTATGAGAGGGAAAATGATTTTTCTTGACATGTTTATTATATTGTTGAATTGATATACTGTTGAATTACTTTGTATGTTTATCAATATTGAACAGGAGTTTTTTACAAGAATGAATTCCCAATGAACGTTGAGTTTTCTGCTGCCTCAAGTGAGGTTCTTTTTCGTAGAATATTCCTGTTCAAAACTGTAATAAAACCACTAATTATCCATTGTCTTCTGTGCTTTTTAGTACAATTACTTCCTGATAAGCATCCGAAATGGCCTCAATCATCTTATTCCATTCTTTGAATTTGCTCTTTTTCAGGAGGAGGTGATTCATATAAACCTCTGAATGTAGAATGATGGCATTGTCTTTTTGTTCATAGCGAATCTCAAAACCAAACTCTTCATGGTCAAATTTGTAGTTCTCTGGAACATAGTCGACTTCATAGCCTTCAGGAATATTGAGGCGATAGGTAGCATACTCGATTTGTTTAAAGTCACGTTCTTTATCCAGTTTTCGTTTCTCTAAATCTATGTCTCTATCGCTCCATTTTCTATCAAGGTTGAGATTCACATAAAGTTTGTCTCCTGCCTTTTTGACGTAGCTCGGAACCTTAAAGTCATATTTTAGGTCAATATTTTTATCTCTGCTATAAAAACCGCTTTCTTCAATGTCAGTGATTTCAAATTTATTGCTGCCTTTTTGTAGATAAGCATTGTAAAAACGGTCGGTTGCTCCGTCTGCCTCAGCCCTCAATCGGGCATACTCTGCAAATATCTTTTTGTAGCCCACATAAGTTGATTGAGCTGAGCCTTTCAGATCCTTTCCTTCAATGTTTACCTCCACCGTTTCGGTTAGTGTATTGTCCTCTTTCGGTACAACGGGCACTTTGATGATTTTGAAATTGTCTTTTCCCATTCCTATCAATGCCTCTTTGCCTTGAATCATAGAAGTTGGATAACCAAAGGCAAGGTATTCACCTGTTGCATCCAAAAAAACAATTTCATCGTTGAGTTCGATGGCTGCAATCATGTGATTGTCAGCAATAGGTGTCGGTACATCGTAGTAGGAATAAGGCTTATCACGAGAGCCAATCCATGTATGGTATGCCTTCAACCCTGCAATATCCAACATTTTGACCAAAATATTGCTCATGTCTTTGCAGTCACCGTACTTTTTGGTGCAAACGTCACTTGCCCCTCTCGGAATAAATCCACCCAAACCATCTTCAAAGGCTACGTATTTGATATTGCTTTGTACCCATTGAAATATTTTTTTTACCTTTTCTTCATCTGTTTCAGTGCCATCCATTAGTTTGTCCACGACCGCTTTAAGTTCGGTATCTTCTCCATCATCGGTTTGTGTGACGAGATAATGGTACCATTTGTAGAGGCCTTCAACACCTGTAATCACTTCCTCCGTTTTGTCTGCGTAAGTGCCACTTTTGATATAAACCACTACGTGAGGTGCATAATAGCTGGTACTTGGCGCATCTGCTTCTCGTTCCAATTTGGGGAGATTTTTGGCAGTCCAAGTATAGTGTGTAGCAGCACCTTTTTTGTGTTCTTTGAAGTCAATATTGTCGAGGTCTTCGCCCAAAACCTTGTAGGTTATTTCTACGTTTTCAGGCACTATGACGGTAAATTTTGAAGAGAGGACAGGAATATAGGAACTAAAGAAGAAGGCTCCCAATAATCGGGGTTCGTCGGTTTCTTCGGTGTAGGAAACGGAAGTAATGGCTCCTTCTTGTACGGCAGGAAAAATGAACTGTTTTTCTTTGTGATCAGAATAAAAAATGCCGCCCATCATGACATCTTTGGTATCTATTTTTTCGACAGGAACTTCGTTATAGAGTGTTTTTTTACCCTTTTTGTAGGGAACCTTGGTATAAGCTTCAAGGTCTTTGATTTCTTCAAAACTGGTGTAGTAAATGGATTTTTCTCCATACATTTGTCCTACGTTTTCAAGGTAAAACATTTCTTCTTCAAAGCTTCTTTGGATGTTCCATTTATCAACATCATATTTGACTTTTAGTGTTTCATGTTGCTTCAAAAATACTGCTTTTGCATCTGGGAATTGTGCTTTGATGGCTTCTTTATCTGGTGTTTGTGCAGTGATTGTATTTGTAGTCAACAGAAAACAAATCACCCACAGTAGAGAAATCTTAATTCCATAAAAATCATTAAAAATCATCTTTTGCTTAATCATGTATTGAAGTTTAAAATTTAGGGTATTGGAATGTGAAAAGAGATGAATTGACGTTAATGTGTAACGATGTTTGAAGCTGAATAGTTTGCAAGAGGTGAGCTAATTGTAGCAGAATGTAATTTTATTGTTAAATTTGAATGACAAATACTACAACCTCATGAAAGAAGAACAAACTGAGCCACTTACCGATTTAAACCAGAAATCTTCGGTCAAACCAGATTGGCTAACGACTCTAGAACGAGAAAGTTGGCAGCCAGAACTGCTGATATCTGGTTTGGCAATTTTTGCAGCGATGCAGTTTCCTACCCTTATAGCAGACTTTCAACTGTATGTAGCGTTTAATTTTGATAAGGACATGTTTATGTATGCGTCCATTCTCACCTCTTATTTGAGTGTTGCTTCTTATGCCATTGCGATTAATTTTTCGGTTCACTTTGCTTTGCGGGTGTTTTGGATTGGAGTGTTGGGCTTGATGTCGGTGTATCCGAAAGGAATTGACTATGATAATTATCCCTATGGAGGGAAAAAATTTGTAGAGAAGCTACGTCAAAAATTAACCACCTTAGAAGATTTTAGTATTCAAATAGACCGTCTTTGCAGCATCATTTTTGCTTCGTCTGGTCTGATAGTTCTGTCTTTGGTGAGTGCCAGTATTTTGGTTAGTTCGGTTTTCTTATTGAGTTTAATAATCAAGTTTTTGGTGCCCAATTATTGGGACGACCTCTATAATCAAATCACAGTCATTATTTTGGCAGGATTCATGGTTTTATTTGGAATCGTTCTGTCGCTCTTCAATTACACCAAACTCAAGCATACAGCCTTTGCCGATAAATACCATTTTCCGATATATTGGACATTCAGTAGTTTTATTTTTAATGTTTTGAATCGTCCTTTTCATTACCTATCCATGACCTTTTCTACCAATACTTCGGCTGGAAAGATGAATGTCTTGATAGGTATTTACATAGTGGGACTTTCGGGATTTATTACCTTAAACACCGTGATGAGAATGGGCGGCATCGAAACACGTGATTATTACGCCGAGGAGAGTAACGAGTTTGCGCTTGACCCCATGTTTTATGACAATCTTCGCCCTTCACACCGTTACGCTACTCGACCTTCGATATCATCGGATGTGATTGAAGGAAAATTTGTGAAATTGTTTGTGCCTTACACCAAGCGTTTGGATGTGAAATTGAAGGAAGTGTGTGGAGATACAACTCTGAAGAAAGACGATTCAATGAATGATTTTCAACACAGTCAACGACAAAACGAGGCTTATCTGCAATGTTTTGAGCAGTTTTACCAAGTTTATCTGAATGATGTCAAACTTCAAAAAGTAGATTGGCATTTTTATCAACATCCCAACAAAGAGGAGAAAGGACTTATTTCCTATATTCCTACGGCTTCATTGGAAGAAGGCAAAAGCGTGCTTCGAATTGAAGAATGGCAATCGAAGAAGGAAAAAGAGGAAGAGAAGGAAATGAGGGTTTTTGAGATTCCCTTTTGGTTGGGGAAATAAAAAAAGTGCCGAACACCATTTTGGTATTCGGCACTGTATGATATAAATCAGACATCAAATATCGTCCATCATAAATCCAATCTACATGATAATCGTTTTAATACGCATAATCAAGTGGATAGTAAGATTACATGATTTTGATCTCTGTTTATTTAGCGATATACAATTTCTCATGATGTACTACACCAGAATCTGTCGTCAATTTGAGTACATAAATACCCGCAGTCAATTCCGAACCATCAATCACAAAAACATTGTTTTGACCTTCTTCCACTGTACCATCAAAAACATTTGCTGCTTTTCGACCGTCAATGGTATAAATATCAACCGTCACATTTGTAGTGATGCTCAAGCCAAATTCAAGTTGAGCCGTTTGTGAGAATGGATTAGGATAGAGTTCCACAAAGTTTATGGAGGCATGTTCTATTGCAGCTTTTCCAGAAGGAGCAGTAGGGCAGTTAAGGTTGCCACGTCGTCCTCTGCGACTATTTTTACGAGTCACAGAAATATTTTTGTAAACCGAATGACCATCACAATCTGTGATAGTGACGGTGTAAATGCCTGCAATCAAACCCTCCAAAGAAACACTTGCGGGTAATGTAGTGACGTCTACCGTTCCTGTTTGTGACAAATAAGGACCTGTCCAACTAATGTCATAAGAGCCACAACTGTTGTCACCTCCATCTATTTCGATGGTCAATGCACCATCTGTAGTGTTAGGACATGTTTCTTGTGTCATATTAGTTGTGACAATGGACAAAACGCCATAATCAGTCGTTGCCAAATCTTGGCTGTCAATCACAATTGGGCCACAATCGTTGCTGTCATTGACGTATAATACCCAATCCACTCCTAAGTCAAACTGAACGATGGCTTTTCTGCAATTTGGACCAGTGTATTCTATGTCTGTAAGTGCAAAACCAGAAGCTGTGATGTCTAAAGTATAAGGGAATTCACCTCCACAAATTTCGACTTCGTAAACTTGTAAACCAGAAGCATCGGCTTGCATGACTTGTTCGCTGCCTAAAGTTACTTCAAAAGGAGTCAAGCCATTGATGGTGATTTCATCTGTGCCTTGACAACCTGCATCATTGGTCACTGTGACAGTGTAAGTTCCTGGAATATCAGTATCAAGTATTTGAGTCATTTCGCCATTCGACCACTCATAAACATTTGCCAAAGGCTCGTAAACTCCTGCGTCTAAGACAGAACTTTCACCTGCACAGAAAGTTGCATTTCCTTCAATCTGTACATCAATATCACAACTGATACAATCGCTGACATGAACCCCCAAGTTATCGCTGTTATTTTGAGGATAGGAATCCCATTCAAGACTTGGGTCAAAATCGTCTCCACCCGATTTGTCGCCTTCCAAAACGCTTGCTTTTCTGCGAAGGGTTTCATTTTGAGTCCCTACACCATTTGAATTCCATTCGCTACCAGGGTCGCTTCCAATCTGACCAATCACATCTAAAGTGATGCTGCCTCGAACCAATTCTACTGCATCATCACCACTGAAAAAACCAGAGGTAGAAAACTGATCAGCTTTGTTGTAGATTACGGTAGTAGAACCATCGTCACAAACGACATGTGTGCCACCACTGATAATTGTTCCTATCAAATTAATCGTTGTACCTGCACTTGATGAGCCATTGAAGTAAATTTTAACCGCATATCCTTCTGCTCCCATATCAATATCACTTCCTGTTGGATTATATACTTCAACGCATTTGCTGTTACCGCTTCCTTCAATGTATTCAGAAAAGAATAAATCACCACAAGGGTTGAAGGAACAATGAGAAGGAGCAGTTTGAGAATCGTCGTTGGCAGTACAAGCGGGTACTTCGGAAAAAGTTGCCGTTACATCAATACTACCTCCATCAGCCGCCAAAATAAAAGCTGTGAAAGTATGAGAAGTGGGACTGTCCAAGTTACTAACATCCACGGTGGTAGAAACATCGCCTGACAAATCTAAAGAACCTGTATCTGGTGGATCAGCAAATGTAACTGTTACATCAAAAGTAAAAGTATCATCGCCTGCATCATCATCAGTACCATTATTATCACAAGAAGTTAAGTTCTCTACCGAGATGTTAGAAATACTGCAAGAGATAAGAATACAATCGGTAGAGTGACTACCAATTCCGTCAAAGGTATTGTTTGCATAACCATCCCACTCAGTAGCAGGGTCGAAAGCATCGCTGCTATCTGTATCTCCTTCTTGAATAGTTGATTTTCTTCTAAGGGTATTGTCTTGAGTAGAGGCGTTTCCCGTACCCCACTGACTACCTGGATCATTACCGACTTGACCAATGGCATCTATAACCGTACCTCCTTTTTGTAATTCTATGGCATCATCTCCATTGTAAAAATTTGAAGTAGATTCTTGATCTGCTTCTGCCAACAAAGTATCATCTGCATCATTGTCACATACTACATAGACATCTCCCGAAGCGACAGAACCCGTTAAGCTAATAGTTGTACTTGCGGAGTTATTTCCCCCAAAATAAAACAATAATTGATAGTTTCCAGCAGCTAAATCGATAGTGCTAGCAGTTGGGTTGTAAATTTCTATACACTTATTGTTGCTGCCTCCTTCCACGTATTCAGAAATAAATACCTCACCACAAGGAGCTGCAAACATATGATTAAAGCTACATGCGATAACCAATAGTACAGAATATTTAAAAATAGATAAGTGTTTAAACATAATTCATTAGGTGTTTAGTAAATTAAAAATTGATTTTTTCGAGAGCCAAAATACAATAAATCTTGTAATTTGGATATTGCTTTTTGGTTAATTGAATGTTAAGTCACCTTTTCGCTTTTTATTGTTGCTTTTATTTTCATTCATTGCCAAATAATTCTATCTTTGCGCCCGCTAATCCTCGCTGGTTGTTCAGCAACCTTGGCGAGCATTTTTTAACTTAAAGTAGAATATATTTATGCCTGTTAGACTAAGATTACAACGGCATGGGAGAATCAGAAGACCATTTTACCACATTGTAGCAGCAGACGCTCGCTCAAAAAGAGATGGTCGAATCATTGAAAGAGTAGGTTGGTACAACCCAACAACTCAACCCGCACAAGTAGAATTGGATAGAGAAAAAGCATTGAAGTGGCTGGCAAATGGTGCAGAACCTACTGATACAGTTCGTTCTTTGCTCAAAAGAGCAGGAGTGATGTACATGAAACATCTGCAACGTGGTGTTCGTAAAGGTGCTTTGACCGAAGACGATGCAGCAAAATTGATGGACGATTTCTTGGCTAAAAGACGCAAACGCCAAAAAGCCAAAGATGTACGCATAGTGTTGGTGGACTTGCTCGAAGAAGAAAAATCAACTATCTCTTTGTTGGCTTTGGATATTGCTAAAGAAGAGGTAGAAAAAGCAGTTGCAGAAGAAGCCGAGCAGGCAGAAGCCTCAACTTCAGAAGAAGAAACGGCCGTTGAGGAGGAAGAAACTGTTTTAGAAAAAGCTTCCGAAGCAGTTGAGAATGTGGTTGAAGGTGCTAAAGAAATGGTAGAGGATGCTGTTGAAAGTGTGAAAGAAGCAGCAAGCTCTGTGGTAGAGACCATCACTGAATTGGTAAGTGGTAGTGATGAAGACGAAAAGAAAGAAGATTAAAAAATCGCTTTCAAAGTTTCGATGAAACAATTTTCACAGCCCTCAAAGGAAAATAAATGTTCTTTTGAGGGTTTTTTATTGTAAATTACCCCTCTTTAATTGATTATGCCAACACCAAACTACTGTAAAGTAGGTTTTCTTACAAAACCTAAAGGGCTAAAAGGAGCATTAAGAGCCTCTTTTGAAGATTTTTTTATAGATTATTTAAGCGAGCATCAACCCGACCATATCTTTGTGAGTATTCGGGGGCAGTTTGCACCTTATTTTATTGAAAACATCGAAAATGTAGATTCCAACAATACAAGCATCAAATTTGAAGACATAGATACCATCCAGGATGCCAACAAACTTCAAAATTCGAGCCTGTACTTCAAAGAAGAATTGGTGCTCGAATACATACAGGGGGAGGAAGAAGAATGGGCTTTTTTGGTGGATTACACCTTGATTGATGATCGAGACCAAATTATAGGAAAGATTGAAGGAATTGTCTATCTTCCCCAACATGAATTACTTCAACTCAACTATGAGAATAGGGAACTGTTGATTCCTATTCATGAAGACATGATTCACATTATTGATGAAGAGGCAAAAATCATTCAAATGGATTTGCCCGATGGACTGTTAGAGCTTTAAAAATCAAACAAAACATTTAGAACAGAAAATAGGTTATCTCTCTATGAAATTTTTTGAATACATTGGAAAGTATGTTCAATTTTTGGGGACGCTGTTCAGCAAACCCGAAAAATTCTCGATGTATTGGAAAGAAACCTTCCGCCAAATGAACAGCATCGGCATTGAGTCACTGCCCATCGTATTAGTGGTATCTTTGTTTATTGGAGCGGTTACTGCAGTTCAGTTCGCTTATCAGGTTCAGGACTTTGTAGTGCCGATGTACTATATTGGATACATCGTAAGAGACACCATGATCATCGAAATGGCTCCCACACTATCCTGCATGATTTTGGCGGGAAAAGCTGGGTCTAATATGTCTTCTGAGTTGGGAAACATGCGAATTTCTGAACAAATTGATGCGATGGAAATCATGGGCATCAACACTTCTTCTTATTTGGTGGGTACAAAAATGATAGCAGCCTTTGCAGTGACCCCTCTTTTGGTGGTTTTTGCAGCTGTGATTGGTATTGGAGGAGGATTAATTGCAAGCGTTGGTGGGGGATATTTGACCGTTACCGAATTTGAAAGGGGCTTGCGAATATTTTACAATCCCTTCAATATACAATTGATGCTTATCAAATCATTTGTCTTTGCCTTTCTTTTTTCTTCTATAGCCTGTTTTCAGGGCTACAATGTGAAAGGTGGCACCATACAGTTGGCGGCAGCAAGTACCAAAGCTGTAGTTTATGCAGATATACTTATTTTGTTGTCAGATTATGTCTTGGCCCAAATGCTTTTAGGAAGTTAGAATTTCAAGCCATTTACTTATATTTTCAACCATTGCCAATGAAACATGTAGGAAAATACCTTTTTATGCTGTCGAGTTTGTTTAGCAAGCCCGAAAAATACAGCATGTATTGGAAAGAAATTCTACGTCAAATGAACAATATTGGGGTAGGCTCTCTGCTGATTGTCGGGGTTATCTCCATTTTTGTAGGGGCCGTAACGGCCATTCAGTTTGCCTATCAAATGGAAGGGTCTTATTTACCTACCTATATGTTGGGATTTATCGTGAGAGATACCATGATTATCGAGTTAGCTCCCACGCTATCTTGTTTGGTTTTGGCGGGTAAAGTGGGATCTAATATCGCAAGTGAATTGGGGACGATGCGGATTACCGAGCAGATAGATGCACTCGAAATTATGGGTATCAACAGTGCCAACTACTTGATCAGTCCCAAGCTAATTGCCTCTGTCTTAATCGTTCCTCCTTTGATCATCATTGCCGCTTTTTTGGGTATTTATGGTGGTTTTTTATCTGCACAGATGTATGGAATCTCTCCCTCTATTTATCGCTATGGCCTCTTGTATTTGTTTGACCCTTTCAATGGCGTTATCATGATTATCAAAGCCATTGTTTTTGCTTTCCTCATTACCTCCGTTGCTTGTTACGAAGGATTTTATGTAAAAGGAGGAGCTATTGAAATAGCCAAAGCAAGCACCAGAGCAGTTGTGCATGGCAGTATTTTGGTTATTCTATTCGACTATATATTGGCTTTAATACTTACTTAAGCAATACTCAAAGAACTTTTTGATTCTTCAAACCCACGATTATGCTGTTTATTAGCTCCTTACTTCAAAGTATTCCTCTTTTCATAGTCATTTTTGCTTTTATCATAGTAATGTATTTTTTCTTAGGATATGCTAAAAAGACATTGCAGCGACATAAAAAATAAACGAGCTTTTCCTCTTTTTTTTAAAAAATAGTATGAATTAAAGTTTTTATGATAAAAATTTTAATTCGTTGAAAGAGTGTTTGTTATTGCAAGAAATTATATAGAATGATTAACTTATCATTCTTTTTTTTATCTCTTTACCCGTAAATATTTATTCTTTAAACTGTGATTTTTTCAATATTATTGAAAAGTCAATTTGTGAATTGATAAAAAAAAGCCTTATTTTTCGACTCCAATAGAAATAAACCCACTAAGATTAGATTTAAAATTTCATATTTTACATATAATTAATTGTTTACTTCAACCAATTAAAACATGGGACTAAAGACTTTACAAAACAACCTTAGGATAGGTATGTCATACCTATACCTGTTTCTTTCCTTTTCTTTCTTTTTTCTTTCTCAACATGATATTTACGGGCAGTGTACGGGTGGTACAGAAAATGCCGCTTCACCATTGGTTTCGAATGGTGGTTCCCAAATGGTCAATATGTTTGGAGACGAATATGTCAGAATTTATCTTTGTGGAGGTGAGGAATACACTTTTACTACCTGCGGAGAGGCAGATTTCAATACTGAAATCACACTTCGTTCAGATGATGATGTAACCCAATTAGCTTATGATAATGATGGTTGTGGGACAGATCAAGCAACTATAACATATACTCCTCCTAGTGATGGATTCATAAGGGTTTTATTGCATAATTATATAGTTGGCATTTTTCCTCTTCCTGATTTACCTTGCCAAACATCTTTGGTAACTACACCACTAACAATTACCCAAAATACAGGGACAGGTTGTGCACCTATAGGATTCAATTGTACAAGTCCTTATCTTCTAACCGATGCAAACATAGGTACTGCAATAACAGGTCTTACAACCGATGGTTTTGGCGACGATTACAGTACTTCCCCTTGTACCGATATGACCAATATTGAAGGAGGAGCTGCGGCTGCCAATGACTACATGGGCGGAAATGATTTCGTATTTACCTATACTCCTTCTACTACCGATTGTTACCTCTTTAGTGCAACAAATACAGATGATTTTGCAGGTATTTTTGTTCTAGATGATTGCCCAGATGTAGCAACGACTTGTTTGGGAGTTGCGGGTAGCTCGGACAATACTACACATGTATCCGCTTCTCTAACAGGTGGCACACAATACTATATTGTTGTATCAAGTTGGCCAGCACCTCAAGAAACAGCTTTTGACTTCTTAATTAGCAGTTGTGACGGAATGGACTGTGCCAACCCTTATGTGCTTGCTGGTGGAGCGCCCATTACACAAGCAGGATTGACCACAGAAGGTTATGGAAACGATTATTCCGCTACTCCCTGTGCAGATGATGATTATATTGGAGGAGAAGACTTTATCATAGAGTTTACACCAACTGCAACAGGTTGTCATAATATTGCATTGAGTAATACAGATACTTTTGTAGGTGTTTATGTCTTAGATGGTTGCCCAGATAATGGAGCGACTACCTGTATAGGTTCTGCATCTGAAACAGGCGGCAATCCTGGGTTAAATGTTGCTTTAACTGCAGCTACAACCTATACAATTGTGGTTTCGACTTTCCCTGCTCCAGATTTTACACCTTTTGATATCGCAATTACCGAATGTAGCAATACAGGTGCGAACTGTTCGCAACCCTATGCGATTACAGCACCAAGTTTACCACACACCGAAAGTAACATTGATTTATGTGGTTTGGCAAGCGATTACGATGATACAGATGCCTGTGGCAATTTCTACATGTATGGAGAAGACATCGTAATGACCTACACCCCAACCACAACAGATTGCTATAGTTTTGCCTTGTCTGGAACACCCAATTCAGACCCACTTGCTGATATTGGTTTGTTCATTCTTACAGGCTGTCCAGATGACCCTGCTACCATCTGTGTTTCACAGGAAACTGCAGATAATTCCTTTCCAACAGCCAATGCAAACCTAACAGCCAATGAAGAATACTATATAGTAGTAGCAGCTTCTGATCAAGCGGCGGTAGTCGCTCTAAACAGTTGTACAGAATTTAATCTCACGATTAACGACGGAGCCACAGGTTGCCCCGCAGGAGCCACGTGTTCGGATCCTTATATCATCACTGCACCCAGCTTTCCACATGTCGAAGCAGCCATTGACCTTTGTGGTTTAGGAAACGATTATGGACAAGCTGACGCATGTAGCAGTTTGTACATGTTTGGAGAAGATATTGTGATGACCTTCACGCCAACTGCAACAGATTGTTACAGCATTGCTTTGAGTGGAACACCCAATTCCGATCCAATTGCAGATATTGGTATGTTCATAATGACTGGCTGTCCCGATGATCCACAAACTGATTGTATTGTACAAGAAGAGGTGGACAACAGTTTCCCGACTATAGATATTTATATGGATGCCAGTGTGACTTATTACATTGTAATTGCCGCTTCCGAACAAGCAGGTCCCGTAGCGGTAAATAGTTGTACCGAATTTGATCTCACCATCAACAATGGCTCTTTGAACTGCCCAGCTGGACCCAGTTGCGCCAATCCTATCGTTATTACTCCGCCAAGTTTTCCATATACCGAAGCAGGACTCAATTCTTGTGGAACAGGCAATGATTACGACAATACAGATGCTTGTGGCAGTACCTATATGAATGGAGAAGACATTGTATTGACTTTTACCCCAACAGTAACAGATTGTTACAACTTTACAGCAAACAACATCTCCAATGCAGCAGCAGATATGGGTTTATTCGTATTAAACGGCTGTCCTGATGATCTCACTACTTCTTGTATTGGTCAAGACGAAGTCGACAACGGTAGTCCAACAACAGACGCTTACCTCAATGCAGGAGTAACCTACTATATTGTTGTTTCTGCGGTTGAATTTGTAGGCCCAATAGCCAATAGCAGTTGTACTGCTTTCGATTTAGTTATTGCCAATGGAGCGCTGAATTGTCCAGGTGGCGCAGTATGTAGCAATCCTTATGTTATTACTGCCCCTTCCTTTCCACACACAGAAGCAGGATTAACCTCTTGTGGTTTTGGAAACGATTACGACAATGGAGATGCTTGTGCAAGTGATTATATGGAAGGAGAAGATTTTGTGATGACCTTCACTCCAACTACCACTGACTGCTACAATTTTGCAGTTGCCAATACAACACCCGATACAGATGTTGGCTTATTTGTCTTAACAGATTGTCCAGATTCTGGATCAGCTTCTTGTATTGCACAAGATGAAGTCGATAATGGAGGTCCAACTACGGATGCTTACCTAACCGCAGGAGAAACCTATTACATTGTTGTTTCTGCCATAGAATATGATTTTTTAGGCTTGACTTACACTTCAAGTTGTACCGATTTTGATTTGACTATCAATACAGGAGGGACTAATTGCCCATTTGGAGCTATATGTAGCAACTCGGATGTTATTCCTTCTTTGCCTTATTCTCAAACGGGCTTAACAACATGTGGCTTTGGCGACGATTACGATTCTGCTGATGGCTGTGGAAGTGTGTATATGAATGGTGATGATTATGTGTTTTCATTTACTCCAACTGTCACAGATTGTTACAACATAGACATTACCAATACAGGAAACAACCCAACAGGCTTATTCGTATTGGACAACTGTCCAGACGCATTAGCCGCCAACTGTGTAGCCATCAACGAAGACGATGATGTGGATGGAGAACCCAGTGTCACAACTGACTTGCAGGCAGGTGTTACTTACTACATTGTTGTTTCGACCAATGCAGCATTGATTGGAGGAGTTCAGTGCACACCTTTCGATATTTCCATGACACAAGGTTGCCCTACAGGTACAACTTGTGCTTCTGCTAATGTTATTGCTTCTTCCCCTGCTGCTTTCCCTGGACTAACCTCTTGTGGCGCTGGATATGACTATGACGATACCGAAGGATGTGGAGGAAATTATATGACAGGTGAAGACTACGTTTTCGAGTTTACTCCTTCGGCTACTGAGTGTTATCTGCTTTCATTGAGCAATGCCACAGATGCTACTGCCGACTGGGGGCTTTCTGTAACAGATGGCTGTCCAGATGATCCAACTGCAACTTGTGTTGGTCAGATTACAGCAGACAACAATACACCTGGTATTGACCTTAATTTGACAGCAGGAACAACCTATTACATAGTCATAGATACTTGGTCAGCACCAGACTGTTCAGGGTTTGACTTCAATATTGCCGCCTGTCCTGCTTCTGTCATAGAACAAGACTGTATTGGAGCAATACCTGTGTGCCAAGATACTTATAACCAACCAAACTCTTATGTTGGAGAAGGCGATTTCCCCAATGAAATCAATTCTTCAAATTCTTGCTTATTCGATGGAGAGCGAAACGATGTTTGGTATCTAATTACGATTCAATCGGATGGAAACTTCAATTTTGAAATCCAACCTGCCAATGTAGATGATGATTACGACTGGGCAGTATATGATTTAACCAACAATGTTTGTTCTGATATTTTTTCCAATCCAGGAATAGAGATAAGCTGCAATTATTCATTGCTTCCAGGTACGACAGGAACCAGCAATGCAAGTATTTTTACCAGTCAAGGTTCCGCAGGAACTACCTTCAACGCACCTATTCCTGTGCTAGCAGGAGATATATTGGTGCTGAACATCAGTAACTTTAGTAGTACACAAGATGGGTATTTTTTAGACCTAAACCCTGCACTTAGCCCCTCAACAGCTGGGATATTTGACAACGTTGCAGCAGAATTCAGTGCAGTGGATCCCAACATACCTTGTGGAGCAACGACCATTGATGTTACCTTCTCCGATCCTGTTTTGTGTAACACTGTAGAAGCCTGTGATTTTGAATTAACAGGTCCAGGTGGCCCGTATACTATTACAGCCGTTTCTGGTGGTAACTGCACCGACCCTGGTAATGCTGACCTATATGAAAGAGATTTTACCCTCACCATTGATCCACCATTAATCGCATCAGGAGATTTTACCATTGCCTTAGTAACACCAGTAGTAGGCACTTGTGGCTCTATAACTGATAAATGCGGCAATGTTGCCAGCAATGGAGAAAACATTGCTTTCACCTTAGACAACGTTTCTGCAAGTATTACAGCGCAAACAGATGCCAATTGTGGTGATTCATCGGGAAGTGTTACTGTTGCAGGTGCTAACGGAACAGCTCCCTACGAATATGCTTTAGACGGAGGGACTTTCCAATCGAGTGGAACATTCACAGGGTTAGCAGGAGGTACTTATATAGTGACTACATTAGACGATATAGGATGTGCAATAGATGTAGATGTAACCATTATTGACAATGGAGCAATTCCCGATGCAACAGCCTCCAATGATAGCCCCGTTTGTGAAGGTGGTGATGTCAATCTCACAAGCAACACAACCACTATAGGGACCACCACCACTTACATTTGGGCAGGTCCAAACACATTCAGTTCAGGCGATCAAAATCCTGTGATTAGTGGCGCTACAACAGCTGATGCAGGTATTTACACTGTTACCATCACCGTAGATGGATGCAGTGCTACTGCCACCACAGCAGTAAGTATCAATCCTTTACCTACTCCAAGTTTCACCTTATCCGATACAGAAGTGTGTGCAGATGGGAGCAGTATCATTACGGTCACCTACACAGGTTCAGCAAGTACAGGAGCGACCTATACTTGGAGTTTTGGAGGCGGTGACGCTACACCCGGCACTGGACAGGGACCCCACGATATTACATGGTCAAGCGGCACAGGTTCGATGGACATTACTTTAGAAGTAACGGAAAACGGTTGTACTTCTGCTGTAGAAACCCAAAGTGTAACCCTATCCGAGCCATTAGAAGCCCCCTCTGTTACCTGTCCAGGTAGTACTGAGAATTCAGTTGATTTTGATTGGCAAGATGTCACAGGTGCAACTGGCTATGACATCAGTTATACCATAAATAGCGGTACTGCAACAGATATCCTCAACCATCCTGACTCTGATTATCAAGTCACAGGCTTAAGCCCAGGAGATCAAGTCGACATTAGCGTTATTGCGCTTGGCCCTGCTCCATGTGGTAACAGCGCAGCAGGAACAGGCAATTGTGATGCTCAAGATTGCCCCACCGTCACCGTAAGCATTGACAACTTAAATGCCGCTTATTGCGTGGACGAAGCCGCTTTTGCGCTTCAAGGTACCCCCTCAGGAGGAACCTTTAGTGGTACAGGTGTAAGTGGTGGTCAATTTGACCCTGCTGCAGCAGGCGTTGGCGGTCCTTATACGATTACCTACGACTATACCGATAGCGGAACAGGCTGTGATTACAGTACTACTGGAACAGTCACAGTAAATGCCGTACCCACTTCAACCTTTACCTTATCCGACACGCAAGTGTGTGCGGATGGAAATGGCACAACCACAGTAACCTATACAGGAAGCGCTGGCACAGGTGCGACTTACAACTGGAACTTTGGTGGTGGGAGTGCTACACCAGGCACAGGACAAGGCCCTCACAGCGTTACTTGGTCAAGTGGTACAGGTTCCGTGGATATTACTTTGGAAGTAACGGAAAACGATTGTACTTCTGCCGTAGAAACCCAAAGTGTAACCCTATCCGAGCCATTAGAAACCCCTAATGTTACCTGCCCCGGAAGCACCGAAACCTCAGTTGATTTTGATTGGCAAGATGTGACAGGAGCAACAGGTTATGATATCAGTTATACCATAAATAGCGGTACTGCAACAGATATTCTCAACCATCCAAATTCAGATTACCAAGTGTCAGGTTTAACAGCAGGCGATCAAGTGGACATTACTGTTATTGCGCTTGGTCCTGCTCCATGTGGCAATAGTGCTGCTGGAATAGGCAATTGTGATGCAGAATCTTGTCCAACTGTCACCGTAACAATAGACAACTTAAATGCCGCTTATTGCGAAGACGAAGCCGCTTTTGCCCTTCAAGGTACCCCCTCAGGAGGAACCTTTAGTGGTACAGGCGTAAGTGGCGGTCAATTTGACCCTGCTGCCGCAGGCGTTGGCGGTCCTTATACAATTACTTACGACTATACCGACAGTGGCACAGGCTGTGATTACAGTACTACTGGAACAGTCACAGTAAATGCCGTACCCACTTCAACTTTTACCTTATCCGACACGCAAGTGTGTGCAGATGGGACAAGCACAATCACCGTGACCTATACAGGAAACGCTGGTACAGGTGCGACTTACAACTGGAACTTTGGTGGTGGGAGTGCTACACCAAGCACAGGACAAGGCCCTCACAGTGTTACTTGGTCAAGTGGTACAGGTTCAGTGGATATTACTTTGGAAGTAACGGAAAACGGTTGTACTTCTGCCGTAGAAACTCAAAGTATAACCCTATCCGAGCCATTACAAACCCCTAATGTTACCTGTCCAGGCAGTACCGAAAACTCGGTCGACTTTGATTGGCAAGATGTCACAGGTGCAACAGGCTATGATATTAGTTATACGATTAATAGTGGCACAGCCACGGACATTAACAACCATCCAAATTCAGATTACCAAGTGTCAGGTTTAACAGCAGGCGATCAAGTGGACATTACCGTTATTGCGCTTGGCCCTGCTCCATGTGGCAACAGTGCAATTGGAACAGGCAATTGTGATGCAGAATCTTGTCCAACTGTTACAGTAACAATAGACAACTTAAATGCCGCTTATTGCGAAGACGAAGCCGCCTTTGCCCTTCAAGGTACCCCCTCAGGAGGAACCTTTAGTGGTACAGGCGTAAGTGGCGGTCAATTTGACCCTGCTGCCGCAGGCGTTGGCGGTCCTTATACAATTACTTACGACTATACCGACAGTGGCACAGGCTGTGATTACAGTACTACTGGAACAGTCACAGTAAATGCCGTACCCACTTCAACTTTTACCTTATCCGACACGGAAGTGTGTGCAGACGGCACAAGCGCAGCCACCGTGACCTATACCGGCAGTGCAGGGACAGGTGCGACTTACAACTGGAGCTTTGGAGGCGGCAATGCCAGTCCCGGCAGCGGCCAAGGCCCTCACAGCGTCACCTGGTCGAGTGGTACAGGTTCCGTGGATATTACTTTGGAAGTAACGGAAAACGGCTGTACTTCAGTTGTAGCAACCCAAAGCATCACCCTATCTGAGCCCTTGGTAGTTCCCAATATCAGTTGCAGCAGCACGCCCAACTCAGTATCCTTCAATTGGCAAGACATCGCAGGAGCGACAGGCTACACGATTAGCTATACGATTAATGGAGGCAGCCCAACCAATACAAGCTCAGGCACGTCCGATTTCGATGTAAACGGTCTGAACCCCTTAGACGAAGTAGACATTACGGTAACAGCCAACGGTCCAGCCCCTTGTGGCGATGGTCCAGTTGGCACGGGCAACTGCATAGCAGAAGATTGCCCCACCGTTATCAGTATCGACAACCTTGCCGGTCCTTACTGCACAGACGATTCTGCCTTCCCGCTTCAAGGAACTCCGTCAGGCGGTAGTTTTAGCGGTCCAGGCGTAAGCGGTGGCCAGTTCGACCCCTCATCGGCAGGCGTTGGCACCCATACCCTCACCTATGAAGTCACCGAAGGGAGTTGCACCTATACGACAACCGAACAAGTCACGGTAAACGGTGTCCCCACTTCCACCTTCACCGTTTCGGAGAGCGAACTGTGTGCAGATGGAACAAGCACAACAACAGTGAGTTATACAGGTAGTGCTGGAACCGGCGCGACTTACAACTGGAACTTTGGGGGCGGCAATGCCAGCCCCGGCACTGGGCAAGGTCCCCACACAGTGACCTGGTCGAGTGGAACAGGTTTAGTAAACCTGAGCTTAACCGTCACCGAAAACGGTTGCACATCCGGATTGGAAACCCAAAGTGTGACCCTTTCCGAACCACTTGCCACCCCTGTAATCGTCTGTGGTACAGTTACGACGAGCGAAGTAAACTTCGATTGGCAAGACGTGACCGGCGCAACAAGTTACGACATCAGTTACACCATCAATGGCGGCATTGCAAACACGGACAACAGCCCCCCCTCAACTTACCAAGTGACGGGCTTAACAGCAGGAGATGAAGTGATTATCACCGTTATAGCGATTGGCAATGGTCCCTGTGGGAACAGTGCAACCGGCACCGGCACTTGCACGGCCGAAGACTGTCCAGTTATCTCATTAAGCATCAACAACCTAAATGCCACCTACTGCGAAAACGAATCGGCCTTTAGTCTTCAAGGCACGCCCTCAGGCGGCACTTTCAGTGGACCAGGAGTAAGTGGGGGAGAATTTGCCCCTGGAACAGCCGGCGTAGGCGGTCCTTACACGATTACCTACGACTACACCGACCCAGGAACAGGCTGTGACTACCAAACCACCGCCGACGTGAGCGTAAATCCACAACCCACCTCAACCTTCACCATATCGGAAGCCTTGGTATGTTCAGATGGAACAAGTGAAGTAATTGTTACCCACACCGGCAACGCCCCTCCAGGTTCGACCTACAACTGGAACTTTGGCGGTGGGAATGCAAGTCCAGGGACAGGACAAGGCCCACACACGGTCACCTGGTCGAGTGGCACAGGCGCGGCCAACATCACCTTGACGGTCAGTGCCAATGGGTGTGATTCCGGCAGCAGCAGCCAACAAGTAAGCCTCTCAGCTCCTTTGGCAAGCCCCAATATCAGTTGCACAAGCACCCCCAACTCCGTGTCCTTTGATTGGCAAGACATAGCCGGTGCAACAGGCTACACCCTCAGTTACACCGTCAATGGCGGTACACCAACCAATGCAAGTTCCGGCACCTCTGATTTCGAGATAACGGGCTTAAATCCCTTAGACGAAGTCGTGATTACGGTAACGGCCAACGGCCCTGCCCCCTGTGGCGACAGTGCCGCCAGCACTGGCAACTGTACAGCCGAAGACTGTCCCACCCTCATCAGCATCGACAGCCAAGGCCCTTATTGCAGCGAAGATGGAGCCATTAGTTTGGTTGGCAGTCCAAGTGGGGGTATCTTTAGTGGACCAGGCGTAAGTGGTGGACAATTCGACCCCGGGACAGCCGGACCAGGCACCCACACCATAAGCTACGACGTGACCGAAGGCGACTGCGACTACAGCATCACCAAAGATTTTGTGGTAAATGAAAGCCCCACATCCGACTTCAGCCTATCGGCCACAGAGATATGTGCAGATGGCACAAGCAGCATCACGGTCAGCTATACCGGCAATGCGGGCACAGGAGCGACCTACAACTGGAACTTTGGCAGTGCCACCGCCACCCCTGGCGGCACCACCCAAGGGCCTCATACGCTGAGTTGGAATAGCGGCACCGGCAGTGTAAACATTGTATTGAGTGTGAGCGAAAACGGCTGTAGTTCCGCATCCACTACCCAAAGTGTGACCCTCTCCGAGCCTCTGGCGACCCCCGTCGTCAACTGTGGAGTCTTGACGACCAGCGAAGTAAACTTCGATTGGAGCAACATCCCCGGCTCAACAGGTTATGACATCAGCTACACCATCAACGGAGGAACCGCAACCAACGACAATACAGGCAGTTCCGATTATCAAGTCACCGGTCTAAGTCCCAACGATGAAGTGGTGATAACCGTAATAGCCTTGGGCCCTGCCCCTTGTGGGAACAGCGCCGCCGGCAGCGGCACCTGCACCGCCCAAGATTGTCCGACCAACATCACTCCAAGCATCACCAACCTGAATGCCACTTATTGTGAAGACGATGGAGCTTTCACCCTACAAGCCACCCCCGCAGGCGGCACCTTCAGTGGCACAGGGGTAAGTGGAGCACAATTCAATCCAGGCGGAGCCGGCGTAGGCGGACCTTATACGATTACCTACGATTACACCGACCCTGTAAGTGGCTGTGATTACCAAACCACAGGCACGGTAAGTGTAAACGCAGTACCGACCTCCGATTTCAACCTATCCGACAGCCAAGTGTGTGCAGATGGTAGCAGCATCATCACGGTCAACTATACCGGTACAGCTGGCATAGGAGCGAGCTACAACTGGAACTTTGGGGGAGGAGATGCCAGCCCCGGCACAGGAGCAGGCCCTCATACCGTGACCTGGGCCAGCGGTTCAGGCTCGGCCAATATCACCCTAACAGTGAGCGAAAACGGCTGCGAATCAGACATCAGCAGTCAAAGTGTGACGCTTTCCGCCCCACTTGCGACCCCAAATGTAAGCTGTACCGGCAGCACAACCGCTACGGTTGATTTCGATTGGGCGGACATAGCCGGCGCAAGCGGTTACAGCATCAGCTACACCGTAAACAGTGGCGGAGCGACCACAGACAACACCAGTACCTCTGATTATCAAGTTGGAGGTTTGAACCCGAACGACGAAGTGACGATAACCATCGTCGCCTTGGGCACGGCCCCCTGTGGGGACAGCGCAGCCGGTAGCAGTACCTGCATCGCCCAAGACTGTCCAACCGTTAATTTGAGCATCGACAACTTATCCCCAAGCTATTGTACCAACGAAAGTGCCTTTATCCTACAAGGAACACCCGCAGGCGGTATCTTCAGTGGCATAGGAGTAACAGGTGGGCAGTTTGACCCCAGTGTAGGAGCAGGCACCTACAGCATCAGCTACGACTATACAGATGCCCCTTCCGGCTGTGCCTATTCCACGAGCCAACAAGTAACAGTGAACAACCAACCAAGCTCAGACTTTAGTGTAAACCCAAGCGATGTGTGTGCGGATGGGATACAAAGCACGACCGTTACCTATACCGGCACAGCCGGCACAGGAGCGAGCTACAACTGGAACTTTGGCGGCGGCAGTGCCGTTCCCGGTACCGGCCAAGGTCCCCATACCGTCACCTGGTCGAGTGGCAGTGGGTCGGTGAACATCAGCCTTACAGTCACCACCCAAAACGGCTGTTCCTCCCCCGAAAGCAGCCAAAGTGTGACCCTATTCAGTCCCCTTCCTATCCCTGTGATTACCTGTGGCACGACAAGCACCAGCGAAGTAAACTTCGATTGGGCCGACATCGCCGGAGCAACAGGCTATACAATTAGCTACACAATAAACAATGGCCCGGCAAGCAATGCAAACAGTGCCAGCTCCGATTTTCAAGTCACCGGTCTGAGTCCCAACGATGAAGTAACGATAATCGTCATCGCCAATGGCCCTGCCCCTTGTGGCGACAGCGCATCTGGTACCGGTACATGTATCGCCGAAGATTGCCCAAGCATTAGCCCCAGCATCTCAGGGCTCAATGCGAGCTATTGCGCCGATGCAGGAAGTGTAGCCTTGATTGGCACCCCCGCAGGCGGTGTATTTAGTGGCACAGGCGTAAGCGGCAGCAACTTTGACCCCGCCTCAGCAGGCGCAGGCGGACCCTATACACTTACCTACGATTACACAGATGCAGCGAGTGGCTGTGCTTATCAAGCGACCACAACAGTGAGTGTGAACGCCGTACCCACCGCCTCTTTCAGCGTCAGTCCCGACCCGATATGTGCGGATGGCAGCAGTGTGGCAACCGTGACCTTTACCGGCACAGCCGCACCAGGCGCAAGCTACAATTGGAACTTTGGCGGCGGCAATGCCAGTCCTGGCGGCAATGTAGCAGGACCACACATTGTGACTTGGGACAGTGGAACAGGAGCAGTAAACCTGAGCCTGGCCATCTCCCAAAACGGCTGTGTGTCCCCCGAAGCGACCCAAAGCGTGACTCTTGCCGAACCCTTGGCCGCCCCAAGTGTGAACTGTACCGGCAGTACGACCAGTTCGGTCAGTTTCGATTGGGGCGACATTGCAGGCGCAACGAGTTACGACATCAGCTATACCATCAATGGAGGTGCAGCCATCAACGACAACACCGTTGCTTCCAACTTTGATGTTCCCGGCTTGACGGTAAACGATGAAGTAGTGATAAGCGTCATAGCAGTAGGTCCTGCCCCTTGTGGCAACAGTGCAGCAGGCACCGCCCAATGTGAAGCACTGGATTGTCCGACCCAAAACCTGACGATTACAGGCCTCAATGCCAGCTACTGTGCCGATGCTGCAGCCATCCCGCTGACAGGAACACCCGCAGGTGGCACCTTCAGTGGCACAGGCGTAAACAGTGCCACAAGCACCTTCAATCCAGGCAATGCAGGCGTAGGCGGTCCTTACACGATTACCTATAGCTACATAGACCCCGCAAATCCCGATTGTGATTATTCGACCACAAGCCAAGTAACCGTACGAGCCGTACCGACCTCGGACTTTGTCATCAACCCAAGCGATGTGTGTGCAGATGGACTTCAAAGTGCGACGGTCACCTATACCGGCAGTGCAGGCACAGGAGCGACCTACAATTGGAACTTTGGCGGTGGAACAGCCGTTCCCGGTGGCAATGTACAAGGTCCTCACACGGTGACATGGGCAAGTGGTTCAGGGAGTGTAGCCATCAGTTTAAGTGTCACTGCCAATAGCTGTAGTTCCGAACCCAGCAGCCAGAATGTGAATCTGAGCAGCCCATTGGCCAGCCCAATAGTGAGCTGTGGTTCAAGTACCACCAACAGCGTGACTTTTGATTGGGCAGACATAACTGGTAGCACAGGTTATGAAGTCACCTACACCATCAATGGAGGAACAGTGCAAAACGACAACACCGCCACCTCCAGCTATACCGTGAATGGTTTGAGTGTAAACGACGAAGTCACCCTCAGTGTAATAGCAGTAGGCCCTGCCCCTTGTGGAAACAGCGCAGCCGGCAGTCAAACATGTACTGCCGAAGACTGTCCCGACCTCACCCCCACGATAGGAGGCTTAGCGTCGGAGTATTGTAGTGATGAAGGAGTGATAGCCCTAATAGGAACCCCTGTCGGAGGTACTTTCAGTGGTCCAGGTATCAGTGGAAACAACTTCGACCCAGCCAATGCAGGCACAGGCTTGATAAGCATCGTATACGACTACCAAGAAGGGGATTGTTCCTATACCACCAGCACGACGACAACGATAAGCCAACCTTTGACCGCCCCAACGGTTACCTGTGGCACGACCACAACGACCAGCATCGTGTTCAACTGGACAGCGGTAGCAGGAGCGACAGGCTACAATATCACCCTGAGTGGAGCAGCAGTAGATAACCAAACAACGGCCAATACAAGCTTTACCGTGAATGGCTTGTCTGTAAACGATGAAGTGACCATCGTAGTGGAACCGATAGGAGGGTCTCCATGTGGCAATGGGCCAACGGGCACCGCAACTTGTACGGCCGAAGATTGTCCGGCCTTGCCGTCCATCAGCATCGACAACCTAAATGCCCAGTATTGTGCAGACGATGTCGTAGTCGCCACCCTATTGGCGACCCCTCCAGGAGGAGAGTTCAGTGGAGCAGGAGTAGTGGGCAACAGCTTTGACCCCTCAGCAGTAGGAGCTGCAAGCACCACGGTAATTTACACCTACACCGACCCTGCGAACCCCGATTGTGATTACCAGACGACCTTCCAAGTGACGATATTGCCTCCATACGATGCACCAGTAGTGACGTGTGGAACAAGTACAACAAGCAGCGTGACCTTCAACTGGAACAATGTGGGGACAAACGATTATGTGGTAAGCTACACAATAGATGCGGGCGCACCCACCACCGAAAATGTGACCGGCACGACCTTTACCGTAGGTAGTTTGACCACTGGCAGCAGCGTGACGATATCCGTAACCGCCTTGGGTGTTCCCCCTTGCGGAGACAGCCCATCCGGTACAGCCACCTGCATCGCCGAAGACTGTGCGGTCATAAATCCGACGATAACAGGCTTAAATAACACCTATTGCAGTGATGAAGGAGCGGTGAACCTGACCTTAGAACCAGCAGGTGGAATATTGAGTGGACCAGGAACATCTGGTAGCAGCTTCAATCCATCGACAGCGGGAACAGGCCTCATCACCTTGACTTATGATTACACCGACCCTGCAACCGATTGCAGCTACCAAACCACAGCGAGCACAACGCTGAGCATCCCCTTAAGTGCCCCGACAGTGACCTGTGGAACGACCACCACCAACAGCATTGTATTCAATTGGAGTTCAGTACCCGGAGCGAGCGACTACAACCTCAGTTGGTCAGGAGCTGCGACAGGCAATCAAACGGTAACCGGCACCAGCTTTGAATTAACAGGCTTGAGTGCCAATGATGTGGTGACCCTGATAGTAGAACCCATAGGCCTTGCCCCATGCGGGAATGGTCCAAGCGGGACAGCGACTTGTACAGCCAACGATTGTCCGGTTGTGGCGATAGACATTACTGGTTTAGCGGCTCAATATTGTGGAGACGAAGGAGCGGTGACACTATCTGCCAACCCAGCAGGAGGTACGTTCTCCGGACCAGGAGTAAGCGGGAACAGTTTTGACCCCTCTGCAGCAGGACAGGCATCCGTGACGATTGTGTATGACTATACCGACCCGAGCGACCCAGATTGCAGCTACCAACAGACTGCTTCCACAACGGTATTGCCCCCTTATGGCGTACCAACAGTAGAGTGTGGGACAAGTACGACGAGCAGTGTGACCTTCACTTGGGCAGATGTAGGCAGTGCGAGTTATCAAGTGACCTTGAGTGGAGCGGTCACGAACAGTTTCACGACCGGCGGAACCAGTCACACCGAATCTGGCTTAAACGAAGGAGACGCAGTGACGATAACGGTAGTTGCCTTGGGCGAAGCTCCTTGTGGAGACAGCCAAGCGAGTACGATTACCTGTACCGCCGAAGCCTGTCAGCCAGTAGGTATCAGCATCAACGGCTTAGATGCCTTGTATTGCCGTACAGATGGATTGGTGAGTTTGACAGGAACACCCGCAGGAGGTGTATTTGTCGGACCAGGCATTACCGGCAACAGTTTTGACCCCTCCTTAGCAGGAGTAGGCGGCCCTTACACGATATTGTACGATTACACCGACCCGGCAACGGCGTGTGAATACCAAGCCTCGGCCACAGTGAGTGTGAATGCGCCTTTGGCTACGCCGACAGTGATATGCAGTGATGAGGATTTGAACAGTGTGAGTTTTGATTGGGATGCAATAGCTGGAGCGAGTCAGTATGAAATCACCGTGAGCATCAACAGTGTTCCGAGTTCGGCACAAATCACGACAAATACGGATTACACCGAGAGTGGTTTGGCACAAAACGATGTGGTGGACATCAGTGTGATAGCCTTGGGCAGCCCTCCTTGCGGAAACAGCGCAGCAGGCACCGCACAATGTACCGCCAGAGATTGTCCCGATGTGACCTTGACCTTGGACATAGCCGACCAATATTGTGGGAACGAGGCTGTGGCGACCTTGACCCCAGACCCCTCAGGCGGAACGCTTTCAGGACCGGGCATCACAGGAAATACTTTTGACCCTGCAGGAGCAGGAGTAGGGAGTCACAACATTGTGTACAGTCTCACAGATGCAGAAGGATGTGTGTATCAAGAAACTTTTGAGACAGAAGTATTGCCGCCTTTGGGGACACCAACGGTAAGTTGTGGAACCATCAGTCCCAACAGCATTACCTTCAATTGGTTGGATGTAGGTTCAACGGATTATGAGGTGACCATCACTGGAGCAGTGGACGACATGGCCACAGTGAACAATACTTCCTATACCGTAACAGGACTATCGGCAGGCGAAAGTGTGACAATAGAAGTCATTGCATTGGGAGCAGATTGTGGAGACAGTGCGCCTTCTACGGTGAGCTGTACGACAGGCGATTGTGATGTGAATTTGAGTATAGTAGGCTTAGATGCAGAATATTGTTCAGATGCAGGAGATGTTGTATTGAGTGTGGTAGATGCCAGTGGGAATGTGGTGACAGGCGGAATCTTTAGTGGCGATGGCATAGTAGGTGGTTTGTTCCGCCCTTCACAAGCAGGGACAGGAAACGTAACCATCAGTTATAGCTATACCGACCCTGAGAGTGGCTGTCCCTTCACCACGAGTCTTAGCACGAGCATCGCCCCTGCCTTGAATACCCCAACGGTGATATGTGCAGGAACGACGGTGACCAATGTGGCGTTTTCGTGGGACGATGTGGGAGCAGATATGTACAACATTGTGGTGACGGTCAATGGAACACAAACAGACAACCTATCGGCCAGTACCTTGAGTTTTGACAAGACAGGCTTGACGGCGGGAGATGAAGTAGGGATAAGTGTTGTTGCCGTAGGCACTGCTCCATGTGGAGACAGTGAGGCAGGAACGGCTTCGTGTACGGCACAGGATTGTAGTGGACCGACTCCGACGATAGACAATTTGTCGTCAGAATATTGTGGAGCGAGCAGCAGCACCTTTACCCTACAGGGAACGCCATCGGGCGGTACTTTCTCCGGTCCAGGAGTGACAGGCGATACTTTTGACCCTTCGGCAGTCGGACAGCAGAATGTGACGATTGTATATACGTTCACCGACAGTGATGGCTGTGTTTATCAAACCACTGGCAGTACACAGGTGTTGCCTCCGTTTGATGTTCCAACGATTGCTTGTGCTGCCGTTACGACGAGCAGTGTGAGTGTAGAGTGGGAAGATGTGGGTTCAGCACAATACGAATTGACGATACAGGTCAATGGGGGAACACCAACGAGTCAAACGGTTTCGGGTACGAGTTATACGGAGTCGAATTTGAATGTAGGGGATGAGGTGACCATAACAGTAGTGGCTGTTGGTGTGTCGGCTTGTGGCGATAGTGACCCGAGTACAACGAGTTGTATTGCCGCAGACTGTCCCGACTTGACATTGGCGATTGAAGGCTTGGCCGAGGCTTATTGTACAGGTGATGAAGCGGTTAGTTTGACGGCTACTTTAGATGGTACTCCTGTGACGAGTGGCAACTTTATTGGGGCAGCTATTTCAGGTGCCAATACTCTAAATCCAGCATTGCTTCCGGGTGGGTTGTATCTTATCTCTTATGTTTACAACGAGCCAAATGGTTGTCAATACATTGCAACGGAATCTGTAAGTATTGGTGGAGTAACAGGGGAAATTATTGGAGTTAGCAGCCCTATATCGGTTGGTAGCATCGCACCTTTATCTGTCAATGCAGTTTCTGTAACTGGTGGGAATCTGACCTATGAATGGTCACCAATAGAAGGATTGGATTGTACAGACTGTGAGAGTGTGAATGCTACGCCTACGCAAACGACGACCTATGAAGTGCTGGTCTCGGATTCAGAGGGCTGTAATCGTGTATTCTCTACCACTGTAGAAGTAAGTAGTGAGAGTGATTTTGTTATTCCATCTGCTTTTACTCCGAATGGAGATGGATTCAACGATGTTTATGCACCAGAGGCAGAAGGATTTGAGGAAATTACTTTCCAGATATTCAATCGTTGGGGGGAGAAGTTGCACGATGTGACCTCTAATGATATGACCAACATTGGTTGGGATGGGACCTACAAAGACGAACCGATGCCTATTGGTAGTTATGTTTATGTAGTCATTGTAGTGTATCGAGATGGCGAACAGGAATTAGAAAAAGGATCTTTCCAATTATTGAGGTAGTGTGAGAATTAAAAAATATTTAATCTAAAGGGAATGGGAATGACCCATTCCTTTGGATTAATAGTGTGGATAAAATACGGATTTCAAATATATAATATAGTCTTTTTTCCATGTGCCGAAAGGGTTAGCGATATTTCTATTGTTCCCTTTCGGCTTTTTTTCTTCCTAATCTTTGATTTTCCAAATTTTGATGGTTTTGTCATCACTTCCCGAAATAATGTAGTCATTGAAGGAAGTCCACAACAAGGTATTTACAGAATGTTTGTGAGCATTTGAGTTGGGCTTCAATGGATCAATGACTTTCAACAATTTTAAACTTTTTACTTCCCATATTTTTAGACTTTTATCTCGACTGGCAGTAACCAGCCATTTTTGATTGGGACTGATAGATAGATCATTGATGGTAAATAGGTGAGCAGGAATAGTGTGTTGAAGCAAATAGTCTGTATTGTTTTTTTCCCATATGGAGAGATGGGCATCTCGTGATCCTGCAAATAGCTTTTGCCCATTTTTCAAAAATTGAAGGCAGAATACCGAATTTTTGTGATAGACCAAAGAGGAGTGAACCTTCATTTTTTCTAAGTCTAAGAGGTAAACGTTGTTATCGCTACTGGCTATGGCTGCGATATTTTCGTGGGGATGAATTTTTATCTGTCGGATGCTATTTGTTGCAATAGTAAGCGTTTTTTTGATGGTTCGATTTTGAAGATTGAGAACAGCTATTTTTCCGTCACCTGTGCCTATGAGTAGGTAGTTTTTCCATTGATGAAGAGCGTAAATGGTTTTTGGGAATTGAAGTGGAGGGGTAAGTACTTCGTTTTTTTTGAGGTCAATAAAATACAATATGCCTTGTAGAGAACCAACTGCTAACAGATGTTGGTCTTTTATGAGACATAGCGCAAAAATATTAGAAGGAACTTTGGCAATAAGGTGTGCTTTATCAGGTTTTGTAATGTCCCATTTGACAACCCAGCCTGCACCATCTGCACTGTAAAAGTATTGGTTATTAGCGGCTTGTTCTAATGCGTAAATGCCTCCTTTGTGACCTGTAAGGGTTGTTATATTGTGGATATTCAAGTTGTTTGTCTTTTGTCGGGCAGCAACATTAACGTTTTTTTTGCGTATAAAAAAATACTATTTTAGATAGAAATACTGTTATACTTTTAAGTACTACCATTTTACACCTTCCTATATCAATAGTCCAAGTTTTAGATACAGCTAATCAAAGAAGTAATAATATTTTAGTTAAAAATATTAAACACTTGAAACTTGGCAACATTATTGCTTTAGCTTGACTATATGCAAGCTTGTTAAAAGCTCAAATTCAATTAATAATATCAATTTTGGAGAAAACTATTTTGAAGCCATAAATTGATTGATTGAAATTCATTTGAACATTACTTCGGAATTTTACTAATGGATAGATTATATTTTCTAATTATTTAAAACTACCCCCATGAATTTACTTCACCTTTTCTTTCTTGTTTGGACATCTCTATACGGAGAAACTACTTTGGATGAGCAGATTCAACTTTGCCATCATTTACATATAGAGAATGAAAGTTTGGCATCGAGTGAGGCGCTTTTTGCCGAAAACCCAAAAGCAGAAAGGGTGATTAATTGGTCTCCTTTCCAAAAACTTGATTGGGATGATTTTCAAGGTAATCCTCATCCTGAGTATCCACATATTGCTGCATTGACTTATTCCTCTATTGTTTACAAATATCATTGCGAAAATGGTTCTTTGAATATTGATGTGGAAGCAAATTTCAGAATTAATGATTCATGGGTACGCCCTGAAGCCATGACAGATTATTATTTGAATCACGAACAATTGCATTTTGATATTACCGAATTGTATGCTCGAAAATTTAGGGAAGCAGTAGAACAGCGTTTGTTTATGTGTGATCAAGTGGACGAATTTGAAATCATTGCCAACAAAGTGTTGGACGATTGGAGGCGTATGGAACAAAAATACGATTTGGAGACGCATTTTAGCCATGACTTGGAAATGCAGCGAGAATGGTATGTGTATATACATTCACAAATGGTGGACTATAAGGCGTATGCAATGGTGGAATAGTTTTGAGGTATTATCTATTGATTTCTTATTCTGATTTCATTTGAAGAGCTGCATAGGGTTCGACTCTTTGCAGTACTTGTATTGCTTTTTGGTAAGCAGTACTGTATTGATTGTTGATTTTGAAGTAGCTGGACATTCCCCAAATATTACGGGCAATATCAGCTTTGATTTTGGTCTTTAGCAATTCTTTTATTTTTTTGAATTCGTCCTCATCATGTTTTACCCCTTTCAGAATAGCAGAAGCTGTGAACTCGTGTAAGGTTCGGTTGTCAATTTTGAAGGAATGGTAAAAATTATCAGCAGTTTCGTATTTGATAATGAGCTTGTCACGATGTATATTTACGTACTTCAATGCAAAATGATTGATGGCATTGCTGTGTTCTAAACTGAGTAGATACGGATTTTGGAGTAGAGTGTCGACAGGTACAAATACATCGGGTGTAATTCCGCCACCACCATAGACGACTCGGTGAGCGGTTTTGGTATAATATTTTTTATTTGGATTGTTTTGGATGTTACTGGCGTTAAACATTTCACCACGTTTGTAACGACTTGCTATATCATTGAAGTAGGCTGTTTTGTCGGTGGTGTAGGGTTTTTGAATAGAGCGTCCAGAAGGAGTATAGTAGTGAGCAATTGTGAGTCGGATAGCAGAACCATCAGCGAGGTGAAAAGGCTTTTGTACCAATCCCTTTCCAAAAGAACGGCGGCCAACAATTAGACCCCTATCCCAATCTTGAATCGCACCTGCTACAATCTCACTTGCAGATGCAGTGCCTTCGTCAATCAATACGACCAATTTACCCTGTTCAAAAGTCCCCCTTGAAGTAGCTTTGTATTCTTTGGCATCGAAAGAACGGCCTTTTGTATAAACGACCAATTGGTCTTTGGTTAGAAAATCGTCTGCTAACTGAACGGCTGCGGTGAGGTAGCCACCTCCATTGCTTCGTAAGTCTAGTATTAAATGTTCCATTCCCTGAACCTTCAATTCGTTTATAGCAAGCCGAAATTCCTTTATAGTAGTAGCCGAAAACTTGTTGATGCGTATGTAGCCAATGGTAGGAGATTCCATATATGCAGCTTCAACACTGTAAAGCGGGATTTTTTCTCTCACAATGTTGAAGTGTAAAACACTATTGCTATGACTTCTGCGAATACCAATGTCTACACTCGAACCTTGGACACCCCTCAACTTTTGTACAACTTCTTGATTCGTTAAGCCCAAACCTGTGACGGTTTCGTGACCGATGCTAATGATTCTATCGCCTGCTTCGAGTCCCGCTTGTTCGGCGGGTCCATCTACAATCGTAGAAATGATGATAATGGTGTCTCGCAGAATATCAAAACGCACGCCGATGCCTTCAAAATTACCCCTCAAGGGTTCTCGCATTTTGCTGTATTCTTCTGCGGGAATGTAAACGGAATGGGGATCCAACTCTTGAAGCATGGCAACAATGGCATTTTCCGATGCCTTTTTTACATCTATGTTCTCAATATATGAATCATTTAAGATTCCTATGACACTTTCTAACTTGGCGATTGCTTCTCCAACATCTTGTTCATCTACTTGTGCCTGCACGCAGGTAAACGCACAGAATAGGCTAATGATAGCGGTGATATATTTAAAAACTGGCATAATGTGGGATTCAATTTGGTACTCCAAGATACTGTTATTTCACAGTAATGTAAAAAAAAGGAAAAATAAATTTTAAAATTTGTTTTTCCACATCATTGATTCGACGGGCTTGATGGTACGATTGGTATACTTTGCATTGACTTTTTTATAATACAAGTTGTCTATATTACCTTTTACATCAAAATAGATGAGTTGTCCAATGGGCATTCCTGCATAGACTCTAACGGGTTGAATACAAGATATCTCCAAAGTCCACGTATTACAAAAACCAACATCTCCTTTTCCTGCAGTGGCATGGATAATAATACCCAAGCGTCCAATACTGGATTTACCTTCTAAAAAAGGAACATGACGGTGGGTTTCGGTGTATTCCTCAGTGACTCCTAAATATAAAGTACCTGGTTGTAATAAGAAGCCTTCTTCGGGATGGATAATTATTTCTTGGATGGGATTGTGCTTTTTGGCATCCAGCACACGGTCTTTATATGTACACAAATATCGTCCCAAATGTACATCATAGGAGTTGGTGCCCAAACAATCTTGACGAAACGGCTCGACTACGATATTGCCTTCTTCAATCTCTTTCAGTATTTCTGTATCAGTTAATATCATTGTAATTTACAGATAGTTATATAATGAGGAAAATGTCAACAAATTTAATAGTTTTTCTGTATATAATAAGGCAGAAAAAAAGAATAAATTAGTTTTGAAATTAAATTGAAGGTGAAAAATACACAAAAGAATGGTTTTATTTTTTTCTTTAGAATTAAATAGTCAAGCTATACTGCTGTTTTTTTAGTATAGTAGAGTGAAATAAGAACAATGAAAACAGAGAAATTATTAAAAGCTTAATTGAAATGATGTTTAAAAAGATTGTTATTAAGGCTTTAACCCGAATGATGACTCACCGGCAGCTGCAATACGAACACCCTAATTTTTTTTAAAAAAAAATCACTACGTTTTTTTTAAAAAAAAGTTTCGATTTCCTGTCAAAAAATTGTCAAGTAAGATAAAAATATTTATATTTGCAATCGAAAGGTTAATCGAAAGATAGCTTTTCAATAGATTTGGGTGGATTTAGTCACTTCGGGATGCGGAGAGCATTTGTTCTCCGCTCTCGTTGTGCAAATCATAAAAGCCCTAAGTTAACGCAAATAAACTTTTACATTGCTTCTTTATCATTGACGGGTTGCCTTCTTCATTTGAGGCGACTTTTTTATTATAAGAAATACATACTAAACTCCCCCTTGATTCAATCAACAATCCCATCCCAATCCGTTTAGATCAGTACTGAGTATCATATTTACTTTAGGTAACGAAATTATCGAATGAACTATTATATCCATTTGACTGATCTACTATAAAAGATACAACTTGACCTTATCTTACTCTGCTTTCTACTAATTGGAAATTTCTCTAAACGTTTAACCAAAACGTGGGAACTGTTTTGTTAAAAAGAGTTTTAAAACCGTGGAAAGTTATGATCCGTTATATATTAATAGACACAGTAGGCACAATTTCTTCAAATGAATTTATGCTGAAGGTATTGATGCCTTATGCCAAAGAAAACTTGGCAGATTACATCTACAATCACATACATACAACACATCTTTGGCAGTATTTAGCAGATGCCAAAAATACCATTATACTTGAAGATGGGGTAGAACCAACCAATGGTGAGCTGATTGATACACTTATTTATTGGATTGATACAGAACGGCAACACCCTGCCATACAGTTTTTGCAGTCAGAAATCTGGAAGAAAGGATATGCTATGGGGCAGTATCATGGTCATATTTATGAAGATGTACCCAATACTTTGGAACAATGGAGTAGGGCAGGAATGAATATTGGAGTATACGCTTCTAAACCTTTGGAAGCTATCAAAATGATGTTTTGCCATACAAGATATGGAAACCTTAGTCCCTACCTAAGCCACTATTTTGACCAAGAAATGGGAGAAAAATACCACGTATCTACCTATCAAAAAGTAGAACGGCTTGTAGGCATACCCTCTAAGGATATTTTGTTTTTGTCTGCCAGCGAGTTGGCTCTCAATACAGCAAAAATGGCTGGATTGAAAACCTTACAATTACAGCGTGTAGGAGTAAAGCCGAGTTATAAACATCGTTGCATAAGAGATATTTCTCAAATTAAAATGAAAGATTCCGCTTACTTCACCCACTAGGTTAGTAATTAGATTTTTTAAAACTGCGTTTATTTTATCTAAAACCATAGACGTGGGATTTCAATAAAGCATCAAGGCAAAGGATATGGCACTCAGATTTGTAAATGAGCGCTATGTCCTTTTTGTTGAAATGCTATTTCCATTCATCTTCATGCTTTACTTCATAAAAAGACGACAACTCCTTAAGATTTTTAACTCCATTGTAGCGAGGAGTTGCAGCATTCTTGTATCGCCAAACTTCAGCTCTACCCATGAATTTTGCCTTACGGATAGAAAGTGGAGGGTGAGAAGAAAAATAATCACGAAACACATTTAATTGGTCTTTCTTATTTTGATTACTTTGACTTTTATTTAAGTATTGCTCCAATTGCCCAAAAGCCTCACCAACTCCTCTTGGATTATATTCTGTCAATAGCATGAGCGTAAAAGCATATTCATCAGCCTCATTTTCTTGGGTTTTGCTATAAGAATGACGCACCAAAAATGCATTTGCGAAATCAGCCAATTTACCCAAAGATTTCGCTTTGATTTTCTTCAATGCCAGTTCATACTTCACTGCATCCAAACAATGGCCTTTTTCGATGTGTCCTATTTCGTGTGCCAATACCGAAACCAATTGCGATTCACTATTCATAATCTCCAAAAGCCCATCTGTCACTACAATAATTCCTCCTGGCAAGGCAAAAGCATTGGGTATCGAATAATTCAACAAAAATACTTGGTAATCAAAATCTTTGCGAGTATAAACCTCAAGGCTGTCCACCAAACGATTGAGATAAAGAACTTTAATACTATCTTTTGCACCATAATGCCGATTTTCATAATTCGCTGCAATGGCTTTTCCATATACGGCTTCATCTAAATCGGAGATAGACAGCACCTTACTAAGCGTGTGGTCAATGGCTTTAATGGGTTTGCCTACTCGCTCAAAAGCAGGAGCAAGGGTAGCATTAACAGGAGGCTGTATTTTTTGAAGATACAAAAAAGCTACCAAAACGCCTCCAATGCTTAAGATAGAGATCAACAAGAATAATCGTAATCTGGACATAGGAAATTATTTTTTTACTTTTAGTTTTTTAAATAATTAATCTATATTAATTTAATATTCTTTAAGTCTTACAAGTTAGATGCCTACAAATAAATTTTATGAAAAATAAGTGCCAATAATTTGGACACAGCAGTTTTTTTCTTGTATATTTACCATCAAGTTGTATGAATAAAGAAACTTAATTATTTACTTTAGTATGACATTTGCAGGAGAGAACAATATACCACACATCGGATAGCTAAAATGCACTGCAAAAATTAAGTATATAACTTCAGTTTTACTTATTTGTCAGGTGTTTCTATCCATCGCTCTCTTCCCCATCCCAAATGCTTATGCTATAAATAGATTGGTTTTACACTTATGTAAGCAAAATATTGAATCGGTTATTTTTGAACTTCAATTTACCTATTTGCAAGAAATTATCCCGTTTAGTAACGGTAAAAAAATAACTCCCCGTTTTCTTTTGCTAACATACCCCAACCCCCACCGAGAAATCGGGGCAGGCTTTTCAAAAGGGGAATATCGGTCGGGAAGTTATTTTTTCTTTTTTACTTAGAATGTGAGGCAAGTTCTGAATTTACCTAAACCTCTATTGCAAGAAGTGAACATGCAGCCACTATTAAACCCTAATCTAAAAACCAAGATTTATGAAACAAATATACTCGTTTCTTATCTTTTGCATATTGTACCACTCCACAGCAAGTCACTTAAATGCCCAAGATTCCCATAATATAAGCACAGTACAAGGCAGCATTTGGGTCAATCCACACCTAAGAAGTAGTGAGATTAGCAGCGAAAAAGTTCCTTTACTGATAGAAAAAATAGCAGAAAATAACTATCGGCTTTGCAGTCAAATAGGAGGAGTGAAGCTATTTACAATGATGGCTTTTGAAAAAAACTGTGAAAGCGAGCAACCTTGCGGCCTTTCCTTCAATGAAAATTGTGAAGCGATTTGTAACAGTGATTGCAGTTATGTAAATGCCCTAACAGGACAACCCGAAAAAATGCCAATTGCAGTCTATTCTTCTCCCAACTTTCCGAATACTTCTTGTTTCCAAAAAATAAACAATACCCATTGGTATGCCTATAAGACCTTGAATTTTGCCCAAAACGTTTTGAATTTCAATGATATTGGTATTGGAAATACCCAAACAATTTATGCTCGCTATTCTCCCGTTGGATATTGGGGCAATTCAAATGCGGACGATTTTGGAGTCACCATGAACACTTCTGCTGCCAATTTGCCCGATGCAATCTGTCACGAATGGGGGCATTACCTCAACAATCGAATTACAAAAGGAAGTATCAATAGCGACAATGGCAGTATCGAAACACAAGCAATTGACGAAGGCTTGGGAGATATTTGGTCGACTTTGGTACGTTTGTATATAGAAGAAAACGAAGAGCTTGAAGACTTCAAAACTGCAATACCCGACTACCGAATGTGGGCAGTCAACCGCAATTTTGCTACGACCTACAAGCCTTACAATGCCTGTGCGATTCTGAACGATGACTTACCCAATCACATTCAAACACAAGCATGGATAGGCGGAGATGCACATACCAAAGGATTGAGTATTAGTCATTGGTTTTATTTGCTGTCAGAAGGTACAAAAGGTGAAACGCACACCGTTACCCTACAAGTGCCTGAAAATGAGACGGCTGTTTTAACAAGCAGTTTGTGTAACAATTCTAACTTTACTACAAAAGAAAAAACACTTCAGTTTGAAATACAAGGAATAGGGCATTGGAAAAGCCTTCAAATCTTATATAGAGCCTTGTCCATTATTGGAGAAGATGCTAACCTTCATTCCTTGACTTTCCCCAAATTTCGCTGTGCTACCGAACAAGCAGCCGAAGCCCTTTTTCCGAATAATTGCGACTTATTGCAGCAGTTAAGTACTGCTTGGTATGCACTAAATGTTGGTGAAAAATACAATCTAAGCGTTCCTGATAAGTTGCAATTTTGCGAAGGCGAAAACTGGACTTTTTCACTGCAAAATGAGGCAATGCAAAGTATCGAATTGTATGCACCAAATGGAGAACTATTAGCAAATGGAGAAACTGCAATGAACTTTGAAATAGAAAGTGTTGATAAAAACCATCAAGGCGTTTACCAAGTCAAATACCGCTTGGAGAATAACTGCAAAGAAAAGCTGAATGAAAATTGTGAATGGACAAAAGATGTAGAAGTGAGGGTGAATAATTTCCCAAGAATTATCGCCGAACTTCCTTCACAGGCCATTTGCGAAAAGGAAAAATTGTCTTTGGATGCTCGTAATTTTATGGAGGCGGATGCTTATCAGTGGCAAACTTCGACTGAAGGAGTTGTTGGAGAAAATGCCGTATTGGATTATGAAGTAACCGAACATACTATACTTCAATTGATTGGCGTAAATAGTTGTGGTTCAAAAGAATTATTTGTGGAGGTTGAGATGAATGAATTACCTGAAGCGACAGAGATTTTGATGCAAATGGATGAATGTCAATCCGAAAACATCACACTTTGGGTAGATGCTTTATACGATACCTATGTGTGGAATAACAATAATGAAGAAAGCGAAAACAGCTTGGTTGTTTCGGAAGCGGGGATTTTTGATTTGACGGTGATGAATGAACAAGGATGCGAAACGACTATGAGTATTGAAGTAGGAGAGGAGGCATTTTTTCAACCGATAGTAGATTTTGAAGTAGGGCATATTTTAATGAGCGACGAAGTATGGACAACTCAAAACAGACGAATCATCGGAAAATTGTTGGTTCCGAGTGGACGTACTTTAGAAATTGAAGGAATTGAAGTAGAATTTTTAGATGAAGCATCGGGAATTGTAGTGGAAGAGGGGGCGGTATTGAAGGTAGAAAATGCTGTTTTACAGGGTAATAAATGTGAAAATCGTACTTGGAAAGGTATTTTAGCAAAGGGCAATGCGTACAAAACCCAAAATCAACTGCAATATCAAGCGCAGGTATTTTTGACCAACAGCACGATTCGAGATGCCTACATTGGAGTAGAAATGGGCGAGGGGTATAGCAGCAGTTTTTTAGCGACAGGTGGAGGTATTTTGAAGGCAGAGAGTACACAATTTATTGACAATTCGATAGGCGTTTTGTTTCATGCTTACTTGAATGAAAGCCAAAGCCGAATTGAAGATAATTGTGCTTTTGTATTCGCTGAAAGCTTCAAAGGAACACATCACTTGGGCGACTTGGGATATGTTGGAATCTTGGCCATCAATATTGGAGGAATTGAAGTGAAGAACAGCCTTTTTGAGAACAAACAAATTGGTGAATTACTTGATAAAGAAAGCAATAGGGGAGTAGGTATTGTAAGTTGGCATGCACCTATGCGGATTGGAACAGGAGACGAAAGTGAGCAAAATCATTTTGTGAAACTTTACAAGGGGATTGATTCTTACAGCACGTCAACCGTTTTGGGTTATATGATGATTGAAGGAAACCGTTTTGAAGAAGTGAAAAAAGCGATTCACCTCCAATACAATCATTTTTCGTCTATTGTAGGCAATCGCTTTGAAAAAATATCGGGCGAAAATAGCTATGGCCTATATACCCAAAAAGCGGAAGGATTGACTATTGCCAACAATGTATTTGAAGCAGCCGATGTGGCTACGGAAGATGCACCGATATGGGGGGTGATTGCAGAAAACAGTGGTTATTATGGCTGTACGGTTTACAATAATGAATTTACGAAAGTAGGCATCGAAGACAAATTTTTTGCAGCCGTACAATTTGAAGGAGATGAAAATCCTAATACTTTGATAGACTGCAATCGTTTTGAACCTATTAGCTACTATGATTTATTGTTGTTAGACGACAGTAACCGCTATTTTGGGGAGGAAGGAGGTTGCGACGAGTTTGACCCACTCATTAGCCCCCTCAAAAACGAGTGGCACACGTTTTGTGACAATGTTGAGTCAAATCATTTATATTATGATAACTCAGAGGCTTCTATCAATTGGACTTTTATGCCAGGTTTTGCGCCCAACTGTTATTCAAATAATTTTCAGCCTATTGTGTGCGAAGACGACCACAACGATTGCTCATTGGGTGGTTTTGGACAATTGGGTGGAAAAGATGAGAACGATATTTTATCAAACTTAGAAACCGCCATTACCCCACGAAAGCATAGTTTGATCATCAGTCAGTTGGTACGCTATCACCTAAAGACGAAAGAATTGCCTACTGCAATTCGCACTTTGCAGCAAGACAAATTACGTTTCTCGAATCAGGTAAATACGACAGTATTGAAACAAACAGAAAGGGAAGAAAAATCATTGAGAGTCTTCAATCTAAGTTATCTGCAAAAAGAAACTTTGCCGAAAAAATTGGAAACAGCTCATGAAATCTTAAGGGATGTGCTTCCCAAACAACCACATGTTTATACAAATTCTGCACAGAATCATCAAATCCGAACTGTCAACACAGATTTGACATTGGACAATAGTCATATTAAGGTAAAATTTAAACGTGTATTGAATCTTATTGAAGGCATAGACGTAGCGGTTATCATTGCAGATATGAATGGACGTGTATTACACCATGAACAAATAAAAGGAAAGAATAGCGAATATATTATTGACAAAGAGTTGATTGTGAATGAAAAATACGTTTGTAGTCTATGGGTAAACGGGAATTTGGTAAAATCTCGAAAATTTTTGGTTGTCAATTGACAATTTTTTTCAAAACTGGCATACGGGGTGTGGCATAATATTAGATGATGTATATGCTGAAAGGGCTATTGTACAACACACACACACATTTTTTCCATGAAATTCACCATATATTCAATCATTTTTTGTTTGATAAACAGCTTGCTATGTTTTTCCCAAAGCTCCAGTTTTTCTTACTCCTATTTCAACAGGTCTTACACCTGTGATTCACTGCAACAAAATTCAATTGCAGTAATTCCTCATAATCAATATTTTTTGGTAGCGGGTATTTATCAAGCCGCCAACACGTATAGTGCTTTTTATGTACGTGCATTGGACGGAAGTGGGGATATCCTTTGGGAGAAAATCTTAGATGAAGGCTTCGGGTATCGCAACCTTTCGGGAGGAGGGTCATTCATCCCGACAAAGGATGGGAATTTTATTTTGGCAGCTTCTAAAAAAAATCCAAACAACAGCGTGAGTGAATCAGAAATACAAACAGTTGTATTGACAAAAATTAATGAAAACGGCGATGTCTTATGGAAAAAGATGCTTCACCAAAACGATATTCAATCGGTTCGTCAGATTTCACAAGCCAATGATGGTAGTTTTATAATTGTGGGTTTTCAGAAATTGGAAGACGAAAAAGTACACACTTATATTGCCAAACTTAATGAAAGGGGCGATATGGAGTGGGACAAACAGCTTAGAATAGGCAACAAATCGGTGGCATTGTCAGTAGAAACGACTGTAAATAATGACTATATAGTATCGGGCTATCAAATCAATGATCAAACGGCTACCGATATGTTTGTCAGCAAATTAAACTCCGATGGTGAACTGATTTGGACAAAAAGTTATGGTACAGACGAACACGATACGGGCTGTACGGTGAAGGCATTGCCGAATGGTGATTTTTTGATGGCAGGTGCTATTCGAGAACAAGGCATCAAAAAACTGTATTTGGCTCAATTGAACAATCAAGGTGAAATTCAATGGGATAAAATACACGCATTGCCCCATATTGCCAATATTCAAACTTCTTTGCAATTGACTGAAAATGGGGATTTTGCAGGGGTTGCCTATTTTTACAACGAGAATGAAAAGACCATGCCTATTGTCTTATTTTTTGACAAAAACGGTTTTTTGATTCATCAACAAATTATTGAAGGTCAATCACAAAGCAACACATATATCAAGGATATGGAACCTACTGCTGATGGCGGTTATGTATTGACAGGCTTCAATTACAACGAGCAAAATAGTTGGGTGCTGAAAACGGATAATAAAGGTTATGCTTGTGAAGAATTGAACTGTCAAAGAAGTAACAATGATTTACAGACAGATATTGCAGACAACTTTCCCATAAAAACCAAGCATTTTGTTCAAATAGCTCCCAATCCGATTTCGTCCGAATCGTCAATGACTTACCAACTGCCTCTCAATCAACAATATGGAAAAGTTTTGATTTACAATCAATCAGGACGATTAGTTCAGCAATTTTCAATTCACCAAAAACAAGGAAGCAAAACGATTGCCGCAAAAGATTTTGAAAGTGGAATGTATGTCTATCAGGTAATTGTAAAGGAAGAAGTGCTGCAAACAGGACGATTTTCTGTCAGGTAATCTACGATTATTGAAACGCAGTATGGAACTTTCAAAAGAGGCTACCCTGCACAAACGGCTGCTCCAAATCCAAGAGCCATTTTTTGCGAGCCAAACCACCTGCATAGCCGGTCAAACTACCGTCACTGCCAATCACCCGATGACAAGGAACTACAATAGCAATGGGATTCCGACCATTGGCAGTCCCTACTGCTCGAATCGCTTTTCTATCTCCCAATGCCAAAGATACATCCAAATAAGATACCGTTTTGCCGTAGGGAATTGTTAGGAGTTCTTGCCACACTTTTTTTTGAAAATCAGTCCCTTGTAGGTCTAAAGGTAAATCAAAATCGGTGCGTTTTTTGTCGAAGTATTCCCGCAATTGTTGGGCTGCTGCCTTCAAAAAATCAGGAACAAAAGCACTACTTTCTTCAATAGGCGGTTCGTCCAAAAACTGAATAGCTGTAATCCCAATTTCACTCCCTTCAATGGCAATGTCGCCCATTGCAGATTTCAAATGGAGTGTATATAAAGCAGTTTGAAGGCTCATGTTTGTTGAATTTGCATTTTGAATCCCGAGGTTTTAGAACAGGTCCTGAATTTTCCTTAGTCTTCCATCATCTCGACTTCATCGTGTTCTTCAAATAACAAATCGTCCATATCATCTCCTTCCTTTTCCAGATGTCTAAGACTTGCATTGCTGCCACGTACTTTGATGCCTCTAACCTTGAAGAGAGGAGTCAATCCATCACTCGCTACAATTTTGATTTCCATGCTTTTAGAAAAAGCGATTTCCAAACTTGCCCCCGCATCTGCAATATCCAAAGCCTCATTGCTCAACGAGCCATTTGCCCGAATCGCTACTTCAGCATCTCTTTCGACGCTGTACAAAATAGTGGCAGACTCCGCTTCTTTGAGTTCGGTGATAATGTAGTGACCATCTTCCCATTCACCATTAGAAAAAGCAGTTTTGACATAACGTGCCAATTCAGATTGATTCATAATCCGTTGGGTCAAAACTCCTTTTGCCTTGAAAACCAATCCTCCTTTTCTACCAAAACTCACCATAAAACCCGCATCATCTACACTGAGAGGACTGCCAACTGGAGCTACACTACCCTTAACTTTCGTACTTATGTTTATACTACTCGAAGATACAAATTCCAATTCTTCCGCACTTTCGTCTTTTCGAACCATCATTTCAAAGTCAAAATGGTCGTTGCTAATATTATCAATAGTTTCAAACACATGATTGCGAAAAACGCCAATATCTCCCAATTTCAAGGGAGTCCCAGGAGTCCAAGTGGCCTGATAGCCAAATTTTTTGTTCAAGTCCCGAATATACGTCTTATAAATCGCTGCCATAATTTATTGTTTTTAGAATTTTGTAGGTATTAGCCCAATGATTTTTAAAGTTGCTAAAAATACGATAAATTTGCATCACAGAAAAATAAAATATCGATGGAAAAAAAACGCAGACATTATCCAGGTGAAGTAAGAGAACCTGGCACAAAAGACTATGCTGTTATTCTTAGTCATTTAATTAAGTACAGAAATTTATTGCTAACAGATAGAGATCTGCGAACGGATGATGTATTGATTCTGTTCAAAAAAATTGCTGAAAAACTCAATGAAATAGGATTTCCGAAAGCAGGAAAAAAAGTCAATCGAAAAGCAAGTAGTGCCAATAACCTTCCTAAAAAAATCGAAGAAGTGACCACAATTGCTGCCGAAAAATGGCGAGAAGGCAAAAAGCAGCATGAAGATATTCGGACAGAATTGAAACAAATGGAAAAAGAAGAACGGAAAAAGAACCGCAAAAAAAGAACAAGAAAATCAGAGATTTAACCCAATTTTAATCTTGGTGAATGTCCTTCTTTTTCAATAAGCGATAGTATTCATTCTTAGTAGTTTTCTGCAATATCTTTTGCTCATGCTCATCATAGTCTTCGAATCTTTCGAGGTGACTGAGGTATGCCTGATTATAGCGTTGAAGTTGAGTCAAAAAAGCATTTTCTTCAAAAAAAGCCATTTGTTGATTCAAATAGAGTAAGTTCTTTTTCAAGAGACTTTTTGCAATATTAAGTTGTGTGGCATCAACTGCTTCAATGGCTTTTCGAAAAAAAGCATTGCTTTCAAACAAGATGATTTGTTGCTCAATATCTATGTTTTGTTGGGCTTTCCATTCTTCTTGATTTTGAATGGGAGAGATTTGTAATGTTTTTTTCCATTGAACAATATCCCCATTCACATAATCTCCAACTATTCCTCGATAGCTAAAAATAGTTTCTATATCAAGTGATTCTTTAAATGGATTTTTGACCAAAAACTTCAATAAGACCGTTTTTTCTTCTTCTGCAAACATATTGCTAAATGGCACAGTCACAAGTCCTTCTTGTTCGTGAATCGGCAAGCCATACACTTTTTTCAACTCCAGAAAATTGGTGGGAAACCGTACTTTCAATTGTTCCTTTTGAGTTACCACATTTTGCAATACCTGCAATTCATTCAGCAAAGTTTCGGTTACTTTTATCGCTTTGTCAATAAAATAATAATTGCCGCCTCCATAATCCGATAGACCTTCCATCAAATCCTCGTCAAAATCAGCTCCCAAGCCAAAAGTAGAAAGGCTTATGTTTTTTCTTTGGTTAAAATATTGGGCAGTATCCTTCAATACTTTGGCTTCTATAATCCCCTTGTTTGCCAAGCCATCCGAAAGCAACAATACCCGATTCACATAATTGGCATCATAAAACGCCGAAACTTGCTGAAAACCTTCCAACATTCCCCCACTCAAATTGGTCGAGCCATTGTCATAGATGGCATCTATTTTTCGTTTCAGTTGTTTACGAGTTTTCTTGTTGGTAATACTCAGGCTTGGTTGCATCACTTCAATTTCGTGGTCATAAGCCACAATAGAAACAATGTCGTTTTCGTCTAGGTGGTCAATAATTACTTTGGAGGCCTCCCGAGCATATTTTAGCTTTGCGCCTGACATTGAGCCACTTCTGTCTAATACTAAGGAGAGATTTAAAGGAGTGTTTTTTTCTGTGAGGGGATATTTTGCAGCCTTTGCACTGATATATAGATAGACGTATTTTTCTTTGCCATTGGTCAAATAGAGGGAGTTGTTTAGAGCCACCTGAACGTTTATCAAGCCAGATTGTTGAAAAGAAGATGTGATAGCTGACGTTTGAGAAAGCACTTCAAGGCAGCCTAAAAAAACAAAAAATAGAGAGGTAGTCAAAAGTTTTTTCATGGAACGAATTGTAATAAACGATGATGAGTTAAACTCCAAATTCAAAATACCACATTCAGAATGTTACCATAATATACGGATAAACTCAGTTTGACGATGCTTATGAAATTGTCATTTAGTTCTCATAAAAACGACTTCATTGAATGGGATTAGCCTAATATTCCGTGTATTTTTGCACTAAAATAACAAAAAACATGCAAAACATAGAGCCTTTTTATAGATGGCGCAATACATACATTGCTGAAGAAGACGAAAATTCTCCCTTTTTCGGTAGGGAATACAGCGAATTTGAATACTCCAATAGTATTTACAACTACTACATTCATCCGCAATGGGACGAGATTGGTTCCAATACTTTGTACATCAAAATCTTGTTTGCAGACTATGCCAAAGGTTTTGCCATCATTGAGTTGATGGGAGAGTGGAACGACTGTATTGACAACGATATCATGTCATTCAAACGCAACATCATTGACAAACTACTCCGCAAAGGCATTCACAAGTTTGTACTGATAGCCGAAAATGTGCTCAATTTTCACAGTGACGATGATTGTTATTACGAAGAATGGTACGAAGAAGTGAAAGATGAAGAAGGTTGGATTACTATTTTAAATATGCGGCCTCATGTCGTTGAAGAAATGCAATCGGCAAATCTACAGTATTATATGTCATTTGGCGGTTTTCTGAATCAGGTCAAGTGGAGGTCATTGAAGCCCCAACGTTTTTTTGAAGCGATTGATAAGGTGGTAGGCAAGCAGTTGTATTTAGATTAGAAAGTAAGACTGAGAGTATCCTAAAACTGTATTGATAGTTAAAAATTTGATTGCGATAATATTACGAATAATTTTATTTGTATGTAAAATAATAAATCATGTGCTACGACATCAAAGCGACTCCAACTGCTCAGTTCCAAAGAGCAAGACGACAAATGGAAGCTGCTATTTTTGAAGAAATGCGTCAAAATCGTCTACCTCAAACCCATTTACCTCTCCACCATGCTACAGGTTTTAGCCATCCCAAACTGTTGATTTACACCAATCAGTCACCTGATATGCCGAGTGTTTCGACTTGGGGGCTCATTCCACATTGGGTGAAAGACAAAACCCAATCCCGAAAAATTTGGAACAGCACCCTCAATGCGAGAAGTGAAACCATCTTTGAAAAGCCTTCTTTTCGGGATTCGGCTCAAAACAAACGCTGCATTATCCAAGTAGATGGATTCTACGAACATCATCACTTCAATGGCAAAACCTATCCTTTCTTCATTCACCATCATCAACACCAACCCTTGTCCTTAGCGGGTTTGTGGAGTGAATGGGTGGACAGACAAACGGGAGAAATCCTGAACACTTTCGCAATCGTCACCACGAAAGCCAATCCTCTAATGGCAAAAATCCACAACAATCCCAAACTCCCCGAACCTCGAATGCCGCTTATTTTGCCGCAAGAATGGGAGGACAAATGGCTTCAATCTATTGGAGATGAATTGGACAAAAAAGCGATTCAAGAACTGATGGTATCTTTTCCTGAAAGTGAATTAGAGGCACATACAGTCAACAAGTTGAGGGGTAAAAATTATTTGGGAAATATACCAAGTGTTTCTGATAGAGTAGAATACGAAGAATTAGTTTTTAGAACTTAATTGTGGTATTCTCTTTTATCTATTTATTTTGATTCTTTGAAAATTTAAAAAAAGCGAGCCAGCCAGTCCGATGATGCAAGTAGTGAGAAAAGGAATCCGAAGTTGTAATCTGATTGTTATGGCAGACTGCAACTTAATGCGACCAATAAATTAGCCGCAAACCGAAATGAAGACCAACCAAAATGTTGGTGTCACCTCGGGGGTATCAGACCGCATACGACTCGCCCGTTAAAAGAATATACTAAGTTAAGGGTTTTTTCTTATTTTTGTTCAAGCTCCTATTCGTAGCCCATAAATTAATTCATGGGCTACGAATAGTAAGGCAAACTAAAATATTAAATTAGGCATTTCTGCAATTTACTTTGCTCGCTTACAAAGTATTGTTTGAATTTGCATTTGAGTTTTTAATTTGAATTTGCCTAAGATATAGGTACAAAAAAATAAAAAAAGAACACTATGTTTTCTTATCCATTCAAAATCATCAATCTAAGCCGCTTTTTAGCATCTTTTATAGTGATGATTTTTTTACTCCAAACAGCTTGTACTCAACCCGAAAGTACTTCAAAAAGTTCCCCAAGTAATTCAACATTGAAAACCGCTGCAAAAGAAACGGACGTAGAATACAAATCTCCTTTGTTTAGTTTACTTCCTTCTTCTGAAACGGGCGTGACATTTGGCAACTATCTGCAAGAAGATATTTACAGCATCAACAATGTGCTGTCCTATGAATACTACTATATGGGCGCAGGCTTGGCAGTGGGCGACATCAACAACGATGGTTTAGCGGACATTTTCTTTTGCGGCAACAACGAAGCCAACCGATTGTATCTCAATAAGGGCAATTTTAAGTTTGAAGACATCACCGAAAAAGCAGGAGTCGGCAGCAAGCGGTTCACAACAGGCGCAACGATGGCAGATGTCAACAACGATGGTTTGTTAGATATTTATGTAAACAATGCAGGCCCTTACTCCGATGCCGAATCCAAAGCCAACGAACTGTATATCAACAAAGGAGATGGAAACTTTGAAGAAAGTGCAGCAGAATACGGTATAAACAATGGTGATTGGTCTGTCCAATCTGCCTTCTTTGATTACGACAAAGATGGTGACTTGGATTTGTTTATCTCCAATCACTCGACCTATTTTAGAGTTCCTTTGAATAAGGTTTTCAAGGATTTGGAGAATCCTGAAATTCTCTACAAAATGTCGAGTAAAATGTACCGAAACGATGGTGGTAAATTCAAAGATGTGACCAAAGAAGCGGGTTTGGTGAATCATAGTTATGGCTTGGGCTTGGTCATTGCAGACATCAACGATGATGGATTCCCAGACATTTATCAAGCAAACGATTACTCAGTTCCCGACCGAATGTACATCAATCAAGGCAATGGGAAATTTGTGGATGAACAAAAATCTCGCACCAAGCACGTTGCGTGGTTTGGGATGGGGGCAGATGTGTCGGACTTCAATAACGACGGATATTTAGATATTGCAGCCGTAGATATGGCAGCCGCTGACCACATCAGAGGTAAAACTTTGATGGCTTCAATGGATGTGGAATTGTTTTGGGCCTTGGTCAATCAACTAGACCAACAATATCAATTCATGTTCAATGCTTTCCAACTGAATAATGGTAATGGCACATTCAGCGAAATCGCAAATATGGCAGGTGTAGCGAAAACCGATTGGAGTTGGGCAGCACTTCTTATGGATGTCGACAACGACGGCTGGAAAGATTACCTCGTCACGAATGGGATGCGGCGATATGCGCTGGATAATGACTTCAGAATCGCCATGGAAAAGGCACGTCAAGAAGGTGGAGGAAGTGTTCCCAACGAAAAACGTCCTGAATTGTGGAAAATGATGCCCGAAGTTCCCCTCTCTAATATGATGTATCGCAACAATGGTGACCTGACCTTCACCGACAAAGCTACAGCTTGGGACATCGCACAGCCTTCATACACAACAGGGGCGGCTTATGCAGATTTTGATGGCGATGGCGACCTTGATTTTGTGATGAACAATACAGATACAGAAGCTTTTATCTATCGAAACAATGCCAACGAATTGACAGGAAACAATTACCTAAGACTTCAATTGTTGGACAACGGTAAAAAAGCAAACACGCTGAATGCCAAAATTACCATACATCATGGCGACCAGATCCAACACCAAGAATTGACTTATACTCGTGGTTATCAATCAGCTGTGGAGGAGTTTGTGCATTTTGGTTTGGGTAAAGTTGATAAGGTGGACAAAATTGAAGTGAAATGGCTGGACGGAAAGGAACAAATTTTGAAAAATGTAGCTGCAAATCAGCTATTGGTGGTAGATAAAAAAGATGCAAAAGCGGGGTCACAAATCCATAAACCAAAAGTAGAAGGGCTTTTTGTGGAAGCAAACCTTCAAAAAATGGGCGTGGACTTTAAGCACACCGAAAACATTTACGACGACTTCAAAACCGAAATCCTGTTGCCGCACAAACAATCTATGTTGGGGCCTTTTGTGGGCGTTTCGGATGTGAACGAGGACGGTTTGGAAGATTTCTATGTAGGAGGTGCAGTAGGTCAGAGTGGTGTATTATACCTTCAAACAGCAGAAGGGAATTTTCAAGCTGCCGAGCAACAACCGTGGGCTGCAAGTGCAACTTCGGAAGACATGTATCCTTTGTTTTTTGATGCGGATAATAATGGCTCTGAAGACCTCTACATTGTGAGTGGTGGCGGTGGTGAATTTTTAGGAAATGAATCATTGCTTCAAGACCGATTGTATGTGAATTTTGGAGAGAAGGGCTTTGCTCAAGTTAAGGGATTACCCGATATGCAAAGCAGTGGCATGAAAGCGCAAGCGGCTGATTTTGATGGTGATGGTGACATGGATATTTTTGTAGGAGGGCGTACCTCACCTGGTAAATATCCTTTCCCTTCTCGTTCTTACTTACTCCGAAACGATAACAAAAAATTCAACGATGTAACGGCTGAACTCGCTCCTGAACTGCAAGAAGCGGGCATGATTACTGACTTCAAATGGACAGACTTCAATAAAGATGGTCAAGTAGATTTGATTGTGGTAGGGGAGTGGATGCCTGTAAGTTTTTATCAAAACGTGGACGGCAAATTCAAAAATGTGACCACAGAATATGGTTTTGCAGACTATACGGGCTGGTGGTACAGCATTGAAGTGGCGGACATTGATGGGGATGGCGACGAGGATTTGATTGCAGGAAATGTGGGCTTGAACAATAAATTCAATCCTTCTCCCAAAAAACCACTACATGTGTATGCCAATGATTTTGATGGCACGGGGTCTTTCGACATTGTATTGAGCAAGGAATACAAAGGACAGTTAGTGCCTGTTCGTGGGCGAGAATGTTCTTCTCAACAAATGCCTTTTGTTGCCGAAAAATTCCCGACCTACAATGATTTTGCTCACGCCAATTTGGAGGAAATTTACGGTGAACAAAAACTGGATGCTTCCTTGCACTTACAGGTCAATGATTTTCATTCGATGATATTCATCAATGAAGGCAATCAAAAATACACTGCAAAACCTCTTCCAAACGAGGCACAAATTGCTCCAATTAATGGGATTGTGGTGGCAGATGTAAACAAGGACGGTAATCAAGACTTGATAGTGGCTGGAAATATGTATCAAGCGGAGGTCGAAACGCCGAGATACGATGCGGGTAATGGTTTGGTGCTTTTGGGCGATGGGAAGGGCAATTTCAATCCTTTGAACGTCTTGGAGAGTGGATTTTTCGCACCTAAGGATGTGAAAGATGTGGCTTTAATTCGTTTGGGGACGAAGAAGGAAATGGGGATTTTGGTGACGAATAATAATGGAGAATTGCAGTTGTTTCGGTTGAAGGGGAATGGTGGGGTGGCTTTGAAGTGAAAATAAGATGAATACAAATAGAAAACAAAAATAATATAAGGTTTCGAGGCAGGCTCTCAAGATCGACAGTGAGATGTAATCTTCTCCATTCTTCCGAAGATTACACCTCACTATCTAAAGAAACTTCTGTTACACTGTATTGAAAGCAATGTGTTTTTATGTATAGTATAAATATTTTATAAAAATAAAATTAGAAATCACAGCGAAGCGACCGTCCATCGCCAGCCGTTCATTACTCCAACTCAATCTCCTTCACCTCCTTAAACAAACTATACTCCACCTTATCCACTTCCGCTTGATATTCTTGCCACAAGCCCGACTCTCCAAAGAAAGCATTGATGCGTTCGATGATGGCGGTAATTTCTTTTTTCGCTTTATCCACAGCATAGATTGCATTCGATTGAGGCGCACCATTGGCATCACCAATAAACGAAATCGCTCGATACAAAGTACCATTCAGCGTAGGTGTAGCGCCATGAATTCCCTTCAGTCCTTTCGGCAACATATAGACCTTCATCATATTCGCAATGCTGTCTTTTACAACCTTTGCTTTGTCTGCAACCTTTTTTTGAAGGGTATCTTCCACTTCCGCAAACTTCAATTGTTTGGCAATTACATCCATCGTTTTTTCCGCTTGCTTCAATTGGTCAAAACCTTTGGTTGCCTTCTCAATCCAGGGAATGAATGTCTCTGTTGCTGCTTTTTGAGCTTTCACCTGTTCCAAAGTCGTTGTACCTCTTGGGTCTAATTTTACTTGCACCGAAGTAGAATCTTTGTGCCCCTTCCATTCCATAACAATCTTATAAGAACCCGGCAAAACCTGCCCTCCACTTGGTGGATTGGCATCTGGTTTTGGATCGTTTCTGGAAGGAAAACGTACACCGTTTTCGCTTAGATTCCAATAGATGCGATTGAAGCCTGTGTCGATTTTTGCAGCATAATTGCGAACCGTGTCTCCTTTTTCGTCAAAAACTGCAATGTAAACCTTCTTATCGTCCTTCTTTTTCTTTGCTTTTGCAGCTTTGTCGTCTTTTTTTGCGCCCTCTTCCATTTCCGCTGTTTTCTCTATCACAGTAGAAGTCTTGGTTTTTTTCTTGCCTTTTTTAGCATTTGATTTGCTGTCTTTTTTATCACTTTCGCTTTCTTTTTTCTTGGGTTCTTCTTTCACATTCGCCCAAAAACTAAGCATCGCCCCATACCCTCTGTTTTGTCCTTTGAAGTGGGCATCTGCCCCAAAACGCACACCATCTACCGAACGGTAACTCACCAAATAAGCGTCGGGTGCTTCAAAAACATGAAAGTCTTTTTGGAAGATGTTGGCTCGGTTTTGTGCCAATTCTCGAAGCGGTCGAATGTCGTCCAAGATGTAGGCAGCTCGTCCAAATGTACCAATGATGAGGTCGTGTTCTCTTGGGTGAATTTTCATGTCAGCCGTTGTGACCGAAGGATAATTGTGCATCCATTTGTTCCAGTTGGTGCCGCCATCAATGGTGACATACAAGCCATAGTCTGTTCCCAAAAACAACAATTTGGACTCAATAGGGTCTTGGACAATTGACATCGCATGACCTTCCACTTTGTTCTCGTCTGCAATACGTCTCCAAGAATTGCCGTAATCAGTGGTGTGGTAAACATAAGGTTTCCAATTGTTTCGGCGGTAATCGTTGGCTACAACAAAGGCTTCACCCGCATTCTTTTTCGATACTTCAATCTGTGCCATCCAGCTACCTTTGGGCAGACCCGATAGACGGCTCGCCAAGTTTGTCCAGTTTTTGCCGCCATCTTTGGTCAATTGAAGGTTGCCATCGTCTGTACCGACCCAAATCACTTTTTCGTCCACAGGACTTGGAGCGATGGAAATAATGGTGGTGAAGTTTTCGGCACGGGTAGCGTCAATCGTCAAACCGCCACTTTTGGCTTGTTGTTGTTTGGTGGTGTCGTTGGTGGTCAAATCGGGAGAAAGGAGTTCCCAGGTTTTGCCGCAGTCCAAGCTTTTGTGGAGGTGTTGACTTCCAAAGTATATACCGCAATCGTGGAAGGGATTTTGGGCGATAGCTGCATTCCAATTGAAGCGCAGTTCTTTGCCTTCGGGGTGATTGGGTTGGACGTAGGTATTGAAGCCTGTTTCTCGGTCGTAGTAATAGACGTTTCCGCCTTGATACATGGCGTATCCGTATCGGCTGTTGTCAGGTCTTGGCACGACATCAAAGCCATCGCCAAATACCAATTCTCTCCAATCTGTGTTGCGGATTCCACCTTGTTTCCAAACATAAGCGGGACCGACCCATGAGCCGTTGTCTTGCATTCCTCCATAAATATTGTAGGGAATGTCCATGTCGTAGTTGATGTGGTAAAATTGGGCAAGTGGTAAATTTTCAACAAATCGCCAGTTTTCGCCTCGGTCTTGTGAGATGGCCATTCCGCCATCGTTGCCAATCATTAGGTGATGTGGGTTGGTAGGATTGACCCAAAAAGCGTGGTAATCGGGATGCACATCGTAGTAGGGAATCATAGTCTCAAAAGTCTTTCCGCCATCTTCGCTTTTGGTGACGACTGAGTGAAGGCTGTAAATGCGGTTTTCGTTTTGGGGGTCGACAAAGATGTCGGCATAGTAAAATGGGCGATTTCCTGCATTTTTACTGCCCACTTCCTTCCATTTGAAGCCTCCGTCTGTGCTTTTGTATAAAGCGTTTTTCTTGGCTTCAACGAGTGCATAGATGATTTTGGGATTGGAGGGAGCGAAAGCCAAACCCATTCTTCCCAAATTTCCTTTGGGCAAACCGTCTTTGTCGGTGCGTTGCTTCCAAGTTTTGCCGCCATCGTGGGTGATGTACATTCCAGAACCTTCGCCACCCGAATTGAAGGTCCAAGGTTTGCGACCATATTCCCACATGGCTGCAATGATTTTGTTGGGATTGGAGGGGTCAATGACCAAATCGGCACAACCTGTTTTGGTGTTGACATACAAGATTTTGTCCCAAGTTTTGCCGCCATCGGTGGTTTTATACACACCTCTTTCAGGATTTTCGCCCCAAGCCGAACCCAATGCTGCTACATATACGATGTCGGAATTGTTGGGGTCGATGAGGATTCGGTGAATGAGTTTTGTTTTTTCTAAGCCGAGATGTTTCCAGCTTTTGCCGCCATCCAGACTTTTGTAGATACCGTTTCCACTGTTGAGCGAATTTCGGGGATTTCCTTCTCCTGCGCCTGCCCAGACGATGCCTGTATTGGTTTGGTCAATGGCTACTGCGCCAATGGACTGCATAGGCTGGTCGTCAAAAACGGGTTTCCATTCAATGCCACCGCTTACTGATTTCCAAACGCCACCTGATGCTGTTCCGATAAAAATGGTGCTTGGATTGTTGAGGTCGACATCTATGGAGGTGACTCGTCCGCTCATTCCTGCGGGACCGATGCTTCTCATTTTCATGCCCTTCAATTGTTTTTTGATGTCAATTTTTTGGGCTTGAGCATCGAGATTGAAGATGATTAGTATTAGAAATAGGGTTGTGTAAAAGGTGAATCGCATAGTTTGTATTTGCTTGTTTTGGAAAATGAGGCCAAAGATAGGGATTTGGAGGGGAATGGGGTTTGGTTTTTTGTGCTAATTATTTTGTTTGTTATTTTCAAAAAACGTCAATAAGACTTTTCATAAGGGGTATTTTTTACTGTTAAGATTTTTGTAGAAATACAAATAATAAAGGAGATGATAGATAAAATCAATTTGTATATTTGCATCATTGCGTTTGTTTATACGTTAGTCGTAAAACATTCCATCCTAACAATCCATTAGTCAGTACAGAACCCATGATGCAGTCGAAAAAACAACTTTCCGAAGCAGATATTCGCGCCAAATTCATTACGCCTGACATACTCAAAGCAGGTTGGAAAGAAGCTCAAATTGGGCGAGAGGTGTTTTTTACGGATGGTAAAATCATCGTCAAAGGAAGGATACATGCAAGGGGGAAGAGAAAACGAGCCGATTATATCCTCTACTTGAAGCCCAATATTCCGATTGCAGTTGTTGAAGCAAAAGACAACAACCACAGTATTGGTTCAGGTATGCAGCAGGCTTTGGCTTATGCAAAAGCATTGGACATTTTGTTTGTGTTTAGCAGCAATGGCGATGGTTTTGTGTTTCACAACAAAGCTGCGGAACAAGGCGAACCCATTGAAAGAGAATTGTCTCCCGATGAATTTCCCTCTCCCGATACTTTGTGGAGGTACTACAAACGCTTCAAAAACATTGGGGATGAAGATACTGCAATTGTTCTGCAAGATTATTTTGTGACCCGTGGCGGAAGAACTCCTCGCTACTACCAACAAATTGCCATCAATAAAACCATTGAAGCAATTGCACAAGGGCAACAGCGCATTTTGCTGACGATGGCAACGGGAACAGGCAAAACTTATACGGCTTTCAACATCATTTACCGACTTTGGAAAAGCGGAACGAAAAAACGCATCCTGTTTTTGGCAGATCGCACGGCTTTGATTGACCAAACTCGTAGAGGCGATTTTAGACATTTTGGTGATAAAATGACCGTCATCAAAAAGAAGGTTGTTACCTATGAAAGTGAAGAGGGAGTTCGTTCGGAACGCTTGGTTTCCAACAACAAACGGGGTATTGACAGTGCCGACAAAGCCTATGAAATTTTCTTGGGATTGTATCAGGGTTTGGTCGGTCAAGAAGGAATGGAAAATCCCTACGAAGATTTTTCGGAAGACTTTTTTGATTTGGTCATCATTGATGAATGTCACCGAGGAAGTGCGAGAGAAGACAGCGAATGGCGAAAAATTTTGACCTACTTTTCATCGGCTACCCACATTGGTCTGACGGCTACGCCCAAAGAAACCAAAGAGGTTTCCAACATCGAATATTTTGGCGATTCGCTCTATACCTATTCACTCAAACAAGGTATTGACGATGGTTTTCTCGCTCCTTACAAGGTCATTCGGGTGGGCTTGAATGTGGATTTGGAGGGTTGGCGACCTGAACGAAACAAAAAGGACAAATACGGAAATTTGGTGACAGACCGAAAGTACAATACCAAAGATTACGATAAAAATTTGGTGATTGAAGAACGCACAAAGATTGTTGCCAAAAAGGTGACGGAGTTTTTGAAGGGAGCAGGTCGTTTCAACAAAACCATTGTTTTTTGTGTCGATATTAACCATGCTGAGCGAATGAGAAAGGAACTCATCAACTGCAATACCGACCTTTACAGAAAGAACGCCCACTACATCATGCAGATTACGGGCGACAATGCGGAAGGCAAATTGGAGTTGGATAATTTCACCAATCCCGAAGAAAAATACCCCGTGATTGTAACGACTTCAAAGCTGCTCACCACAGGCATTGATGCCAAAACCTGCAAGCTGATTGTCTTGGACAGCAACATTCAATCCATGACCGAATTCAAACAAATCATTGGGCGAGGCACTCGGATTGATGAAGAATACGACAAGTTTTACTTCACTATTTTGGATTTTCGGAATGTCACAGACCTCTTTGCCGACCCAAAATTTGACGATGAGCCTGTGATGATTAAAGTGGCTACGGAAGATACCGACCTCAGTACGGCAGAAGACGAAGGGGGCGAAGACATTGGAGGAAACGAGGATGGAACAGAAAATGGAAATGAAGAGGAAAACCATACTGGAAATGTCTCTGACTCTGATGCGCCTGAATATGAAAAACCCAAACTGCCCAATGCAGGAGAAATTGAGAACACTCGACAAAAAATCTATGTGAACGGCATTGATGTCACCGTTTTGGTGGAGCGAGAGCTGCAATTTGACCATCAAGGAAAACTCGTGACCAAAAGCCTCAAAGTTTATACTGAGGAACTTATCAAAGAAAAATATGCTTCTTTGCAGGATTTTTTGAACAAATGGACTTCAAGCAAACGGAAATTGGCACTTGTGGAAGAACTCAAAAAGGAAGGGGTTTTGGTAAAGGAATTGCAGAGTGCGGTGGATAAAAATGTAGATATTTTCGATTTGATTTGTCATGTTGCCTATGATATGCCACCTTTGACCCGAAAAGAACGGGCGAACAATGTCAAAAAACGCAACTATTTTACCAAATATGGCGAACAGGCTCGAAAGGTTTTGGAGAACCTCTTGGAGAAGTATGCGGATGAAGGGATTGAAAACATGGAGAGTACGAAGATTCTCCGTTTGAAGCCCTTCAATGAAATCGGTACTTTACCCGAAATTGTGAATGGCATTTTTGGAGGGAAGGAGAATTATTTCAAGGCGGTGAAGGAATTGGAGGCGGAGATTTATAGGACGGCTTAAAAAAAAATCAAATGAGCAATATTTCAGGCGTAATCAAATCCATCCGAAACTTTATGCGGAACGACAGGGGACTCAATGGAGATGCCCAGCGTTTGGAGCAGTTGGGGTGGATGTTGTTTTTGAAGATATTCGACAGTCGGGAGGAAATCATGGAATTGGAGGAGGAAAACTACCAATCGCCGATTCCCGAGCACCTCAAATGGAAAAACTGGGCGGCAGATGCAGAGGGAATTACGGGCGATGCGCTCTTGGATTTTGTGAACAATACTTTGTTTCCAGAACTCCAAACACTGGAAATTCCTGTGGACGGCAGCCGAATGGCGTTTTTGATTCGAGAAACGTTTTTGGGCAACAACAACTACATGAAGTCGGGAACAATCATGCGGAAGGTGCTGACCAAGGTGCACGAGATTGGCTTCAACAGTACGAAAGACAAACATTTGTTTGGCAATATCTACGAAGGTTTGTTGAAGGAACTGCAAAGTGCGGGCAAGTCGGGCGAATTTTATACGCCTCGTGGAGTGACTCAATTTATGTGCGACATCATTGCGCCTAAATTGGGTGAAACCATGTTGGATCCCGCTTGTGGGACAGGTGGTTTTTTAACGGCAGTGATTGAAGCCATGAAAACCCAACGCAAAAAGGTGGAGGACATCGAACAGGTGGCGGAAAATGTGCGAGGTTTTGAAGTGAAACCTTTGCCGCTGACGCTTTGTGCGGTGAATTTGCTGCTGCATGGCATTGATGAACCCAACATTCTCGAACACGATACCTTGGCGACTCAACTGACCGACATCAAAAAAGCACAACAGGTCGACATCATTCTCGCCAATCCACCTTTTGGGGGCGTGTTGCCGAATGCGCCGAAGGTGAACGCCAAGTACCAAACGAGGGAGACGGCTGATCTTTTTCTGCTCTACATCATTCGCTACTTGAAAACGGGTGGTCGTGCGGCGATTGTGCTGCCTGATGGCTCGCTGACGGGCGAAGGGGTGAAAGCTCGGATTCGTGAAAAGTGGCTGACGGACTGCAATTTGCACACCATTGTCCGCTTACCCAATTCGGTTTTTAAACCCTATGCAACGGTAGCTACCAATTTGCTTTTTTTCACCAAAGGCAAGCCTACCAAAGAGATTTGGTACTACGAACATCAACTGCCCAAAGGTCAAAAATCTTACTCCAAAACCCGACCAATACGGGTGCAGGAATTTGATGGTCTCAAAAAATGGTGGAACAAACGGGTGGAAAATGAACAGGCTTGGAAGGTGCCGATTGAAGTGATTCAAAAACGGGGATGGGATTTGGATATTAAAAATCCGAATGAGGCGAAGGAGGAGGAATTGCCGAGTAGTGCGGAGGTTTTGAAGCGTTTGAAAAAATCGTTTGCAGAAAGTCAAGGTTTATTGGCGGAGATTGAAGGGGCTTTGAAGTAAATAAATATAAGAAATTTCATGAAAAAATATTTTACCAATTATGTTTTAGAATTAGCCTACAAAGAGGTCTTTCAAAAATTGGATACTTCAAAACAGGTAGATATTCACAATATTATAGAATTGACAAGCGGTAAAAATTTACCGAAATCAAAAATGGAGGAAGGAAAATACATGGTTTATGGAGGAGGAGGAGAAACAGATAAAACTCACAATGTTTTTAATATTGATTTTCAGACATTAGGAATTGGAAGAGTTGGCGCAAGATGTGGATGTACCTTTAAAATTAATCCTTTTTCTTGGGTGACAGATAATGCCTTGTATGCAAAAAAAATTGATGATAGATTTGACTTGGATTTCTTAATACACTATTTAAATTATTGTAAGTTAAATAAATATGCTAATAACTCCCTGCAACCTGTTATAAGTAAATCCAGAATTTCTAATGTTCAAATTCCAATTGTTTCTAAAAATATTCAGCTTGAAATAGGTAAAATGCTGAATGGAATTGAAAATGATAATATTGAAAAAAAATTAGTTGAAAAATATAGACTTCAAAAAACCATTTTTTTTGAAAAAAATTGGATTCATTTATCAAATAACATCAAAACTCAACAGCTCTTAATTTCCCAACTCCAACAAGCCATCCTACAAGAAGCCGTTCAAGGAAAACTTCTTCCACAAAACCCCGATGATGAACCCGCTTCTGAACTTCTTCAACGCATCAAAGCGGAAAAAGCGGCATTGGTGAAAGCCAAGAAAATCAAAAAAGAAAAACCCTTGCCACCGATTGAAGCAGATGAAATTCCTTTTGAATTGCCGAAAGGATGGGTTTGGTGTCGATTGGGGGAAATATGTGAACTAATTACAAGTGGTTCAAGAGGGTGGGCAAAATATTATTCAAAGAAAGGTGCAAAATTTATTAGAATGGGGAATTTGTCAAAAGGAAGTCTTGAGCTTCGATTGACAAATATTCAATATGTCAATCTACCAGTTGGAAAAATTGAGGCAAGAGCCAAATTACAGGAATATGATTATTTAATGTCAATTACAGGGGATGTAGGAATGTTGGGTTTGATACCAAAAGATTTTGGAGATGCATATATTAACCAGCATACAGGAATGATTAGATTAATCAACGAGATAAGAAATCATTTTTGGGGTTTTCTTCTCCTTTCTCCTGTATGTCAAACACAATTTAATGCTGTACAAAGAGGAATAAAAAACTCCTTCAGATTAACAGATATTGAATTAACAGTAATCCCCCTCCCTCCACTCTCCGAACAACACCGAATTGTTGCCAAAGTAGAATCTTTGTTGGGGTTGTGTGAAAACTTATCGAAGCAAGTGGGGCAAAGTCAGGTGGATGCGGAGGTGCTGATGCAGGCGGTTTTGCAGGAAGCATTTGGGAAATAGGTGGGATGAGGTTTGGCTCAAATAGCTTTACCAATACTTTTCAAATACACTCCTCCCAAACCATCTTTACCCAATTGAATCGTGACCCACTCTCCCAAATAAAAACGAATCACTTTTTTAATCATTTTCGTTGAAGCAGAGATAGAAGCCAATCGTTTTTCCCATCTTGTCGGATTTTGATTTTGTTGTTTTCAATATCGGCAGCAGTCAAAGTTCCCGAAATTGTCAGCCCATTTTGAGGAAAGTTTTGAGATTGCAGCATTTGATAAAAAAGCAATTGGCTCTATTTGTCTAAAATGCTGTTAAACAACACAACCCCTCTCTCAAAGCCCCCCAATCTGACTCAAAAGTAGCGACGCAAAAGTCAGGGTTAGAAAGAAACCCACCATGTCGGTTACAGTTGTCAAAATCGGTCCTGAAGCCAGCGCAGGATCTACTTTCATTCCTTTGAGAAGCAGCGGTATGGTTCCGCCAAGAGAAACGGCCACCAAAGTATTGACACACAAAGCACCTCCAACCACTAACCCAAAGAAAATATTGGCTTTCCACACCCAAGCAACAATTCCTATCAACAAACCCAACACCAAACCATTGATGAGGCCTACCGAAACTTCCTGCCACCATACCCGCAATACCTCTCCTGGATTGACCACCCCTAGAGAAAGCTCTCGCATACTGACTGCCACCGCTTGATTCCCAGAACAGCCACTCATGTCCGAAATAATCGGCAGAAAGACGGCTAATGCAATCACAGATTGCAATACATCTTGGTGATAAGCAATCACACTCGCTGCAATTAGATTCAATAAAATATTGACAGATAACCAAGACAAACGCCGCTTTGCTCGAATCAAGACAGGCATGGTTCGCAATTCGTCTCCCCCCACAATCCCTTGACTTTCCAAATGCTCTTGAGTGACCCTTTCTGTTTCTGCTTCCAAAATGTCGCCCCGCAAAATAACCCCTACTAAGTGATGTTCCTTATCCACTACAGGAACGCCCAAAAAATCGTAAGTATCAAAAAAATCAATCAATTCATCTAAGGTTGCAGTATCCTTTACAAATAATACTTCGGGTAAAATTATTTCGGACAAATAAGTCGTTGGTTTTGCCAATAAGAGGTCCTGCATTTGCAGAACCCCCTGCAATTGTCCTGTTGAACGGGTAACAAAAATATATTTGAGTCTGTAGTACTTGTATCGTTCTGAATAGGCTCGAAGGTCTTCCGTAATCTCCGCCACCGTTTGATTTTCATCAAAAGAAAAATATTCGGTACGCATCAAGCCACCTGCAATATCGGAGTCATATTCAATGAGCATTCTGACGTGAGCCGCCTCTTCTGGAGCCATTTCTGCCAATATAGCCTGTGCTTCCTTTTGGTCAAATTCCATGATGATGTCTGCTTGCTCATTGCTTTCCATTTCGTTCAGAATCGCAGCAGCATCTTTGGCATCCAACTCTTCAAAAATATCCACTGCTTGTGCTTCTGGAATATCTTCCATCACTTCGGCAGCTTCCTCTGGTGGCAGAATAGTTAACAGTTTCATCTGCTCTTCTATGTTCAAATGACCAATTAGGTGGACCACTTCTTTGGAACTGAGCATTTCGATTTGTTGAATCAAAGCATCCGTATTCCCTTCTTTGATGAGTTCCGCAATGGTACTTTGAATATATTCGGACTTGGTTTGCATCCTTTGAATTTTTTTAAGTAATACTAAATTGTGATTGTCGTAGTATGATAACTTTGAAGAAGTCAAACTGGAAATTTAGGCAAACTAAAATATTAAATTAGTCATTTTGAAACAGTGTATTTAAGTTGTCTTACTCCCCAATCACCCTACCCAGCAATGCCTTCACAGGGTGGTAATGTTTTACCATAATGACTGTGTTTTCAGAACCCTTAGCAATGTTTTCGGGGATGCTGCCAAAGAGGATTTGGGGGTAAATACTGTCACGAGTCGCTCCGACCATGATGGCATCGTAGTTTTTGCCCTCCTCGATTACACCTTTGGTGATGTCGGAATGTTCAATGATTTTACTGGTGACTTGTACCCCATTTTTGGTGCTGACCCGCAAAACTGCCTCGCCCAATTGCATCGTAATCTCTTTGATTCTTTCAGCATTGGTGTCTTTGGCTTGCACACTACAAACGGTGACACTGCCATTTTCGAAGGTTCGCCCGATTGAAGCTGCATATTGCTCGGCAGCACGAGCATGCTCGCCTCCAGCTGTTGGCAGTAGGATGTTTTGGAGTTGAAGCCCCGTATTCGGGATTTTGACGAGCATAAGGTCGGTTCGGGCATGGGTCACAACAGCATCGGTGATTTCTCCCAGCATTTTCTCTCCTCTTGTAGAATAGCCTTTCCAGCCCATCACAATCAGATCACAAGCACGTCGGCGACTGATTTCCAAAATTGCCCTTGCAGTACTGTGGGAGATACAGACCAAAGAAGTCACAGGCACACCATAGTTTTCTCCGCTTTGGTCTGCTCTGTCCAAAAGTTCTTGTTCTGCTTCCACCAATCGTCGGTGATTTCCACGCACAGGCGTTTGTTCGGGTACATTTACGACTCGCAAAGCCACAACCTCACCACCTTTTTCTTTGGCAATGGCAGCAGCCAACTTCATCAAATTGTCCAAAGTAGCAGGATTCGCTATTGGCACTAAGACCCTAAAAGTTTCTTTTTCGTCTGCCGAAAGACTGTAACGCCCTGCTGCTACTCTTGAAGCCTCTCCCGGCAATGCTTCGGCTTCGGACTGAGTGCCTTTCCACATCAAAAAACCCACCATACCCAATGCCAATGCGCCAAATGCTAAGGCTACGGGTAACGGGTGATGGAAAATTTGACTCAACAAGTAGAGGTTAAAAAGGATGCCTAATCCCGGCAAAATTGGCACCAAAGGTACTTTGAAGGGACGTTCTATATTGGGAAATTTCTTGCGGTGTATAATCAAGGCAGCATTGACCAATATCAACACCAACAAAAGCACTGTATCTGCAAAATGCGCCAAATCCTCCAAAGGCAATAACAAGACGAAAATCAAAATGCTTCCTGCCACCAAGAAAGTTGAAATAATGGGGGTGCGAGTTTTGGGGTTGATAGTACCAAACTCTTTCGGGAAATGCCCCAATTGACTCATCGCCAAAGCGACTCTCGAACCTGCCATAATCGAGGCATTGGAGGCAGAAATCATCGAAAATAAACCTCCTGCAATAATGACCATTCCACCGACACCACCTAAGAACATTTTGGCAGCTACGCCCATTGCAGCTTCATTGTATTCGGTGAGGTTTGCAGCCAAAATCACTAAAACGACCAATGTGTATAAAACCGTCACAATTCCCATTGATAAAAAGATGGCTCTTGGAATGTTTTTCACAGGGTCTTTCACTTCTCCTGCCGAGGCTGCAATGGCAGAAAAACCAAAAAAGGTGATGAAAACCAAGGCCGAAGTGCTGACAATTTGGACGACATCTGTACTGAATTTTGCGATTACTTCTTCGGGATTGACATAACTCAAACCGCCAATAACGAACCACAGCAACAACAGCACTTTGACCACTGTGACAATGACCTGAAAACTTCCGCTTTCTTTCGTTCCCTTGATGTTCAGCATGGTTAGCGCTATCAGTGCTACAATGCCCGAAAGTTGTTCGATAGGACTGTGCCACAAAAATTCATTGAAGTAACTCGACAAACTGGCGATGTAAAAAGCGCAAGAGGAGGCGTATCCCAAAAACAAAGCCCAACCGACAAAATACGCAAGTGGGGCAGGATAGGTTTTTCGGGCGTACAAATACCCTTCTCCAGAACGAGGATAAATGGATACAAACTCGCAGTAGGTCAAGGCAGTGAACAAAGCGACCAATGCTGCCAACAAAAACGAAAGAATAGCCGCCGAGCCTACATTTCTGATTGCCAAGCCCGAGAGGGTGAATATACCTGCGGCAATCATCGTACCGACTCCAATGGCCAATGCGGTGGTTAGCCCCAAATCTCGACTTAATTCTTCTTCGTGAAATGACTGTTCGTCGATTGTGTCGTTCATAGTGGAGAAGTTTTTTTATTGAACTGTGTTAAGTAAAAAAGAAAAAATAACTCATCGACCAATATTCCTCTTTTGAAAAGCCTGCCCCGATTTCTCGGTGGGGGATGGGGTATGTTAGCAAAAGAAAACGAGGAGTTATTTTTTTACCCTTACTAATCAAAGATATTGATGCTTACATTGTTAATTCTCGTTTCAACGAAATATAGTTTTGGAGGAAATGGCATTGAAGGAATAAAGGGGCATAAATATAAGTAAAAATCTAAAACTCAAATATCTTATCTTGTTTTTTGTCCTAATAATGGAATTACTATCTTGCAGCGTCTAAACACAAACAAAAAACCAATTTCACTTAAATGCAGTTTTACAGCACAAAACACATATCTCCGAATGTAGATTTAGAGGAGGCAGTCATGAAATCGCAGCCTTCCGACAAGGGCTTGTATATGCCCGAAGTCATTACCCCACTTCCCGCTTCTTTTTTTGAAGGAATCAAAGATTTGACTTTTGCAGAAATGGCTTTTGAAGTAGCACACTGTTTGTTGGAAGACAGTATTGATAAGGAGGCTTTGAAAAAGATTGTGTGGGATGCCCTTCAATTTGATGCGCCTTTGCAGTCTGTTCACGATGACATTGCTTGTTTGGAATTGTTTCATGGACCGACCTTAGCCTTCAAAGATTTTGGAGCGCAGTTTATGGCTCGATTGATGGGACATTTTGTGAAAGAGAGCCAAGAAAAACAGTATGTTTTGGTAGCTACTTCGGGTGATACAGGAGGAGCTGTGGCAAGAGGTTTCTTTCAAGTTCCGAATATTGAAGTGATTATTTTGTATCCAAGTGGCAAGGTCAGTGACCTTCAAGAAAAACAATTGACCACGCTTGGACACAATATTTCTGCCCTTGAAGTGAACGGTACTTTTGATGATTGTCAGGCTTTGGTGAAGACCGCCTTCAATGACGAAGAACTGAACCAAAAAATGCGTTTGGCTTCCGCCAATTCCATCAGTTTGGCACGTTTGATTCCCCAAATGTTTTACTATTTCCGAGCCTATCAACAATTGAAGGACAAGAGTAAACCGATGATTGTTTGTGTGCCAAGCGGAAATTTTGGCAACATTACAGCAGGTCTAATTGCCAAGCGAATGGGTTTGCCGATTGCCAAATTTATCGCAGCAACTAATGCCAACAAAGTTTTTCCAGAATACCTCAAAACGGAAAATTACCACCCCATTAGCCCTTCGATTGCAACTTACTCAAATGCGATGGATGTAGGGAATCCAAGTAATTTTCAACGGATTATAGACCTTTATGACGGAGATATCGAATCTATTCGTCAAGACATTTCTGCTTATAGCTATACAGATGCCGAAACCTTGGAAACTCTGAAGGAAGTCTATAATGAATACGGCTATGTCATGTGTCCGCATACAGCGATTGCTTATCGAGGGCTGATGGAATATTTACGAACAAATGGTTTGGAAAAACAAGTTAATGGCATCTTTTTGGCTACGGCTCATCCTTCAAAATTCATTGATATTGTAGAGGAAACTATCGGTACTTCTGTAGAGATTCCTGCTGATTTGGCAGCATTGAAGGACAAGGAGAAAGTGGCAGGATGGTTAGAAGTGGATTTTGAAACGTTTAAGGAGTATTTGGTGGGAAGGTTTATATAGGATAACTCATACTATATACTCGTCGGTAATGTTAAGAATAATAAGGAGGGAAATGTAATGTCATTTACTTAAGTCAGGTGATTGCAGAGGCTATCTTTTCTGTTTTACTATAAAGAAAGTTTCCGAAAAATTACCTCCGTGTCATTTTTTTCTTATTTTTGGCAAACCAAAAATTGGTAGACCAATTTGATTTGTTAAAAATAACTCCTTTTATCCTATGAAGACTTTAACTACTATCTGCTTTTTTTTCTTATTCTTTGCGATCAATCTAACACAAGCACAGACAGTCGTTGTAACAGATATAGACGACTTGAAATCAACGGTGAATGAAGCCTCTCCAGGAGACATAATCGAAATCAAAGACGGCACATACGATGGAAACAGTATGACGATTACTGCAAAAGGGACTGCGGAAGCTCCCATTACTATCAGGGCGGAAAGCATTGGAGGGGTGACCTTTGTTGATGGAACCAAATTTGTATTGCGAACCTCAGAGTATGTGATTATTCAAGGAATTGTTTTTGAAAACAATGGTACTGCCGTCAAATTAGAGGGCTGCAATAACATTCGCATTACTCGAAATACCTTCCGACTGAATGAAACGAGTTCGACTAAATGGGTCTATATTGGAGGGGTATGGAATGAGCCAACGACCTCTTTGAGCCATCACAACCGAATTGATCACAATACCTTTGAAGGGAAAAAAGAAGCAGGGCATTACATCACGATTGATGGATCGGGCGAAACGATACAGTCGCAGTTTGATTTGATTGACCACAACTTGTTCAGAGACAATCAACCCAGAATTACGAATGAAAAAGAATCGATTCGAGTGGGTTGGAGTGAGATGTCAGAATCAAGTGGTTATACAGTTATTGAATTCAACTACTTTGAAGAATGTAATGGTGACCCCGAAATCATTTCGGTCAAAAGCTGTGACAATGTAGTTCGCCACAATACCATCTCAAAAAGCGAAGGAACGATTTCGCTTAGACATGGCAACCGAAACCGCGTTGAAGGGAACTATTTTTTCGGAGGAGGAGCGGAATGTTCTTCTGATGACAATGGCACTTACTGTACGGGGGGAGTGCGGCTTTACGGCGAAGATCATGTAGTGATTAACAACTATTTTGAAGGATTGAAGGGAGAGAGATGGGATGCGCCGATTACTTTGACAGAAGGAGATGCGGAGTCTGGAAATTCTTCTCTTAGCAAACATTTTCGCATCGAAAGAGCCATCATTGTCTACAATACATTGGTCAACAACGACCACAACATCGAGATAGGAATGGACAACAATGGCAACTACTCCAAACCTCCAAGAGATGTGATCATGGCCTACAACTTGGTACAAGGTTCTCAAAACAGCCTCGTCAAATTCTACAATGAACCCGATAATATGACTTGGCGAAACAATGTAATGTTTCCGATGGGAGAAGCGACTTTGTCAAGTGATGGAAGAACTTTTGCTGAATCTGAAATCAATCTCACCAATCCCAATTTGGTCTTTGACGAAGCGACCAATACTTGGAGGTCTACCGAAAGTACTCCAGTTTTGGCAGCCGATGACATTCTTACAGGAGCTATTGACGAAGATATACATGGTCAAGAGAGAGGCGAAAGCAGTTCGGTAGGGGCGGATAATTTCAGCATGGAATCCATCAGATATGCGCCTTTGACAGCAGAAGATGTCGGGCCATATTCGTATCATCCCGACTATGATGGTGAAACGGGTATAGGTTACATCACTACATCGGTTTCGGAAATGACTTTTGAAGCGAATGGTGGTTCTCAGGTATTTGAGTTGAACAGCAATATGGATTGGTCAATAGAAGCGGACATGGATTGGATTTCTTTTGATGTGGAAACAGGCTCTGGAAGTGCAAACATTTTGGTGAATGTCGAAGCCAATACGGAAGTTGCTTTGCGTCAGGGAACGGTTATTATCATAGGAGAATCTGTAAATCGTCAAATTCAGATATTCCAAGAACCAAAAGATTTAGGAGGCGAAAAACTTCCTGTGGTGGAGGTGACTGCAAGCGCAGAGCAAGTGGATGCAACGCACGACAATGGTAAAGAGAACGTACTGGATGAAGATTTTTCTACTCGATGGTCGGCAGAGGGAGAGCAGTTCATCACCTTGGATTTGGGCGGACTTTATACGGTGAGTTACTTGAAGGTGGCCTTCTACAACGGAGATGAACGTTCTACGCACTACCAAATAGATGTTTCGACAGACAATGTTAATTTCACCAATGTAGTTCCTCGAACATTGAGTGCAGGTTTGACAGATGATTTTGAAATCATTGATTTTGAAGATATAGATACTCGATATGTTCGATTGACGGGTTTTGGGAATACAGGAGGAAGTGACTGGAACAGTATCACCGAAATAGAGGTTTGGGGTTTTGGTGAATTGGTCGACATTGAAGGTTTGGCTATCGAAGAGAATCTTGTTTTGTATCCTTTGCCTGCTGACAAAAATTTGTATATCAAAAACTTACCTCTTGGATATTCGCATTTCCGACTCTACAATTTGCAGGGGATGCTGGTAGGCACTGGCGAATTGCAGGGAAACGAAATCAACCTTGAAGGATTGAAACCAACCACTTCTTCCATGATTTTGGAGCTGTATGGCGAACAGAAAAGGATGTTTTCTAAGGTGATTGTTTTGAGATAGAAGTTCTATCTAAGCCAATCCTTTAGTATTTCCTCTGTATGCTCTCCTGCAGCAGGGGAACCCGATTGTATTTCCGAAATGGTGCGACTAAATCTGGGAGCAGGAGCAGGTTGAACGATGTTATCTATCTTGATATAAGTTTTGCGTTCTACATTGTGAGGATGCTGTTGAGCTTCCAAAAAGTCCAAAACGGGGGCAAAACATATATCTGTTCCTTCCATAATGTCGCACCATTCATTTCTTGTTTTGGTTTTGAAAATTGCTTCAAATTTTGCCTTGTATTCCTCCCATTTTTTGGGATTGTTTTGGGCTGCAAATTCTTTGGCATCCAGTCCCAAGGTCTCCAAAAGTAGCTGATAAAATTGGGGTTCAATAGAGCCAATGGAAATGTATTTGCCATCCTTGGTTTGGTAGGTATCGTAGTAATGTGTTCCTGAATCCAACCAATTTGAGCCACGACTTGGTTTCCATATTCCCATAGCGTGCAGCGAATTGAAGATGGACATCAATACCGCCGAACCGTCGGTCATGGCTACATCTATTACCTGCCCTTTACCCGATTTTTGCGATTCCAATAAAGCTGCCAAAATACCAGTCACCAAAAACATGGCACCTCCGCCATAGTCACCAACTAAATTTAGAGGAGGTACGGGTTTTCCATTTTTAGGCCCGATAGCTCCCAAAGCTCCTGTCAAGGATATGTAGTTGATGTCGTGTCCTGCTGCATGGGCAAGTGGCCCTGTCTGTCCCCAGCCGGTCATGCGTCCATAGATTAGTTTTGGGTTTCTGGCCATACAGACTTCTGGCCCAATGCCCAATCGCTCCATGACTCCTGGACGAAATCCTTCGAATAGTACATCTGCTTTTTCGACCAATTGAAGGAGCGTTTCTATACCTTTGGGGTCTTTGAGGTTCAGGGCTATAGAACGTTTTCCTCTGCGATTGCAGTCGGGAAATCTATTTTTTCTGGGGTCGGTTTTTCTTTCTACCAAGATGATTTCTGCGCCCATATCCGCAAGCATCATACCTGCAAATGGTCCTGGGCCTAGTCCGCCCATTTCTATGATTTTAATTCCTTTGAGTGGTCCCATTATTGTTGTTTTGTAAATGTAAAATGAATGTTACTTCAACTAAAGTTCACATTAGATTGAGGCTTCGTAAAGTGTACTTTTTGGAAGAATTGTTTATTTTGTGAATAATTTTGCAAAATAAACAATTCAACATGAAATATTTTTCCATCACTCTTTTATTGCTAACCATCACCATGACTACTACAAAATCACAAACCTTCTATGGTTCTCAACCCTTGGCGCATACATATTCGATTGTAGCATATGACGAAAAAACGGGCGAAATGGGAGTGGCGGTTCAATCGCATTGGTTTTCGGTTGGAACTTTGGTGACTTGGGGCGAGGCAGGTGTGGGCGTAGTGGCTACACAGTCTTTTGTGAACCCTGATTTTGGGCCACAGGGTTTGGCGCTGATGAAAGTGGGATTGTCGCCCAAACAAGCTCTGGAAAGCATGTTGGCGGCAGACGAAGGGCAAGCGGTTCGGCAAGTGGCATTGTTGAATAATAGGGGAGAAGTGGCTGCTCATACAGGCAAAAACTGCATTCAAGCGGCAGGGCATATTGAGGGGAAACACTATTCGGTTCAGGCCAATATGATGCTCAACGAAACTGTTTGGGGAGCGATGGCAACGGCTTTTGAAGAAACCGAAGCACCTTTGGCAGAGCGTATGTTGGCGGCTTTGGAAGCTGCAGAATCGGTGGGAGGGGACATTCGTGGCAAACAGTCGGCGGCCATTTTGGTGGTTCGAGGCGAATCAACAGGCAAGGTTTGGAAAGACCGTTTGGTGGACTTGAGAGTGGAAGATCATGCGGATCCGATTACAGAAATCAAGCGGGTGTTGAAGGTTCATCGAGCGTATGAACACATGAATAAGGGAGATTTGGCAGTGGAACATGGTGACATGGATTTGGCAATGAAGGAATATATGTCGGCAGAGGAGATGTTTCCTGATAATGAGGAGATGAAGTATTGGCATGCGGTTACTTTGGTAAACAATGACCGATTGAAGGAGGCCTTACCGATTTTTAAGGAAGTGTTTGCCAAAAACGAAAACTGGAAAATTTTGACTCCTCGTTTGATAGATTCGGGCTTATTGATGGTGTTGGAGGAGGAATTGAAGGAGATATTGAAGCAATGAAGAACTTCAAATTATGAATTACATTCTTAATTTGTTTTAAGCTTCAATCGTTGCTTTACGAGCCGTTTTTAACGAAAAGGGATCTGTTTTCTTTTCTTTGGGAATGGCAAAGTAGAAAGTGCTGCCTTTACCCGATTGAGATTCTACCCATATACGCCCTTCGTGTTGTTCTACGATTTTTTTGCAGATAGCCAAACCAATACCTGTACCTTCATATTTGGTTCGGTTGTGAAGTCTTTGGAAAATCACAAATATTTTGTCGGTGTATTCCTGTTCCATTCCGATGCCATTGTCTTTGACCGAAAGAATAAATTCTTTGGAGTTTTCGGCACTGTGAATGTGGATTTCGGGCTTATCTTCTCCTCTAAATTTGATGGCATTGCCTATCAGATTTTGAAACAACTGTATCATCTGTATGCGATTGCCATAGATAGTAGGCAAATCGTCAATAATTATTTTAGCCTCATTTTCTTTAAGGCTCGTTTGGTAATTGCTGCAAACTTGTTGAACGACTTCGTTTAGAGGCAAATATTCTTCTTCGTGTTCCTCGTTTTGCATCCCAATTCTGGAGTACATCAACAAATCGGTGAGGAGTTTGTGCATGTGTGTGACGGAAGAAGAAATAAAGTTCATGAAATCTTTGGCATCTTCGTCTTCCTCATTGAGATAGCGTCTTTCGAGCAAGCTGGTAAAACCGCCAATGTTTCGTAGGGGTTCCTTCAAATCGTGGGAAGCAATGTAGGCAAACTGTTCGAGTTCTCGGTTGGAGGTAGCCAATTTGTTGTTTTGGAGTTGAATTTCTTCGTTTTTTTGCGCCAAAAGTTTGTTCATCGAAGTTTGTTCTTGGTAGCGGCTGTAAAATAGCCAAGCGACCAACAATAGAAAGCTCAATCCCACCAAAAAAGCATAACGATAGACCTGCTCCATCTGCTGTTCTGCTTCCATAATAGCGATTTGTTTTTCGCTCTCTTTTTTCTCCAATTCGTAGGTTTGCTTCAAGTTCGCCATTTGCTGCATGGCTTCTTCTTGAATCAAGGAATCTCGAAGTTCAATGTATCCTTTTTGTACCTCGTAAGCCTTGACTGCATTTCCAGCATTGAAGTAGGTTCGAGACATATCCAAATATATTTCTCGGATTCGGGAGCGGTCTCCCAATTGGTGAAGGATGTGAAGGGATTTATTTAAGTATTCGATTGCTTCTTGGTATTCCTGCTTGTGAGAATGAATCGCACTGATGGCCTGCAAACAGTTGGCTTCTCCAAATTTGTCACCCATTTTACGCATCAATTGAAGGGACTGTTTGAAGTACCCAAGAGCTTTTTCTGGCAAGTCGAGGATTTCATAATTCAAACCTACATTGTGGGCTGCATATGCTATTCCCATATCAAAGTTCATATTTTCGGCCATTTCCAAAGACTTCAAATTGTAATTCAGAGACTTATCATTGTCTCCTATTTCTCCATAGACGCTACCAATTGCAGCCAAATTGCGGTACAAAAAAGCACTGTCTTTGGCTAAAACTGCCAGTTGTTGGGATTGTTGATAATATGATAAGGCTTGATGGAGGTTTTCTTGGTAGAAGAAAATTGAACCAATATTGTAAAGGGTAGAATAGACTCCTGTTTTGTCGTTCAATTCTTCATACATCTTCAAGACTTGAAGGCGATAGGTATAAGCTTCTTCGTATTTGCCCATTGTCAATGATAATTCTGCAATGCGCTTCAAAATAGAAATCTGTTCTTTTTTAGATAGTATATTCTTACCTATTTGAATGGACTTTTGAAGAGATTGGTAGGCTTTTTCATTGGCATTGAGTAGTATATGAATATTAGATAGGAGAGCGTGGAGTTTACTTGATTTAGAAAAATTTTCAAATTTTTGGGCCGTCAGAATCGCATTTTGAAGGCTTGTTTCGACTTCCAATAATTCTTCTTTCTTAAGTTTTAGTTGTTTAATTTCTTCAAAAATAGTTAGAAATTCGTCTTTCTCATTTTCTCCAACAGCTATCAAAGCAGTTGATAGGCTGTCTATTGAAGGGGTATCAGCGAATAGACAGGAAGTTAAAAAGAAGCAGAATAGGATGTATATGTATGACTTAAAACTTTTCATAAAATAAATTGGAACATATGGGTATTTATATGGAATTCATTGATTCATAGCAATCGATATATTTAGTTATAAACAAAAAAAATGCCAACTTCAGGTTAGAATCACATGATAGTTGGCATTTAAGATGGTTTACTTTACGTCAATTATTCGTATGACCAAGAATTAATCTCATGACAATGTAATAGCAATGATGTATTGCCTTTTAAATGCCTGGAGGAGGAATAAAACCTAAGCCATTCTGAATAATACCCCATATAAGTTTTATTACTGGAGGTTTGTGGCAGCTACCGCCTTTCAGATCGGTCATTTTGGAATTTGATACCTCTTTTACACTATTTAGTTGCTTTAATTCAGAAAGTTTAATGTTTTTCATAGCTTATTGGATTTGAGTTTTAATTAAATTAATCAAAATTTGTGAAGTTGAATAGTTTCCTTTCGGTTACGCACCCTATAATACAAAAACGATTCCATATTGAGTTAAAGCTTCAAAAAAGAAAAAAACTTGAATATGTTGGACTTTTAGTAAGAGGATTGTTAGGAGGAATGTGGACCATAGCCTTCTGATAGTTAGGCGCTACTTTAATGATGTAGTGTTGGAAAACTTCTTCCCCTCAATAAAGTAAAACTTCCTGCCTCCTATTTTTTATTATCTATGAATCTACGAAACTACTACCATTTTGGATGAGTGTTTTCTTTTTAGCTTGTCCTTTTTTTGACAAACAAGGAGGATAGGTAAAATGCCTACTTTCTAGGGGTTTTACCGTTTTTGAAAAATACGTTTTTTTGCTGTTTCCTGCCCTTTTGTTTCGCCTTAACTTTGCAGTACAAAAAAAAGTCAAAACAAATATAGATACTCACTACTCTTTTTATATATTAAAAACAGTAACTTATTAAACTTTTCACTAACCATAAATCTATTATATGCCCAACTCAACTTTGGAATTAGAGAAACTTTCTGACGAAGAGCTATTATCAACTTACAAAACAACTAAAAGCGACGAGTGCCTTGCAGTAATTTACAGCCGTTATTATCGAAAAGTTTATCATAAGTGCTTGACATTCACAAAAGATAAAGACAAAGCTTTTGATTTGACACAAGATATTTTGGTAAAGGCTCTCCGCAAAGTATCTACCTTTCAAAGCAAATCTGCTTTTTCGAGTTGGTTATATCGCATTACTTACAACAGTTGTGTGGATTATGTGAGAAGTAAGAAAAAGAGAGCAGAGGTCTCTTTGGAAACCCAAATGGAAACAGCCAAACAACTAGCCTACGAAGAATACAAAGATGAAGATTATCTGCGTTTTCAACGTGTCCAAAAATTATTGAGTCGTTTTACAGGAGAAACCAGAGAAATGCTTGAATTGAAATATCTTCAAGGTTATTCTTTAAAAGAACTCATGGACAAATATGGCTTGGCTGAAAGCGCTATCAAAATGCGCCTTTTAAGAGCAAAAAGAAAAATCGCTCACCTGTACGACAAAGAGTTTGTTAGGTGAAACCTATACACATGCACACACACATTTATAAATAGTCTAAGGGCTATCACGATTAAGCTGTGAGACCAATTTAAGTCTTAACATTCGGTAGACCAATTGAGTAATAAGTTTAAGCAAGAAAACCACTGATTTTTGTCAGTGGTTTTCCTTTTTCTTCAATAAATTAAAATCTTGCTTCTCGTTAGTAAAAAAGAAAAAATAACTCATCGACCAATATTCCCCTTTTGAAAAGCCTGCCCCGATTTCTCGGTGGGGGATGGGGTATGTTAGCAAAAGAAAACGAGGAGTTATTTTTTTACCCTTACTTAAAACAATTATCGATTTTCATCCAACAATAGTGATTCTTTTTGAGCTGCACTTATTTTTGAAGACAACCAATCAGTCCTCATTTTTTTGATTTTATTGCTTAGCTGTTGTCCTGCCTGCTCATACGTAGTCACCTCCAAATGATAATCTTCTGCTAATTCAACATTTGCCTTATAGGAAATGCCGTGATGCAAATAGCTTACTTCAATATTATCTCCTACTTCATGTGATTTTAATATTTTTTGAAGGGATTGAACCTCCTTCAATGGCACTCCATCTATTGAAGTAACAATGTCACCTATGTCCAAACCCGCATTGTATAACGGACTTCCTTTGACTGTTCCAGACGTGATTTCAAAACCTTGTTCTTTTTTGAAAGAAAGTACACAGCGATTTAAGTAAGGCTGATTGGGATATTTTTTCTGTAACAACAGACCCACATTTCCGAGAAGAGTTTTGTAATCATTAACCGCAGTGCCATAAATATAACTATCAAAAAAAGATTCTGCAAAACCTTTCTCTTTGGTCAACTCCGCTAGCACATTCTCTAAGTCTTGGCTTGTAAAAGGGATTTCTTTTTTGCCATATTTTTGCCAAAGAATATGCATATAGTCGTCCAAAGTGACATTGTTGAAAGTGCTTCTAAGCTGCAAATCAAGAGCCAATCCAATCACACTGCCAAACGGATAATAGGACGTATGGCAATTTTGAAAGTTTGTTTCATCCATAAAACTAGCCGCATCTACAAAAAGAGCACGCTGACTCATGTCGACTGCCGAATACAAACCTGTGGCAGGTTGATTCAATACATAGTTGAGTTCGGTAGTTAACTTCGCAGTATAATCATCCAAAGTGTGAATTCCCGCCCTGCACAGCACCAAATCATCGTAGTAAGAAGTGAATCCTTCTGCAAACCACAATTCATTGCACATATTAGCTCCTTCAAAATCAAAAGGTTCTAACGAAGCTGGTCGAAGTCGTTCTACATTCCAACAGTGAAAAAACTCATGCGAAACAGTTCCCATCAGAAAAGCCATATTGTAGGTTAAATTGTCACCTGAAGTAAGCATAGTAGAGTTTCTATGCTCCATTCCATCTCCATGAATTCCTGTTCTGTAATCACATATAAATGTATAACTGTCAAAGTCATAGTTTGGTAACTCACCATAAATAGCCTGTTGTTCTAACACTACTTTCTTGACCGCCTTTGCAAAATTGTCAATAATTTTCTCAGATGTATTGTGAGTGACAGCCAACCTCAAGTTCAGCTTTTTACCATCTGGGTTTTGGACCGACCACTCCCTCAAGCTGTAATCGCTCAATTTGATAGGGCTGTCCATAAAATAAGCGAGGTTAGGAGCTTTAAAAATAAAGGGATGAGAGGTGGCTTTCAGTTGAGTCGCTACTTTCCATTGACTATTAGTAGGTGCTTCAAATTGAATAGTAATCGGAAATTGCTCCAGTCCCTTTGCCCACATAAAGGTAGCAGGTATGTTGAGGTGTGCATGAGTGTCGTCAATTTTGGCATAAGTCCCGTCTGCCCGATTCGCAAACAAGGTGTACTGAACTTTTACAGTGCCTTCGTGTTTTGTTATTTGCCAAGACTCTGGTTCAATTCGAGTGATGTTCAAAGGTTCGTTCTCTCCATTGAAGGCTTTTACATTATAGACATTTTTTCCAAAATGATGAATCGCATAGCGCCCAGGTGAAGAAGAACTCATTGTTACGGTTAGAGGAGTATCTGGCAAGTGCTTATAAACGATGCTGATTTCGGCTTCATGATGGATTGCATTGGGAAAAGTCACTTGATAATGTGTGCTCGGAATGGAAACATTGAAATCAGATTGAGCAAAGATGGTAACAGGGAATAACAATAAATATACCCATAAGAGATTATCTTTCATAATAGTAACGAGGTTTATTTGCAACAAAACGGGTTTTTCCTTCAATTAATAACCAAAATTACACCAAAACTGCAAAAGTATTTTTAATTTGCGTAATAAAAGTTAGACTATGGATAAACGAACATTTCTCAAAGCTACTGCAATAACAACTGCAGGAATCATCATCAATCCAATGGTAGGATGCCAACAAACACCCGATAAAACGGCAAATGATAATAAAAATCAGGCTGCTGAAACTTCTACAGGAGGCTTCACCCTACCTGCTTTGGCATATAGTTTTGATGCCTTAGCTCCGAATATTGATGCTCAAACTATGGAAATTCACCACGACAAACATCATGCAGGCTATGTCAAAAAACTCAATGCTGCTGTAAAAGGAACTGCTTTTGAAGGTAAGACTTTGGAGGAAATTATCAAAAGTGTTTCTGATAAAGATTCAGATACGGCTGTGCGAAACAATGGTGGTGGGCACTTCAATCACAGCCTTTTTTGGTCGGTCATTGGACCTGCCGAAGCAAGTGGTCAACCTGAAGGGCAATTGGCAGATGCCATCAATGCGGCTTTTGGAGATGTCGACAAGTTTAAAGAAGCCTTTTCAACTGCTTCAAGTTCTGTTTTTGGTTCGGGCTGGGCCTGGCTATGTGTTGGGGCAGACAAAAAATTATTTATTACTACTACTCCAAATCAAGATAATCCATTGATGGCAAGTTTAGTAGAACAAACAGGAACGCCTATCCTCGGCATTGACGTTTGGGAACACGCTTACTATCTTAATTACCAAAACCGTCGGGGTGACTATATTTCCAATTTTTACAATGTTGTGGATTGGAACAATGTCAGCGAGCGATTTGCAGCCTTGGCTTAATGGGTGAGTGAGGGATATCAAAGATAATCAACTCTGACTACAAATCACTAAACAAAATGCAAAGCCTCCAAAGTATTGCTATCAAAGTCTTCTTCAAGTGGCAAAGGCATAAAAGAGGGGGGAAATACTATCCGATTGAGGTAATACGAAGATACTTTGAACAGCAATCTCGAAAATTTCCGCCTGTCAAAAATCTAAAAGTGGAGATGACTCAAACCAACATAAAAGGTATCCCTTCTACTTGGTTCATTCCCAACTCTACTACTTCAAAATCACTCGCCCCTCATATTATTTACTATCTACACGGAGGAGGATACTCTATTTGTTCGGTCAACACCCACAAACGTCTAATTGCTCATATCGCCAAAGCCTGCCATGCAAAAGTATTGGCAATAGATTACCGATTGGCTCCCGAACATCCTTATCCCGCCGCCATTGAAGATTCGATAGAAGTTTACCAATACCTTTTACAAACTTATAGTGCTTCTCAGATCATTATCATGGGTGACTCCGCAGGAGGAGGACTCAGTACTGCCAGTTTGCTCAAAATGAAAGAATTGCAGCTGCCCCAACCCAAAGCAGCCGTTTTGTTGTCTCCTTGGGTGGACTTGGACGGAGAAAATGAAAGTTATCAGACCAATGCTCGAAAAGACCTCATCATTGCAGTAAGCGACATTCACCGCTACTCCAAAGATTACTTCAAAAACACCTCCCCAAGACATCCTCTCATTTCACCTCTTTATGCTGATTTAACGGGCTTGCCGCCCCTTTTGATTCAAGTTGGGACGCATGAAGTACTCTTAGACGACTCTCTCAAATTGGCAGAAAAAGCAAAAGAAGATGGGGTTGAAGTCACTTTAGAAATATGGGAAAATATGCTGCACGTTTGGCAATTTTTTGCGGATTATATGCCTGAAAGCAGAAAAGCGATTCGGAAAATCGCAAAATTTATTGAAGACTTGTAGTATCTATTGGTCATTCTGAACCATTGAGCTGTGGTGGTGTTAATCCATTTCATCTGTTTATTTTCGTTTTTTGAAGGTCAGATGGAACTCACAATGATTTAAATAGTGCCTGAACGGAAAGAGATAATTGTCTGTCTATCAAAACATAACTAATGGTTAAAACAAACGAACTTTTTCCTTCAATTTTTATATTCTTATAGCAACTTGATGTTAATTTATTAGGAATTTATTGAAGGTATTGATATATGGGGAAACTTTAAAAAGTTCGTCTGTTTAAGTGTTTAGTTATGTTTTAACACTCAATTAGTTAAGAGTTTCCGTTCAAGCACTAAATAACAAAATAAAACATCAGAATAAATATGTCACAATCGATTCACCAATTCACCGTCCACAATCTTGCGGGCGAAGAAGTTAACTTAAAAGACTATGCTGGAAAAGTCGTAATGATTGTAAATACCGCTTCTGAATGTGGTTTAACTCCACAATTAGGAGAATTGGAAGAACTTTATCAGCACTTCAAAGACCAAGGATTTGAAGTATTGGCATTTCCATCGAATCAATTTGGAGAGCAAGAACCTCTTGAAGGAGAAGAAATTGGAGCGTTTTGTCAAAAAAACTATGGAGTGAATTTTCCTGTATTCGAAAAAACAGAAGTAAAAGGAAAAGAAGCTTCTGATTTGTTCCAGTTTTTGAGTAGAAAAAAGTTAAACGGCGTATTGACCAGCACTCCAAAATGGAACTTTCACAAATATCTTGTGGATAAAGAGGGTAAATTGGTAGATTTTTACTACAGTACTACTTCCCCAATTGCAGAAAAAGTAATCAAGAAGATTGAAGAATTGTTGTAGATACAAAGCTCAAATTCAAATACTTATTTGAATTTGAGCTTTGAAATTTTCTTAGGGTTTCGCTCCTTCTTCAATCAAAATATATTCTACCCTTTTGTTTTTACGCCTGTCTTCCGTACCCAAAGGCGCACGAGAGAGTGGTTTAGTCCCGCCATAACCTTTTGTTTGAATACGCATAGAATTAATGCCATGACGAATTAAATAAACTGCAACTGCCCTTGCCCGAGACTCCGATAAGTTTTGGTTGGGAATCGGATCCCCTGCAAAATCAGTATGTCCTGCAATTAGCACACTCAAACTTAGATTCTTTTTAAGCGTATCCACCAAAGCATTTAGTTCATCATAAGATGAAGGTTTGAGGCGATATCTATCTTTGTCAAACAGAATGTTCTTCAATATAATAGGGCCACTTCTACGAGGTCGTAAACTCACTTTTGTTTTGGGTTTGGTTTTTCCAATCGCCATTTTTAGGAGGGAAGGATTGTGACTTTCTATATTTACGTTTGACTGCATAGATAGTGACTCCGAAATGATTTGGTCTGAATTTTCCGAATCTATAGTACTTGTCTGAGCGCTTGGAGTTGTCAGAGTATTTTCACCTACATTTGTATTGGCGTTTATGCTGTTATTGTTTCGTTGTGTTATTCTCGTATTTGTTACGGATGGATTTACTTGAGCAACAACAGGAGATTCTACATCTTTTTGACGATTCGGCGTGGGATTATTTATAGCTACGACTGTAGGTTGAGTTTTTTTAGCGTTGGAATTGGTTTGGTTTGTTGAAGCAAGTGCGTTATCATAATCGGGTCTTGAAGGCGGAGTAGGAGTTTCTGGTTGGGCGAATTTTTTCTGTGTATCAACTGTCATGAATGAAGGCCCCAACAAAACAAGTGGCTCTTGAGGTTCTTCAAGGTTGGTAAACAGGTATTTTTGTGGGACGACTCGCTTGTTTTGACCTGGATATTCCCAATACAGTTCTGCCCTTGCCTCCTTGTTGGCTTGGTAGTATTCTATCCGAATTTCATAAGCCTCTCCGCCCGTCAGTTTAGCCCGTTCGGTATATTCCGATGCTTCTTTTCCATGCCATTCATTGATCAAGGTCTTACCGTTGAGCCACAATCTTACGCCATCGTCTGCTTTGAAAGTAATCATATATTCACCACTGACGGGCGCATACAAATAGCCTGACCATACGACCGAAAATTGGTAAACATTGACCTCGAAGGCAGGGCTGGTGCCGCTGTAATAAAAATAAATTTCGGGATCTGTTCGCCTCAATATCTCATGGTCAAAACTCGAACCATTGTAATAAGTAGCATTCAGGCCATCTCCAGATTTTTTATGTATATCGAAAGCTGTGCCACTAAAACTTGGACAAGAGCCAAAGAAATATTTGTATGCTTTTTGAATATAAGAATCTTGGGCATTAGCAGTTGCCCCGCTGATGAGCAAGCAAGTTGCAAGTAATAGTAGTCTTTTCATGAAAACAGAAATATAGTAAAATGAGGCTTTGGAGGTTTGTCAATAATAGCCTCCAAAGCCTTTTGAACCGTTTTATCTAATTATCGTAACGTTTCCAGCCTTTGTTTTAGTGTTCTCTCCTTCAAATTGGTAGCGAATAAGATAAGCATACACTCCAATGGGTTGAATTTCGTCCTTGTAAACTCCATTCCAGTATTCATTGACACTGTTGCTTTCATAGACTTTTTCGCCCCAACGATTGAAAATCATAATGTTGAATTCAGTCAAATTTCCATCTGCTGCTACGATGAATTCGTCGTTCACACCATCTCCATTTGGACTAAAGGCATTTTCAACTACAACGGTAAGTGTTTCCACATCTCTGACTTGAATGGTTATGCTGGCAGTGTCTGCACACAACTCATTCGAAGTCACAAAATAAGTGGTATTGACGATTGGGGTTGCTACTGGATTTGGGCAATCCGTACAACTTAAGCTGCTGACTCCCACATCTGAAAACCAAATAAAATCGGTCGTTCCTTCACTGATTGCCTCCAAAGTCGTGCTTTCTCCTTCTGTAATGTTGGTATTTCCTTCAATGTCAATAGATACCAAAGGAAGGACACTGACCAACAGAGAATCCAGTACATCGTCTCCACATTCGTTGGCAGCCGTTAGGTAAAGCGTGAATAAGCCTGTATCAGGAGTGATAAAACTGGTAATCAGACTCAATGGATCGCTGAAATTTTCCGACAAACCATTCGCTGACCATTGAAGGTCTGCTATGCCCTGCAATTCCGCATTGAGCGAAATATTTTCCCCTTCACATACTTCTATGTCTTCTCCTGCATCCAAAACCAAATCGTTGGCAGCTACTTGAATTTCAACGTTTTGACTATTGCTGCAAGGTTCGGGAGTTGTATAGGTAATCGTGAAAGTTCCTGTCTGTGAGATACTGCTCAAATCGAAAGCACCCGTATTGGCATCAATCGTTAATCCATTGTCTGCCGAGAACGTTCCGCCTGTAGTCGCCACCAAATCTGGTAAAGCCACAGATATATCTCCCAAACAGAAAGAAGTGTTTGCATAACTAAAGTCGGCATCATCCAATGGGTTGATTGTTAATTCAAACATTACCCTTTCACTTACACAGTCATCGTTGTCATTGCCTACTTCGGCATAATAAATGCCCGCTTCAATAGGAGTAAAAGTTACGCCTTGAGCAATGGCTTCACCGCCCGTAGCTACATCATACCACGAAACAAAATCACCATCTATAAGCATCACTTCAAAAGTAGGTATTGATTCATTTTCACAAATCTCAATCAACTGACTTGATACTGCAATTGGTGTTTGAGGAGGCGAACAGTCACACACAGCCATCACTTCGCCACTCAAATTGCAGCCATCAGGCGCACCAGTTATCGAAGCTTCCCACAGCCAAGTTTCACCATCAATAGGCGTATCGTTGGGCGAAGGTAGCCAAGTAGTACCATTGTCACTAGAATACACAATGGTCAAATTTCCACCACAATCCACATCCATCACTTCCAAACTACATCCACCTACTTCCACAATATTTTCAGGAACGGGATAAACCGTCCAAGTTACCGTATTACTAGCCGTTGGTGTATTGGGATCATCATCGCAGTAAATCTGCAAGGTATAGTTGAAGGTTTGTGCATCACAACCTGTCACATTTTCAGAGTGAACAAAACTCAAATCGTTGCTGATAACCGTACCCGAATCGTTTATCCATTCTATTCGGTCTAATTTTCCATTGGGGTCGTTGAGAGTAGCCGTCAGCAAAATATCTTCTCCTACACATATCGAATTGCCTGCGTTGATACTCGTAATCGTTGGACAATCTGTAATAACACAATCGAAGTTGGCATTAAGGGTCGTCATACAATTATTGCCCAAATTTGTATCGTCGTTTTGAACAGTAAAGACGACTGTGCTGTTGTCGCCATCCGTTGTAGTAGTCACTGTATCATCGCCTACAATGCTGAAATTAGGACAAGTTGGTTGTGCTTGAATGGTACATCCGCCATTTACTATCGTGATTGTGGCATCGGCTAAAGGATAAGCCGTAATGTCAAAAGTTCCCGCCAAAATAGGTACATTCGGGTTAAGACTGCAATAAATATTGACGGTATAAACCAGAACAGTCGGATCACAACCTACAGGAATTGCATTGACATCAAACGTAGTCACATCTGATGCTACAATACTACCATTTGAAACCCATTCGATACGGTCTAAAGTATTGTCGGGATCATTCAGAGCAATTTCAAGCGTATAATTCTCCGTACCACAATTTTCAAAACTACTCGTAGGTGAACTTGTCACCGTAGGACAATTTTGGTTGCAATCTTCCACAGTCAATACAAAACTGACCGATGGACTTTCACAAGCATCCGTACTTTCTTCAAAAATTGTAATTGTGTGTTCTCCAATCGCAAATCCACTACCATCAAAACTGCCTGTATTAGAAGCACCTGTATCAGCAGACCAGTTTAAAGTACCTCCCGCTGTGCTTGCCACAATAGGGTTGGGTATCAATGTTCCCTCACAAACCGTCACATCGGTTACAATCGGTGTTGGAGGGGCATCCAACTCTATCAATTCAATTTCTGTAAATTCACTCACACAATTGTTTGTAGATACTGCTTGTACCCAGTATACTCCAGCCATTGAAGGTGTGAAACTTGTTCCATTGGCGATAGCAATTGCAGTGGTGTCTGCAAACCAAGAATAAGTATCTACGCCATTGTCTGTTACCGTCAAAGCAGGAATCACATCTCCCGCACAATAACTTTCGTCATTGCCGACAGGATTGTTGGGAGAAGCGTTTTCAATCAATTCAATTGAAACAAAATTGCTCACACATCCATCGGGCGAAACGGCCTGTACCCAATAAGTTGCTGTGCCACTTGTAGGACTGAAAACAGCTCCTTCAAAAATAGGATTGACATCATTGGGGTCGTTGTACCAAGAATAAATGTCGACACCATTGTCCATTACCTCCAAGTTTGGAACGGCTTCACCTTCACAATAACTTTGCGCTGCTGCAAGAGGTGTTGGGTCGGCAGGACTTGGACAATTACAATCCCAAGAACCTGCAATATTGATGCTTTCGCAAATGCCATTGTCTTCAATGTCAAATGAAAATCCATCCTCCGCATTGAAAGTTTCGGTATGAACAGTTCCTGCAATTGGAACATTGTTCACTATATAAGGCGTTGTGCCTCCTTCAATGGTAAGGGTAACGGTATAAGTTAGTAAATCTGCTGCACAAGTAGCAGTCCAGGAAGCACTCAGAGGCTCAATAATTGTCGTACTGACATTGCTTGCACATCCTCCTGCGCCCGTCCAAGTAAAAGTATAGTCTCCTGCTGCTGTTGCAGTAAAATCTGTATTTGGATTGTTCACATCTTCAAAACTTGCACTGCCTCCGCTCGTTGTTGTGTAAGACCAGGTTCCTGTACTGTTCCAAGTCGCTGTTCCTGTTGAAGTTTGTAGCATAGCAGTAAGGCTTTGAGTTAACCCACAATCCGCCGAAACTGTCACCATAGGTTGACCATAAAAGATGATTGGTGTATCATTAGAGGTTTCATAACAAGCATGTTCAGAGTCGGGAAGACCATCGCCATTGTCATCGTTTCCTGCCAAGGCGGTGATGAAGTAGGTGGTTTCGTAATCCAAAATCGCATCGTCAAAAGCGAATTGACCATCTGTATTGCTCATCAAAATATTCAAAGGAATGGTGCCATCGTGAAGCACATAGACCAATATATCGTTGTCGTCTAAAGTTGGATTGCCTGCTGTAACAGAAACCGTAGCATCAAAGCCGCAATTTTCAATCGGGTCTAGGGGCAAAATACCTGCATTGGTGGTACAATTGCAGAAAAAATCGTCAATTAGAATGAATGTAAAACAAGGGCTGCCGTCCGTTATGGTAAACATATATTCCTCACCACTTGGAATGGGTTGACTCGTAAATACATTCCCGACCAAGCCATCTGTGCTGCCATCCACCAAATAGTTTCCATCTCCTCCAATGATTTCAAAGGTCACGACAAATTCATTGTCAATACATTCATGTTGGCGGTTGGTAACTCCAATACCATCGTAGAAAGTAATTTCTACTGCATCACTAACAGTACATTCTCCATTGTTCACTGTCCAAGTGAAAGTATAAGTACCTGGGTTAGCTACTGTCACACGAGACGTAGGATCAGTGTCGTTGGTAAAACTGACACCCGCAGCAGGGGCTGCTGTCCACATTCCTGCTTGCCCTTCACTATCGGCTTCCAAATCGTATTCGTCGTTGCAGATTTCATCGTCATTGCCTGCATCTACTACCACGCTTTGAGTGAAAGTAACGGCTACGGTAGTGGAGGCAATACAGCCATTGTTGTCTTCTGTCCATGTAAAAACATAGTTGCCTGCGTCGGTAATCGTCACTGTTGTAAGGGCATTGTTGACATTTCCGAAAGAAACACCCACAGCAGGATTTGCTGTCCAAGTTCCTGTGCCAACACTCGGAATTGCTACTAAATCCCAAGTATTGCCGCAAGTGGTTCCGCCCCCTTCGGCAGTTGGTGTGGGATTCTGTAAAAACGAAACAGGTGTGCCTGAAGAGACTGAAAGACAATCATCATTTAGGTCAATGTTTCCTGTACCGTCATTGCTTCCTGCAATGACCGAAATATAGTAAGTGGTATTGTAATTAAGCGGAGGACTTGCATCTGCAAAAGTAAAGTTGCCATTGTCGTTTTGGGCAAAAATCGTTCCTACGGAAGTACCAACATTGCTGTGCAAAATATAACCGAGTAAGTCGTCTCCATCTAAGGTTTCATTTCCATTATTGTTGAGGTTAACGGGTTCGCCCTCACATACTTCAATGGGCGTAAGTGGCATTGTTCCTGCAAAGGTTACACAGTTGCAATTGTGCGTGCCATCCACGACCACGGGACCACATTGGTTGTCGTCGTTCACGCTAAAGTTGTAGCTTTCGCCGCTTGTGATGGGCTCACTTGTAAAGGTGTTGTCTATCAAGTTGCCAGCATCTCCTGTAATATCATAGCTATTGGAATCTCCGCCTGACAAGTCAAAACTGACCGTATAAGTAGTGTTGGTGTTATCACATACCACTTCAATATTGGAAACCGTAGGTGCTTCGTTTACGATTATTTCTGTGCTTTCAAAAAGAGTATTGCTGCAAAAAGAATCTGTGATATTGTTTAAATTTATAATGATTCCTTGGTTGGGATTGATGGTAATGGTGTGAGGAGAAGAAGGAATATTTACGCTTACATTTCCAAAACCATTAAAGTAATCCAAAGTCCAAGGGGCTGTTCCTGTCAATTCAAAAGTCAAGTTAACATCATCCCCTGAACAAGTAGGGCTATTGGTTGTCAAGGTAGCTGTTGGGAGGAGCTTTTCTGCAACAGATACTGCAGTTTCGCTTGTACAACCATTGTTGGCTGTAACTGTAACAACGTAAATACCTCCTGCATCAACGGTGATTCCTTGACTATTTTCGTTTGTCGACCAGTAATATTGAACAAAAGTTTCGCTCACTGTTAAGGTCGTAGTTCCTCCTTCACAAAATACCAAGCTGCCTGTGATAACAGGGGCTGGAGACGTTAATTCGTTGACGGTAAAATTTGCTGTTGCAGTGCAATCGTCGGTATTGGAGACAGTAACGGTGTATGTGCCTGTCATACCAACAGTGATATTTTGGGTCACATCACCATTAGACCAAAGATAGGTCTCAAAACTTTCTGTTACAGATAAGGTGGCAACAGTTCCTGAACAAATATCTTCTCCATCAATTGAAGGTGTTGGAGAGGCTAAGTTTTGAATGGTAATTTCATTAGTTGCCGTACAACCATCTGTATTGGAGACGGTGACAGTATAAGTTCCTGCAAGGTTTATATCCGTATTTTGGGTCACCTCACCATTCGACCAAATGTAGGAATTGTAGGTTTCGACTACTGAAAGTGTAGTGCTAGAACCTGCACAAAAATCATCTCCTGAAAGGGTAGGAGTAGCAACATTGGGCAATTCATTAATGGTGATTTCTCCTGTTCCCATACATCCTGTTGCATCTTCAACGGTAACCGTATAAGTACCAGAAACATTGACATTGATGTTTTGTCCGGCATCACCATTCGACCAGTTGTAAGATTGGTAGGTTCCTGGAACAGAAAGAGTCGTGTTTGAGCCAATACAAAAATCATTTCCATTGACGGTCGGAGTCAAGCTTGTGGTTTCATTGACGGTGACTTCACCTGTGCCTGTGCATCCTGTTGCGTCTTGAACAGTGACAGTATAAGTGCCTACTATATCAACGGTAATATTTTGCCCCGAATCACCATTCGACCAGTTGTAAGAATTGTAGGTTTGGGTAACTGAAAGATTTGTGTTAGAACCTACACAAAAATTGTCTCCATTGACGGTTGGTGTTAGGGTGGGCAGTTCATTAATGGTAACTTCTCCTGTTCCTGTACATCCTGCTGCATCTTCAACAGTGACGGTGTAAGTGCCAGCAATGCCAACGCTGATGTTTTGTCCAGCGTCTCCATTGGACCAATCGTAAGTATTGAAGCTTTCGGCGACAGAAAGGGTAGATGTGTTGCCCTCACAAAAGTCGTCTCCATTGACGGTAGGAGATAAGGCTGGAAGTACATTTACCGTTACCTCACCTGTGCCTGTGCATCCACTTGCATCTTCAACAGTAACAGTATATGTACCTCCAAGATTGACACTGATATTTTGTCCAGCATCTCCATTTGACCAATTGTAGTTCGTGTAGTTCTCGATGACTGTAAGGGAGGCAGAGCTACCCGCACAAAAGTCATTGCCATTGACAGTAGGAGATAGATTTGCTGATTGGTTGATGGTAATTTCTCCAGTATTGGTACATCCATCTGCATTTTCAACGGTGACAGTGTAAGTGCCAGAAGTATTGACATTGATGTTTTGTCCTGAGTCTCCATTCGACCAATTGTAGTTTGTATAGTTTTCGACAACTGAAAGAGTGCTATTTGACCCTTCACAAAAATCATTGCCTGTGAGAGTTGGGGCGAGTGCATTTGGCAACTGATTGACGGTGATTTCTCCTGTTCCTATACATCCTGTTGCATCTTCAACGGTGACAGTGTAAGTGCCAGGAGTATTGACCGTGATGTTTTGCCCTGAGTCACCATTTGACCAATCATAGGAAGTGTAGGTTCCTGGAACAGACAAATCCGTGCTTCCTCCCACACAAAAATTATTTCCGTTGACTGCGGGAGTCAAACTTGTGGTTTCATTGACGGTGACTTCACCTGTTCCTGTGCATCCGCTTGCATCTTCAACAGTAACAGTATAAGTACCAGAAGTATTGACCGTGATGTTTTGCCCTGAATCCCCATTTGACCAGTTGTAGGTATTGAAGGTTTGGGAAACAGAAAGTACGGTGTTTGACCCTGTACAAAAATCGTCTCCATTAACAGTTGGTACTAAAGCTGGAATCTCATTGATGCTAACAATGGCTGAAGCTGTACATCCATTTGAGTCTTCAACAGTGACTGTATAAGTTCCCCAAAGGCTAACCGTAATCATTTGTCCGGAATCTCCATTTGACCAATTGTAAGAATTGTAGGTTTCGGTGACTGAAAGTATAGAAGTGGAATTTTGACAAATATCATTTCCGTTGACAGTAGGAGTGGGAATCGGGTTGGTATTGATGGTCGTTTGTCCTGTACCAGTACAGCCGTTTGCATCTTCAACAGTGACGGTGTAAGTGCCAGCAGTACTGGCAAAGATGTTTTGTCCCGAGTCTCCATTCGACCAATTGTAGGAGTTGTAGGTTTCTATGACGGAAAGAATTGTATTTGAGCCAACACAAAAATCTGTTCCGACAACCGTAGGAGTTGGGTTTGGATTGACATTGACAGTGGTTTGTCCTGTACCCGTACACCCACTTGCGTCTTCAACGGTAACGGTATAAGTGCCTCCAATATTGACACTGATGCTTTGTCCTGCGTCTCCATTTGACCAATCATAACTGCTGTAAGTTCCTGTTAGGAAAAGAGAAGTACTTGAGCCGACACAAAAATCATTTCCATTGACAGTGGGAGCTAAAACCGAAGTTTCATTGACGGTGACTTCACCTGTTCCTGTACAACCAATAGCATCTTCAACGGTGACGGTGTAAGTTCCTGCGGTGTTGACATTGATGTTTTGTCCCGAATCTCCATTAGACCAATTATAAGTATTGAAGGTTTCTATGACGGCAAGAGTTGTACTAGAACCTGTACAAAAGTCATCTCCATTAACCGTTGGATTTAGTGCCGAAAGTTCGTTTACGGTGACTTCACCAGTGCCTGTACATCCACTTGCGTCTTCAACGGTCACTGTGTATGTGCCTGTTGTATTCACATTGATATTTTGTCCTGCGTCTCCATTGGACCAATTGTAAGTGTCATAAGTCTCTGTGACTGAAAGTGCAGTATTTGTGCCCAAACAAAAATCGCTGCCATTGACGGTTGGGACTAAATCAGGTAGCTCATTGATGGTGATTTCTCCTGTTCCTGTGCAGCCGCTTGCGTCTTCGACGGTGACGGTATAAGTGCCTGTTGCAGCCACGTTGATGCTCTGACCTGCATCTCCATTGGACCAATTGTAGGTATTATACGTTTCGGTGACTGAAAGCCCCGTGTTTGTACCTGCACAAAAATCGCTGCCATTGACTGTTGGGACTAAATCAGGTAACTCATTGATGGCGATTTCTCCTGTTCCTGTACAGCCGCTTGCGTCTTCAACGGTGACGGTGTATGTTCCTGCTGTATTGACATTGATGCTTTGACCTGCGTCTCCATTGGACCAACTGTAGGTATCATAAGCTTCGGTAATAGAAAGCGCAGTGTTTGTATCTGCACAAAAATCGCTGCCGTTGACAGTTGGTGTCAAAGGTGGTAGTTCACTAATCGCGATTTGTGCTGTTCCTGTGCAACCGCTTGCGTCTTCAACGGTGACGGTGTATGTTCCTGCTGTATTGACATTGATGCTTTGACCTGCGTCTCCATTGGACCAATTGTAAATACTGTAAGTTTCGATAACAGAAAGAGGTGTATTGGTTCCCTCACAAAAATCATTGCCGTTGATGGTCGGGCTAGAAATGGAAGATTCTGAGATACTTACTTGTGCTGTTCCTGTACAACCGTTTGAATCTTCAACGGTGACGGTGTAAGTTCCTGCTGTATTGATGCTGATGCTTTGTCCCGTATCTCCATTTGACCAGTCGTAAGTTGTGTATGTTTCTGCAACAGAAATAACGACATCTGAACCTACACAAAAGTTGTTTCCATTGATAGTAGGATCCAAGTTGGTGAGTTCATTGACGGTGACTTCTCCAGTATTGGTACAGCCAGCCGTATTTTGAACAGTTACAGTGTAGGTTCCTGACGTATTGACGCTGATGCTTTGTCCTGCATCTCCATTGGACCAGTTGTAGGTATCGTAGGTTTCGCTAACAGAAAGTGTGGTATTTTCCCCTTCACAAAAATCATTGCCGCTTACAGTTGGAATGGAATTGCTGACTTCAATAACGGAAACGGTACCCGTTGAAGTACAATCGTTGTCATTCGTAATGGTGACGGTATAAGTTCCTCCTGTACTGACGGTGATACTTTGTGCCGTTACTCCATTTGACCATACATAGTTGTTGAAGGTTTCGCTAACAGAAAGCGTGGTGGTTTCTCCTTCACAAAAGTCATTGCCGATGGGGCTAAAGACGGAAGAGGAAAAAATTGTATAAGGAATTATAAGCGATATATAACAGTCGCTTACTGCAATATCATCTATAATGTCTACGGATAAGGCATTGTTGGAAGGAGGGAAATCGAAATTTGTTGGGTTGCTAATGTACACATAAGTAACCAAATCGCCATCGAACCAGTCAAACTCCACATTGGGTGTATCGTTGAGTAGAAGGTTGTATTCGGTGAGGTCTACACCTGTGGCGATGCCTGAACCCGGCGTATCTTCGCATAATTCAATGGTTAGGCTTGAAGAAGTCGGTATAGGAATAATTTCTACCACTACATCGTCTGTTCCTGTACACCCATCGCCATCGGTGACAGTGACAGTGAATGTGTGAGTTCCTGGAGGGGCATTATTTACAGTGATGATGTTGTTGGTTTGTCCATTCGACCAATTATAACCATAAGGGCCATTTCCAGACAAAGTAGCTCCTAAAAATGTGGCATCCCCTTCACAGAATTCTAGTATATCGGTTCCTGGATTGTTTTCGATATCTACAACTGGAAGGGTGTTTACATTGATGGTAATATCGTCAGTAGCAGTACAGCCATTGCCATCTGTCACCGTTACTGTATAAGTTCCTGCTGCACTTACACTTGTAGTGAGCATGTTTCCTCCATTGCTCCAAGTGTATTGGGTATAGGTATTGTTGAGTGATAAGATGCTGTTTCCACTGCCACAGATGTCATTACCTGTGATAGCAGGTGTCGCAGGAGCATTGATGGTCAAAACAAATGTATATAAATCATCTTGAGAACTTGCCGAACAACCTGACAAATTTGTGAATAAGTCGGTGTATGCATTGGTAGCAGTGACCGTTAATATAGCACTGCCGGCACTAACTCCTTCTACTACTACTGATTTTCCATCATCGGCTCCGACAATGGTGGCATTTCCATTGTCAAGTGTCCAAAGATAACTGTCTGAATCACACCCTGTAAGTGAGAAGGTCATTTGGTCTCCTGCACAAAAAGTCGCAGGTGCTCCCATATTTGGGCAGCTTGCGCCTTGAAATTCATCATCAGGTGCGGTTCTCATGCTTTCTATCCATTGGGCATTGAGGCAGGAGTTCGGAAAGCCTGGAGTTTGGTCGGTAGAGGCAGTTCCCGCAATATAGTTGGCAACATTGGTATAATCATCGCTGGCACCATTGTCGAAAAAATAGTTTCTATTGCTACCACCTACTGCTGAAACGTGTAAATTGTCTGGGCCTCCAATAATGTCTGGTGCACCTGAACCGCTGGTACCATAAGAAATACCATGAAAGTAACTGCCATCTGGTTGGCGGATTTGACACGCATCCCCAGCATTTCTAAATTCAAAGTTGCCTGTGAATCCAGTATCTGTAAGAGGAATATAGCTAGCAGGAGTGTAGGCAGGAGAACCTTCTGCGGCGGCATTTGCTCCATTTGGACAAACAATATTGTCCGCTCCATTACCCGATGTAGGGGTATGAGGAGTTGTTGAGTCATACTCCATATACGTATTGGAAGCATTAACAGGAACAAGCCTTAGAAAATCACAGTTTGAATCATCGTAATCAGGAATTGTAGGGTCTAGACTACCCAAGTCTGCTTGTTGGGTAGGGAGGGAAGGGTTGTAAGCATATAAGACGATGATAGTTCCAACAGGAACTTCTTCCCATATAGGGTCGTATTTGAAACGAATATGCCCCATGGCAATACCTGTTCCTGATAGAGCGCCATTATCAGGTCCAGGACAATCCGTAAAATCGCCGTTGTTGTCATCTACAATCCATCCACGTAAGTCGACAGTCGTACAGGGATCTCCTACGACCACCAATTCTGCAAATTCTTTTTGACCTGTGTTACCTTGCGATATTTCATTGACCATGAGTCCTTGCGCTTGAAGGGAAAGGGGATGCCATAAGGTAAGGAAGGAAGTGACTAAACATACATATAAAATACAAGAGTACCGTTGGAACATATACATAGTTGGGGTTTTGATAAAATATGCACAAAAAAATAGATGGCTGGTTGCTCGTACAAAGTTACTGATATTTTGTTCTTTAGAAAGCAGATTGTTTGTAAACTCAATGGCTAAAATGAGCCTTTTATAAAAATGTATCTAAGTTTAACCGTTATCATTTAGTTTGAAAGACCGAATAGCTTTGTTTTTCGCTGCTTTGAAACAGAATTGTATTTGTATCCGTCAGTTAGTCAGTTAGTCAGTTAGGTTTCTAAAGAATACTCCAAGCTCTGTTTTTACTTTTTCATTCGACACAATGCAATATTGGGCAGAACTATCGAGTAGAAAAGTAGGAGGGGGCAAGCGTAGTTTTTGGGCGGCTTCTGTGTAAAATGTTTGTCTTGTGGGATGGTCGTCTGAGCAGACATTGAAGGTTTTGTTCCATTTCTCTTGTCGAATGATTTGGTAAATCACTTCAATGCAATCCAACTGATGCACCAAGTTGACTCGCCCTTCTCCATTCGATAAATTTTTTTTTCCTGCCAAAAAACGTCCAGCGGGACGATTAGGACCATATAAACCTGCCAAACGCAGAATGGTTGTTTCGATATTTGGGCAGTTCTGCAATAATTGTTCGGCTTGAAGCAATGCCCTGCCCGAAGTTTTGGTGGGATTTTGAGCATCAACTTCGGTGACGACTTTATTTTGAAGGGAGTAGACAGAAGTGGCACTGACAAATACTATCTTTTGTATGGGGGAGGTTGCAATGGCGTGGAGGAGTGTTTTGATTTTTGTCAAAAATGAAGACACAACATCTGGATTTTTTCGGCCTGGTGGAATATTGAGTATCAAAATGTCTGCTTGCAATAATTTACTTAGAATTGTATCTTGTTCGGGTGATTGGGAGTCTTTGCCCTGCAATTGAAGGAGAAAAGGCTGGATTCCTTTTGCAGCCAACTCCTCCAATTTGGAAGGAGTCGTGGTACTACCTTTGATAGAGAAGCCTTTTTTTTGAAGGTATTCCGCTAAGGGGAGGCCAAGCCAACCGCAGCCGATGATAGATATGGTTGAGTTCATTTGTTTGATGTATTGAATTTGAGCATTAATAATAGTCAAAAAACAAAGCTAAAGTTCAAAATTCGCATTTTTGCCGTATATACATCAAGTATTTAACGTGATAGTGCATAATTTTTCTAACATACAGGATTGAGAGGCGAACCGACAAGAATGGTTAGAACGCTTGCAAAAAGGAGAAGAACAAATGTTTAGGGTATTGTATCATCATTTTAGAAATCGCTTGAAGGCTTTCTACATTTTTCAGGTCGTTATTATTAGTATTTGGTGATGAATGGGGAAGTGGTAATGGGAGCGTTTTTTGTGCGAAAGGATTGGGTGAAATAAAAATAAACTCCCCAAATAGCTACGGTTATTTGGGGAGTTTTCTATTTTGAAATCATCAAGATTTGAAGGATCTACTTCACAATCTGATAATGTTTGAAATACATCTCGTCATCTGTTGTTAAATCGACGTCAAGCATAATGACATGCACTTGCCCCGAAATATTGGGAGCTCCTTTGCCCGTTATATTGCCAACTGTAATACCCTCAGGTTCTTCTGCTGTAAGCCCGCCAGGATGATATTCATAGCGAAATCTCCTATTAATCGAAGTTTCGGTATAATTAGGATCGTCAAAGTCAGAGGTTTGACTGAAAGATTTGGTGAATTTTCTACCCGTAGCGTTGTGAAAAACCCATACGCCTCCATCTTTTGCAGGAGTCTCGTCATTTTCCTTTCCATTGACCAAAAATAAAAAATCCCCATCTTCTGAAAAATCACCCCCTTGCATGTACTCTTTTAGGTCTTGCTTACGGCTACCTGTTTCGTTGTAGAGATTGTAATAATCTTTGAAAAGAATGACCACTTCATTGTTCTTCAGGCGATTGAAATCTACGGTATATCGGTGTATTTTTTTGCCAGTATTGCTGTGGTCAATGTGGTTGTTGGAGCTGTAAATTACCTTTGTTATAGGGTGAATCGCACACCAGCCAGCTTGTTTTTGTCGGCTAAGTTTTACTCCTCCAATGTATTGAAGATTAGAGGCTTTGTAAACCAACAGGTAGGGAACTAAGGTTTCGCTATTACCTTCAATGGGAACAAATAGGTATCCATCCATATAATCCAAATCACAAAAATGATTGTAACCTTGTTGAGCTAAAAAAGAGGGAATTGTGATACGAAAGATTTGTTTGCTGGAGTTGGGGCCATTTACCTCTTCGTTGAGATTGTGGCTAAAGGGAAACTTCCACAATTTTGTGAGTTGAGTGAAATACCAGTTGTTGGAATCGTGGGTGACCCCCTGAAGGTTATCGCTCCAGTTATTGTCTCTATCGGATGGGTAGTTGCCTAAATAGTTGATTTCTTTGATGCCCGTTCTTGGAGGAGGAGGAGAAGTCGCTACTACTCTAAGCCGCCATTTTTGGGCATCCGATCCATTAAACTTGTATTGCCAAACGGTTGCTCCACTTGATTGACTGCTGCCTTTGACATCTAAATAATGACCGCTGACCTTGGATTGAATGTAGTAATAACCGCCACCTGCGTTTTGTAGTCTCCATTTTTGAGCATTCGATCCATTTTTTGAGTATTGCCAAACAATTACGCCAGAACTTGTGCTTCCGCCTTTGACATCTAAATACAAACCACTTACTTTGGATTGGATGTAGTAATAGCCACTTCCTGCTGCAATAAATTTCCATTTTTGGGCATCGGTATTGTTTTGTTTGTACTGCCAAATGGGTGTCTTAGGGTCTTTGCTACTGCCTTTGACATCTAAATAATGACCACTGACTTTAGATTGAATCGTATAGTAGTAGTTGCTGTTTACCTGTGCTTCAATTGAACTCGAAGATATAAAGAGAAGGAAGCAAAGGATTAATAAAAGGTTTTTCATCTGAAAATTTTTTAGAATTAAAAATCATTTTCTTAGATGAAATAGAAACTATATCTTGGAATTTTGGTGAAAAATAAATTTTCATCGAACAATTGAATTGAAGGATAATAAAAATCTCCCAAAACAGCCGAAGCCATTTTGGGAGTGTATTTTGAGAAGCACTTCAATCTGATTGTTTCACGATTTAGTTTTGTATTTTCTATTAAATTTATTTTCTTCTTCTGCAAAATTCGGCTGCATTAAATAAAGTGTACCGCAAATCATCAGCAGTAAAGCCAAGATAATTAAGCCCCATTGGGAAAGGGTAGGAATAGGAGTAGGAGGAATGGGAATACAAAATTCACTGGCGCAATCTGTTCCGTTCAAATCATTTCCATTGTTGTTACAATTTCCAGCTACATTGTTTCCACTCATATTTATATTTTGTCCTATTCCACCTGCATTGATAATGGGATAAACTCCACAACAGTCAGTTAATTGTGCATTGTTGTTTACTGTAAGGTCTTCATTAACACTGTTTAATTGGCACAATCCATTTAAGTTTTGCAATAAAGGATTTTGTTCGAGTCGTACCAATCCTCCAACTGACTGTAGAAAAGACAAACCATCTATATTCACTAGGGCATTATTTTCTGAAATGTCCATATCTTTTTGAATATTCGTTAGATTGCTGAAACCATCTAAATTGGGAAGAAGAGGATTTTCTTTCACTCTAAAATGACCGTTAACCACCGTCAAACTCAATAGGTTTACATCTGTCAAAGCGGTGTTCTCGGCAAATTCTAAAGTGCCAGTGGAGGTAATATTGTTCAAACCATTCAGACTAACCAAGCTATTGTTTTCTGCGAGTATCAAACTACCACCTATACTTGTAAGTCCCGCTAAAGGAGTTAAATCAGTGATATTGTCATTACTGTCGTTGTCATCATCAATTCGCAATTGTCCAGCTACCCTATCACAAGGACCATATGTAGCCTGAAAAGTATTGACTTCTGTTTGAGTAGTTAAAGTGATATCAGAAGTGTTACAATCTACTGCATAAAGTAGTGTGCCTAGTTGTCCAAAGATGCCCAATACCAATAGGCATATCAGTGTACTTTTGATTATCAAAGTTTTAAAAAATGAAGTATTGATTTTTTTCATGATAAAATATTTTTTTTAGAAAATGTAAATAAGGAATTAAGATTGTTCTGCTTCAATGATGAAAACCTATACATCTTGTGGGATAAGCCAAGAATAGTCGTCTGTGGTGGTGAGTTCTATTTGTGTCCTATCTTTTACGGAGTTTAGGTGTTCTACTCTTTTATTGCAGTTTTTGGAGAAAGGCTAGCAGATTGGAGAAAAAAAATTACTTTTTTTCGAGTGATTCAAACAAATTCCTTAAATGACGTTTGATGAATTTGGAGTGTTAAAAGTTGGGGAACAGGATTATTTTGTGAGGTCTTGCTAAAGAATTAAAGAATCCCTCAAAAGTTTGATTGCTTAAACTTTCGAGGGATGAGCGCTTTTACATAAAAAATACTAAATTGAAATTGAATTCTACTGCACTTTTCCTACTTTGTTGAAATACTCCAAATAGAGGCATTGTTTTTATTGATACACAATAAATTATTTGAGTTTCCTGCAATTTGTGTAGCATCACCACCAATTTGAGTCCAGCTATTAGGAAAACCGTTGTATTTCAATATGCCACCATTGGGACGGATACAATAAAGCTGATTCTCAACTGCTGTTAACCGATTGCAATCGCTACAAATATTAACCCAACCATAATGGAGTTTACCATTATGCATCACTATTGTGTTGTTGGGTGCCGTAGAATATAATTTATTACCAACGGCAGTCAATTGACCAGGACAACTGCTGGAAATCATAGTCCATTGCTGAGGAGAACCGTTGTACTTAAAAATGGCATTATTTCGTGACTTAAGATATAAATTATTTTCATCCACAGCTATTTCAAGGGCATTAACTCCAATTGAAGTCCAAGTATAGTTAAAGCGATTCCACTGCTGAATATGGTTGTAACGTGTAAGCATGTACAACTTACCATTATCAGCAGCTAATTGGAGGGCATTATGACCAATCTGATTCCACTTATTGACGCTTCGCTCGTACTTCCAAACAGAATTGTCATTTTTCTTAATACAAAATAAATCACTTCCCGTAGCAACTATTTGAAGGGCATTATCTCCAATCTTAGTCCAGTTATGGGGAGTTCCATTATACATCCAGACTGTATGATTGTTTTTGTTTACACAATAGGTAAATCCTGCTTCACTAACAATTTGACCTGCATCACCACCAATATGAGTCCATTGGGGTTGTGCATTTAAAAAACCAAAACTCAAAAGGGAAAGAATGAATAAATATACTGTGTTTTTCATGTTATAAATTTTTTGAAAAATTAGAAAATGTTAAATTTCTGAACGGTTATGAAGTATTGTTCACTCCTTTATTGCAGGTTTTGAAGAAAGGTTAACTTTTTTTGGAGATTTTTTTTTGTATGACAAAAACAAATAACTTAAATGATGTTTGATGGGTTTGAAGTGCTAAAAAGTTGAGAAAAAAAGCTATTTTGGGATGGAATACTGAACTAAAATAGTTCCCAATGGATAAATCAGATTTAAGTAAAGAAGATTTACTAAAAGAAGCAAAAGCAGATTTAGATAAGTCAGTAGAACTATCTTACAATCATAAGTTTGAAGATAGTTTACAGTTGGCTATGAATGTGGCTTCAATTTTTGAGAGATTTAGTCTATGGGAAGAATACCTTGAAGCAAAAAACACCATTTGTATCTGCAAGATTTTTCTTGAGGGAAATACAGATTTTATGGAAGTAGAACGTTCTCTTATCCAAACACTTCAATTGACAAATAATAAGTTAGGGGCAATACATATCCAAACCTATGCTGCAACTAACCGACTGGGATTTTGGTATGCACAATTTATGGAAAACCCATTTCAAGCCCAAAAATATTTTAAAAAGGGATTGGACATACTTATAGAACTTAATGAAAAAGAATATGAAGTTAATATTGTATCGGATTATAGCAACTTGGCGTATGTTCATACACTAACCAATGATTTTGTATCTGCTGCTATCTATGCCGAAAAAGCTATTTCTACTTTAAGGCAAATAAAAATGGAGGATAGCTTGAATGTTTCTTTAGATTTTACTGTAAACCTTAATAATGAAATTATTTTCTATACAAATTTAGGGGCATATTACACTGAACTTAATGATGAAGTCAAAGCCTTGCAAAATCTAAATCATGCCCTTCAATTGTGTCACCAAAATGAGTTTGAAGGAAAAAACAACAAAGAGGCTCATATTAAAAAAGCCTTGTCAAAAATTCATAAAGACCAAGGTGATTTTTTTCAAGCTTACGTACTTGCCGAACAAGTACTTGACCATCAGCTAAAATACTTACCTGAGACTCACCCCGATATTGCTTTATGTTATCATGAGTTAGCTCGGTATAAAATGTATTTAAAAGACCATAAAAAAGCCATTGATTTTCTAAATAAAGCAGAAAAAATTTACTCCAAATTTGACACTGTATCTCGTGCAGATGTTTCGAGTAATATGCTTTTAGGTAGTGTACTATATCTTGAATTAGAAGATTTTGAAAAATCATTAGCCTATGTCCAAAAATCATTCACTGTTCTTTTTCCCAATTTTCAGTATTCAACTCTCTATGAGAATCCCACATCCACCGAACATTTTGATAGTGTTCAGCTTATCAGAATTTATTCCCAAAAAATTAAATGTTTATTAGAATTTTTTTTAGTAGAAAACGAATACAGCCATTTATTGAATGTTGCTCAAAAAACGCTTGAAAAAGGATTGGAAATTATTGATAAGGCTAAAAAAAGCTTTAGAAATCAACAAAGTAGATTGTTCTTATCCTCACAATCTGAGATTGTCCAAATTTTTGATTTAGGGGTGCAAATCTTTGCTCTGACAAATGACTGGCAAAAAGCTTATCTGTTTTGTGAGAAAGCAAAAGCAAATACATTACTTACTGCAATACAGGATAACATCTCTAAAACCTCTGCGAATATCCCTTCCTTACTACTTGATAAAGAAATAAATCTTAAATCCCAACTCACTTTCCTCGAAAAACAAATCGCTAAAGAAGAAGCCAAAGGAAAAGAACAAAGAGAAAACATTCTCCTCCAATGGAAATCCCAATTCTTCGACCTTCACCAAGAATACCTTCAACTCATCCAACAATTCGAGCAAGATTATCCCGACTACTACCAACTCAAATACGAAACCCAAACCGTTTCGATTGGAGTAATTCAGCAAGGTTTGGCAGAAAATCAGATGATGGTCAATTACTTTGTAGGCGAAAAATACCTCTATATTTTCTTTGTTTCAAGTGATAGTTTTGAAGTACATCAAGTAGAAATAGCTGATGATTTTGAAAAATTGGTGAATGACTTCCTTCAATCTATTCACAATCATCAATTTGAAAAGTATGCTGAAACAGCTTACGAACTCTATCAATTCCTCTTGCAACCTTTGGAAATGCACTTGATAGACTTTTTTGCAGAACCTTCAATGACGGAACAAAACAAAGCCTCCAAAAAACTGCTGATTGTTCCGCATGGTATTTTGAACTATGTGCCTTTTGAAGCCTTGCTTTGCAGCCCTGTGGAAGATTTTTTAAGGGTAGAGGAAAAGGAAAATTCCCTTAATCGCTATCACGATTTGGATTACCTGCTTTTACACTGTGAAGTTTCTTACCACTATTCGGCTACTTTGTGGCATTATCTATTGAAACAACAGCAGCAAGTTGGAGAAAGGGCTGCAATTGAAAATAGTTTTGTGGGGTTTGCACCTGTTTATGAAGCGGAAGTAGGAAGTAAGAGGCAAGAAGTAGGAGGAGAGAAACTGGAAGGAGAGAGTGATACTTTGTTGGAAAACTTGAATGAAGCTGCAAAAGCGGTTGGGCAATGGGCAACACGCTCGGAGGCTTTGCGGTCGGATGGCACTTGGAATCCGCTTCCACACTCCAAAACCGAAGCCCAAAACATTGCCGCTTTGTTTGGTGAAAAGGGCTTGAAGTCGAAGACTTTTCTACATGAACAAGCGACCAAGGAACAGTTTCAGAAAGTAGTAGAAAACAGTCGTTTTTTGTTGGTGGCGGCGCATGGTGTGGTGAATGATGAGCAGCCGAAATTGTCAGGATTGGTGTTTTATCCTGAGGGGAAGCAAGAAGTAGGAAGTAAGAAGCAAGATATAACGAAGGATACTTCAGCTCCTTCTTCTCGCTTCTTGCTTCCTACTTCCAATACAGATTGTATCCTCTCCATGGAAGAAACCTATCACCTCAATCTCTCCAAAACCGACTTGGTGGTTCTGAGTAGTTGCGAAAGTGGCATTGGACAGTTGGCGAAAGGCGAGGGGATGATGGCGGTGAATCGGGGTTTTTTGTATGCAGGGGCGAAGAATGTGGTGTCGACTTTGTTTAAGGTGTATGACCGACCGAGTAGTTTGTTGACGCAGTATTTGTTTGAAGGGGTATTGGGGGGATTGAGTTACACTTCTGCTTTGCGATTGGCAAAATTGAAGCTATTGAAGGAAAAGGAGGTGGATGTGAAAAGTTGGTGTGGGTTTGTGTTGATTGGAGGATGAGATTTTTAGTAAAAAAATAAAATGACGCTTCTCATTGATAGAGAGCGTCATTTCATTAGATTGAAGAATCGAATAGTGTTCTATTGCGCTTTTCTTACTCTGTGATACTCCAAATAGAGGCATCATTTTTTTTGATAGACAATAAATTATCTAAGCCTATGGCAATTTGGGCTGTCTCACCTCCAATTTTAGTCCAGTTTTCAGGCGTTCCGTTGTATTTCCAAATATCACTGTGTCTTGTTCCGATACAGTAAAGTTGATTCGGAACAGCAACCAATTGACCACTTCTTTCGCCAATTTTAGTCCAGGTACCTCCATTGCCAGTGTACATCCATATTTCATCAGCATTTGAACTCATACAATATAATTTGTTGCCTGCTGCTGCCAATTGAAGGCAGTCTCCGCCAATTTTATGCCATATATCAGAAGTGCCACTATATTTCCAAATAGTGTAATCTGAACTTATGCAGAATACATTATCTCCATCTGCGGCTATTTGACGACCACGAGCACCAATCTTACTCCAACTGTTGGGAGTTCCGTTGTATTTCAAAATATCATTGTTGGTAGAACTGATTTGGTACAACTCACCATTATCAGCAGTTAAGTGAAGTCCTTTTTCACCAATTTTAGACCAATTGCTACCATCGTACATGTAGATATCATTGGTGTCTTGATGAATGTAATATACTACATCTCCATCGGCAGCTATTTGGAGTGCCTTGCCTCCCAGTTTTATCCATTTGCCTGGTTCACCATCGTACATCCAAACGGCATGGTCTTTATTATCGACATAATAAATATAGCCATCTTCGCTGACTATTTGTTTTCCATTATCGCCAATTTTAGTCCAATTGGTTTGAGCAAAGGCAGTAGTGCTGTAAGCACAAAAGAAGAAAAATACAAGTGCAAAAGTTGTTGTTAAAGTCTTCATTGTTGTTATTTTTTAAAGGTTAATTGAATTTTGAAATTTTGGGTGTTCACTTCTTTATTGCAGGTTTGAAGAAAAGGTTAACTTTTTTTAAAAAAAACGGTAAAAAAATAGCTCCCCGCTTTTTTTGCTAACATACCCCAACCCCCACCGAGAAATCGGGACAAGCTTTTCAAAAGGGGAATATTGGTCGGGGAGTTATTTTTTCTTTTTTAATAAAAGGGAATAAATCGAATCAATTGGTTGTCACCTGCTGCTTCCCATTGAATCATTTTGGCTCCATCATTGTGAGAAATTTCAAATACATCTAGGCATTTTCCTGTTTTTTTGTTGTAGATTCTATCGTAGCCATTCTGTGCCATTGCAGGCATGTGCCATAGCTGATGGTCTGCTCCTGTATATGGATTTTGCACCAATTCTGCTGCACCGTCCATACTACCATCTTTCACTTCCAATACTTTTCCGCTCTTTTTGCTTTCGATATAGAAGTAAGGAGTATTTGGGTTTAAGCTGACCATTCGCCATGCTTGATTTTCGTTTCCAGGAGCCAATCCCCATTGAATAGCGGTTACGCCGTTTTCTAGCTTGCCAGTATTGTCCATTACTTTTGCACTGTGCTTGAACTGAAAGAAGTACCAAGCTCCCATTATAGCATCAACGGGTGCTTTGGCTGGATGTGGCACGAACTTGACTTGTTGATTTCCGCCTCCTGCAATCGCTTCCCATTGAGTCATTTTAGTACCATCGTTGTGTGAGATGCCAGCTACATCCAAAACTTTTCCCGATTTTTTGTTTATGAGTTGAAAATAGTTGTTATCAGTATGAGCCAGTCCCCATTTTTGATGGTCTTGATTGTTTCGGTCATTTTGTATGATTTCGGCTCCGTTGTGGACAGCTCCGTCTTTTACTTCGAGTATCTTATTGCTTCTGAGGCTTTGAATGTAGTAGTAGCTTCCATCTCCCGACCCCACCAATTTCCATGCTTGGTTTTGATTGCCAGCCATTCCCCATTGAATAGCAGTTACACCGTTTTCTAAGCGACCTGTATTGTCCAATACTTTTCCACTGTGGCGAAATTGGAGATAGTAATAGGTTTCTGTTTTGGGGCTTTCAGCGGTTGGAGGAGCAGTAGTGGGGATGATTATTTTTGTTTTCAATTGAAGCCTTTGAGTGACTCCATAGTTAAGGTCCCATTGCTGTATTCTACCTCCATTTTTATTGGCTTCTCCACCTGCTACTTCTAGTGCTTGCCCACTTGCTAAGTTTTGGAAGCATTGTCTTTGTGGATTTCCAGGAACTTGCACATATCTCCATTGTTGGGCAGTAGCTTTTAAGGTATTGGTTTCTCGTTCGTCCAAGACTACTACCGTCCCTTTTTCTACTACTTTCATTTGCCAAGCTGTTTTTTGGAAGGGTTTACCTTTGAGCTTGTACTTTCCCTTTTCTGTCCAAGATGCGTGGTCGAGGTCTTGTACTTGGAGGTATTTTTCTGTTTTGACAGATTGGATATAAAAGTTGGATCCATCCGAACCAGGTACTACCGAAAATTTCCAAAGCTGATTGATATTGTTGCCCGTAGGGTCTGCATCCCATTGAACAACGGGGGTATTGACCCCAGGTGCGCCTCCTATATCGAGTGCTTTGCCTGTGTCAAAGACGATTTGATAGTGTTTGCTGGGGTCTATTTGCGCTAACATTGTGTGATGATATAGCAAGAAATAGAGAAAGATGAAGGTGGTGAGTAAAGAGTACTTTTTCATTTGTTGAATGATTTTGAGGTTATTTAAAATTGTGAATTGAGTGTGTTGATTGCGTTCACTCCTTTATTGCAGTTTTGGAAAAAAGGCTAGCAGATTGAAGGAAAAAAATCACTTTTTTTAAAAAAATATTTTTGACAAATTGACTATCAGAGGATTGAGAGGTGAAGGTGGAGTTGAGTTGAGTGGGTTGGGGAGAATAGAAAAATGTCACCTTTTTCATTTTTTTTGTTCTAAATAGTTAACCTATTCGTAATTTTGGCAACTAATTAATTAGACGATGGTATATGGATTACGCTATTCAACTCGAAAAAAATAAGACTCAATGGATTGAAGCGGTAAAGTCAGGAGATTCTAAGGCATTAGAATTGGTTTATCGGGCTTACCGCAAGCCGTTTGTAAATTGGCTGACTCAACAAACGAGCTGCAATCAAGACATGGCTTTGGATGTGTTTCAGGAAAGTGTATTGGCTCTCTACAAAAATGCGAAATCTGGACGTTTAGACGACTTGAAGAGTGGTATCAAAACCTATTTGTTTGCTATCGGCAAGCGAGTATGGTTGTATCGAAACCGACAACACAAAGTTAAAACGTCTGCTATGGAAATAGAAGATTTGCCGGTAAAAGAGCTAATAGTCAATCCTTCAAACCTTGATTCAATGTCTGAAAGGCAACAACTTGTCTCTCAATTGTTGTCTAAAATGCGTCCTTCATGCAGGAGCATTCTATTTTCGTTTTATTATGAAAATCTAAGGCTAAAAGAGGTCGCAGAAAAACTAAATTACAAAAGCGTGAATGTCGTGAAAGCGATGAAAGGACGCTGCATGGAAGCACTTAAGAAAATGGTTTATCAACATATAAAAACCGCATAACGATGTTTGCTGAGAATAATAATTTAGAATTACTGGAAAGGCATTTTGCAGGAAAGTTGACCGAAGAAGAACAAGCAATATTTGATAAATCTATGAAAACAGATGCTGATTTCAAGGAATTGGTGGGCTATTTTGAAGATTTCATGGTAGGCTTGGAGGACTTTGGTGACAAGGCCGTTTTGCAGGAATTGAAGTCTTTAGAAAAAACGATTCAGCAAGAAGAAAAAATGGAGGGTCTTCAAAACCTTTGGAAGGGCTTTTTTGATAAAGCAGATTATACATTGGAGCAATTGGCGGCTTTGTTTCGACCTGTTGTTACCTATGAACCCTTATTAGCGCACGCACATAGAGGAAACGATATTCCTTTGATTGTCACAGAAAAAGAATGGGATATGGCCGTAGAAGACATGGTGCTGACCTTCAGTGAACCTATTTCTTCCGACTTTTCTTTGGCAATCGAAAACAATCAAAGACAAGTGGTTTGGACAAGCATCATTCCCGAAGCAAGTATTGATTTCACATTGACCTTGCAGGATACTAATATTCAGGCACCAGGTCGTTATTACTTCAAATTGAGTAATGACAAACAAACCCTACTTCAAGAGTTTTTTGTGCATAAAGATTGGATGCCTAAGCCTTAGGTAAAAAACTCCCAAGGTAGGAATTTTTGGGGATGCAACTTGATAGCTAATCTCAACAGAGTCTTCTGCTCTGTTTACACCTCCATATGTCCCTGCTATAATAAAAGGGGAACTTGCACTTGAAACAATGAAATAAATAATGAATTGAAGTTTTTGCTGCAAGATTTGATGACATTGAAAGAAGAAAACAATGTTAGATGATTTGAAAAAAGAAGATGGAGAAAAAGTTACTGGTTTTGAAGAGTGTACCAAAGGCATCGAAAATAAAAATTCTTTTTTGTGCAAATAGTTCTTTCAAGACAGATTTGTTTTTTTATTAAATTTTAAGAGAAAATAATTGGTTTTTTTTAGTAAAAAAAACTAAATTTAGACGAATTTTCTCACCAAACCTAAAACTCTTAATTATATGCAGGTAGAAGTTTCTCTAACCGTAAATGGAAAACTTTACAAACAAAATGTAGAACCTCGAATGTTATTGGTACAATTTCTTCGAGACGAACTCAGGTTGACCGGTACGCATATTGGCTGCGATACAAGCAGTTGTGGTGCATGTACTGTTTTGCTGGATGGTAAAGCCTTAAAGTCTTGCACCATGCTTGCGGTGCAAGCTAATGGAAAATCAGTTAAAACCATTGAAGGAATGGCTGAAAATGGTGCTTTACATCCACTTCAAGAAGGCTTTCACCAAGAACATGGACTTCAATGTGGTTTTTGTACGCCAGGTATGATTATGACTGCGGCCGATTTACTTTCTCACAATCCTTCTCCAAACGAACATGAAATTCGAGAAGCTCTTGAAGGTAATTTTTGTAGATGCACAGGTTATCATAACATCGTGAAATCGGTTCAATATGCTGCAAACAAAATGCAAGCATCTTGACCTAACAATTGTAAGATTGTGCGGGTTGTTTGCCTTTTACCATCACACTATGATGCTATTCCTACAGTCCTCCCATCACACCATTTTTTCTAAACTTCATAAAACAAACAAATATGACCCTCATTGGAACTTCGGTCAAACGTGTCGAAGATAAAAGATTCATTACGGGCAAAGGTAGATATACTGATGACATTGTATTGCCCCAGATGACATTCGCTTATTTCGTTAGAAGCCCTTATGCTCATGCCAATATCAAAAGCGTAGATATTTCGAGTGCCTCCGAGATGGATGGTGTAGTCAAAATCTATACAGGAAAAGACATTGCAGAATCAGGCATCAATGGTGTGCCTTGTGGATGGCAAGTCGACTTCAAGAATGGTGATACCATGAAAGAGCCGCCTCACCCTCTTTTGGTTGCTGATAAAGTGCGACATGCAGGTGATGCGGTAGCCGTGGTAATCGCTGAAACCTATGCACAAGCTAAGGATGCTGCTGAAAGTGTCATGGTGGATTACGAAGTATTACCTGCCGTAGTCAATGCCAAAGCTGCTACACAGGAAGGTGCGCCACTTGTACACGAAGATGCACCCAACAACCTATGTTTTGATTGGGAATTGGGTAATCCGAAAGCGGAAGTGGACGCTGCTATTGAAGGCTCACATCATGTCACTACTTTAGACTTTATCAACCAAAGAGTTATTCCGAATGCCATCGAACCCCGTTCTGCAATCGGACATTTTGAAGGACACAACGATAGATATACTTTATATACAACTTCACAAAATCCACATTTGACCCGTTTGTTGATGTGTGCTTTCGTATTGGGGATTCCCGAACACAAAGTACGGGTCGTTTCACCAGACGTAGGCGGAGGATTTGGAAGCAAAATTTTTCATTACATCGAAGAAGCATTGGTGACTTGGGCTTCCAAACAAATTGGTCGCCCCATCAAATGGACTGCCGAGCGCAGCGAAAGTTTTGTGACAGATGCACATGGTCGTGATCACGTAACAAAAGCCGAAATGGGCTTTGACAAAGATGGTAAAATCACTGCCTTGCGGGTCAAAACTTACGCCAACTTAGGTGCATATCTTTCTACATTTGCTCCTGCCGTTCCTACATGGCTTCATGGAACTTTACTGCAAGGGCTTTACACAACTCCTTTGATTCACATAGATTTAGAAGCAGTGTTTACCCACACCACAGCAGTAGATGCTTATCGTGGAGCAGGTCGTCCAGAAGCAACCTATCTTTTGGAAAGATTGTTGGATACAGCTGCTTTGGAAATGGGTACAGACCCAGCCGAATTGCGACTCAAAAATTTCATTCAACCTTTTGATGGAGTCACTCAAGAAGGCTACCAAACACAAGTTGCCCTTCAATACGATAGCGGAAACTATCATGAAGTATTGCACAAAGCATTGAAGATGGTAGGCTATGAAGATTTCAGAGCTGAACAAAAAGCGGCTCGTGAAAACGGCAAATTGTTGGGGATTGGATTCTCAACTTATATTGAAGCTTGTGGCATTGCACCATCTGCAGTAGTAGGTTCTTTAGGCGCAAGAGCAGGTTTGTACGAATCGGCACAAGTACGAGTTCAGCCGACAGGCAAAGTAAGCGTTTTCACAGGCGCACATTCGCATGGTCAAGGACATGAAACGACTTTTGCTCAGGTAGTAGCCGATAAATTTGGAATTCCATTGGAGGATGTGGAAATCGTACATGGAGATTCCGAATCGGTGGCTTTTGGTATGGGAACATATGGTTCTCGAAGTCTTGCCGTAGGCGGAAGTGCGATTGTCAAAAGCATAGAAAAGGTGTTAGAAAAAGGGGCGAAAATTGCAGCCCATAAACTGGAATGTTCGGCCGAAGACCTCGAATATGCGGGCGGCAAATGGACTGTAAAAGGAACAGATAAGTCCATTAGTTTTGGAGATATTTCACTGACGGCTTATGTACCTCACGACTATCCCACAGGTGTAGAACCTGGGCTTGATTTTTCCAGTTTTTACGACCCAACTAACTTTACCTATCCTTTTGGAGCACATATTGCCATTGTCGAAGTTGACAAAGATACAGGCAAAGTCACACTCAAACGTTTCATTGCAGTGGATGATGTTGGAAATGTTATCAATCCGATGATTGTCGATGGTCAAATTCATGGAGGCGTGGCACAAGGTATTGGGCAAGCACTTTTTGAAGGAACGATTTATGACGAATCAGGGCAGTTGTTGAATGCATCCTACATGGATTATGTGATGCCTCGTGCAGACGATTTACCCAATTTTGAGGTGGATAGAACTGTTACCCCTTGTCCACACAACCCTCTGGGAGTGAAGGGTGCAGGAGAGGCAGGCTGTATTGGAGCAACTCCAGCAGTAGTCAATGCGGTTATGGATGCGCTTACACCTTATGGTATTCACGACATCGAAATGCCTGTCACTTCTCAGAAAGTTTGGAATGTTATCAATGGAAATTAGGCTTTTGAAGTTTCATCTTTGAAGCAAAACTTCAAAAGTTTGAATTGGAAAAATAAATAAAATAAACAAAAAATGGTTCCTTATAAAGTATCTTATCACAAAGCAAACAGCGTGGCGGAAGCTATAGAATTGCTCAATAAATATGAAGATGAATGTAAAATTATTGCGGGTGGTCATAGTCTTGTACCGATGATGAAACTGCGTTTGGCAGAACCCGAAAATTTGATTGATATTTCAGGCATCGAAGAATTATCAGGTATCACTGAAACCGAAAATTTTATTATTATTGGTGCTTGTGCAACTCACGCTGATATTGGTCGCAGTGATATCATCAAAAAACATGCTCCAATGTTGGAGCAAGCAACCAACAAAGTAGGGGATGTGCAAGTGCGTAATTTTGGTACAATTGGTGGCAACATTGCCCATGCCGACCCTGCTGCAGATTGGCCCACATTGCTTTTAGCTGCCAATGCAAAAATCATCATCCAAAATGCAGAAGGCACACGAGAAGTAGATGCGGATGATTTTTTTCAAGGTCTGTTTTCGACCGATATGGAAGAGAATGAACTGATTACCGCTATTTATATTCCCAAATCTGCTGCCAATAGAAATTCGGTTTACCGCAAATTTCCGCAGCCCGCCTCTCGTTTTGCTTTAGTTGGTTGTGCGGCAGCTATTGAAGTAAGAAATGGAAAGGTAGCAAATGCAAGAGTGGCTTTTGCAGGAGTAAGTGCAACACCGTTTCGGGATTCTGGTATTGAAAAAGCCCTGGAAGGCAGAAACTTCAATGCAGAGTCAATTGAGGCAGCCACCTCCAATGTGGCGAATGGCGTTTCGGTGATGCAAGACCACTTTGCAAATGAAAAATACCGCAGACATTTGGCGGGTGTGTTTGCAAAAAAGGCTTTGACTGATTTGGCTTAGCTTTGACAACTTCAAATAATTTTCTTTTTTGACCGAAATATCTCCAATAATGGGTTTGATTAATCTGTTATTGGAGATTTTTATAAATTGCCAAACTCAAAAACTTCAAATAAGGCAAACTAAAATATTAAATTAGCCATTCAGAAAATTCAAACAATTCATTTACAAGTATTTGTTTGATTTTGTAATTGAGTTTTTAATTTGCCTAAGTTCTTAGCTTCAATATGCAACAACTTCAAGACCTTCAATCCCAACTTCAACAACAAGGGTATATCGCCGATTCATCTATTTTGATGTCTGTTTACCTCTGCCAACAACTCCAACGCCCTTTATTAGTCGAAGGACCTCCTGGTGTTGGCAAAACCGAAATCGCAAAGGTTTTGGCGAAAGCTTATGACACCCAACTGATTCGACTGCAATGTTATGAAGGATTGAGCGCAGAACAGGCATTATACGAATGGAATTACCAAGCCCAATTGCTCGCCTTGAAAATGGCAGAAACCGAACAGTGGTCTTTTGAAGAAAAGGAAAATTTTATTTTCGATGAAAAATTCTTACTCAAACGTCCTTTACTGCAAGCGATTAGCAGTCCGAAATCACCCGTTTTATTGATTGATGAGGTGGACCGAGCCGACGAAGCTTTCGAGAGTTTTTTGTTGGAACTCTTATCGGATTGGCAAATCAGTATTCCTGAAATGGGCTCGGTCAAGGCAGAGTTTATTCCTACGGTGGTCATTACTTCCAATCGGGTACGTGACCTTTCGGATGCTTTGCGGAGGCGGTGTTTTTATCTTTGGATTGACTATCCCGAATTTGACAAAGAACTGCAAATCGTTCAACAAAAAATACCTCAAATTGACGAAAAATTGGGTGTTCAAATTTGTCAATTTATGCAGCAACTTCGCCAACAAAAACTGGACAAGGTGCCAGGCATCGCCGAAACTTTGGACTGGGCAATGGCTTTAGCCGCTCTACATATTGACCACCTCGACAAAAAGATTGTGAAAGATACATTGGGCATTGTCTTGAAGGATTGGAAAGACATTCGAAGTACGCAAATGTCGCTTTCGGAATTGTTGGAGAAAGTGGGGGCGGTTTCTAAGATGGGCTAAAGAGAATTGTGAAATATTTCTTACCTTCAAAAATCAATTAACTACAAACTCCCCAAACCTTGAAAACAATACCATTCCTTCTCATTTTTCTACTTTTCTCCCTTCCCTCTTTTGCGCAAGAAAGAACCATCGCCGAACTCCAAACCAATTGGAAATTTGCCAAAGGAGCAAACAAAACAGCGCATCAAAAGGACTTCAATGATAAAGATTGGCAAACAGTCAAAGTGCCGCACGATTGGGCAGTTGAAGAAGGTTTTGAAGTGAATGGCGATGGCAATACGGGAAAATTGGCATGGAAAGGAGAGGCTTGGTATAGAAGGAATTTGAACATTTCGCCAAACGACAAAGGCAAAACTTTGTATCTGTTGTTTGACGGAATCATGGCTTTTCCGAGTGTGTATCTGAATGGAAAATTGGCGGGAAAATGGGATTATGGCTACAATTCGTTTTATCTGAACATCACCGATTTTGTTGATTTTGAAGGAGAAAATAAGCTTGCCATTCATGTAGATACCCGACAACACGACAGCCGTTGGTATCCTGGCGCAGGCATTTACCGCAAAGTACAATTGATTGTCGTTCAACCCATTCACGTAGCAGTTTGGGGGACATGCATTACTACACCAATTGTTAAACCGCACTATACAGATGTGCGAATAGCTACGACCGTCAACAATCATTCGGAAAAAGACCAAGAAATACACATCAAACACCGCATTTTCACTGCCGACAAAAAACAAGTGGCAGAACAAGAATCAACTGCAAAACTATTTGCCAAAAAAAACAAAAGAATCGAAACAACTTTCACCCTCTCTAATCCCCGAAAATGGGACATCGAAAATCCTCATTTATACACCGTTGAAACAGAAATTTTCAATCCAGAGGGCAAAAAAATGGACGACTATACTTCCACTTTTGGAGTTCGCACCATTCAATTCACCGCCAACAATGGTTTTTACTTGAATGATAAAAGAGTGCAATTGAAGGGAGTCAACATGCACCACGATCACGGGCCTTTGGGTGCAGCCTTCAACAAACGTGCAATGGAACGACAATTGCAGATGATGAAGGACATGGGTTGCAATGCGGTCAGAAACAGTCACAATACAGCCGCTCCCGAACTTTTGGACTTGTGTGACGAAATGGGATTGTTGGTTTTCAATGAGATATTCGACAAATACGATGGCAAAGCCGACATTGTGGACACAACCGATTTTGACAATTTTGCCCATCGAAACATCCACAATTTTGTGGTCAGAGATAGAAACCATCCTTCCATTTTTTTGTGGAGTGTTGGTAATGAGATTGGAGATGTACAGTGGAATAAGGAGAATGGTTTCTACCGATTGCAGACCATGCTCAACTATTTGGAAAAATACGACCCAACTCGCCCAAACACACTGGTTTGCGATAGCTATGAAAGTGCCAAATTGCGGCATTTTGACTTCTACGATGTACATAGTTGGAACTATGGACGCAGATATCGTTTGGCACGTCAATTGGAACCTAACAAAGCGGTCATTATTAGTGAATCTGCTTCAACACTTAGTACCAGAGGTTTTTACGAATTGCCATTGCCTGAAGATAAAACCGATTTCACTGAATCTTTGCAGGTAAGTTCCTACGATTTGAACGCTCCTTATTGGGCAGAATTGGCGGATGATGATTTTATGTGGCAGCAAGAAGAACCCTACGTTGCAGGGGAATTTATTTGGACGGGTTTCGACTATTTGGGCGAACCGACACCCTACAACAATCAATGGACAAAGGAACACGGAATGACCGACAAAGAGGCTTCGAGAAGTTCTTATTTTGGTGTAGTGGATTTGTGTGGTATTCCCAAAGACCGATTTTACCTCTACAAAAGTTATTGGAAACCAGACGAAACGACCATTCACATTTTGCCACATTGGAACTGGAAAGACCGAATTGGCAAGGAAGTTCCTGTATTTGTTTACACCAATGGCGAATGTGCTGAACTGTTTTTGAACGGCAAATCTTTGGGCAAAAAATGTAAAAATCCCAAGTCTGAAACCTCGACTGAGCGTTTTCGATTGATGTGGAAAGAGGTCATTTATGAAGCAGGCGAACTCAAAGTGCTTGCTTATAAAGAAGGAGTGAAAATCGGTGAACAAATCCTCAAAACTGCAAAAGAGCCTTACCAATTGCGGCTGACTCCTGACCGCAAAAGTATTGATGCTGATGGCAAAGATTTGTCTTATGTTTTGATTGAAGCTGTTGATAGAGAGGGAAACGTTTGCCCATTGGCGGATAATGAGGTGACGATTGCGCTCAAAGGAAACGCCCAAATTGCAGGAGTCGGCAATGGCAATCCACAATCTTTTACTCCCTTCAAATCCAATCAAGTGAACTTGTTTTATGGCAAAGCGATGTTGATTGTGGGTTCGGAGTTTGCCAAAGGTTCGGTGACGATTGAAGCGGCTGTAAAAGGATTAAAGAGTGCGAAAACCAGTATTTCAATGCGGTAGGTTTGTAAACTTTTCAGAAAAACTGTATTTTGGAAATGTAAAAAACAAAAAATATGATTACTTCACTTTAGGAGGAAATTTACAAATTAATAATAAAGAATAATGAAAAAACCTTGGATAAAAATAGTAAAAGACGCCTATAAAAAAGCTAAGAATCGGTTTTATGTCTATAAGTTTAGATCAGGAATACTGAAAAAAACTATTGTATAAAATCATACCTTAGTTATTTAGGAAAGGTTAAAAAAATGACAATCAACCGCCAAACCCAACTCTCCGCCAACATTGTAGCTTTCTGCCGTTTCCTTCGTAAAAACGGCTTCAATATCGGCATGGCAGAAGAAAAAGATGCCCTGCAAGCAATGGAAATTTTGCAGCCCTACAATTCACCCCAACAACTGCAATTGTGTCTTCAAACCGCCCTTTGCCGTTCTCCTCTTCAACTGCAAAAATTCCCCGAACTTTACAATCAATATTGGAGAGAATTGGACAAAGCCATAGACAGCAAAATCAAAGAAATTTTGGAGGAAAAAGAAAAGCCCAGGCCTTCTAACAATCAGAAAATCAGTTTTCAAGCGTTGAAGAATTGGCTGAATGGCAATCGAAACAAGGAGGAAGAAGAAGTGGCAAGTTACTCTGATATAGAAGCGAAAGGAATTGCTAATTTTCCCGATTTTGACGAAAACGAATTGAAGGAAGTCTTTCGATGGGTCAAAAAACTGGTGGACAAAATCGCCAATCGCCGAAGTCGCCGTTTTCAAACAACTCACCAAAAACAACAAATTGACCTTCAAAAAACCATCCGTCAAAACATTGTACGACAAGCGGAAATCGTGAAAATTGCCTATCGAAAAAAGAAGAAAAATGAATTGAAGGTGGTGGTTTTGTGTGATGTCAGTCGCTCGATGGAACTATACAGTCAGTTCTTTATTCAATTCATGTACGCTTTTCAAAAACTGTTTCCAACAGTACATACATTCGCTTTCAGCACAAAATTGCAGTATATCTCCAAAGAATTGACGACTCAATCGCTCCAACAATCGCTGCAAAACATTACCGAAAAAGTAAATACTTGGTCAGGCGGTACAAAAATTGGAGAATCCTTACAGCAATTCAATCGTGAGTTTTCTCACAAAATGCTCGATTCCAAAACGTTGGTTATTATTCTCAGCGATGGATGGGACACAGGAGATTCAGAATTGGTCAGTGAGAATATGCGTTTTTTACACCGAAAAGCATTGAAGGTTTTGTGGTTGAACCCATTGGCAGGAAGTTCGGATTGGACTCCCGAAGTCGTTGGTATGAAAACCGCAATGCCTTACATTGACCTACTGTTGCCTTTCCACAATTTGGAAAGTTTGGAAAAGCTGGTGAAAGAAGTGCGTCTTTGAAGGTTTTTTAACTTTGTCAGTCCACATTATTATTCGCTCGATTCACCTAGCAAATCAAACACTTTTCTCCTTGAAAGTTATTTTTTCTAAAATCAAAGCATCCAAAGCATCCAAAGCATCCATCAAGCCCTACATATGCAAGGCTCGATTCTCCGTAGCCGCCAAACAAGCCTCTTTCATTGCTTCGGTATAAGTAGGATGTGCATGACTCATCCGGCCAATATCTTCGGCAGAAGCTCGGTATTCCATCGCTACAACCGCTTCCGCAATCAAATCCGCAATACGAGGCCCAATCATGTGAACGCCCAAAATTTCGTCCGTTTCCTTGTCTGCCAGCACCTTCACAAAACCATCTGTATCCATACTCGCTCTTGCTCGGCCGCTTGCCGCAAAAGGGAATTTACCAGACTTATAAGCACGACCTTGTTCCTTCAATTGCTGCTCAGTGTAACCCACTCCTGCAACTTCGGGCCAAGTATAGACCACGCCAGGAATCAATAAATAATTGATATGTGGTTTTTGCCCTGCAATCGTTTCTGCTACAAAAACACCTTCTTCCTCCGCTTTGTGCGCCAACATTGCCCCTTCAATCACATCACCAATCGCATAAACGCCTTCCACACTGGTCTGCAAATGTTTATCAACAGGAATTTGCTTTCGTTTGTTGGTTTCGATGCCAATGTTTTCCAAGCCCAAATTGTCGGTATAAGGACGACGACCTACCGACACCAAACAGTATTCAGCTTCTATATTGATTTCGTCCCCTTTCTTGTTGCCCTTTGCAGTGATTGACACCACATCACCTTTGTTTTCCACACTCGTCACGCCATAATTGAGGTAGTGTTTGATACCCAATTTTTTCAAGGAGCGAAACAGGGCTTTACCCAAATCCGCATCCATTCCTGCAATCAAATTGGGCATGTATTCTACAATCGTTACCTCTGAACCCAATCGAGCATAGACCGAACCCAATTCACAGCCAATCACTCCACCGCCAATCACGACCATTCGCTTGGGGATTTCCTTCAAAACCAATGCTTCGGTTGAGGTAATCACCCGTTTTTTGTCAATTTTTATGAAAGGCAAGCTTGAAGGTTTTGAGCCTGTGGCGATAATCACTTTGTCGGTTTCGATTTCTTCTTTGCTGCCATCGTCTTTTGCTATCGAAATTTTGTTTTTGGTGACAAACGAACCATGTCCATGATAGACGGTAATTTCGTTTTTGTTCATCAAGTAGTCAATGCCTTGCACATTCTGCTGTACAACCTCACCCTTGCGCTTAATCATTTGCTCAAAATTCACGCTGATGTCGCCTACTTCAATACCGTGGGTTTTGAAGGTGTGAGTTGCATTGTGGTAATGCTCGGTTGAATCCAATAATGCTTTTGAGGGAATACAGCCTACATTCAGACAAGTTCCTCCTAAGGTTGGATATCTTTCTATAATGGCTGTTTTCATTCCCAACTGAGCGCATCTGATTGCAGCTACATATCCTCCTGGGCCTGAACCGATAACGGTAACGTCGTATTTCATTTTATGTATTTTTATCAATTTATTTTACTTTCAAAAAAAATAATAAAAAACCTGATAGCTTTTGAAGTGCGACTATCAGGTTTTGTTAATCCTCAATTTTGCATTGTCAATTAACTAAATATTCAAGAACATCTTCATCGGCTCTTCCAATAATTCTTTCACCCGCACCAAAAAGCGAACCGCCTCTTTTCCATCAATGATTCGGTGGTCATAAGAAACCGCTAAATACATCATTGGACGGATTTTGATTTCACCATCTATCACCATCGCACGTTCTTGAATCTTGTGCATCCCCAAAATGGCAGATTGAGGAGGATTGATGATGGGCGTAGAATTGAGCGAGCCAAAAATACCACCATTGGAGATGGTGAAGGTTCCGCCAGTCATTTCGTCCATCGTCAGTTTACCGTCTCGACCTTTGATGGCCAAATCTTTGATGCCTTTTTCGATTTCTTCTAAGGTCATGGTCTCCACATTTCGCAAAACAGGAACGACCAAACCTTTGGGAGTAGAAACGGCCACTGAAATATCTACAAAATCGTGAAATTCTATTTCTCCAGCTTCGGTGTCAATATACCCATTCACCAACGGATATTCCATCAATGCCATCGCACAGGCTTTGCTGAAAAAGGACATGAAGCCCAAACCAATTTCGTGTTTTTCTTTGAAGGTTTCTTTGTACTTGCTGCGAATCGCCATTACTTCTGTCAAATCCACCTCATTGAAGGTGGTCAACATGGCAGTGTCATTTTTTGCAGCCAACAAACGGCGAGAAATGGTTTTTCGCAAACGAGACATTTTTTCTTTGCGAATACCACGGCTACCTGTTTTTGGAGTTGGAGCCGTTTCTTTTACCTTCTTAGGTTCAGCTTTTTTGACCGAAGGAGTTGGACGTTCTACTTGTGTTGTTTTTTGTTGAAGGTGTTGGAGGACATCTTCTTTGGTGATTCGTCCATCAGGGCCTGTACCTCTTATATTGTTGGCTTGAAGGTTGTTTTCAGAAATCAATTTTGCAGCAGCAGGAGAGGGGTGTCCTGTAGCGTAAGTGGTGTTTTGAGTATTCGGAGGCGTTGATGAAGCGGTTTGGGTTTCCTCTTTTTCCTCGCTTTTATTTTGGCTTTTAGCCCCACTTGTATCAATTTTAGCCACCACTGTTCCAACGCTTACATCATCACCTGCTTCTACCATAAAATGAACAATTCCAGCAGCTTCTGCGGGTAACTCCATATTGGCTTTGTCGGTTTCGACTTCAATGATGGGCTGGTCCATTTCGACATAACTTCCATCTTCTACCAACAATTCGGCAATCGTGACTTCGGTAATAGATTCTCCACTTGAAGGGATTTTCATTTCTATGATTGCTTTCAAAGGAGCGTTTTCCGTGGCATTTTTAGTGTCTGTTTGTTCCACTTCCACAGTAGGCTTTTCTTCTTCCTTTTCAGTTGATTCTGCCACTTTTTCTGCTGAATCATCAGTGGCAGAGGTAGAATCTGCATCGGTATTGATGGTTGCTACGACTGTTCCTACAGCAACATCGTCACCTGCTTCTACCGTAAAATGAACAATTCCAGCGGCTTCTGCGGGTAATTCCATATTGGCTTTATCCGTTTCGACCTCCATAATAGCTTGATCCATTTCGACATAACTGCCATCCTCTACCAACAACTCTGCAATAGTCACTTCCGTAATTGATTCCCCACTCGTAGGGATTTTCATTTCTATGATTGCCATATAATTTGATTGATTTTACCTTTTTTGTTTTCTAATCTAAGCAAAAGTCCGTTCCACAATGCTCAATTGCTCTTTTTCATGTACCTTTTTGAAACCCGTTGCAGGAGAAGCGCTTGGTTTTCGAGAGATAACTTCCATATCCTGTTTGGGCATTTGATACAAGATAAAAGACCATGCGCCCATGTTTTGAGGTTCTTCTTGTGTCCAAACCACTTGTGCATTTTTGTACTTTTCAAAAATAACTTCCAGTTGTTTTTGAGGAAAAGGATACAACTGTTCCAAACGAACAACTGCCACATCTTCAATAGCATTTTCTTCTTGGTGTTTCAACAAGTCGTAGTAAATCTTGCCCGTACAAAGTACCAATTTCCGTACTTTTTCAGGATGTCGAATGTTTGAATCATCTATGACTTCTCTAAATCTTGCTCCTTCGCTTACAAAATCTGCAATAGGTGATACACATTTGGCATGACGCAAAAGTGATTTTGGTGACATGACAATCAAAGGTTTTCGGAATGGACGGTGTTGTTGTCGACGAAGAACGTGGAAAAAATTGGCAGGTTCGGTAATGTTTACCACGCTAATGTTGAACTCTGCACAGGCTTGAAGAAAACGCTCTAATCTGGCACTTGAATGTTCAGGTCCCTGTCCTTCATAACCATGCGGCAACAACATAACCAAACCACTCATACGCCCCCATTTACTCTCAGAAGACGTGATGAATTGGTCAATCATAGTCTGTGCGCCATTCACAAAATCGCCAAACTGTGCTTCCCACAGGGTCAATGAAGAGGGAGATGCCATTGAGTAGCCAAATTCAAAACCCAAGACTGCAAATTCGGACAGGAAGGAATTGTAAATCAAGAAACGTCCTTGTTCTTCAGCCAAATCACTCAATAGGTTGTGTTCTCTACCTGTTGGCTCATGCAAAATAGCATGACGATGTGAGAAAGTTCCTCTTTTCACATCTTGACCACTCATTCTGACATTGTGTCCTTCCAACAAAATAGACCCATACGCCATTAGTTCGGCGGTCGCCCAATCCAATAGTCCTTTTTCGACTACCATTTCTTTACGAGCATCCAATAGTTTTTGGACTTTTCTCAATACTTTGAAATCGTCAGGTACGCCTGTAATACCTTCAAAAATGGTTTGGAATCGCTCTTTAGTGATGTTAGTTGCGGGAGATTTTTCAAAATCCTTTGGATCCGAAGTCGCATTCAATTCTTTCCATGCCAATTCAGATTCCTGGTATTTATAGGGGAGGGGCTTTTCGTTTCGCACCATGTCCAGTCGTTCCTGCAATAAGTTACGAAACTCTTTGTCCATTCTTTTTGCCAAGGCTGCATCTACTTCGTTTGCTGCTGCCAATTTTTGGGAATACAAATCACGAGGATTGTCGTGCTTGGCAATCAGTTTGTACATGATGGGTTGGGTGAACTTTGGGTCGTCCCCTTCATTGTGACCATGTTTGCGATAACATACCATGTCCACAAAAATATCTTTGTTGAATTCTTGTCGATATTCAGTGGCTACTTTTGCCGCATAGACAACCGCTTCTACATCGTCTCCATTGACATGAATGACAGGAGCTTTCACGATTTTGGCAATATCTGTCGAATAGTTAGCAGAACGTGCATCGTCAAAATCGGTGGTAAAACCAATTTGATTGTTGATGACAAAATGAATCGTTCCGCCCGTATAATAGCCTGCCAGTTCCGACATTTGAACGACCTCATATACAATGCCTTGTCCTGCAATAGCAGCATCTCCATGAATCAGAATAGGCATCAGACGGTCGTAGTCAAAATCGTAGATAGCATCTGCTTTGGCTCTTGCAAAACCTTCAACTACGGGATTGACGGCTTCCAAATGTGAAGGATTGGGAGCTAATTTCAAATAAACCCTCTTGCCTGAGTTGGTGTCAATTTGCGAAGAATAACCCAAGTGATATTTAACATCGCCATCGCCCATAGTTAATTCAGGAAATTTTCCTTCAAATTCGCTGAATACTTGTTCATAAGTCTTGCCTAAGATATTCACTAGCACATTCAAGCGACCTCTGTGTGCCATACCAATGATGATTTCCTCTGCGCCTGTTGCAGCAGCTTCCTGAATCATAGCATCAATTGCAGGAATGGTGGATTCTCCGCCTTCTAATGAAAAACGCTTTTGCCCAACATATTTGGTATGCAAAAACTGCTCAAAAACAACCGTTTGGTTTAGTTTTCGGAGAATGTGTTTTTTGGTATCTCCATCAAAATCATAGCCATTTGATTTATTTTCAAAGCGGTCAATGAACCACTGAATGATTTTGGGGTCGGTGTGGTGCATAAATTCCAAACCGATACTTCCCAAATAAACGGTTTTGAGTTTGTTCAGTATGGCTTCAAGCGTGGCATCTCGCATCCCAAGTTCACTCCCGATACTAAATTGTTTCTTCAAATCTGCTTCGGTCAGTCCAAAATCCTTCAATGCTAAATGTGCGCCTCTATCCTTACGTTTTCGTATGGGATTGGTGTCTGCTTCTAAGTGACCTTTGGCTCGATAGGCTTGAATGAGGTTATACACCTTCAATTCGTCCTCTAAAGAAAAATCAACTTTAGCAGAGGTGGACTTTGCGGTTTGAGCAGTGTTTGTAGCCGTTCCGTTGCCGTTGGCACTTACTACTGCGTAGTCAAAACCTTCAAAAAATTTTCGCCAATCCGTGTCTATTGAATCTTTGTTTTCTTGGTATTCTTTGTATAAAGATTCTATGTATGCTGGATGAGCATTGCTGATATACGAATAGTTGCTTGACATAATTATTATTTTCCTTGATTGTCACAAATATCAGAATTTTTTCTAAAAGAGGATTGTTTCTTTTTAATTAATTTGAGGGTTTTAGTGAAAGAGGGTGCTTTATTTCTCCCATGATTTGTCCTCTATAAAGTTTCTAACCCTCGAACCACTCCTTCCATAACTTACTAAAGCGACATCTAAAGGAACATTTGAATACAATTGAAGTGCACGATTGATTGCAGCAAAAATCCAAGCACTGTTATTGCCAAAAGCGCCACCGCCTACGAGTGTCAAGAAGAGTTTATTGTTGCCTGTTTTTTCAAAATTCAAAACCGCAGCTGCAAATGTTGCCTCGTAGGTTGCTTCCAAAACTACTTGGGCAAAATCCGCCCACAATTGAGAAGAATGTTGGGAATAGGCTACGGGTAGTGCCGAACAATAGGCTTGACTGACGAGGTGCGGAGAAATGTTGTTGATTTTGGATAGTTGCTTGGTTGATATATGGGCGATATTTTGGTTTTTAAGGGTAACTTGGGTATCCCATTGAAGTCCAATCCGAAGCGTATCTCTCAATTCGTCCAACCCTGTTGAAGTCATAGATTGAATCCGTTTGGAGATTTCAATTAAACCTTCTTTGCTCGCCAAAGCATAGCCGTTTCGCATTTCCCATAGGTTGCTGTGGTCATTTCCTAAAGCTTTCCCCATATCTTGCAGACAGTCAATTTGATTGTTTTGGGTTTGTCCTATTTGACCGTTTACCTCTGCAAAATAGTTTCGGTAAATCGTACCTGCCCCTGCTGCAATGGCACAAGCAGGGCCTTGTGTTCGATCGTATTCATAAATCCCAACTCCTGCTTTTGGTGAAACGGAAGGTGAAACCATTTCTAACAAATTGAATTGGGAAGCGGCTTGAAACATTGCTCCTTCATTGATAGAATCCGTGTGTAATTGCTGAACATTCCCCACGATTTCCTTCAAGACCAAACGACCTTTGGGAACATGAGATTTTTTCACTCGTTCTTTCAAGTCCTTCAAAGTAGGAGTTTCCAAATGGCCATAAATATAGCTTTTGCCGTTTATCTTTGAAGTAAGGACATTCTCTGAAATAGATAAGTTTCCTCGAACTTGTTCAGGAGATTCTTCTTTAAATCCAGTTAGGTCTTCAAACCACATAATATTCATTTTTGTATGTCAAATAGGAGATTTCTCTCCTACCAAACTTTCGCTGACTTCCCACAGTTTTTTGGCGGTTTCCTCCTTTTGAGACCTTCGAGTAGAACGAACTGTGACGGGAAGACCTTTGAATTCTCGCCAGCCGTCAGGACCATAATAATCCCCTCCTTGAGCGTTTTCATCTAAGGCAGCCCGAAGGGTTGGCAATGCACCTTTTGAAGGATCTTGCGCCATAAATGTGGTGAATACAGGCATAAAAATCAGAGACGCTAACTTGGGAAGATGTCTGCTCAATTCTGTATTAGAAAGACCTGGATGTGCGGCTACTGAGATGCTTGAACTTCCTGCTGCCTCCAAGCGTCTTTGTAGTTCATAGGCAAACATTAGGCAAGCCAGTTTACTTTGTGCGTACGCCTGTACTGCAGAATAGCTTTTTTGGGATTGAAGGTCGTCAAAGTTGATTTTACCACTTTTATGGGCAATACTGCTCAAGGAAACAATTCTTGAATTGGGCGTTTTTATGATAGTCTTCAACAAGAGCAAAGTCAGCAAAAAGTGCCCAAAATAATTCGCTCCCATTTGACTCTCAAAGCCATCTTCTGTCAGGCTAAAAGGAGGAATCATGATGCCCGCATTGTTGATAAGTAAATCCAGATGTTGGTATTCCTTGAGGTAGTCTGCTGCAAAAGTTCTTACAGATTGCAGGCTACTCAAATCTATTGGCATACATTTCAGCTTTGCATTGGGGTATTTTTGGAGGATTCTGACTTGTGCATTTTGTGCCTTGTCCATGTTTCGACAAGCCAAAATGACTTCCATATTCTTGCTTGCCAAAGCCAATACGGTTTCAAAACCCAAGCCCGTATTGGCTCCCGTAACGATGGCGATTCTCCCTTTTTGGAAAGGAACATCATTGATGTTCCATGTTGATTTAGTCATTATTGTTAGGTATAATTTTTTCTATTCTTCTGCTAAAAATGGATAGCGATAATCCTTTGGAGGATTGAAGTTTTCTTTGATAGAACGAGCCGAAACCCATCTCACAAGGTTGAGGTATGAACCTGCTTTGTCGTTTGTTCCGGAAGCCCTTGCACCTCCAAAAGGTTGTTGATTCACCACTGCACCCGTAGGCTTATCGTTGATGTAAAAATTACCTGCTGCATTTCGAAGCTTGTAAGCTGCATCCACAATAGCTTGACGGTCTTGTGAAAAAATAGCTCCTGTTAGAGCATAAGGTGAAGTATTGTCAAGGATTTCTAAAGTCGCATCAAACTCATTTTCATCATACACATAAATCGTCAATACAGGCCCAAACAATTCATCGCACATGGTAGCAGATTTTGGGTCTTGTGTGTGAATGACTGTTGGTGAAATAAAATAACCTACTTCTTTGCTGTAAGTTCCTCCTGCAATGATTTCTACATTGGGGTCATTTTTTGCAGCGTCAATGTATTTTGTAATATTGTCAAACGATTTTTCGTCTATTACTGCATTGATAAAATTGCGAAAATCTTCAACTGTTCCCATTTTGAAGGAATTGACCATTTTGACCAAACCTTCTTTTACTTCACCCCACAAATTGGAGGGGATGTAAGCCCTAGAAGCAGCCGAACATTTTTGACCTTGGTATTCAAAAGCCCCTCTTGCTAGAGCCACTATCAGTGCTTGTGCATTTGCTGAAGGGTGTGCCATTACAAAATCCTTACCGCCTGTTTCGCCCACAATTCGGGGATAGGATTTGTAATTCGCCATGTTCTCGCCAATCGTTTTCCACATGTAATTGAAAGTGCCTGTGGAGCCTGTAAAGTGTATTCCTGCAAAATCTCGATGAGAAAAGCAGATGTTTCCAGTAGTCGGTCCATCCGTATAAATCAGGTTGATGACACCATCAGGTAAGCCTGCTTCCCGAAACAATTCCATCAATACGTGAGCAGAATAAATTTGTGTAGTTGCTGGTTTCCAAACGACTGTATTACCCATCAAAGCAGGGGCTGCGGGTAGGTTGGCTGCAATAGAGGTAAAATTGAAGGGTGTCACTGCAAAAACAAAACCTTCTAAGGCACGATATTCAGAACGGTTCCAGATTCCATCTGCCGAATCGGGTTGACCTGCATAAATTTCGGTCATGTAGGAAACATTGAAGCGGAAGAAATCTATTAATTCACAAGCTGCATCAATCTCTGCTTGATAGGCATTTTTACTTTGTCCCAACATCGTTGAAGCGTTGATTCTTTGCCGAAAAGGACCTGCCAACAATTCCGCAGCCTTCAAAAAGATAGAAGCTCTATGCTCCCAAGGCATTTTTTCCCAACTTTCTTTAGCATTCATTGCAGCATCAATCGCTTGATGGACATGACTTTCGTCGCCTTTGTGGTAATACCCCAATGTATGTGAAAGTTCATGTGGTGGATGCACCGAAATACGGTTATCGGTTCGCACCTCCTTGCCTCCAATAAACATCGGCATATCTGCCTCTTCACTTTTCATCTTTTTAAGCATCGCCTTCAATTCCGCTTTTTCAGGAGAATTTGGGGCATAGCTCAATACAGGTTCGTTATCGGGATAGGGTACATTGAAAAATCCTTTTGACATTGTTTGTTTTGTTTTTAGTGTTTTAAATTTTGCTGCAAAAATAGTGGATTCTTTTGTCAATAAAGAATTTTTTAAATTATAGAAAACTTATGGTTAGTTCAATAGTCAAATTGGTGGTTTGATTTTTTATTTGGAACAAACGGGACAAGATTTACACTCAAATCTTCGTTTAAGTAATTGAACCAAAATGAATTGCCGAGAGTTAATAACTTATAAGCTTGATGTCATCACCCTAAACCCTTTTAAATATGGCTATTTTTATCACTTCTGTCGAAAGCATCAATTGGAAAAATTCGGGCTACAATTTTTTAGTTGTTGAAGCAGAGAGCCGTTTGGCTGTTGCCGAAATGATTAACGGTAAAGCCTTTACCTGTTTGGGAATCAAAAAATGGGAAGGCATAGAAACAGTCGAAGATGGTCTGAAAATTTTGGTTAGAAAGATGGTTCAAACCATACAAGCCGTTTCTATTCAACAGGGCTTGGAAATGAGTTATTCAGGTTGGATCATGTGGGCAGTCAATCGTTTGTATCGTGACAAAGAGGTGGCTTTTGTCATTGAAGGACAAAGTCGTGATCTTGCTCGCCGTACATTGACCAACAATGCATATTGGATGTATTTGGATTCGAGTCCTTGTTTTATAGACTGTGCGCCTCCAATGGAAGCATCGGTTATTTGTCAGGTTTTGGAGACACAGAATCGGCTTTGGATGTTGGACGGACGGAATCCGACAGATAAGTATTTGATGTAGAAAGGATTGCTATATTGTCATTCAGCATAGCCATGTAACCACACACCTATACTAAATTAAGAGACAAATAATCAGATTATCTCTACCTTTGCAGCTCCAAAATTCCCCGCTTTTTGAACAAAATCTAACTCGAAAGGGTTAATATAAAGCATTAAATATATTCCAAAAAACCTATGGAGCTACCAACAGTTTCATTTCCTTTAGATGAAAAACAGATAGTTACGAGCATTGAAAACATTGATAGTGATTCAAGAGAAGCAATCTTAGAAGATTACTATATTGCCCAATTAAGTAGAGAAATTAGCTTGCTGTCTCGGAGAGAAGTACTAACAGGAAAAGCTAAATTTGGCATTTTGGGAGATGGTAAAGAACTGCCTCAGATTGCTTTAGCCAAAGTTTTTCAAAAAGGAGATTTTCGGTCGGGCTACTACCGAGATCAAACCTTGATGCTTACTTTAGGTCTTTCGACCCCTTCCCAATTATTTGCTCAACTATATGCCAATCCAAATCCTGAACAGGAACCTCATTCTGCTGGGCGACAAATGAACTCACATTTTGCTACTCATAGTTTGGATGAGCGAGGAGATTGGAAAAACTTGATGGAACAATACAATTCTTCTGCGGATATTGCTCCAACAGCAGGGCAAATGAGTCGAGGAGTTGGCTTGGCATTGGCTTCAAAGGTTTATCGTTCTATTCCTGACTTACATTCTATGACCCAATTCACCAACAAAGGCAATGAAGTTGTGTTTGTCACGATTGGGGATTCGAGTACAAGTGAAGGCCCTTTTTGGGAAAGTGTCAATGCGGTGGGAGTCATGCAGTTGCCTATGTTGATTTCGGTTTGGGATGATGGCTATGGTATATCTGTTCCGAAGAAATACCAAACGACTAAAGAGAGTATTTCGGAAGTTTTGATGGGGTTTCAACGCACTGAAGAGAAAGCGGGTTTTGACATTTATACCGTTAAGGCATGGGATTATCCCAATCTCTGCAAAGTCTATCAGGAGGCTGCCGAAAAAGTACGAAAAACTCATATTCCTGCTCTCGTGCATGTACTAGAAGTGACTCAACAACAAGGTCATTCAACAAGTGGATCCCACCAACGCTATAAAAGTAAAGAACGGTTGGAGTGGGAAAAAGAATGGGACTGTAATAAGAAAATGTTGGAGTGGATTGAAAAAAATCATTTGGCTTCAAAAGAGGAATTAAAGGCAATTGATAGAAAATCAAAGTCGGCTGCAAGGGCGGGCTTGAGGCAGGCTTGGGAAGAATTCAATGCTCCTTTGAAAAAACACATTGCAGAGGTTACCGCACTTTACGACCAACTTTTGCCAAAGGTGAACAACAAAAAGGCGGTCAGAGATGCAAAAGAATCTCTACTTGCAGAAATCAATCCTACGCTGAGAAATATTGCAGAATCTGTTCGGAATTTACTAATGGAATTGTATCAAGAACAACATCCTTTGATAGAACAATTGCGGCAATGGAAAAACGAATTTCAGGCAAGGAATCAAGAGATATACAGCTCTTATTTGTTTAGTGAAACAGAGGAATCTGCCTTAAATATTCGTGAAATCAAACCGACTTACAGCAAAACGCCTACTTTGGTAAGTGGCTACGAAATCTTGAATGAGTTTTTTGATGCTGCTTTTGCGAGAGATGAACGACTGGTGGCTTTTGGAGAGGATGTTGGTCATATAGGCGGAGTCAATCAGGCTTTTGCAGGACTGCAAGAAAAGTATGGAATTAAGCGAATTTTTGATACGGGTATTCGTGAAAATACCATTATGGGGCAGGGGATAGGCTTGGCAATGAGAGGTTTGCGACCTGTTGCAGAGATTCAATACTTGGATTATTTCATTTATGGAATGCAGCCTATTGTGGATGATTTGTCTACTTTGGCATATCGAACCAAAGGACGACAAAAAGCTCCAATGATTATCCGTACACGTGGACACAGATTGGAAGGTGTTTGGCATACAGGTTCTCCAATGGGCATGATTTTGAATGGAATACGTGGCGTTCATGTCTTAGTTCCTCGCAACATGACACAGGCGGCGGGCTTCTACAATACGATGCTGCAATCAGATGAACCTGCCTTAATAGTAGAATGTTTGAATGGCTACCGATTGAAAGAACCCAAGCCCGAAAATATCGCTTATATGCGTACTCCTTTGGGTAAAGTAGATGTATTGAAGGAAGGAAACGATCTTACGATTGTTACCTATGGTTCTACTTGTAGATTGGTCGAAAAAGCGGCAGAGCGTTTGAAAGAACGTCTAAAAATTAGCTGTGAGGTGATTGATATTCAATCTTTATTACCTTTCGATTTGGAACATGACATCCTTCAATCCCTTCAAAAAACCAACCGACTGCTCATTGTAGATGAAGATGTTCCTGGTGGTGCATCTGCGTTTATTTTGCAGCAAATAATGGAAGTTCAGGGCGCTTTTAGATGGTTGGATTCTGCACCTACTACCCTAACCGCCAAAGCTCATAGAGCAGCCTACGGTTCAGATGGTGACTACTATTCCAAGCCCAGCATTGAAGATATAGTCGAAAAAGCATACAATATTATGCACGAAGTTTCTCCTAAAGATTATCCTTTGTTTTTTTAACACAGATTTCGCAGATACTTCAGATGCCACAGATAAATAATCATTTGGATAGTTGAAATATTGGAATTAAGAACTGAGAAATGTAGGTTTTAAGTGTAGTGATTGGTTTTGAACAAAGACTATTGCTTTTAGATTCGTCCAAAGTTCAAGTTACTTCGTTTCTTCGTATTCAATGTCTTCTGCAAAATCATCATCTTCTTCCTCCTCATATTCATAATCATCTTCGTCATCGTATTCTTCTCCTTCAAAAACCTGGCTTCCTATTGTATAATGGAAATTCCCCTCGCCTACATTTTTTATCAAAGTAGCCATGATTTTTTCTACATTGTCATTAGGGCCTGATGTGTAATGAGGCACACCATCTTTGCCAAACTCTATATCCATTACTTCAATGCTGTCTGCTGGGTCTAAAATATATTCGGTGAGTTTGAAGTCTTTGTGAGGTGAAAAACCTAAATCTTCGGCATATTCAATCGCTCCATAAATCAAGTTTTGGGCGAACTCAGTACTTATTTCTTCGAAATTCAAACCTCTTGTGGTATAAATATGGGATAAGAACTCATTGTCAAACTCATAGTTATCCATCCGAAACTGAAAGTGTGTATCCTTCAATCCCAAGCACCAGGTATCAACTAAATACAGACCAACAACCAATTTTTCTCCCCCTTGTTGTCGAGATACAACGATAACCGCCATTCCTCCCTCTTCCCAATCCTCATTGACAAAACACTTGTAGAAAGGCAATTTTCTGGCTCTGGTCTGTATGTATTTTTGAGGAGTCAATTTTACGGGAGCACCTCCACTGGATTTCTTTTTTTTATTTCGTTTTTTAGCCATGGTTTTGATTGTATTTATATTTGGTAATTGTATTGTGTTTTTGCGAGAATGTCAATAATCTTCTGACATTAAAATTACGAGAAAGATATTGGATGAACAAGAGTTATTGAGGAATACTTTTCAAAAGAATAGCCTTCAAATACGACTATCAACCTAAACGCTCAAAATACGAGTTTGCCGTTAAAAAAGGTTAAAGCTCCTTCAATCCTCTGCCAAAATGAACCAAATAGACTAAAATAGCAGTTTTATAATTGACCTAAAATGAACTTCTCATTCATCGAAGGGTAATATATATCATCAAGAACCTTTCATTATTCAACAACCGTCGCTATGAAACGAAATCTACTATTTTTCTTTTTAACCCTTTTTTTTTCGTCATTTATCACTCACGCACAAACAGATATTCCAACAGACACTCTCCCCAAAATCAGTGAAGAAAAACGGATTTACACCACCAAACGCATTGAAGGACAATCGCCCATTATTGACGGAAAGTTTGACGAAGCTTGTTGGGAAACCGTAGAATGGACGGGGGATTATCTGCAATGGAAACCCTACAACGGCAAAGCTCCAACTGCTGAAACTCGGTTCAAAGTATTGTATGATGACAAGTATATTTATTTTGCCTATCGCTGTTTTGACGACCCCAAAAAAATTGTGCGGCGGATGTCTCGCCGAGATGGATTTGAGGGGGATTGGGTCGAAATCAATATTGACAGTTATTTTGACAAACAAACCGCTTTTTCGTTCACCATCAGCGTTTCAGGTGTAAAAGGCGATGAAGCTGTCACCAACAATGGCAACAATTGGGACGGGAGCTGGGATCCGATTTGGTACACCAAAACGGCTATTGACGACAAAGGCTGGACAGCAGAAGTAAAAATTCCATTGAGTCAATTGCGGTTTGCCAACAAAGAAGTGCAAGTTTGGGGGCTGCAATCTACTAGACGGGTTTTTAGAGCAGAAGAACGTTCAACCTGGCAGTATCTTCCTCTAAACGAATCGGGTTGGGTGCACCGTTTTGGAGAACTGCATGGATTGGTGGGCATCAAACCCCAAAAACAAATCGAACTCGAACCCTATGTTTTGGCACAGACTGAAACCTTTGAAAAAGAAGAGGGCAATCCTTTTGCAACAGGTAGCGACTCTGATATTGATGTAGGCTTGAACGGAAAAATTGGAGTGACGAGTGATTTGACCCTCGACTTTACAATCAATCCCGACTTTGGACAAGTAGAAGCCGACCCTTCGGTGGTCAATATTGATGGCTTTGCGGTTTTTTTTCAGGAGCGTCGCCCGTTCTTTATTGAAGGAAGAAACATCTTTGACTATCAACTGACTCGTGCAGAAGCTGGCGGTCCATATAGCAGTGACAACATTTTTTATTCTCGTCGAATAGGTCGTTCTCCTCATCATTACCCTGATGTGGACGATGATGCGTATATAAATCAACCTGTTCAGACTTCCATTATTGGAGCTGCAAAATTGTCTGGTAAAACCAAAAAAGGGCTGTCTATCGGAATATTAGAGAGCGTCACTGCCAAAGAGGAGGCGACAGTTGCTATGCCAAATGATGATGAACACACCAAAACCGTTGTAGAACCATTGACCAATTATTTTGTCGCTCGTGTAGCACAAGACTTCAATAATCGAAATAGCCAAATTGGAGGCATTTTTACGGCGGTTAATCGCAGCTTAGACAAATATCCTGACTTGAATTTTTTGCGAAAAAGTGCATACTCAGGAGGTTTGGATTTCATTCACAGGTGGAAAGATCAGTCTCGTTACATATCAGGTAACATTGTGGCAAGTCATGTCACTGGGAGTGCGGAGGCTATTGAAGAAACCCAAAATGCTTTCATACATAACTTTCAACGCCCAGATGCAGAATACATAGAAGTTACTCCTACTCGAACCTCTTTGACGGGTACAGCTGGCACATTGAAGCTCGGGAAATTAGGGGGCAAAGTTGTATATGAAGGCGGCTTGACTTGGCGTTCTCCAGAATTGGAGCTAAATGATATTGGCTTTCTGCAAAACAGTGATTACTTCAATCATTTCTTTTGGGCAGGTTATCGCATCACCGAGCCTTTTGGTATTTTTTACGATATCCGCTTCAATTACAACCATTGGTTTGGATGGGACATGGGCGGTGTTTTTAATTATCAAGCCAACAATGTCAATGCACATGCCAATTTTAAGAACTTTTGGAGTGCAGGAACGGGGTTTTATCTTGGGAATTATTGGAAAAGCGATAGGCAACTTCGTGGAGGCCCTTATTTGCAAATGTCGCCCAATGTGAATTGGTGGGGGTATATCAATACAAATCAACGTAAGAAACTTCAACTAAATTTGGAATGGAATAGAAACACAGCCTATGATGGCAGTAGCGACAATACAGGAGTCAGTTTGAATTTAAATTACCAACCTATCCATGCCCTGAAGATGTCAATTGGCCCTTCTTATAGCAAAAATATGTTGATAACTCAATATGTGGACAACATAGATTTTGAAGAGGAAGTGCGATATATTCGGGCTAAAGTCAATCAAGAAACCTATAGCTTGACCACTCGAATGGACTATACAATCCGTCCGAATTTAACCTTGCAGTTTTGGGGGCAGCCCTTTATTTCAAAAGGAGAATACAGTGAATTTAAACGCATTACCGACAATCTGGCAAAAGACCTAAACGACCGTTTCCATACTTACAGTACTGCTGAAATCAATTTCAATACGGAAGATGAAGAATATTTAGTGGATGAAAATCAAGATGGAATAACGGACTATACTTTTGGAAATCCCGACTTCAATTATCTTCAATTTCGCTCCAATTTCGTGGCTCGATGGGAGTATATTCCTGGTTCGACCCTCTTTTTGGTCTGGTCACAAAATCGAGGAGACACGCCTATATTGAAGGATCGACGTTTCAGAAAACTGACTGGTAATTTATTTGATTCCAGTGCACACAATACTTTCCTATTGAAATACACTTATCGGTTTTTAAAATAAAAAAGGTGGATGAACACCAAATTCATACAATGCTTTGCGAAGATTTATAGCTTCAATTCTATTCATTTTCATTGTTTGAACGGTTGTTCTACCAACTGGACTGATTCCGATAATGATAGTTTTTTCACTGTTCCAAATAAAATGGTCTTCCCATTTTTGCTGGCGAGGGTGAAATAAAGTAGATAATGTATTATTCAGAGGATCTATGCCTGTTATCTTATTATATTTGGCATTATTGCAGTGTTGGCAAGCAAAAGCAAGGTTGTCTTGCGTGGTTTTACCGCCTTTGGAAGTGGGATGTATATGATCAATTGCAAAAGGGTGAAAAGAGTAATCACTCAAAGCCAAGCAGTACTCACAAACTCCTTTTGCTCTACCTTTAACCAAAACGCGTAAATCTACTGGGATATATTCAGACACTTTGAGGTGGTTTAATTCCCAATTGTTCGGTCAACTGAGAGATAGGTATATTTTTTAATTGTGCCAATTCTCCAAGAATTTTGATTCTTTTAAGGCGCATCATTTCCTCTTCCTGAATTAATTGTGCAAGTTGTTTTGCTTCATTTTTCGAAAGTTGTTTGTTTCTTCTTTTTTCAATCAAGAAATAGAAAAGTTGTAAATGCTGATGAGGTAAGACACATTCTTCATTTAATTTTTGGAGCAATTCCGCCTCTCTTGTTTTTTTATCTTTTGCTTTTCTTTGAGTAATATGCATAGATATTTCTCTAGCAAAAGCTTCTAACTCACTAATTTTTAGTTGTTGTAATATCGTATTCATATCTAACTCCGTCTGAATTTGTATTTTCTGCATAAAAAGAGGTTTTTACAAAAATAATCAAATTGAAGTACACTTTCAAACTTTTCGCTTCTCTACTCGAATCATTAACAAGAATTATAAAACCAACATATCAAGAAATAATTTATCCAGTACTACCTCTTTTTTCCCACTCCATGCCAAAAGGGAGCATTTTCAGAAAAACGAATATCCGTCAATCCTGCAGCCTCCATCATTTCTCGGATTTCAGCTTTGGAATAGCGTTTTTCTAAGGGCGTACCAAAGCGGTCAAGCGCATCATTGCGGATGATGTAGAAGCTTTTGTCACAATAATAAGAAAGTGGCAAACTCGGCACGATTCGCTTCAATAAGGGAATCTTAGATAAAATTCGACTCAACACTACAAAAGGCATATACAAAACCACCGCTAACACATCACAAACCACTGCCTTCAATCGAAAAGGCAAACAGCTCACCATTTGACGGATAAGATTAGAAGTCTTGAAGACCAAGCGATACAAAACTCCTCGATTGTCCAAATTGTAGTATAGATAGGTTAAAAAATAACCGTTGGGTTTCACCTTGTCCACACATTTCTTCAATGCTTCTGAGGTATTTGGAAGGTGGTGCAAAACGCCCAAACAGAAAGCAAAATCAAAGCTGTTGTCTTCAAAAGGGATTTCGTCAATTCCCGCTTGAGTCACTCGCACATTTTCTGCATCCTTCAATACCTCCGTTGCCACCAAAACTGCCTCACTAGGATCTATTGCCTCTACAAATCCTGCCCGACTGCTCACATATTTTGACCACCGACCACTTCCACAACCAATGTCTAAGACCGTTGAATTTTTGTTCAACATTTCTTCGTCTACAATGTCAAAATACTCTTGACCGATACGCTCCAATTCCCCCGCCTCAAAATGGTGAAATCGTTGCCATTCATTACCAAAGGAATCAATCGTTTGTGTGTCAGTGAATTGCTGTTCTTTCTTTTCCTTCAAAAAAGATGCAATTTGTTGGGAATCCTGTTTGATAAAATGTTTGGGAGATAACTTGTAAGGAGTCATTGCTAGCGTTTCAAAATGCAAATATACACATTAGACTTTGGACAAGAGAGCCCAAAAAATGAGATAGGATATTTTCCATGCCACTCATATCCTACCTTCAAATCACCGTATCTTTTGTTAAAAAGTGCTAAACAAATATAGAGTAGAGGTAATTCTGCTTTGCAAAGGTTATATTTGCAAAGAACGACTTCAAACAGCAAACGTCTAACAACCATCCTACTATGAACACAAAACACATACATTTTCACCACTATCATGAAAACAATTTACCTCCTCACAAGCCCTTCAACACCAATAAAATGGCATACTCCTCCTTCAAAAATATTGAAGACAAGGGCGAAGTAGGTGGTATTGGAATTAAATATGTTATTCAAGGAGTGGAAAACTACACCGTAGGTCATGAAATGTATGGTGTTACTGATAATCATTTTTTACTGCTCAACCAATACACCCCTTTTTACGTATTCATTGACACCCAAGAATATACCAATGGACTGTGCATCAATTTGAGTACAGAAATGGTCAAAGATGTGCTACAAAATAGTGAACAGAAGGATGAGAAATTACTTGATTTGCCTTTTGATTTTTGTGATGAATCGAAAACGATTCCAATCATGGATAAAATTTATCCTGCCAGCCACTCCTCGCAGTTGGGAATCGAACTTCAAAAATTGGCAAGTCAAATTGAAAAACAGCTCATTGAAGGAGATCCAAAAGATTTATTACTGACCACAGATGATATTTATTACAACCTGACCACCGCATTGCTGCAATCGCAAGGCAAGGTATTCAACCAAATGAGTAAGTTGAAGAGTGTCAAACAAAGTACCCGTAAAGAACTTTACAAACGCCTATCGGTAGCTAAGGAATACATTGACGAAAATTTGGATAAAAACATAGATATTCAAGATATTTCCAGAGTTGCCACCATTTCTCCTTTTCATTTTCACCGTACCTTCAAAACCGTCTATGGTTTGTCTCCTCACCAATACCGGATTCAAAAACGTTTGGGCAAAGCAGCAGAACTTTTGATGGATATAGAACATTCTGTTACAGAGATTGCTTTTCTCACAGGCTTTAACGATATTCATTCCTTTAGCCGTTCCTTCAAAAAAGAGTTTGGTGTTCCACCTACAAAGTATCGGAGGAAATAAGTTGAATAGCTGAATGGCCATACTAATCAATAATATCCACTGAACAACAGTTCAGCCATCTAACTAACCATCAGCGAAGCGAAACAATTCAACCATGAAGCAATCAGCAAAGCGAAACCATCACAACAATTATTCTTTATTTATGTACACAAACCCCAACCAAACCATACAGTTTCAAGACCTTCACCAAATCAGCTACGAAAAAGCCTGGAATTACCAAGATGAATTGTTTAAAAGTGTAATTGCTGAAAAAGTTGCCAACCGAAAACGAGAAGAATCTACACAAGTTCCCACCACCAACCATCTGCTCTTCTGCAATCACCCCCACGTATATACGCTCGGCAAAAGTGGCTCCATCGAACATCTATTGATGAACCAAAACCAATTGGAGAGCAACAAGATAGAGTTTTTTAAAATCAATAGAGGGGGCGACATCACCTATCATGGACCTGGGCAGATAGTAGGCTATCCAATTCTCGACTTAGACAATTTTTTTACCGACATCCACAAATTTTTACGCTTGCTTGAAGAAATGATTATTCTCACTTTGGCAGACTATGGTTTGGGAGGAGGGCGCATCAAAGGCGCAACAGGTGTTTGGTTGGATGGAGACAACCCATTGAAGGCAAGAAAAATATGTGCAATGGGCATTCGATGTAGTCGTTGGGTCACTATGCACGGATGGGCCTTTAATGTGAACACCGACCTTCAATACTTCAACAACATCGTACCCTGTGGCATTACCGACAAGGCAGTAACCTCTTTGCACAAAGAGTTGGGAGTGAAAGAGGTGGATATTGAAGAGGTGAAGAGTAAATTGAAGAAATATTTTGCTCAGTTATTTGAAGCAGAATTGTGTGAGCCAACGCTCCAAAAGTGAGTTTGCAAGCCAATTTTTGAAAGATTGGGTGATTTGAAAAGTCAGACATTAACTTTTATTCCCATTTTAAAATTTTAAGTTGTTGCAAAATCTTTTTTGCGGATGCAAATCTTATAAGCTATCTTGCTACTTTAGATGAATTTCTTTCACCCAAAGATTCCTTTCTCCTTTGACTCCTTCATCTAAACAAAGCCTATATGACCCCTGAAATCCTCTTTGTTTTGGCAATTGCTTTGATTGCTATAGTGTTGTTTACCACTGAATATTTAGAAGCAGAGGTAACAGCTTTGTTGACAATGACAATTCTCATTGTAAGTGGCGTATTGAGTATAGATGAAGGATTGTCGGGCTTCAGTCATGTTGCTACCATTACCGTTTTTGCCTTGTTGGTGTTGAGTTTAGGATTGCAGAGCACGGGCTTGGTCTATTATTTGGGCGACAAATTGGAGGCATTTACGGGTGAAAGTGAATGGCGAATTTATGTGATGATAGTCCTAGTCGTTGGGTTTTTATCCGCTTTTATGAACAATACAGCGGTTGTTGCCATCTTTATGCCAGTAGTCATTCGGTTAGCAAATTATGCCAAAGTCAGTCCTTCTCGCTTTTTGATGCCCTTATCTTTCGCCGCAATGTTGGGTGGAACAGTCACCATTATAGGCACTTCCACCAATATCATCGTCAGTTCTGTCTATCAAGAACATTATGGCACATCTTTTGGAATTTTTGAATTTTCCTTATTGGGTATTCTGTTGTTTGGTGCCTCTATGATTTTCATGCTTTTAGCACGAACACGCCTCATTCCTGAAAGAAAAACCGCAGAAGAAGAACTGACCAAATCCTACAAACTGTCCAAATACCTCACCCAAATTGAAGTCAAAAAAGACTCTCCAATGCTCGGCAAAAGATTAAAAGACACCGAGTTAGTCAAACGCTACAATGTTGATGTAATTGAACTCATTAGAGAAGGTGGTGAAGGAAGAGAGATTTGGGTGCCGAACCAAATTGAAGCAATTCGGGAACACGATTTACTGACCATCAAAGCCAATTTGAAGGAAATCATTGAGATCCAAAGCAAACAAGGTATTCGCATCAAAAAGGATGTACATTTAGACGACCATGAATTGACCTCCGAAGAAGCCGTTTTGTTTGAAGCAGTCATTGGACGCAATTCTTTTTTGGTTGGTAAAAGAATCGGTGAAGTGGATTTTCAGCACCTCTTCAAAGCCATTCCTTTGGCGATTCGCAGCAGTGGAGAAACAACTGCTAATACCAAGAAAGTTTCGGAAACAGAGATTCATTTTGGAGATGTATTGTTGATGGAAGCTCGCCGTAGCAACCTCAATGCTTTTTATACTTCACCTGATTTCATCGTCTTGGAGAGGGTCAAAAAACCCAATTTGAGACGCAGAAAAATGGCTCTTTCGACATTGATTATTCTATTTGTAGTCGTAACTGCCGCCCTCAATATCTTACCCATCGTAACTGCCGCTTTAATCGGTTGTATTTGGATGATTGTCACTGGCTGTCTGTCAATGGGTTATATTTACCGTAAAATGGATTGGAGGGTGTTTTTCTTATTGGCAGGTATTTTGCCTCTAGGTATTGCAGTCGAAAAATCGGGTACAAGTGCTTTGATTGCTCAGACAATTGTAGATTTAGCAGGCAGTTCTTCTCCTACTTTCATTATTTCCCTTTTGTTTTTGATTACCACTTTGTTGACAAGTTTTATGTCCAACAATGCCACCGCAGTATTATTAGCCCCCATTGCCATTACAATTGCCGATCAATTGGGTTTGGATCCCAAACCATTTTTGGTAACGGTGATGTTTGCTGCAAGCACAAGTTTTTTAACACCAATTGGTTATCAGACCAATACACTCGTATATGGCGCAGGAAAATACACATTTATGGACTTTGTGAAAGTTGGTGGATTGCTGACCTTATTGGTATGGATGCTTTGTACATTTTTAATTCCCTACTTATATTTATAGTGTCAGGAATCAATATGTCTAACGATTCAACTCATTGGTCATATAATCTGACAAACAATTGTGGCGTTCGGTAGAATAGGGGTGAGAGCGCATCATTTTTTCGATTTCGTTGTATTCTTCAAAATGTGCCATTTTTTCAAAAAACTTCAATCCTTTTCGAGGGTCATACCCCGCTTTTACCATCAAAGCAGCCCCCAATCTATCGGCAGTATATTCATCAATTTGCCCCAAAGGTTGGCTCAAAACCAACTCGATATTTGCAGCCATGACCCCATATTCGCCAAAATATTGATTACCCAATAAGATTTTTTGAACCTTTCTAACTGAGTGTTTGTCATCCACATGTGCAATTTCATGGGACAAAACAAATGCCAATTCGTCTTCTGAATCCACCCAATTGAGCATTTTGGAGGTAATGAAAAGATGTCCTCCTGCAATGGCAAAGGCATTCACCATTTCATCATCGTCTAGAATGTGGGTTCGGTACACAATCCCTTTTCGATTGACATGAGGAGTAAGACGATTCATGACCCTTTCCAAGAGTTGTTTTTTGGGGTGCGTTTTCAGCAACTTCTGTTCTTTCATCATCTCTAAATACAGCGAATCACCTACTTCCATTTCTCGCTCAACACTAATAGGAAAATAATCTATAGCAAAATTTTCCCAACTTTTGCCCCAACTCAGCCAAGATTCCACCTCATCATTGGGATTGCATTGTGCATAGGAGGTATTGAAAGAAAGAAGTGAGAAAGAGGTGAATAGAAATAGGAAAAAAATTTTGTTTTGCATGAACGTGTCTTTTTGAAGGAAAGAATAATTTAATTGTAATATCTTTTTTGTAAATTACTTACGCAATTTTAAAGTGGTCAACTCATAAAACAATTTTATTAGATAGATTATTTTAACTTGCGTTTAAAAATACTGCAAAATTACTGGATAAATTAATAATTTTTTTCCAACTTAATCACGTATTTATGCTTCAATTACCTCTTCAATATGGTCCCCATGACATAGGATTCAAATACCATTGTATTTTTGACGAAAGACGATTTTACCAAACTTACCATCCCGAACATCAAACTACTCTGCGACCGATTCCTCTAAATATTTGGTATCCTGCACAAAAGACGATTGAAGTATCAAGTATGTATTATCAGGATTATTGGAATTTTCAGAGCTCAGACTCCTCCTTGACATCCTTTCATCATCGCTTAAAAAATGACAGTATAGAAAAAGCCCGTTTGTATTTTAGTGGGAAAAAAATCGAAGATAGAACAGAGTTAGATGAAGAGCTTTTTCAGGAATTGCTTCAAAGCCCAGTAAAAGCATTGAAAAATGCTCCTAAAGTAGAGGAATCCTTTCCCTTGGTAATCTATCATCAAGGACTGAATGCTCACATTGAAGACAATTTTTTATTGTTAGAGTATTTGGCAAGTTGGGGTTATATAGTCGTGAGTAGTTCTTACCATCCAATGAATGCTCAAACGTTGGGAATAGATTGGGACTTGGAACGTTCTATTAAAGATATAGAGACTATTATACAATATCAACAAAGACAATTTAATGTCAAAGACAGTCAGATTGCTCTAATAGGGCATAGTTTTGGAGCACAAGTTATGCTGGGGTTAATGGGAGAAAAATACGAAAAATATAGAAGTCGCTTCAAAGCATCGGTTTTGATAGATTCAACATTAGACTATGAATTTTACAAGAAAAACCCCCGAATTTTAGAAATTTTAGCTACCAAACAACATCAATTTCAAAACCCTATACTTGCTTTTGCTCGTTTGTCCGCTACTTTTGATTTGTTGAATAAACTTCAATCGGCAAATCGTTATTACTGCAAAATTGGACAACTATTACATAATGATTTTATTTCGATTGGGGTTATGGAAACTTTGATTCGTTCAAAAAAACACCAAGGCGATTTTAAAGTTATTTGGCAGCGTTATCAGCAAGTCTGCGTTTTCACACACCATTTTCTGGAAACTTTTGTCAAAAATAATTCAAAGTCACAAAAACTTTTTGAAAAAAATAACTTTGAAAAATTAAGTGGAGATGGACTTCAATGTGAACTATTGCAGCGAGGAAAAAGCAAAAGATTTGTGGAGACCTATCAAAAAGAGAGCCGTAAAGCTCCTACTTTTGAGCAATTGGTGGAGTTGTTACAAAAAGAGGGAATGGAAGCATTTTATGAGCTGTATAGACAATTTCCTCATGCTTCAATTTTTGCTCCTGTGGCGGTAGAAGAGTTGGGAGAATATTTTTTGGAATATCTCAAAATGCCTGATTTGGCAAGAGAAATAGTGGAGTTTTATGTGGGTTTATCGGCGGCTTGAAGCTCATTAGTTGCCTGCTGCAACCTTCAATTTTCTCGCCAACACAATCGCTACCAAGCTGATACCGATAGACAAATAACCCACCAAATCATAGCCTTCCAAAATTCCTGACCCATTATCAACGACAAGCGCACCACTAATGACCGAAGCTAAAAAAATACCCAACTGTTGAAATGCAGCTTTCACACTCATAAAACTACCCCTATTTTTAGGTCCTACACTCGCTGTAATCATCGCCTGAGGAGGAATCATTCGTCCGCTTCCCAAAATGAAAAACAAAGTCGTCACCGCCAAAGCCAAAAATGCAGGAATAGGAGGCATTTGGGTGATCATCAGTACAGGGACGAAAGAAATCAACATCAAGACATTGAACAACTTCAATGCCCCAAATCGGTCGGTTAGTTTGCCGATAATAGGCGCAGAAAAAACAGTAGCCAATCCTCCTGCAAAATACATCCAAGTAATTTGACCTTGCGTAAAACCTACATTGCGAATCATATAAGGCGCAATGAAAGGAATGATGATGAAATGCCCCAATACCAAAATAATCCCCAGTAGCAAGGCATTCAACTGGTTGGAGTCGGTTGTGATGTCAGTAATCACACTGACCAAACTTTTGTTTTTGCCTTGATGTATTAAATGCTTTGACATAGAAGGAAAGCGGATTACGATTTGGGTTAGAATAATAACACCCATACCTGAGACGAACAAAAACGGAGCATACCAATCAAATTGATCGGCTAAAAACAAGCCCAATGGCACGCCCAAAGCAGCAGCAGCAGAGAATGCGGCAGTCAATACACCCATTGCAGCACCTCGTTTGGCGAAAGGAAAAATATCGCTAACCACCGACAAGACCAATGCTCCAATCATCCCTCCAAAAATACCTGTACAAAATCGTATTATTAAAAAACTCTCGTAGCTGTAAGCAAAGGCACATAAGAAAGTACCGATTGTAAAACCACTGTATATAAATAGCAGCGCTTTTTTGCGATCAAAACGATCTATCCAAAACATGCCCATTATACTCGAACAAAAAGCACCCAACGCATAGGAAGAGACCAACCAACTGAATTGTTGAGGAGAAATATCATAGAGCTTCATGAAAATGTCTCCTAAAGGCATCATAATCATTACATCCACAATGTTGGTGAAGTTGATTGTAGCGAGGAGGAATAAGACAAATCGTTCTTGTTTCATAGATAATATTTTGGAACTGAACCAGCCCCTTTTGATAAGGAAATATTTCCTCATCAAATTGAAAGTTTCCTTATTTTAGGAGTATAGAGGAGGGTGGTGTGTTATAAATAACTGCTATTGAAGCATATAAATTTAATATTGCCTTTCATATTGACAAAGGCTGCAAAGTTAGGTGAAACAAGTGATACCAAACAATGTTTTTAGACAATGGTTATTTGCAATTTTTTACGTACATTTGCACCGCTTTTTAAAAAACTAAAATTTTCGTTCCTTGAATCATTTATTAGAACGGAATAGTGGGACTTTGAAGGCTTTTAATATCCCTTTTATGGGGTTGAAAAAAGATGTTCATCATTTTCAATATATCATTGATTCCAACTTTTTCCAAGAATTTGAAAACAGCCCAATTGAAGAAGGGGTGTTGGAAGTGGATTTAGAATTCAATAAGAAACACAATTTCTTTGAGTTGAACTTTCAAATTGAAGGAAAAATAAGGACGCAATGTGATAGATGCTCCGATGATTTTTACATGGCAATTGACTTTGAAGAAGAGGCAATTGTACAGATGCAAAATGCAGAAAATACATCAGATGAAAAGGAGTTAGACATTTTGACGATACCCAATGATAGTACAGCCATAAATGTAGCCCATCTAATCTACGAAATAACCGTGTTGTCTTTGCCGATTCGCAAGAATTGCAGCGAGGACAGTGTAGATGGTAAAAAGTGTAATCCCAAAGTTTTGAAGATTTTGAATCGAAATAATCAAAGCAAAGAAGAGGAGACAACAGATCCTCGTTGGGAGGCACTTTTAAAGTTTAAAAACAATCACAAGAATAACAACAATAATTAATTTTCAAAATAGTTTCAAACAATGGCACATCCTAAGCGGAAAATATCCAAAACAAGAAGAGACAAACGTAGAACCCACGTTAAAGCAACGAAACCTACGTTGGCTACAGATCCAACTACCAACCAAGCGCACATCTATCACAGAGCGCATTGGCATGAAGGCAAATTGTACTACAAAGGTCAAGTAGTAATAGGCGATTCTGCTGAATAAAAAACAAAAAACAATCTGCGATTCCTACAGTGCCACGACTGATAAGTTCATTATTCGTGGCACAATTTTTTCTAATTTCCTTACTTACAGAATCTTATCGAATGTCTCGACAATTAGCAGCCATCACAGGAGTTCATGGTTATTTGCCTGATTATGTGTTAACCAACCAAGAGTTAGAACAAATGGTAGATACCAACGACGAGTGGATTGTAACAAGAACAGGCATTAAAGAACGCCGAATCTTAAAAGGAGAAGGGTTGGCCACTTCTGATATGGGATTTGAAGCCGTGAAAGGTTTGTTGGAGAAGAAAAATTTGCAGCCTTCGGATATTGACTTATTGATTTGTGCAACTGTTACGCCTGATATGGTCTTTCCCAGCACTGCTAATTTAATATGCCACAAATTAGGGGCCGCACCCACAGGAAGTTTCGACATATCAGCTGCTTGTTCTGGGTTTTTGTATGCTTTGACAACAGGAGCTAAGTTCATCGAATCAGGAGTATATCGTCGAGTTGTAGTAGTAGGAGCAGATAAAATGTCCTCCATAATAGATTACCAAGATCGTGCTACTTGTATTATTTTTGGCGACGGGGCAGCAGCAGTCTTGTTAGAACCTACTGAGAATGGTACAGGAATCAAAGATGAAATATTGCGTTCGGATGGTTCGGGGGCACCTTATTTACACATGAAAGCTGGAGGTTCCTTACGACCTGCAAGCATAGAAACTGTCACAAATAGAGAGCATTATGCTTTTCAAGATGGTCGAACAGTATTCAAATTTGCAGTGAAGAAAATGGCGGATGTATCGGCTGAAATTATGGAACGCAACAATCTCACAGGAGAGGATGTTGCGTGGTTGGTGCCACATCAAGCTAATAAACGCATTATTGATGCAACAGCTCGTAGAATGGGGCTCACAGAAGATAAGGTGATGCTGAATATTGAACGATATGGAAATACTACTGCGGCAACGATTCCACTTTGCTTGTGGGATTGGGAAAAACAATTGAAAAAAGGCGACAATATCGTTTTGGCTGCTTTTGGTGGAGGCTTTACTTGGGGAGCTGTTTACCTACAATGGCAATATGATTCTCAGTAATATCAAATTCAAAACCACACTGGGTTCTGGGATATTTTAAACTAAAAACAATAAAAAATAAATATCAAATATAATGGCTTCTACAACAGATTTTAGGAATGGGTACTGTATGGAACTTGACAATGGATTGTGGACAATAGTTGAATTCCTACACGTAAAACCAGGTAAAGGACCTGCCTTTGTGCGTACAAAATTGAAGAACTTGGTTTCGGGAAAAGTCGTAGATAGAACTTTTCCATCTGGCTACAAGGTAACTGAAGTACGAATCGAAAGAAGAACCTATCAGTATCTTTATAAAGATGATATGGGTTACCATTTTATGAATACGGAAACCTACAATCAGATTGCTCTTCAAGAAGAAATGATCAATGCGCCTCAATTTTTATTAGAAGGTCAAAACGTTGAGGTTTTGTTTAATGCCACAGATGAGACAGCACTTCAATGTGAATTGCCTCAATATATTATCCAAGAGGTAACCTATACCGAACCGGGGGTGAGAGGTGATACCGCTACCAATGCGACGAAACCAGCTACTCTTAAGTCAAAAGCTGAAGTAAACGTGCCTTTATTTATCAATCAAGGTGATAAAGTCAGAATAGCTACAGCTGATGGAAGCTATATGGAAAGAGTCAGAGATTAAAAAAATGCAATCAATTCTATTTTTTTTGCGTAAATTTAACCAACATTTACATCTTCAAAGAAAATCCTCAATATGGACTTCAAACAAATAAAAGAGCTGATTAGGTTGGTCAACCAAACCGATCTAAGCGAGTTGAAAATTGAAACAGAAAACTTCAAAATAAGTCTTCGTTCTAAGGGATATACCGAAGCAGTAAACAAAGGAAAAGCATCGGTAAGCGGCGTGTCTTTTCCGTCTGTTCAGCAAACTGTACAAGAACCAAATGTTACACCTCAGACAATAGCTGTAACGACTCCAACTAAGGTAGATTCTTCTGCGAATGACATTCCTGCAAAACCTAAAAACGATAAATTGTTTACCATCAAATCACCCATGATTGGTACTTTTTACCGTTCTTCGTCACCTGATAAGCCACCCTATATCAAAATAGGCGATACTATCTCCAAGGGAGATGTGCTCTGCATTGTAGAAGCAATGAAACTTTTCAATGAGATAGAATCAGAAGTGAACGGAAAGGTGGTAGAAGTATTGTTAGATGATTCATCTCCAGTAGAGTATGATCAAGAGTTATTCCGCGTAGAACTTATCTAAAAGTTCAAGTTCAAAAAACAAATTCAATTAACTCTTTGACTATACGCTTTGACTTTTATTTTGATTGATAATCAGTGACCAATGTTTCAAAAAATACTTATTGCAAATAGAGGGGAGATAGCTCTACGGGTCATACGTACCTGTAAGGAAATGGGCATCAAAACCGTAGCCGTTTACTCTACTGCCGACAAAGATAGTTTGCATGTACGTTTTGCCGACGAAGCAGTATGCATAGGCCCTCCATCAAGTACCGATTCTTACCTTAATGTACCACATATCATGGCCGCTGCGGAAGTGACAAATGCAGATGCCATTCACCCAGGTTATGGATTCTTGGCAGAAAATGCCCACTTTGCCGAAATATGTGCAGATTACAACATCAAATTTATTGGCCCTACTGCTGAAATGATTCGGAGTATGGGAGACAAAATTACTGCAAAACAAACCATGATAAGAGCAGGAGTGCCTGTCATTCCTGGTTCAGATGGTTTGGTGCATGATATCGAAGAAGGCAAAAAAATTGCAGGGGAAGTGGGGTATCCTGTGATTTTGAAAGCGACTGCTGGCGGTGGTGGAAAAGGAATGAGAGAAGTTTGGGAAGAAGCTGCTTTTGAGAAGCACTGGAACAGTGCAAGGCAGGAGGCAAAAGCATCCTTTGGTAACGACGGAATTTACATTGAAAAATTTATTGAAGAACCTCGACACATCGAAATCCAAATTGTAGGCGACCAATACGGAACTGCTTGTCACCTTTCAGAAAGAGATTGTAGCATACAACGTCGTCACCAAAAATTGCTGGAAGAATCACCTTCGCCTTTTGTAGATCAAGACCTTCGTGAAAAAATGGGTGAAGCAGCCATCAAAGCTGCAAAGTCCATCAACTACGAAAGTTTGGGGACAGTCGAGTTTTTGGTGGACAAATACAAAAACTTCTACTTTATGGAGATGAATACTCGTGTGCAAGTAGAACATCCTGTTACAGAAGAAGTTATCAACTTTGACCTAATCAAAGAACAAATAAAAGTTGCAGCAGGTGTAGCGATTTCGGGAAAAAACTATTTTCCAGTAGGTCATGCAATTGAATGTCGAATTAACGCAGAAGACCCATACAACGATTTTCGTCCAAGCCCAGGTAGAATTACCGAACTTCATACTTCAAAAGGTCATGGTGTGCGAGTAGATACACATATTCATGCTGGCTATACCGTTCCGCCTTACTACGATTCTTTATTGGCAAAGGTGATTGTTCATGCCAATGACCGAAACGAAGCCATTGCTAAAATGAAAAGAGCTTTGGAAGAATTCATCATTGAAGGTGTAAAAACTACGATTCCTTTTCATCTGAAACTGATGGACGATGAGCGATTTATAGAAGGAAACTTCAATACAGGATTTCTCAAGGATTTTGAATATTGATGAGAAAAATCAAACTCTACATCGCTACAAGCATTGATGGTTTTATCGCCAAATCCGATGGGAGTGTGGGTTGGTTAGATACTATTCCCCATCCTGAAAACGAAGACTACGGTTATTTTGACTTCTACAAAAGCATTGACACGACTCTGATGGGCAATGCAACCTACCAACAAATTCTCACTTTTGATGTTCCCTTCCCATACTCGGATAAGAAAAATTATGTTTTCAGTCGAACACATAGTGCTGATAACGAAGATGTGAGTTTTGTCAGCGAAAACATAGGTGAATTTATTCAAAAGCTAAAAACTCAAAAAGGAAGTGATATTTGGTTGATTGGAGGCGGAAATTTGAATGCCTTTTTTCTGCAAAACAACCTTATAGATGAAATGATTATTTCGGTTATGCCTGTGGTTTTGGGAAGTGGGATTCCTCTTTTTGGAGCTTCGGCTAAAGATGTGGAAATACAATTTGTATTGAAGGAAACGATTTCTTTTGAGTCAGGCGTGGTACAGTTGGTGTATGAGAAAAAGGAATAATAAAAGCAAAAGCCGATTCTCTACAAAAAGAATCGGCTTTGCCAAAATTGAAATTACGAACTATGCTTAAAATAGTAATTTCCTACAATAATAATTGAAAAACCGTCCTCTGAACAGAGGGGCGTGTTTTTCAATTTTTTCTTTTAAGGTTCTAAGTTTTCTAGCTTCTTCATCAATTCCTGTGTCTCTTTCGCTTCAATGCCTTCCTTTGCAGCCAAGTCCAAAGCCATCTTTGCAGCCATCAAGGCCTCCTGATTGTTGCCTAATTTGAAGTGAAGAGCTGCTTTTGTATCTGTATTGTAGTAGTTTTTGTCCAATTCAACTGAACGAGTTGCCCAAACCAATGCTTTCTCTAAGAGCGCTTTGTCTTCGATATTTTCAAAGAAACCCCAAGCAGCCGTATTCAACAAATTCCAATCGTCCATGCCTCCGTCGTTCTCGATATAAGCCGTTGCAGTACTAACGTATTGATCCCAATCACCTGCATTTTCGTAGTAAGCAAGCGTCAAAGAAGCAGAGGTAGAGGCCGCTTTTTTTGGATAATGTTTATTTACCAAAGCAAGCGTAGATTGTAGAGCTTCCATATTCTTGTCTTTTCCAGCACGGTAAGCAGCATTGTACATCAATTTTTTGATGGTTTTATGAGCTTTTTCGTCTCCCAAACTCTGGGCAAACGCCTCTCTGTTTGCTAATATATAGTCCAATCCCAAGCCACTGTCATAGGTGATTTTGGTAAGTAAATCTCTGGTTTCTTTGGGCTCCATTTCTTCCGCAATTGCAGCATCAATCGCCACTTTTGCAGCCGCCAAAGCTTCTTCATGTTTGCCCATTTTGTAGAGCAAAGCTGCTTTAGTATCTGTATTGTAGTAGTTTTTCTCCAATTCGATAGAACGGTCTGCCCATTTCACTGCTTTTTGAAGTTCCTTATTGTCTTCCATGGTTTCATAGAACGTCCAAGCAATGCTATTCAATGTTTCTGAATCGTCCATTGCATACTTTTCAACGAATGTAGTAGCTGCTTCTGCAAAACCTTCCCAATTTTCGGTTTGTTGGTTAAAACTCATCTTCAATTTGGTATTCCATTTGTCCGCCTTTGTAGGAACGTTTTCACTCAAAAAAGCAGTTGCTTCCTTCAATGCAGTAACATCGTTGTCTTTGGCAGCCATATTCACTTTGGATTTCATCATACCTAAAAGCTTATTGTCGACTTTTTCGGCAGTGTATTCTTTGACATATTTTTTGCGTTTGTCCAACAATAATTGTGCAGCAAAACCATCGTGAGCAACGGGAATATCCATTACCATATCCATGGTTTGCTTACTTTTCAAGTCTTTCTTGCCCAATTGTTTTAGGTATTCATCTGCTACTTCACCAGACTGATAATAAGCATCAGAATTGTACATAGCCATTGCATAGTTGTAGAGCAAAGTCGGAGATTTGTCGCCAGTCTCATATTTGGCTTTCAGTGCGTAATACTGTTTATTCACATCCATTGCGTCTTGTCCGATTTGCACAAAATCAGTAGGTTCTTGAAATCCAGCAGCTTTGTGAAGTGCTTCTCCTTGTGAATTGATAAACAAGAAGGTAGGAAAAACTCGCACATCGTATTTTTTGGCAAGTTCAGGACCTTCACCTTTTTCCATGTCTATTTTTACACTCACATAGTTGTCATTGAAGTATTCGCCCACACTTGCTTGTGGAAATACTTTTTTCATCATCATTTTGCAGGGCTTACACCAAGAAGCATAAGCGTCTAAGAAAATGGGTTTGTTGGTTTTTTGTGCTTCTGCCAATACTTCTTCCCAACTTCCATCGAAGAAATCAATTCCTTCGGATTCTTGGGCATAAGTGTTGATGCAAGCAAAAAGAAGCAGCATCGTAAAGAGTTTGGTCAAACTGTTCATAAGCATTTATTTGATTGATTTAGAAAGTAAATGAATAGAAAACAAATCTACGATTTATCGTACAAGTTTTAAACTGCATATTGGGGTAGTAAGTATTTGCAAGGGACAGAAAAATATTTTTTCTGCAAAAGCTTGCATATATTACATTCTAATGACAACAAAAATAGTCAAGATCCAGTAAACTTAAATATTCAAGTTTAAATAATGCTTGTGTGAAATGTCCATGCTTAAATAATCATTAAAACACAAAGGGTAATGGTTATTTTGTCCATGGTAAGTTCCATCTGACCTTTAAAAAGAAAAGCAACAACTGAAAATGAGATAGCTATTAACCACCACTATTTGATCTTACCACATAATTACCCCTACTCATAAATTTTCTGAGGCCCTTCAATGAAATAGGTATGCCTACTTACATTTGATGAAATCTACAAGAACACTACTTAAAATTGCTTAATAAATTAAATTAGCCCATGAAAAGTATTTTTAAAAATCCAAGTACATATCTTCTGTTTTTTCTATCAGGTTGTTTTTCTATGGCTCTTGGACAAACCAACTCCATCCCTACTTGGCAATTCACGCCATCTAAAGTCATTACTTCAAATCCTGTTCAGTATAATGACAATACGGATAGAAATCAAGTAAAACCTACTCAATTCGTTTCAAGTGAATCCTATACATCAGACTCCAAAAAGGTAGAAAATCAAAACTACTATCCTTTTAGTGATAAACATTATAAGTTTTTGAAGGTAGTGCCAGAAGGTGCACCTACAAACGCTTACACACCCAACACCCTATATCAAGTAGGTCAGACCTTGCCTAATGTACAGTTGCCCAATAAAAATGGATTGCCTGTTAATCTATCTGATACAAGAGGTAAGTATACTTTGGTGCATTTTTGGGCATCTTGGTGTCCGACTTCCATGCTCAAAGTCCCTCACTATCAAGACTTATACGAAAAATATGGTCAGACTTCTTTTGCAGATGCAAATGGCTTTGAGATATTCGCTATTTCACTCGACAAAGAAAGAGAAGATTGGTTGGAAGTCATAGATGAAGAAGGTTTGACATGGGCATTTAACACCACGGATGCAGGTGCCGTAGAGGCATATAGTGTGGATATTATTCCCGCTTCATATCTGTTAGATCCTAACGGTGTCATTATCGGCAAAGACATGTGCGAGTCTAAATTGGATTACACATTGAGTCAGCGGACACAATTGGCGAAAAACAATGCGTTGGCTGCAAATACCCATCCTCAAAATCGTCAACCAAATGTCCCATTTTCAAATTCAGCAAGATTGGCAAGTAATGTAGAGACCTATCATGCTACTTCAATGACAGCTAATTATCGAGTAGAATTGGGTATTTTTTCGACACTTGCGTTTCATGATTTTAGCCATTTTCAGCACTTAGGTAGAATTTATAAAGAACCTACTGCTATGGGTGGTACAAGAGTGTTAGTGGGAGATTTTACAGATAAAGGCAGCGCTACAAATGCAGCTAAAGAGTTGATTAATAAAGGATATTACAATGCACATATCATTTCTTATCGCTTTCTAAATCAGAACAACAATGAGGAAATAGCAGAACAACCTACCCCTAAATATCAAGCTACCAACTTATTTAGACCATAATTTTCAGTAATAGCTAAAATGAAAATGAGGGTATTCATCAAATCTCTGTAAGGTTAATTGACCGTACAGAACGGCATTAGAACCAGCAACACGTAAAGAATTGCTGGTTTTTTTGTGTTTATATTGTACTTTTGCAGAAATCGTTTTTCTATAAATCAAATATATGGATGCCAATTTTATACCTCTTTTTCCGTTAAATTTAGTGGTTTTTCCAAATGAAAAGCTCAATCTTCATGTTTTTGAGCCTCGTTACAAACAATTGGTTCAAGAATGTGACCAACAAAAAACAACTTTCGGAATTCCTGTTTATTTAGATGGAAAAGTGAAAGAGTATGGTACTGAAATGCGATTGATAGCCATTGAGCGAATTTATCCAAATGGAGAAATGGATGTGAGCACAAAAGGTATTCGACCTTTTCAATTGAAGAGTTTCAAAAAACAGGCAACTGGAAAACTCTATCCTGGTGGAGTGGCGATTTTTCAAGAAAACGAGTTTGCTACGGATATAGCTTCAAAAATTCAAATAAGGGAACAGCTTATTTTACTTTATGAAGCATTGAAGGTCAAACAGACTATCCATGATGATTTCAATTCTTTTGAAATAGCACACAATATAGGTTTTTCTACAGAACAAGAATATGAACTCTTGAAAATCAATAAAGAGAGTGAACGTTTATTCAAAATTTTGGAACACCTCAAAGAAATTGTCCCTGTGGTGATTCGCACAGAAAAAATAAAAGAGAAAGTCCAAATGAACGGACATTTTAAGAATTTGAATATACTTGATTTGTAAAATTAATATTTAACAAGAAATGAAATTATTTTTTCAAAGTTTTTTGACCATATTGATGGCCAGTTTTTTATTAGGTAATGCAGTAGTGGCACAATCAGGTGCTGATGGAATTGTAGGTACTTGGTTGGTTCCCGAAAAAGACGGAAAAGTGGAAGTCTATAAGAAGGGAGATGCCTATTATGGTAAAATCGTTTGGGTGGCTGAACCGAACAAAGCAGATGGTACACCAAGAACGGATGAATTCAATGAGGATGCTTCGCTGAGAGATCAGCCAATTGTTGGTTTAGTAGTTTTGAAGGATTTTAAATACGATGCAGATGCAAAAGAATGGACGGGCGGAACGGTTTACAATTCTCGCTCTGGAAAAACTTATACGGGCTACTTGAAACTGCAAAAAGATGGAAGCTTGTTTTTGAAGGGATTCATTGCAGGGATGAGGTGGTTAGGTAAGTCGAATGTGTGGACAAAAGTGAAATAGAATTCACAAATTTGGTCATAGGTCGCTTGAGACGGTAAAATGTATCATCGAAGTCATTTGATGATACATTTTATTTTTATACTAAAACTCAAAAGAATAAATGCAGATATACACTACCCTTCAAAGAGGACATCAGCACAAACATTTTTGTGAGGATTTTTTGCTTCAAACTTCCATTAAGGAAATGGGTGAGAAGTGGCAAATAGCCATTGTAGCTGACGGTTGTTCAGGTGGAAAAGATTCCCATTTTGCTTCAACACTTACTTGCAAACTTATGCGGAAAGTGGCTGAAAGCGAGCGTTTTAGTCAAGGTGACTTTAGTGCCAAATCTTTGGGTTTGGAGCTTTTACGGCAATTCATGAACGAACTGAAGGAAGTGCAAAAGCAACTGCAATTGGAGACTTCCGAACTTTTGTCAACCCTTTTGTTAATGGTTTGCAACAAGCAGCAAGCATGGGTGAGTGTTTTGGGAGATGGAGTAGTGGCAATAGATGGAAACATCTCCATTATTGACCAAAACAACATCCCTAATTATCCTGCTTACCATTTAAACGACGATGAAGAGACTCTTCAAAAGTACCTAACTCAAAACACTTTTGAATCCGAAAATCCGAATGAATTGGCAATTTCTACAGATGGGTTATTGAGTTTTGTCAGTACTCAGAATGTTTCAAGACCCGACTCCAATTGGCTCACAGAATATCTGCTCTGTGATACACAGTTTGCTAAACATTCAGCTATGCTCAATCGCAAATGTAATATTTTGCGGACTCAGCATCAATTGGTGAATATGGATGATTTGGCAATTGTCAGGTATTTGTATAAACCGACTGGAGTTTGATACTGAACGATATAGTAAAGTAAAAGCTATGAAAGCAATAACCCAAAACAACACTCAGATTACCCTGTCTGACCAAAATGAAATCCATCGAGGAGGAGAGGGGCGAATATTGTTGATTCCAGAACTGCCGCAGCAAGTCGCCAAGATTTACCACAATCCAAATGCAACGATTACTTTACAACAAATCCAAGCATTGAAGGTATTGGACAAGCGGTACTATGTCAAGCCCTTGCAGGTCATTCGGGATACTTCGACTTCAGCAATCATTGGTTTTACGATGGACTATTTAGGGAAAGATTTTTTTCCATTGGCATCACTTTTCAGCGCACCTTTTTGTCAAAGAAAACAGATAGACGAAGCTGCAAAATGGAAAATCATCCATCAGATTCAAGCAGCTATCAAACAAGCTCATCTACACCAAATAGTGATTGGAGATTTGAGTGGATTGAATATTTTGGTGAATGACCAAGGCGTGGTGAAGTTCATTGATGTAGATGCCTACCAAACTCCAATGCAGCCCCATTCGGGCGTGTTATACGATGAAATCCGAGACCACTATTATCAAGGACGAGTTTCGCAAGACAGTGATTATTTTGCTTTTGCGGTGATATTGTTTCAGCTATTGGCATACATACATCCCTTCAAAGGGGTTCACTCGACCTACAAAACCATAGCTGATCGAATGATTCACCAAATTCCTGTTTTTGCGAAAGATGCCCGACTGAAAACGCCTAAATGTTACCGCCCGATTGCAAATCCAATTTTACAACAACAATTTGAAGCCTTTTTTATGAACGGACATCGTGCACCCTTGCAATTGTTGAAAACGACTCCAACTACTCAGCAAAACTCTCCCAAACTGAAGCCCGTTGCCCTTAAAAAAGGTAACTTAAAGGTGAACCCTTTTTATCAATTGACACAGGGCGAAAGTATTTTGGAAGTCATTGCTCTCCAAAATCGCTTGCTTCTGAAAACCAACCTTCAATACCTTGTTTTTGAAGTGATTCATCAGGGGTATGCTTCTTTGTTGAATCGTTTTGACGTAAATGAATTTGAAAAAATATTTATTGGAAATCAGCAGATTTTGGCGAAAAAAGGATTTGAGTTGTGGGTTTTAGAGAAAAATCAAAAGCAGTTTCGTTTGCTACGAAATGTGGCTTTTACGCCTCAAAGCCGATGGGTTCAGTTTGATAATATGTTGGTGATTGTGGAGGAAGATTACCTCAAAACAGTATATCTGGATGAGGTGAATCAAACCTTCATTCGAGTCGAACAAACACCTGTGTTTGGACAAGGCATACATACACATCATCAGGGATTGTGGCAGTTGGTAGGTGGCAAAACCTATACTTTTTATGCTTCTGGCAAATATTTATCGAGTGTCTTGTTGAATTTGCCTGTCAAGTCTGTTCAAATATTTGGAAACCACGGAATCGTAACTTATCAACAGCAGATTGCAGGAAAGAAAGAAATTACCTTACAGCATGAGTATTTCAGTCTTCAAAACCTTCAATGTCAATTGAGTCAAACTTTTTTATTGCAGCCCAAGATGGTGGCTTACAAAGCTTTGAAACACGGACATGGATTGATTTTTGAAGCAGCAGACGACAAAATGTTGATTCGTCGTACCCAAGATTTTGCCGTTTTGCAGGAATTGACTTGCCCTTTATTGACAGATGATACACAGTTGTTTCACACGAATGCGGGAATTGTGGCGGTAAATATAGATGGGATTTGTTTGTTGAATAACAAGTAGGATAGAAAATTCATTTTAGCCTTCCGCATCAGGGTGATCTTTTTTCATTTCCTCCAAATAAGACCGACGCAATTGCACTTCATTGGCAGGTTTTATGTAGCCATTGCCGACTTTTTTGAGAATCACCAAATCGCTAAAACTATTGGAACGAGTGCGAAAAAAGTAGTTGTTAGCGTGGGCAATGCGTTTGGTAACGATGTACTCTGTGCCATTGTTTATCCACGTTCGACCGTAAAAATACTTGCTATTAGAGGTGTAAAAAGCGGATTCGTAGGGAACGCCATTTACCAAAACCGATTTAACCTCTCTCTGATTGTAGAGGCTAAAATCTTTGCCGTCGTGAAAGTGGATAAAAGCATTATTAGAGGTCAATATGTATTCTCCTCTCAAGTCCATTGGTTGAAAATAGCCTTTTCCTTGTACTCTATTGCCATCCTTGAGTGTCAGAGTCATATTATCCCACTTCAATCTTTTCATGGGATCTGAATCGTTGAAGAGGTCAATCAAGTACAGAACTACCCGAAAATCTTTGCTTTCGTAGCGACCACTGAATTTGGCAGACTGCATAAAATAGGGGCGATCAGTCATCATGATTTCCAAATCCTGAACCTCTCTAATCGCCTTGTAACCATAGTCTTGTCGTCCTGTGATAAGCAGGTAATCCGAAAGGAAAGGATAGTCTTCATTGACGATTCGAGAATTGTCGTAAACTTCAATGGTGCCTGTCCGCACTTTTCGATACAAGTCTTTGTATTGGTCAATCCACACAAATTCGGTGGAATCGGGATAGGCGGTAATGCCTCTTTCTGCCCCTGCAACGGTCAGTCGCTGAACCATTGACAAAGAGACTTTTTTCTTGGTTTTCTTCTTGCCTGCTTCAATAACCAAAAATTCGGGTATTCCCAATTTGCTCTCCAGATACTTGAAGTCTCCCCGCAATTCCAAGCCTGTTTTAAGTAGCATTGTTCCGTTGTGAAACTGATACTTGATTTTCGGTTTCTTGGTTTTTTGTGATTTCGGCTTTGAAGCTCCTGGAATGATGTCGCTAATAGGGCCATCAGATTGAGCGAAAAGTATGGAAGTGGAGGTGGCTGCAATAAGTAAAAAACTTATTATTAAGAATCGCATAAGCTGTGAATGAAAATTAAAATAAAAATGAAAAATGCGCCTTATAATCCATTGGTTGAGTTTTGAGGTACAAAGTTCGCAATTTTTTGACAATAAAACCCTCTTGGTAAATTATTTGTCATTCAGCTTCAATTCATGGCGGTATATTTCTAAGTTGTTGATAATCGCTTCAATATTGCTTCTACATTGTTCTTTAGCACTTTCCATATAAAAATTGGTGGGCAGTTTCATCAATAGTTGTTGGGCTTTTTGGAAATAGGGCAACATCTCTTGGTAAATCATCACCATCTGATAGTAATTTTTAACCGACTTAAATTCAGGAAGTTTTTTAGAAATGGTCACTGCGTAATTGATATAAGTATAGGCTAAGTTTTCTTTTTGACGGTCATATAGTTCGATGTACTGTGTAGCTTGCTCACAAGTTTGAATCATCTCTTGTTGGATAGCCAATAATTCATCAATCGAATCAGTCTCTTGGAGTTTAACCGCTTTTGCATCCAAATACGCTTCGTAATCCATATAAGCATGACCCAATTCCTTGGCGTTTGCCTTTGTAGGATTGAATTGATAAGAATTAATAGCAGTCTTTAACGTTTTTTGGTGATATCCAAGTTGTTCAAACTTGGCAAGACTATCCGCATAGCTCACACAATTATGGGACTTATCTGCGACCAAATTGAGGAGTTCTTTGGGAGAGGCACTAAAATCGTCGATTGAAATCACACAAGGAAGTAGTTGCCACATAGGGTCGGCGGGTAAGTGGTTGATAATGAGTTCTTTAGGTGAAGTGAGGAAATAATCTTCACTAAATTGATGGACAAACTCACTTTGGCGGTACACCACTCCTGCGCCCCAAGTAGCATCAAGTAGATACCATTTTCCTTCCAGTTTGACTGCATTCCAAGCATGATCAGGCTGTTCTAAATTGGGAGTTGAAGTCAACGAACCTTTGCTATATCCCGAAATAATCTCTGAAGGCAAGCCCACTTTGTCACACAAAGTTTTGAAGAATTGGGAATACCCAAAACAAACTGCTCGTTTTCTCCTCAAAATGTCTTCGTTGTTTTGGTTGATTCTTCGTTTACCGTTTTTGTAAGCCTGCATATCATAGCTGATATTACTTGTCAACCAGACATAAAAACTACGTGCCTTCTCAAAATCATTAGAAGCGGGTTCTGTTAAGTAGTTTGCCAAATCATCAATATTCTTACATATAGTGGCTGGAACTTTACGTGCATGACTGTCTATACTCGTAAAGTCAAGATTGTCTTTTGATTGCCCCAAAACAGATGAGGAAATAAAAAGCAATAGTAAAAGAATAAATAATTGCCCAATAGTAGATGTAAAATTCATATAAGAAAATATCCTAACTGTTTAACGCACAAAAATAAACTGTATATTCCTTTTTGTTGCTCAAAGAGTCACAGAATATTAACTAATTTTGCGCTCGTTTGTTGTTTTTCATCTGATAAACTCGAAAAATAATATTTGCTACAAAACCAGCAAATCACCATCTTTGCAATGGATATGGAAGGGGTAAAACTTATTGCATGTCAATTGCCTTACAAATCAGTTCATCCAATTTATTAATTTCATATTTTCTCATAGTAAATAGTGTATTTGCTTCGTTATCTTAATAATTTCAAGACATCAAAATAATTAAATAAAAATGCTGAAACCCCAACTTTTTTTTCTATATATGTTAATTGCCATTGTGCTGTATGGTTTTGAGGCTAAAGCTCAAAGTTGTATTGAGTTATATGGGATTAACTTTGAAAATAATATTGTCATTCCTGTCAATCTCAATACAACTACTGCAGAGTTTGATACGATTACAAAAGTGTCTAACAATCTCAATCCTCTCTCTTTTAGAAGAGGAGGACTTGCAGTGGCTCCAAGTGATAGAAAGCTGTACTTTATAGTAGAACTTAACTTTAATAATGTGCTCAATATCAGAGAAATTAGTTTTACCAACAACCAAATTGATGACCCCGTTATTTCTCAGGCACTTAGCGAACTTCAATATGATTGCAATGATAGTGTATTATATGGTCTATTGAACAATGGAGGAAGTATTCAATTTGTTGCAGTTAATGACAATGGTGCTACTTCTAATGTAGGAGGAGGAATCAATCTGAACCCAAACACCCTCTTGGCAAGTAGTATTTCGACTATTGACTCGCAAGGAGATCGTTACTTTTTTACGACTCAAAATACAATCAGTATGGGGTACACAATCTACGTATTGGACACCAATACGGGGAATGTCAATAGTTTTGATGTGCCACTTCCTTTAGTGGATTTAGAATTTGAAGATGAATCTGGTTTGTTGATGGCCTTTACCACAGACTACGACATCGTGATGATCAACCCTGCGTCTGGAGCTATTGAGAGTACGATAGCAACCAATACACCTGGAGGAAGTTTAGCCATTACGGCAGGTAATACAGCCTATGATTCTTTTGAGAAAACATTGTACGTTGCAGCTCAGTCTACTGTGAATGGAGATTATTTTTTATTCAAACATGATATTGTCACAGGTATTGCTCCTGCACCCTTACCACTCGCAGGGGAGGTGTTTGATTTGACAGCAGGAATCCCTTGCATTGCCATTCCCGATTATACTTTTGAGAATACATGTGAGGGAGAAGAGACCATTTTTGTAGATAATTCGATTGGAGCTATTTCGTGGACGTGGGATTTTGATGATCCTTCATCGGGTGCAGACAATACAAGTAATTTAGAAAATCCTGTCCATACTTTTAGTGGCCCTGGAGATTACAATGTGACACTGACGATTGGAGGTTGCATTGCACAAGAAACCATTACCAAAACCATCACTATTTCTCAAGCTCCTTTGGTAGATTTGGGAGATGTGATTACGACCTGCGAGAGCTCACTTGTTTTGACAGCCCCTTCTTATCCCAATGCCACTTATCTGTGGATCAATGGTTCGGGCGATGAATCCATCACTGTTACTAGTTCGAGAGATGATTATTGGGTCGAAATCAGCATTGGAACTTGTGTGGTCAGAGACACCGTTGAAGTCATCTTGGGGCAAGGAGATACTGCCAATTTTTCGATTCAAGGAGCAGACCAAACAACTTACTGCGAAGGCGAAACAGTCACCTTGGATGCTACTATTGTGGGAGCAAGTTCGGTTTATGAATGGAACACTTTAGAAACTACTCCTACCATTGAAGTAACTGCAAGTGGAACGTACAGTGTGGTAGTGACTCAAAATGAGTGTGTTTTTATGGATGAAATCACCCTTACCTTCAATCCCCCACCAGTGGTCACAATTGACGAAAGTGGGGAAATATGTGCTGAAACGACTACTTTGAACGCCACAAATATTGCGGGGGCAACTTATTTGTGGTCGAGCGGTGAAATCACTCCAAGTATTGATGTTCAAGACAGTGGAACTTATACTGTTGAAGTGAATGACAATGGTTGTATTGTGAATGTTTCCACAGATGTGGAGCTTTTGGGAGCTATTGATATTGACTTGGGAGCAAACGAAGATGATGAAATTTTTGCTTGTGCTTCTCAACCCTTGATTTTGGACGCAGGTATTGGCAAGCCCAATGCAACTTTTTTGTGGTCGGATGGAGTTACCACCGATTCATTGTTTACCGTTCCTGCTGATGGCACTTATTCAGTGGAGGTTTCTTTGGGCAACAATTGTTCTGCTACAAAAAGTGCTACCGTAACATTTACAAATGACTTTTTTGTTGATTTAGGGGCAGATACGGCGTTATGTGTAGGCGAAACTTTGACTCTTCAAACGGGCTTGGCAGGAGCTGTTCACGAGTGGTCAACAGGTGAAACCACAGACCAAATCACGGTTAATAGCGCAGGAACTTACAGCGTAGTGGTGAGGAGTGGGGCTTGTGAGGCAGAAGGAAGCATCACTGTGAGAGTTGAAAATCCGCCTGTTGTATCATTGGGCGAAGAACGAAGCTTGTGTACTTCTACGGGGGATGTGGTTATTCTAAGTGCGGGCGATAATCCTGACTTGACTTTTGAGTGGTCGACGGGCGAAACCACAGCAGAGATTACCGTTAATGCTCCAGGAACTTACCAAGTTGTTGCCACAAATGTAGCAGGATGTAGCAACATTGCAGCCGTCAATGTGGTGGCAAGATGCGAATCCTCGGTTGTTGTGCCGACTGCTTTTAGTCCAAATCGAGATAGTGTGAACGATGTTTTCTTACCTTTGACTCGATTTGTTGAGAATTATCAATTGGAAATTTACAATCGTTTCGGAAAATCTATTTTTTCAACGACCGACATGACCGAAGGATGGGATGGCTTAGTTGATTTTCAAGAGCAACCTCTGGGCGTATATGTGTATGTTTTGACTTATACGGATATGGATGGTTTACCTGTTATTGCTCAAGGGAACTTTACCTTGATTCGATAAGAATAATGATATGAAATTCATTTTGGTTTTTTGCTAAAAAAGAAAGGATTTAGATTAATGGGATAGTATTGTTAATTTTTTCTTTTATTTTAAATTTTAGTTATTTATATTTGCAAACTTTTTCTTACTCTAAATGGAAATTATTATGGATTTAATTGACAAATTGAAGAATATTGGAGATAGATTTGAAAAACTGAAAGATAAAGTTGGGACAGAGGAAGCTTCAAAAAATGCATTTGTAATGCCTTTTTTGGCTGCTTTGGGATATGATGTATTCAATCCTTTGGAGGTAGTGCCTGAATTCATTGCAGATATCGGCATAAAAAAAGGTGAAAAGGTGGATTACTGTATTTTTCAAGATAGTGTTCCTATAATTATCATTGAATGTAAGCACTGGAAGGAGCAATTGAATCCACACCATACTCAACTACATCGCTATTTTCATGTAACGAAGGCAAGATTTGCTATTTTGACAAATGGAGCGAAGTATCGTTTTTATACGGATTTGGAAGCTGAGAATAAGATGGATGATAAGCCTTTTTTAGAGTTCGATCTTACAAACATTACTGAAAACATCGCTAATGAGTTAAAAAGATTTCAGTGTCAAGTGTTTGATGCAGACGAAATTATTAGTGTAGCTAGCGATTTAAAATACTCAAAGGAAATCAAAGAATTACTTACATCAGAGATGAAAAATGGTAGCGAAGATTTTGTTAAATTTTTTGCTTCAAAGGTATATGGTGGGAGGCTAACTTCAAAGGTGTTGGAGCAGTTTACTATATTAGTGAATCGAGCTACTCAGGGATGGATAAATGAAACTATTAATGCACGTCTTCAAACTGCTATTCAAGGTCAGAAACAGATGGCTACAAGTGTGATGGAAGATGTGGAAGTTAAAGTAGTAGAAGAAGAAACTAATAGCAATGGCATAGAGACAACCGAAGATGAGCTACAAGGGTATAGAATTGTTCAAGCCATATTAGCTGAAGTATTAGATATAGAGCGTATAGCAAGTCGTGATACAAAGTCTTATTTTGGTATTTTGTTGGATGATAACAATAGAAAGCCTATTTGCAGGTTGCGTTTTAATAGTACTCAAAAATACATAGAAGTGTTTGGTGAAGAGAAGAAGAGTGAGAGGATGCCAATTGAAAAGTTGGAAGATATTTACAACTATAAAGAGCAGATTATTTTTAGTGCGAAGTTATATGAGTAGATTCTTTAAAATACATTTCATTCACTATTACATAAAGAAAGGGCTGAAAATCGTATAATTTTCAGCCCTTTCTTTATGTAATAGTGCCCAGAACAAGACTCGAACTTGCACGCCCATAATTAGGCACCAGCCCCTCAAGCTGGCGTGTCTACCAATTCCACCATCTGGGCATTACAGATTGTGTTTTTGCATTGGAGGCGCAAATATAAGCAAAATTTAAACTAAAAAAGTTCCTTCTTTCGGAAAAAAAATATTGTATTTTTGTGGCAGGATTACAAACCTTTGCAGTGTTTTATATAAAAATGGCAATAACTCCAATGCGTTTATTATCCACTCTTAGTAAATATTTAATCAATCAATCTTCAATATTTTATGGCAGTTTTAGTAGGCAAAAACTCGAAAATCATCGTTCAAGGCTTTACAGGTAAAGAAGGAAGTTTCCATGCTGGTCAAATGATAGAATACGGCAGTAATGTGGTAGGTGGCGTAACTCCCAACAAAGGGGGAACACAACATCTTGACCGCCCTGTATTCAATACCGTTGCCGAATCAGTGGCAGAAACGGGTGCAGATACTTCAATTATTTTTGTACCTCCTCGTTTTGCAGCCGATGCGATTATGGAAGCAGCTGCAGCGGGAATCAAAGTTATCATCTGTATTTCTGAAGGAATCCCTGTACAAGATATGGTGAAGGTGAAAGCCTTTATTGAAGATAGAGATTGTCGTTTGGTAGGACCGAACTGTCCTGGTGTCATGACCCCCGGTGAAGCAAAAGTAGGTATTATGCCGGGCTTTATTCACCGCCCAGGTCGTATTGGCATCGTGTCTCGGTCAGGTACATTGACCTACGAAGCAGTGGACCAAGTGACCAAAGCAGGTATGGGACAATCTACTTGTATTGGTATTGGCGGTGATCCAATCATCGGAACAACTACCAAAGATGCAGTGCAATTGTTGATGGAAGATCCTGACACAGATGGTATCATTATGATTGGGGAGATTGGTGGAAGTATGGAAGCAGATGCTGCTTATTGGATCAAAGAAAATGCTACGAAGCCTGTTGTTGGTTTCATTGCGGGTCAAACGGCTCCAAAAGGTAGAACGATGGGTCATGCAGGAGCCATTGTAGGTGGAGCTGAAGATACCGCAGAGGCAAAAATGAAAATTATGCGTGAATGTGGAATTCATGTAGTTGATTCACCTGCTTTTATTGGTGAAACGATGGCGGAAGTGTTGAAGAAATAATAGATAATAAGGGCTCTTTGATAATTTTCGTAGAAGCAATAAAGATTTTTGAAGTTTGTTCTCACAAAGATTTATTTAGAAAAAAAATAGCCGAATATTTCTGAATAGAATAAACTTCAAAGGTCTAAAACCATAGATGATTGTATTTTTTTAAAAACTTATCTGCACCTTTCTCGTATTTAAAAATAAAAGAATAATAAAATAGGTAGTGATTTGTGTTTCTTATTAACTATCTATTTTATTATTTATGTATTAATATCAAGATATGGCACTTTAATGATTTAATTTATCGAGATAATGTTGGATAAGAGTTTTTATGAAATATTTGTAAATCAAGCACCCAATGCTCTTGCTATGTTTGATAAGCAAATGAGGTATATAGCTGTTTCTCAAATGTGGATGGAGGATTATAAGCTGGTTGGACAAGATATTATTGGAAAAACGCATTATGAAGTATTTCCAGAAATTGGTGAGGATTGGAAAAAAATCCATCAAACATGCTTAACGGGCGAAATTAATCGTTGTGATGAAGGACTTTTTCTACGAGCAGATGGTACAACACAATGGATTACTTGGGATGTAAGACCCTGGTATGATTCTGATGATACTATTGGAGGCTTACTTATGTACACTCAAGACATCACTAAACGCAAAAAATCAGAAGAAAAACTTAACCTAATTACTCAAAGATTGCTTTTAGCCACAAAAGGCTCTAAGTTAGGTATATGGGATCAGGATATACCGAACGATGTATTGGTTTGGGATGATGAAATGTTTCGATTATATGGCATATCACAAGATTCGTTTGCGGGGAATTTTAATTCATGGATAAAGCTGGTGCATCCCGAAGACAGGCCTCTCATTCAACGAAGGGCGGAAAATACAATGTTTAGAGGGGAGGATTTTGAAGTTGAGTTTCGAGTGATTTTACCTGATAAGTCTATTCGTTTTATTCGGGCTTTGGCTATACTTCAAAGAGATGAGAATGGAAATCCAACACGTTTGGTCGGAACGAATGTTGACATTACTACTCAAAAAGAATTTGAAGAAGTTTTGCGAAGAGTGGCTTCATTAGAAGCTAAAAGCAAGGAGATGGAACAATTGGCTTACATTGTCTCTCATGATCTTCGAGAACCTCTGCTTAGCATCAAAGGATTGGTTGAATTGCTATTGATTGAGAACAAAGAGCAGCTAACAGAAGAAGGAAAAACTTTTTTGGATTATATTAAACAGGCAACACTGCGAATGGAGAACTTAGTGAACGACTTGTTGGATTACTCACAATTGAGTAAAATCAAGGAGTTGAAGGAAGTAGATTGTGGGAAGGTGATTGAAATGGTGTGCGCTGATCTCAATTCCTCTATTCAGTCTAACAATGCAAAAATAATAGCGACTGATTTGCCTATCATCCAAGGATATCCATTGGAGATCCAACTTTTGTTTCAGAATCTGATTAGCAATGCAATTAAGTTTAGAAAAGAAGCCCTCAATCCTGAGATAAGGATTATGTCTAAAAAAATCAGAGGAGGATGGGAATTTGAATTGAAAGATAATGGGATAGGAATTCACGAAAAGGATCAAGAAAAGATTTTTATTTTATTCCAAAAACTTCATGGGAAAACCAAATATGAAGGAACAGGAATAGGGTTGGCACATGTAAAAAAAATTGTAGAGTTACACAATGGACAAATTACAGTGGAATCTGAGGTAAATAAAGGAACTATTTTTCGTTTTACTATTTTAACTGATAGTGTTTATGTGGAAAATAGATGAAAATACTTAGAAACAAACAATAAATATGGTTTTCGTTTTGTAGAGATACAAATCAAAAAGCGAAAATTGGAACTAAAAAGATAATGATTCATGGGATTATTGGAGAATAAAACTGCCCTGATTTCGGGCGCAACAAGAGGTATTGGTCGAGGAATTGCCATCAAATTTGCTCAAGAAGGTGCTAATGTAGTATTTACTTATCGTTCTTCGGTCGAAAAAGCACAAACATTAGAAGAAGAATTGAAGAGTTTTGGTGTGCAAGCCAAAGGATATCAATCCGATGCCGCCGATTTTGAGGCTGCCGAAAGTTTGTGCAAAGAAGTCATAAAAGAGTTTGGAGCGATTGACATCTTGGTGAACAATGCAGGGATCACTCGTGACACCTTGATTGTAAGAATGAATGAACAACAGTGGAGCGATGTTATTCAAACCAACCTCAATTCGGTCTTTAATCTCACCAAAAACAGCATTCGCTCAATGATGAAAACTCGCAAAGGTTCCATCATCAACATCACTTCAATAGTAGGGATGAGAGGTAATGCAGGACAATCCAATTATGCCGCTTCAAAAGCGGGAATTATTGGCTTTTCTAAATCCATAGCACAAGAAGTCGGCTCACGAAACATTCGCTGCAATGCCGTAGCACCAGGCTTTATTGCTACTGAAATGACCGATGAACTCAAAGACGAGGTGCGAGATGCCTATCTTAAATCCATTCCTCTGAAACGTTTTGGTAATGTCGAAGAAGTGGCAGATGTATGCTTATTCTTAGCTTCGGATATGTCGAGCTATGTCTCGGGACAAGTGATTAGCGTTTGTGGGGCGATGAATTGTTAGAAGTAGGTTCATACTACTGTACAAAATGATTTTTGAACCATAAAAGTATCAAAAGGGCACAAAAGAGGTAGTTGAATTTCAGTTCTTTACTTTTGTTTTCTTTGTGCCTTTTGTGGTTGAATTAAAAATGTACAGTAGTATGAAGTAGGTCATCATTCAGCATCAAGGTGACATCTTTTCTCCATTGAAACACATATATTGTAAATCAAGCATTTGGGGGGATTTGTAATCTTGATGCTGTCGCTATGAGATTATGCCTTTTCTTGGAATGTTATTGATAATCAATTACTTTTGATTTTTGGGATGAAGTCTATGAAATTAGTTTCTGATTTAAAAAAGACATCATTCTATGGGCATTTCCTCCACCTTTCCCCATTCTTCCACTGTCATTTTCTCTCCAGTCAAGCTATCGTAATAAAAGATTTCATTCGTATTAGGATCGATTGCAAATAGAAAGTGGGAAACAAAACTCATTCCATTGTCTTCTCCTACTTTGACCCAGTAATAAGGATCTGCCTTCGTGGGTTCTTGTTGAATTTCTATCTTCAATTTTCGCTCACCCTTTGTCTCCTTTTGGACATATTCAGAACGCTCTTGCACTTTCGGTAACTCCCATATTTGGTTAAGAAGTTTGTCCAAGGATTCATTCGCCTGCTTAGGCTTTAGGTGTATCTCTTCGGTATTATTTGACAATTCTTCAGGTTTTTTGATAGCCGATTTTTTATCAGTACTGTCAGAAGAACAGGCAAATAGGAAAATTGAGAAAAAAGTGATGAATAGAAATCTCATTATTTTGGTTTTATTTTTGAAGTCACAGTATCTAATGAATTTTAACAGACAAATGTTTTAAATGTAAACGTATTATATTCAACAGATCAATTGGACTGTTTTTCTTACAGCTAAACTTGCGAATTTTAATAAGCTGTCATATTGTTCTTAGTTTCAGCATTATAGTCAATAATTCCCTTTGCCATTCCTGGAAAGACCAAAAAATGAAGTGGATATACGCTGTACCAATACAATCTTCCCAAGAGTCCTTTGGGACGAAAAGTAGCTTTTTGGTGTAAAATATTGGTTTTTATATCTTTCCCTTCTTCAATAGTAAACTCAAGCCATGCTTCTCCTGGGACTTTCATTTCTGCGAAAAGCAGTAGGCGTTTTTTGGGTTTATCGGCTACCAAAACTCGCCAAAAATCTAAAGCATCGCCCTCGGTGAGTTGAAGAGCATTTCGCCTTCCCCTTCTAAGGCCAACCCCCCCCACTATTTTATCCAAATATCCTCGAATCATCCACAGTGTGTTGTAGGCGTACCAGCCACGTTGACCTCCAATCTGCCATAAGTTGTTTAAAACCTTGGAAGTATCCTCTTTGGGAAATGGAAAGCTACGACTGTCGCGAAAACAAGCTTGTTGAGGAACTTGGATAAAGTCGGTATAGTTTTCATCAATTTTTCCACTAACGACCGCATCTTTCCAACTCGAAATAACTGCACTTTGTTGGATGATGTCAAAAGCTAATGCAACAGCTTTTTTATAACCAATTTTTTCAGTAGTTACGATTTTATCAATGTCATTGTTTTTAACAATTACCTCGTTCCTCATACTGTCCACCAAGCTGACCGCCAATTTGTAAGAAGTTGAAGTGACAAAGTAGAGCCAATAGGAAGACAAACGAGGGCTAAATACAGGAACGGTAAAAATGAATCTTTTGAGGCCACGAACTTCCCCAAATTGTAACAACATTTCTTTGTAGGTCAAAATGTCGGGACCACCGATGTCGAAACTCCGGTTGTATGCTTCAGACTGCATCATGACCCCTTGCAGGTAATTCAAAGTGTCTCGAATGCTGATAGGCTGACATTTGGTATTCAGCCATTTGGGTGCAATCATAACAGGCAATTTCTCGACCAAATCTCGTATGATTTCAAAAGAAGCACTTCCCGAGCCAATGATGATGGCTGCTCGAAGAATGGTGACCGGAACATTGCTTTCTTTGAGAATATTTTCGGTGTTGAACCTCGATTGCAGGTGTTTGGATAGTTCAGAATCATTCACAATTCCGCTAAGATAAATTATTTGCTGGGCAGAAGTCGTATTGATGTACTCTTTGAAGTTTTTCGCCATTCTCTGCTCCAACTCACTAAATTTGTTGGAGTTGCTACTCATGGAGTGAACGAGGTAAAAGGCAACGTCAATCTCTATGGGTAGATGTAAACAAGTGGTTTCGTCCAATAAATCACATTCCCAAATATGAATCAACTGTTTGTTTTGGAAACGTTCCCCCAAACGAAAGCGACGTTTGTCTCTAACGGTACAATGTACTTCATGACCTTGTTCGGTGAGTGCAAGTAAGAGACGTTTTCCGATATAACCATTTGCGCCAGTCAGCAAGATTTTCATACTCAATTATTGTTGGTTTGGAATGAAGATAAGGACAACAGAACAATTGAAGTAAGAAAAGGTTGAAGTATAAATTGTTCAATATTTTATCAAAGGAACGTAAATGCGAATTTTGCATTTAAAAATCTGAATTTATTCTTCACTTAAAAAAGCTGCTGATTCCTTCAATAAAGCATCTCTATCCACAGCTACTACACCGACCCTTTCGCAAACCATTCCCGCTGCAATATTTGCCAATTCGGTGGTTGCAAATATGTCCAAACCGAGTGCTAAACCCAAAGCGAGCATACTTATGACCGTATCACCTGCTCCTGATACATCCACGATGTTGCGTAAGTAAGCGGGAATGATTTCGTGGTCGCCCTCCATTCCTACAAAAATACCTTTTTCGGATAAAGTGATAATAGTATAAGTGTTGTTTAAAATGGCTCTCAATTGTTCATCGGCCGAAACCAAACTTTCGGGTCTTCCCGGATTTAAAACGGTTGCCAATCCGTCAGAAGCTTCTCGAAGATTTGGCTTAAAGAGTGTACAGCCTTTGTATAGGAAAAAATTATCTTTTTTGGGATCAACTGCTACGGGAATTTCCATCTGATTGCTGTTGTAAATAATACTGGCAATTACCTTCGGAGTTAGTACACCCTTATTGTAGTCCTGCAAAATAACCACATCAGGTTTCGTTCGATAAAGGATGTCTATGATGTTGTCAATGAGCAATAATTCGGTTTTGGCATCCAATAGGTCACGTTGTTCTGAGTCGAATCGGATGAGTTGATTGTTGCGGCTGACCACACGAGTTTTAACGGTGGTTTTGCGTTCTTGGTCGAGAATAATGTAAGCAGGATCAATGTGATTAGCCTGGAGGTAGCGTTTGAAGGCATGTCCCTCGTAATCATCTCCAACAACAGAACAGAGTAGGGGAGTTGCTCCCAATTCTTTGACATTCAAGGCAACATTTGCAGCACCACCCAAACGGCTTTCTTTTTTATAGACTTCCACTATGGGAATAGGAGCTTCAGGAGAAATGCGGTTGGTATGACCAAAGATATAACTGTCCACCATTACATCTCCCACTATAAGCACTTTTAGTCGTTCAAAAGATTTAAAAATGTTGATAATAGCACTGCTGTTTGTCACGAGTACGAATATTTATGGTTTTTTAATTCAGGAGTCAGGAGTCAGGAGTCAGGAGTCAGGAGTCAGATAAATATTTAATAAACGCACTCCTGACTCTTATCATCTTGCCCCTCAGCTCAATTTTGCCAAACTTTCTTTGATGCGTCTCAGTGCTTCGATCAATTGTTCGCTTGAAGCCGCATACGAAAGGCGGATACATTGGTCGTTGCCAAAAGCTGCGCCTGTGACAACCGAAACATGACAATCATTGAGTAAGTATATACACAAGTCATCTACATTTTTGATAGTCGTATTACCGTCAGATTTGCCCAAATAATAGCTGACATCGGGAAAAACATAAAAAGCACCATTTGGTGTGTAAGTTTGAACACCTTGGATGTCGTTCAATAAGTCTAAAACCAGCTTTCTTCGTTGTTTGAATTGTTCACGCATGGCATAAGTAGGCTCTAATGTGCCAGTCAAAGCTGCAATAGCTGCTCGTTGAGTAATAGCACAAGTTCCAGAAGTAAACTGGCCCTGCATTTTATCACAAGCTTTTGCAATTTCTAGCGGTGCAGCAATGTAACCCAATCTCCAACCTGTCATGGCAAAACCTTTGGACAAGCCATTGACAACGACTACTCGGTCTTTGATAAAGTCAAACTGAGCAATGCTTTCGTGTTTGCCTTCAAAGGTGATGTGTTCGTAAATTTCATCGGAAATGATATAGACTTGTTCGTGTCGAGCAAAAACTTCTGCCAAAGCTCGTAGTTCTTCTTTGGTATAAAGTGAACCTGTTGGATTGCAGGGAGAAGAAAATACAAAAAGTTTGGTTTTTGAAGTAATCGCCGCTTCCAAATCTTCAGGAGTGATTTTGAACTTGTTCTCCAAAGAAGTAGGTACTTCAATCAAAACACCTTCCGCCAACTCTACCTGTGCGGCATAACTCACCCAATAGGGAATCGGCATGATTACTTCTTCACCGGGATTGACTGTACTCAAAATAACATTCGCCAAAGATTGCTTTGCTCCTGTCGAAACTATGATTTGATTGGGCGTATAGTCCAAATTATTGTCTCGTTTCAATTTTTGGACAATTGCTTGTCGTAGGTCTAGGTAGCCAGGAACAGGCGTGTAATGAGAATGTCCTTCTTTGATAGCTTGAATGGCAGCTTCTTTGATGTGTTCAGGAGTACCGAAATCTGGTTCTCCAATACTCAAATTGATGACATCTTTTCCTTGCTGCTTCAATTGACGGGCAAGAGCAGCCATTTTGAGTGTGGCAGATTCTGCCAAATTGATGATTCGATTTGATAAAACTGTTGTTTTTTCTAAAACTTGCATGTTTTTATATTGGTTGAAGTTTGATTTAGGCATTGAAGTTTGAGAATACAAAGGGAAATGATTATTTCATTTATGGTAAGTTCCCTCTGACCTTCAAAAAGAAAAAATAAACAAATGAAAATAACTCTCAAAAGAATAAACCAAATGCGTCGCAAAGGTAAGCTAAAAAAGGTTAAATTTGCACGCCTTTGGAATCAATTGACGATTTTTATTGTTACAATACAATAGAGCTAAATCCGTTATAATGACGTATTTAATACTTCTAATGTCGTTGATTTAACAATTTTTATGAGAACTGATGGGCTACCTTAACAGTTCTGTTAATGATACCAAAGATTTTACTATTCCTTATCCTTCATCAAAAACAGCAAGTACTCTGATGTTTAATACTTCTACCTCTACTTGTAACAATAGCTTAACCCTCTGCCCTTTGACCGCCATGAAAGCTCAAGAAAATGTTGCAGCCCAAACCATTGAATTGAAGTTTTTCGACTCTATCCATCAAATTCCTGTTGGATTTTGGGACAATTGTATTCCTCTTTCTCAGACTTTCTTACATCGAAAATATTTAACTGCTTTTGAACAAGCTCATATTGATTCGGTAGGAGTACGCTATGTAACAATGCTGAAAGGTGGAGAGCCTGTTGCTTGGGCTTTTATAGCATTGGTTCGCATTGAAGGAAGCAATCTTCAGTTGGAAGAAAAGAAAGATAGATGGCTGCAAAATATGGGGGTGTTGTTCAAGAATTACATGCGCTCGAAAGTGAATAATATGGAAACGAGAATGTTGATTTGCGGCAATCCTTTTATTTCAGGGCAGCATGGATTTTACTATTCTACCAAAATAGAAGCGGACGAAGCTTTTTGTGAACTTAATAAGGCAATTGACCACATCATTCAGGTTGAAAAATCAAAAAAAGATACGGTTGATGCAGTAATGGTGAAGGAATTTGAAGAAAATGTATTAAAGCATGCTCGGTTTTTAAATACACAAGGTTATAAAGAGGTGGCTGGACTTCCCGACATGGTTTTACCTATGCGTGAAGAATGGTATTGTTTTGAAGACTACCTCCAAAGTATGACTTCTAAATATCGAACTCGTACCAAAAGTTATCGAAAAAAGGGCAAAGATTTGGTTCGGAAAGATTTAAATATTGAAGATATTCAAGCCAATATACAGACTATTCACCAACTCTACATAGAAATGGCGGATGGGGCAGAAATCAATTTGCTTTCTGCTGCTGCTCAGTATTTTGTGGAATTGAAAAGACAGTTCAACAGCCAATTCAAAATTCTGGCCTACTATCTTAAAGAAGAATTGGTGGGGTTTATTAGCTATTTTGTGACAGAGCATCACTTAGAAGCTCACTATGTAGGCTATCAACATAGCTTGAATCGTAGTCATGGTTTGTACGCTAATATACTCTATGACTTGGTGAATGAGGCAATCAAGTATAGAGTCAAAACACTTGCTTTTGGACGAACAGCACACGAAATCAAAAGCACAGTTGGAGCTGTTCCTGTCAATTCTAATAGCTTTATGCGTCATCAAAATTTTATTGGCAATCGAGTATTGGTGCCAATTATCAACCGTTTGAGAGATGATGATTGGGAGCAACGGCATCCTTTCAAGTAAAAGAAAAGCCCTGATAGAAAATGAAATTGAAGGCAAGAAACAAAAAGCGAGCTGATTATCAGCTCGCTTTTTGTTTTGAATAATAGTAAAGTTAGTTCAAAATTATTGTCGAATAAACTTGCCTACATATCGGCCTTGTTCGTTACTCATAGATACAAAATACATTCCTTTGGGGTAAAGTTGGGTTTGTAGTAAGATCTTAGGTTGAAATCTACCTACTTCCTTCTTATCTACCAATCTACCACTTTGATCAAATACTTCAATGTCGTATTCTGATTCTGTTGAAGGTAAGTCAATTTGAACAAATTCAGTGACCAAAGTAGGGTAAATACTCAAATCTTCTACCAAATGATTTTCTATATCTGTCAGTTCCTCCTCTATTATTTCAAAATGTCGGATATATATTTGTTGATTGTTTTCAGTGGAGATAATAACAGTATAGTTTCCTGCTGCTAAATTATTGGCTGTTTCGGAAATCAAATAGGGATTGTGTAACCATTGAT
>JAUHXA010000160.1 GCA_030427245.1 Bacteroidia bacterium | reverse complement strand
CATGCCTATGTTTTACATTTTTGTGACAATGCAACATGAGTGATAAAAATGTTCGATTTTGTTATAAAAATCTTAGAATGAGGGGAAAAAACAAATTAATTGGTAGCGGAATGCCCATTTCCATTGAAGCTGATAGTCGTGAATTTCGCTTTTTTCTAACAGTGTGTCTATTTCTGTTTTTGTAAAAGCTTTGCGTATAGACAACAATCCATCTTCACGAGTCATTTCAGTGGCTTGGAATACCCCGCATACTAATTTGAAGAGATAGTAAGGAATCCAATGTCGTTGGAGGTCATTCACTAATAGGGATTTTATTTTAGAAGTTTTACATTTTTGAAGAAAAATGAATAAGTCTTCTTCATTGAAGTGATGCAAAAAGAGACTGCAAATTACGATGTCAAAACCTTCAAGGTTGCAATCGTCTGCAAATATATTTTTTTGAAGATATTGAATATTGGAGTAAGATTGTGTTCGTTTTTGGGCGTATTCAATGGTAAAGGCGTTGGCATCTATGCCATACAGTTGAAGAGAAAGGTTGTTTTTTTTGCCCCAATCTGCAATCGCTTTTAGTGTATCACCTCCTCCACATCCCAAATCTGCAATTTTAATAGAGGCATTGGTATTCAATCGACGAATTATTTTTTTTAGTCCATTGATGACAATGTGATGTCCCCCCAAAAAGCGATTGACAACAGTGAGTTGGTCTAAAGCAGCAGACAGTTCTGTCCCTTCCATCGAAAGGTCGTCCATTATTTCTATTTCGGAGGCACGAGTCTTGAAGTGATTGAACACAGGAAAAAATTAATATTGTTGAAAAATAAAATTGGATTATAAGTAACGGTAAAAAAATAACTCCCCGTTTTCTTTTGCTAACATACCCCACCCCCTTTCAAAAGGGGAATATCGGTCGGGAAGTTATTTTTTCTTTTTTACTAAGATTAGGGAGGAAGGGGGCGAGAAGCGAGATTTTAGTTTGCTAGACTACAAAATTTCATTATCATATCTCGCTTCCAAAGTCCAAATTTTCTTATCGCCCTCGAATCAAGTGAATGTATCCGTCCAACTTTAAGCTGACAAGTTCGATTCCATCACTTGTTTGTTCAAAGACCTCGCAAACATAGTAATAAACTCCCTCTTTGAGTAGTTCGCCTGATTTTATATCCGTTCCGTCCCAGTTAATGTTCGGATCGCTGGTTTCGTAAACGATTTGCCCCCAACGATTGAAAATGCTCATATTGACACTGCTTACAAATTGATTGCGGCGTGGTACGAACAAGTCGTTTTGTTGGTCATTATTGGGAGTAAATACGTTGGGTAATTCATATTCGATACAGGTTTCGACACAGACTTGAGCGGCGGAACTTTCATTGTAGAAGGAATCAATCGCCGTTACTCGATAACAACCCGCCAAAGAAGTTTCTACAAAGTGTTCGTAGGCTAGGATATTGGGATTGTTGATAGAATCCAATAAGGTTGTTTCTTGGGTAATGGGTGAAGTATAATAGATGTAATAACCAATCACATCATCGGTATCAGTACAAGATTCATTGGGGTTGGTCCATGACAGGTTATTTTTCAAATCATCGTTAGTGGGTTCCTCTTCGCTTTCACAAATATTGGATACTGTCAAAATAGGCGGACAAGGCGGAATGAGGTCTATGGGTATTTCGCAGGTGATTTGTGAGCGATTCAGTAAGGGATCTACAATGCCTTTACTTCCATAAGTTCCTATTGCTTGGATATAGTAGCAATATTCTGTGCCATTGACCAAGTCTTCGTCGGTAAATGTCTTATCTTCGGAAGTGCCTACTTGTATAAAAGAACCATCAGGTTGCTCTCGAAAAATATTGTATTCATAGTTGATCCAAGGAACATTAAAATCCCAACTCAATTGTACAGCATTGTCTTGAGGGCTTGTGCCTAAGAAAACGGAGGAAGCTAATTCTGTTTCCGCCAATAGTTCATCTGCTGTATAAAATTTGACACGGTAACTATAAGCATTTTCGATAGTGTTTAAGCCTTGGTCTATAAAGATAGTGTCGTTGGCTTCGCTGAATGTATTGGCTGTCCAAGTTCCTATAAGTGTGGGGTTTGCTCCATCAAAACCTGATGAACGGTACAATTCATAAACATAAGGCCCCGTATTGATGATTGTATCTAAGGCATCTGCTTTGGGTTTTGACCAAGCTACATACATTCGTCCATTGTCTGGATGGGTTTCTTCTACATCTGCATGGGTGATGATTGGTGCATTTTGGGGCAGTTCTATACAGATATGTTTGGAAGCCATACTTGAAATAAGGTTGAAAGGAGTGGGAGGGTTGGAACTGGTAAAAGCATCTGCAAACTCAGCTACAACTCGATAAGTATAATTAACTCCTCTTGTTGCGGAGTCGTCTATAAAAGATAGCTCTTTGATAGGGTCCGGGGTCAGTAATTTATATCCTAATCCCCCTACACCGAGCTTACATCTATCTATTTCGGAACTGTCACATCCTGCTTTTCGCCAAACGGTGTAACCCCTAAATTTTTCGCTGTCAGCACAGTTATGTGCTTCCCAATTGATTTGTATATCTCCTCCTACTATTTCGGAAGTGACATTGGGAGTAGGAGGTGGGGCAAGTGTGATTTGCCAAGTCTCTAAATCTACTAAAGAGGGGGAATAGCTGTCCTCTGCTCGAAATACAACCGTGTATTTTTCGCTAAAAATATGACTGCAATCTGTTCGCCAATTGAAGTTCCCCAAAGCAAATCCGAGACCATCATCATAAACAATGAACTCCGCTAAGGGTTCGGCTACTTCAAAAGGTCCTCCAAAAGCCTCCAATCTTATAGTTTGTGAAGGAATGTCTATATCTGTTGCCCTGACATTGAGAACCAAGTGTTCGCCTATAATGACACAGGTATCATTGACTTCAACAATTTCGGGCGGCGTGTTGTCTGTATCTACTACGACTACTTGCATGTCTCGAATCATATTGCCGATGAAAATTCCATTCCGAAATTCACAAATCAAAAAAGCGATATTGTAAATACCTGCTCTCTGTGGTGTTGTCCAAGTAAATTCGCCCGTGTTTGGATTGAGTGTAATGGTATTTTGTTCGCCTGTTGGCGGAATAGCATTGATTTCGTCGGGGTATTGATATCCAGGGACATCTATATTGATATTGGCAAGTGGCGCAATGAGTTTGAATACCAAACTATCGCCATCTGGATCATAGGCATTGGGGTTGTGAACAAAAGTGTATCCAACGTTGGCGGTATCTATAGGTGGTTGAAAAAGTAAGGGGGAATCATTGAAGCCGAATATAGAAGGATCTCGTATGATGAGGGTATCTTGTAGGAAAAAAGGTATGTCTACGGATTCTCCAAAATTGATGTTGATGATTTCTGCAATACGGTTGGGATCTTGCATGGTGACTATATAAGTGAAAGGGCCGGCATAGGTATGACAAATTTCGTAACGATTAAATTTGACCTTGTTTCCTGTGCCAGGGATGGGTTCTCCAGATCCATTTGTTCGAGGAGCACTCCCTGAGGTTCCATCTCCAAAATCAACAAGTAAGGTATCTCTGTCGGCAGAAGTAGGTTCGTTTCGGCTGTAAGTAATGATGGTAAAACAATAGCGAAACAGTTGACCTGGCAGAGGAGCATGTTCATATTCTATCTGACCAGCTTGGTTGTGGGTTGCATAAGCATTTTCATGCAAACAGGTCAATGTTAGTATTAGTGCTAAAAATGGAATTACAATGGATTTCTTCATTATGGTTGTTTTGAAACCTTCAAAGCGTTAAATATACGGAATATACGAAAATAACGGCAAATGCGCTGTTTTGGGTTTAGTAGAGTTTCATATTTTTGCGTGTAACTGACATGAATGAGGGTTGTAGGTTGTGAATATTCAAAAGAAAAGGTGCAACCTTAATGCAGCTGCGCTAAGATTACACCTTTTTTTATTCAATAAGTTCTTATAAAACTCTTCTATCTGCAATACTATCTTGAAATTAATATTTTCTCTGTATATGTCCCTTCAATTGTTGTTGCCTTCAAAAAGTAAATTCCCACAGGCAAATCTTTTCCATCAAAAGACAAAGAGTTTTCTGCAATATCAGGTTCTGCTAAATTCGCCACCAACTTTCCACTGAAATCATACAAGCCGATAGTAAGTAAGTCTTCCTTTCCTTCAAAAACTACTTCAAATTGCCCTTTATTGGGATTTGGGTAAACCCTTATTGAAGTAAGAGAAGCGTCGGAGAAGGTTCTTCTTAGATTGTTTTGTGGCAGTTCTGTAAGGATAGGTGCGCCACATTCCTTCAATTTTGCTTCGTATTCTACTCCTGTCAGTTTTCCTTGCATTGCTGCAATGTTGGCAACTATTCTACATCTCCACATTTCTATATAAGGCAAAAAGGAATCGTTCTGTGGTAATTTAATTTCCTCAAAACATTGAGTGCTTCTGTGTGCCGATTTTGCAAATGATAAAACACCGCCTTTTCAACGCTGTATTTGGCAATCACTTTGCTGTCTGCGTTTTGATAGGCTGTTCTAAGATGTTGATTCAAGGCTTTCAGCAAGGCTGTATTTTTGGGCTGTGATGAATTGTTTTGTACAGAAGCGCCAAACTGCTCCAATCCTTTGCGAATGTTTGTTACATAATTTATCGATGATTCGTGAGATTGATTGGCAGACTTTGCTCCACATTGCGAAGTAAGGCTATACCATTGTCCTTTAGGAACGGGATTATTATCAATTATTATAATTGGTGTATTGGTCATTGCATCCTCTAATTTATGGTTATTACCATATTGTGGAAATTCATTAGGCCAATCATTTCTATCAGCAATAAGTGTGAAGTTTGTTCCCGAAGCATCTACTAAACCATCAAATGCCAATACATTGCCTTCAAAATTATTCAAACCTTCGTTCATCTGCAAATCACCCAACTCAACATTGTGGGTGACATAAATGCTCGTATGATTCACGAAGATAAACACTGCCATTACCGTCTGTGTCGCTCATATTCACGCCTCCCATATTCTCCAGTACAATGCCAAAATTGTTGTTGTCAATTTTTCCACAATGGGCATGAATCATCGAAGCCCCTACATTGTCAATGCCTATATTACTGTTCAATATATCACTATCATCCAAATACAATGGACTACTCATATTTCCATCGTAGTAAATATTAAAGGTAGGATTGTGGTTTGCAACTGAAGAATTGAAGTGACAAGGTAAGGTCATACCAAGTGCCTCCCAACCTACTCCAAAATTGTCGTGCAAATTCATATTGGTTAAGGTTGCCC
>JAUHXA010000159.1 GCA_030427245.1 Bacteroidia bacterium | reverse complement strand
TATTTGGCTCATATGATTGCCCAAATCACCTACTAATTTGTCGAAACTTAATGGTTTTTTTTGCATCGGTTTTTCTTGCAAAAATATCTTATTTTCACTATAATAGCCTACTTTTAGAATTGCTGCTATTTTCTGCAATTTACGCATCCAAATAACATCCAATTGTTTATTCTCGCATACTTTTGATTAAATACAAGTAGGTTGGGTTTTAACCCGAACAGATAAAGGCTTAGAAAGCTGAAGTTTTCTAAGCCAAACCCTACCTACATTTCGCTGCAAATGAAACATCTGTGAATATCAGCGAAATCTACACTTATCTATGATAAAACTTATTGACGACACGAGCATCCAACACAAGAAGGATGATGGGAAAGGTATGTTTGGTAACAAATCATTTCTGGGGGCGGAGATGGTTTGAAGGGGAGGGGCTGTTTATTTTTTAATGTTTTAAAATTTTTACGATATGAAATTTATTCAATTTTTGAAGTATTTTTTACTACTTATTTTCTTTTCTTTTTGGCAAGAAGGAATGGGACAGGATGTGATTACTATTCATTCCAATAACCTAAGTCATATTAAAGAAGACAATAAAATTGTCAAAGAGGTAATTCATTATGATGAAACATTACCTGAAGGAAGAAGACAGCGTTACTCCATTATGCCTGCTATTCACTTCATTAGTAAATCCAGTGGAGATACTTGTGCCACTTTTGATTTGAGGGAAAACAATCCCTACGAGACCCTAAACTATCCTACTTTACCTACACCAAGAGTTTATGAGCATGGACTACATTTTAAAACTTATGACATTAGTAATATTAGTCCAAATAGAATCCTCCAAAGGTTTGTTCCCGATGCTTTGGATAATCAAAGGGGCAATTTATGTTTTACAAAAATGTCAAGTGGAGCATCTGATATGCCTTTGAGGGAAAGTGACGACTATACCATAGTAAGTTATACCCTTACTATCCAACTGGAGATTGAAAAATGCTTTCCTGACCCTTACATAGAAGCATTGTTTCAAACCACTTTATATGTACTCAACAATAAAGGTGAAAAGATAGCTACCATTGTTAGTTATGGTACAAACTGTATCACTCCTTTTGTAGCACATGACGCACGATACACTGGTTTGGCGTATGGTGTACAACAACACAGTCATAATGATTTACATGGAGGTTATAAGTTTTATGATTTAGACACGAAAGAAACGATTGTTAAAGAAAGTGCTTTTATAGATGGTATTGCTCATCTTAATGATAATGATAGTATGGTTAATCTTTATATACCCTATAGTTCTGGTGCTGTCATATATACTGTTTATGATTTTAGGAACAGAAAAAAGTACTATAGAGACCTTTCTCGTAAGGAATTTACTTGTTTGAGAGCAATATACACACATGGTATTTCTTTATTTCCCAATTTCCAAGAAAACCCCAAAGACAGCATTTATTACTCCTTTGAAAATGATTTTGAACAAGAAAAATTTTAACAATATGAAACCACTAATAAAAAAAATATTTTTAGCATTTGTAGCAGGCTTATTTTGGATAGTGCCACTAAATGCACAAAACAATCTGCCTGCCTATACCCTCCAGTATGCCGATCATTCGGGTACGGTACATACTATGGACGAGCAGCAAGTAACAGAAGATTTTGGTAGAAGACCCACCAATAGTCGCTGGCATAAGGGGGTTGATGTGAGTACAGGAGGAGGGGATACCGACATAGGACATACCATTTTTGCCCTTCATGCAGGAACTGTAACCAAGGTACAAGGAGATGATGGTTTTAAATACATCGTTATTCAAACCAATTCTACCAACCCTGACGATGATTGGGTCACTTCAGGTTATGCCCATATTTTTAGGAATAGATTGAACACACAAGGAATACAATACAGTGAAGGCAACTTTCTGATGAAAAGAATGGATGCACCATTTACACAATTTTGGACAATTATTTATTTAGACAATAGTAGTAATTTTGTGCATGCTTTAAGTAATTTGCCACAAGGAACAGTCACCTATAATGGTCAAGTCTATAACACGACCAATCAGGTCACACAAGGACAGGCAATTGCACCCCTTGGAGATTCTGGGGGACCTACTGTCACGCAAGATCATTTTGATGCTCATCTGCATTTGTATAGTTTTACCCTAGCAGTTCCAACAGGAACAGATACAGGAGGAACTATTACAGCTAACGACGCACTCAGAACCACAAAAGACCCATGCCAATTTTTAAATTATGATGAACCCGATTACGATTTTATGATTCTTACCGATAATCTAACTTACGCTGAAAATGACTATTCTTCTATTGAGGTTGAATGTAGAATGAGTGGAGAAAGTGGTGGACGCTATGATGTAATTATGGACATTGATGATGTAGAGTTATTTATCAAAAAAGAAGATGATGATGATAACGCCTATGAGTTGATTAAGGGAGTGTGGTTGGAAAGCAAAATTTCACATGGAGCAAGAACCAATCTAATAGAAGGAGGGGATTTCTCATTTCGCTATCCTTCTGTGAATTATCCTTCACATAATGGAATTCCTATTGGCAATAATTTCCCTTTTGATGGGGTAGATATTGCTTATAGTACAGATGCTTGGGGAATGGGAGACCGGGATAGAACCGGAATATTATCTGAGAATTATCAAGGTAGCACCTCTAATACAATTAACCCACCCGACAATTTCTATTTCTCTGACATCAAGCTCCGCATACACCAAGACGACTTTTTCTTTCAAGGAAAAACAGCGGCAGATATACAATACGCTGCAGTTAATGAAGTTGCTCGCTACCCCGATGGAGAATACGACCTGTATGCCAAAGCTACAACCGTCAGAAATGAGGAACACGAATCAGACAAAGAAGACCCTACTGAAATAGAAATCGACAACTTCCGCCCCTACATCACCCACCTCGAAGTAAGAGAAGGCACAGGCGAAATCGCCCCATTGATTTATCAAGGACAGTGGGATTGGGATGGAACAAACCTACAATTGGGCCCTTTCAGCAACCCCATTGCCAACAAGATTCCGCCTCACACCGATGGACAACACAATTTAGAGATATTCTTGAAAACCAGCGAATACATGAAAGAACTTGATATTGATATAGTTGATGCCAATGGGTCGTATGGACAGAGTTTCTTCACCACCTCCAATACTGAAGGCACCGAATGGACCATCACCATTCCTGCCAGTGCCATTCCTTCCACTGCCTTTGGCGACCAAACCATCCACATAACAGGCAAAGACAGAACCAATAACGATGTCTTAGGCTTCAACACCCAGTACAACTATGCTGCCAATCAACTTCCTCACCGAGTAGGTTCAGGCAGTACGTACACCACCGCCAATTGGAGCGTAGCTTTCCCTGCAACGACCGACCAAGTACACATTTTCGAAATCAGCGATTGTGTCTACAACGAAGGAGGCAACAAAAAAAGCGGCAACGATTGTTTGGCTGATTTTACGGCTACTGCTAACTATCAAAATGCAAGTTTATGTGGATTAAGCAATCCTATTCCATATATTCACCCAATAAATGAAGGGTTTTTCGTACAGAATAATCAAGGAGGACAGATAAGTTTAGACGCATCTACCTCTATTTCTACTTCTCCTAATCCTTTAGCTTTCCTTGATTATGAATGGTATTTTTACCCAGATAATCCTATCAATTTCAATCCAAATGGACCAACTAATAATGTTTATTGGACAACCCCAGGCGACAAAGTCATTGAGCTTCGCATTCAATGTGATGGTGCTTGTTCGACCAAACGCATCAATGTAGCCGTAGCAGAAAGTCCTTGTACCGAAACCAAAACACCTGTTTTTGAACCCGATCAATTGGCAGCAACCGATATTGTGGCTTCTTTCTTTCATCCTGCAGCTTGTGAGTATGTAGGGCAAGCAAGTTGTCCCAATAGTGCGAATTTCAACAATGGTCAAATCATCACCAATCCCCATTATTATGGAGCATCAGGTTGTTATGAATTGGATGTATATGAAATTGTAAATGGTACACAAATAGCGGTTGTTCAAAACCTGTATGAAACGGGTGCTTATACCTTAGATTGTTTGGAAGAAGGAATTTATAGAGTCGTCATGAAAGACAATGTGAGTGCCTGTGAGATAGAGCAATTTGTTTATTTGAGAGATAAAAATCCTGTGATTGCCTTTGATATTGCACCAGTATGTGATGGGAACGGCGATAAGGCAGTTGTAAGTGCTTATATTGAAGAACCTTTGGGGTGTATGACGGTAGTACAAGTAGAAGGGGGAGGTCAAGGAATTGGAGGCTCTGTTATAGTAACAGAAAATCAGCCTATAAATGTTTATTTAGGTTTGGGTGCAAACCAAATCCTATATCTCCAAAATCAAACTATAGATATTCCAGAAATATCCCAATTATCTCTAAATTTTACGGTTACTTCTACCAGTGGTTCTAATCAATGTGACGGAAGCATAGCCCCAACTGCGAGCAATGGTTCGGGTAATTATACTTACACTGTAGATGGGGGTTCAATATCTGGTTTATGTACAGGTCAACATCAGTTGGTTGCAACTGACACAGAAACCAATTGCAGCATAAGCACTATATTTACTGTCTATGCACAAATAAACAAACCCAACAATCCCGACATCATTGAAGTATTTACCATACATCCCAATCCATTTGATGATTTGGTGAATATCAGCACAACTTGCGACCAATTAGCACCTGGTGACAACTCCCAAATCCCTGTTACCATCAGTATATACAATAGTTCGGGTGGTCATGCTCTGACAGTTTACAGTGGCAATTTAGCCCCTCAACAAAACCATACCTTCCCTGTTGATGTCAGCAATTTCAGTAGTGGAACGTACATTTTCACCATTGAGGCCCTCGGACAAGGTGAAAGTTTGATGGGAATTAAGAACTAATAGTGAGGAATTGAAGTTTTAATAGGAAAAATAAAAGGTGTCGGAACAAATTTTGTTTCGGCACTTTTTTTATGCTAACAGTTCCTTTTCATCTAAAGGTTCTTGTTCAATTCCCCCGATGATAAATCAACTCCCCTTCAATCTTAAAATTATCACTTTCCATCCACATGACCTTTTGTTGGTTTTCAATTAGGTAGGTTTTTCCTACCACATATTGCAGTTTTTCGGTGGTATCGTAAATGGGATTTTGGGTTTGGTTTGTGATGCGAATTTCTTTGGGTGTAATGGCATCCTTCTCGAAGGTGACGACTATTTCTTGTGTTCGCAAATCTGGATTGTTTGCCGTATAAACAATTTTTAATTCTCCAAACTGACTTGCAGTGCTGTCTATTCGATAGCTATCTTTCCAAGCAGGTTTGTTGATGTCAGAATTGATAA
>JAUHXA010000081.1 GCA_030427245.1 Bacteroidia bacterium | reverse complement strand
ATGAACACAATTACTCAATCCTATTTCGATACAGACGGGCATTTCACCTTAGAAACCCGTTCACTTTATGCCGATGCCATGCGTTTGGATAGAATTGAAGAACTGCCCAACGAATTGGTCAATCACCTTCAAAACTGCCTTCAATGCAGCTTGGAAACCATTGACTTATACCAACTCACGCAGCGACAACATACAGACGAAAAACACCCTTTTTTCGATTTGGGGCAGTCTGTACCAACTTCCAATGAAGAACTGGACGATATGTTGGAGGGGATTTTGCGCTCGGCATTGTCGGAATTTAGTACTCAAAACGAGAAATTGGAAGCACAATTGGAGTTGAGTTTCAAATCGGATAGTACTTTGGATATGGTTTTGCCTAAGAAGGATGCGGTTTGTATCGACAAAATTCAGTTTGAACTCAATGAGACTTCTAGACAACGGATTCCGTTGAATATTCGAGATGCTTCTGGCAAAATTGTTTACCGCTTCAAAATGCTTTCCAATACCTTGAAACACACTGTTTCGATTGAAAAGCAGGGTCTGCCAACGGGCTTGTATTATTGGACAGCTTTGTTGAGTGGAGTTCGCAAAACGGGACGAATTTATATTTGTCGAGCAGAAGATGTGGGGGGATTTTTGAAGTAATGTTTAACAAAAAAAAAAGCTCAAATCCAAAATACTATTTGAATTTGAGCCTTAAGCTTAAATTTATAAACCTTTGGAATGCTACAAAAGTAGGATTACAAATTTCGCTTTACTTATTCATCCGATGAGGACTTTCAATATTTTGGTTAATAAGTACTTATGTTTTAGTCCTCATCGGATGAAGGCTCTGTTGAAATCATCTAACACCAAACCACCGCGTCTTTGTCCTCGTACCACTTGTCATAATTCGGGCTGCATTGTTTCTCCAAAGGATTGCGTTTGATTTTGAGAGAAGGAGTCAATAGGTTGTTTTCAACCGTCCAAGCCTCTTTCATAATGATGGCTTTCTTCAATTTTTCGTGCTTTTCCAAAGTAGGATTCACTTCTGCAAAAGTTTCCATTAAGCTCTCTGCAACCTCCGAACGCTCCGTTTTTGCCCCTTCTTCGGTCAAAACAATCAGTGCCATCGGTTGTGGCATTCCTGTTCCAACTACACAAACCTGCTCGATATAAGGATTTTTAGAAAGCTTCAATTCAATCGGACTCGGCGCAACGTATTTTGCCTTTGCAGTCTTGAAAATATCCTTGACCCGACCTGTGATTTTCAAATAACCATTGGCATCAATTTCACCTTGATCACCCGTTTTCAAGTAACCATCCTCGGTCATGGTTTCAGCAGTTTTTTCAGGTTCTTTGTAGTAACCCTGCATTGTTGCCTTGCTTTTGACGAGAATTTCACCGATGTCGCTGATTTTACAATCCACGCCAGGCATTGCCGTTCCGACTGTTCCGATTTTGCACTTGCCCTTTGGGTTGGATTGAGAGTAAGCCGCATTTTCGGTCATACCATAAGCTTCTTGAATATCCAAGCCCAGTTTTTGATACCACTCCAATAAAGAAGGTGCAATTGGAGCAGCGCCCGAAATGACGTGTCGTACTTGGTCTAAGCCCAAATTGGTTTGAATTTTCTTTTTGATGACACCCGAAAGAATTGGGATTTTGAGGAGGATATTGAGTTTTTTCTGTGGCATCTTGGAGAGTATCGCCCCTTTGAATTTTGTCCAAATTCGTGGAACTGCCAAGAAAACCGTTGGACGGGCTGTTACCAAATCTTTATTGAAGGTATCCAAAGATTCTGCAAAGTAAACCTGACTTCCAGAATAAACACCTCCCATTCCTGTCAACAATCGCTCTGCAATATGTGAAAGTGGCAAATAAGAAAACAGGCGACCACCATCAGGACCTGGATTGAATCTGTCCTGCAAGCCATTCATGGCAGCAAATGCTAAGGCTTCAAAGTTATGCACCACACCTTTGGGAGTTCCTGTTGTTCCAGAGGTGTAAATGATGGTCATGGTTTCGTCCAAATCTCGGTTGGGTTCACCCCGCATAGGCTCATGTTTTGCCGTCATGGTTTCCCACTTATTGTAGCCCGAAGGACCATATAAAGGAAATGAGATAGGCAAAACATCATCGGTCAAACCGCTTTTCATTGAATCCCAATCGTCCAATTTTCCAATAAAAATCGCTTTTGCACCGCTATGCTCCAAAATATAGCGCACTGTTTCGGCGTGAAGATTGGGGTACATCGGCACAGACACATGACCTGCCATCATAATCGCCAAATCGGTCATCATCCAATGAGCGCAGTTTTTGGAAATCAAAGCGATGTTGCTCTTAGGCGGAAAATCCAAAGCTTTCAATGCTGCCGCCATTCGTCGAATCTCCTGCCCCGCTTCTTTCCACGTCCAATGTCGGTAGTCACCCTTCAAAGGTTGGCTCAAATAAATAGCATCGGGTTTGGTCTTTTCCCAATGATACAACATTTCTAAAGGAGTCTTGAGATTGGCTGTTATCGCAGTCATTTTTTCTGTTTGTTTTGAATTATTGAAGAGACAAAATTACTTCTTTTTTTTCTTTTTCTTATACGCTTTTGGGGATAACAAGCCCGATGTGGTTTTGTGTTTTTTCTTACTCATTTCCAGTTGCCCTTGGTCCATTTTGGGACAGGTGCTTCGATTGCAGCCCACAGAAAAAGTTAAACTTGTAGCTAATAAAAGAAATGCGAATTTTTTAAGCATGGTATTTTGTGTTTTATTCTATTTTGATGATTCACCAAAGAAACGGTGAAGTTAGGGAGAATAGTTTATTTTCGACTTAAAAAAGGCGGAAATAGGAACTTGGATGGCGGTTTTTTGCTTCAAAGTCTTCAAAACCGATTATGTTCCTTTAATCGTTAGGGTGAATCAAGAATTATTGATTTTGAAGCCTTTTCCAAAAGCCTAAAAGGTTTCAGAAAAGTATCCTTCCTATAAACTGCTGTAAGGTATTGAGGAGTTTTACCAAAACCTTTAAATCCTAATAAAATGAAGAGGTGGAGAAGAAACAACATTTATCCATACCCATTGAAGGTTTGATGGACGGATTGTATTATGTGCATTGGAGTGGAGAAGATGGAGAAACAAGCGTAGAATCTTTGGTCATTCACAGATAAAAAATAGCAAGTAATTCTAAAAAAGCCGAATACTTTTGTCTTAAAGTATTCGGCTTTTCTTTTGTTTAGAACTGCTTTGAACAAACTCAAATTAATCCTATATTGCAGAAAATAAGCAATTCTAAAATGACCAATCCAAAAAACACAGAACTAATATCTCCCCAAATCGCCCAATCCTACTACACCTACCTCAATGCGATTCCTCAAAAAAAGCTGCCCAAAGTAGAGCAGATAGTCGAAATGACCTTTCTCTACCACGAATTATTAATGCAATTGACCGAAAATCAACCACAGGTATTCAGTTCAGATTATGAGCGTTCGGTGGTCGTGATAGACCAATTTGACCTGCCCGAAACATTGGAGAAAAACCTGCGAATGTGGGGATATGTGAGCAATCAGGTCAATAGCAACAAACAAAAAGAAGCCGATTTAGACGAAACCGATATTCAGCAAGGTGTATTGACCTTGAGTCAGTTGGTAGCGCATTTTTCGGGAACAGAGGTGCCTGAAATATTGCAGGAAGTCTATGCGGACTTCAATCCCGAAGCCAAGAAAATTCCCGTTTTTGTGAAGGTCGAACACATTGACTATCTGCAAGCGATGGTCTTGGAAATTGGTGAATTGCAGACCGCAAGGAACGAACGGCAATATTTTCAACTCACCTGCGCTTCACAAGAATACGGCAAGATAAACGTGTATTTGTGGGAAGAATTTACCTATCTCCATTCACTCGTTTGGGAGTATGCCCGCATCCATTTCACGCATCTCGATATAGAAGAAAGCAGTTTTCAAACTGCCGAACCCATTTATGCGATTAGTCGAGAAAGTTTGGTGACGCTTGACCCAGACTTTTTAATAGATGCCACATCTATGGCGAATTGCAGCCTAAGAGAAGGGGTGAATGCTTTGATGTTGATACTGCAAAAATTTGCAGGAATGCCGACCAATTACTATTTCATGCGGGGAAGTATTGTAAACAACTATTTGGATGAAGTAATGGCGGGAAAACCTGCACCGCCCTTGATGGATTTGTTTTCGGATTACATCCAAAACAAGCCAACCTATTCGCTGATTTTCACCAACGACGACTACAAAAAACTGCGCCTCGAAACCGAATATCATTTTGCGACCCTTCAATCGCCAATAGTTCAGCAATTGCGGAAAGCGGAGTTGTCGTTTGAGCCTACTTTTTTGTCTGATAAATACGGGATTCGTGGACGACTGGATTTGTTGGTGAGTTATGCCAATGATCCAAATCGAAAAGATGTCATCGAACTCAAAACGAGCAAAGACCCGCTTCAACGAGGACGAAATGTGAACTACAAAGATTCGCTGCAAGCAGTGGCTTATAATTTGCTGCTCGACACGATTGACCCCAAACATACAGGTGTGAGTTTTATTTTGTATTCGAGTTCGCTCAAAGACAAAAATCCACTCCGAAACGTCCCGAACGACATTCCTTCCAAACGCCGCTTATTGAAGCTCCGAAATACGATGGTGACGTATGAAAATCAATTGAGCTACAATCCCAAACAGGTAATTCAACTACTTCGCATAGAAAGTTTTATGCAGCAATCTCTGTGGGATAGTGAGAAGAATAAAATTCGCAATTTTCGGCAAACTTTGGACAGTTCACAGACTTTGGAATTGACCTATTTCTATGAATTTGTGGGTTTCATCGCTCGTGAACATCGGACGGCTAAAATTGGTGAAAGGCAAGGAAAAGGCAACAATGGTTTTGCGGCTTTGTGGAACAAACCTTTGAAGGTCAAGGAGCAAGAATATGGCGTTTTGGCGTTTCTGCAATACACACACATTGAAGAAACGGATGCGGGAATCGTAGAGGTTCACTTCAATAAGACCGAAAATACATTGGAGGTTTCTCGCTTTAGAGTGGGTGATTTTGTGTTGTTGTACCCACAAGAACAAGATGGTTCATTGCAGCCGACTCGCCACCAAATTATCAAAGCGACCATCAAAAAAACGGGCAAAAACAGTTTGGCATTTAGCCCTGTGAATGTACATGTCAAAGGTGAGCATTTTGAAGCACATGACTTTTGGGCGGTCGAAACGGAGTCGACCAATATGAGTTATGATGCAATGTACCAATTGCTGCATCAATTTTTAGGGCTGATGCCCTTCAAAAAAGAACTGCTTTTGGGCACTCGTCAGCCAAGATTTGGAGAATTACCCGACATCACTTTTCCCGACTTGAAAGAAAGTCAAAACCAATTGGTTCAAAAGGCGTTGGCTGCAAAGGATTATTTTCTATTACAAGGTCCTCCAGGCACAGGAAAGACAAGGGTGATGCTCAAAAACTTGGTGGAACAACTGCTGAAAGACCCCAAAGAGAAAATTCTACTATTGGCGTTTACCAACCGTGCGGTGGACGAAATGTGTGGAGCTATCAAAGAGATTCCCGACACACCCAAATTTTTTAGATTGGGTTTTGCCCATTCGACAGAACACCCTGATGTAGTTTTGTCAAAGTTTGCGAAGGCGAACACTTTGAAGGTCTTGAAAGAATCTATTGAAGATTGTAGGGTATTTATCACCACCGTTTTGACTTATCAAAGAAGCAGCGAATTACGGCATTTTTTGGAGGTCAAAAAGGGTACAAATTCGGCTGTGCAAGGCGATAAGTTCAAAATTACGGCGATTGTAGATGAGGCTTCGCAGCTTTTGGAGCCGCAAATCGTGGGGATTTTAGGAAGTACGGACAAGTTTATTTTGATTGGAGACGAAAAACAGTTGCCCGCTATTGTGCTGCAAAGTGAAGATACGGCGGTGACGGACAAAGAAGTTTTGCATGAGATAGAATTGAAGAGTTTGTCCAATTCTTTGTTTGAGCGATTGTTGAAGCAGTGTCGGAAAAAAGGGTGGACGGATGCTTATGGAATGTTGGAGTTTCAGGGGCGAATGCACGAACAGATTGCGGCTTTTCCGAATCAATATTTTTATCATTCTAAGCTCAAAAATTTCTTACCCGAACAGACTCTTCCGATTCCCGATTATTTGCAAGACATTGAAGGTGCGCCCAAATTTTTGAAGGTTTTGCAGCAATTTAGGAGCATTTTTATCAAGACGGACACCGAACCTGAACGCAATCGGAATGTGCAGGAGGCGAAAACGGTGCGGTGGCTTTTGAATCAACTTGTGCCTTTGTTTTCCAAAGAGGAATTGAAGGATGCGATTGGGGTGATTACGCCTTACCGTTCGCAGATTGCAGAAATCAAACGGCAATTGCACGATGAGGAAGATTTTCAAGACATTACGGTGGATACGGTGGAGCGTTATCAGGGCGGACAGAAGCGGATTATAATTGTTTCTTTTGCGGTGAACGACTTTTCACAGTTGCGCTATTTGCCTGTGCTGAATGAGGATAGAACGGTGGATAAACGCTTGAATGTGACTTTGACAAGGGCGCAAGACCATCTGATTTTGATTGGGAATACGGATGTGTTGGAGCATGGGGCGATTTATCGGCAGTTGGTGGAGCATTATAAGGGGCGGAATTTGGTTTTTGCGGTGCCGAAGTCGGTGTGAGAGCCCTCTGTCCCCAAAAGGGAAGTTATTGGAATGGCTAAGTTTGTGAAGGAATTATCCTTATTACCCAAGTAAGTAAGCTCTTCTAAATCTAGCAGTTCTTGTTCAAAAAAATCAACTTACTGCTTCAAAAATTTCCCTCGCACAAACCCTTCAGGCGCTTCCAGCGAAATCGTATAAAAACCACTTGCCAAATCACCGACCTCCAATTGCAGCACATTCTCCCCTCGATTGACCCGCAATGATTTGCGTTTCAACAAACGCCCATTCACATCATACAACAACACATTCATCTGAAAACCATCCGTTCCAAAGACCACATTGAAATAGTCAGCGGCAGGTACAGGAAAAAGATTGTAAAGCTTCAAATTGCCTGCTTGAGCAATCGGATTGTCCAAAACGTCTTTCCCACTGCCTCCTCCAATTGGAGAAATGCTGATAGCGGCCTCGTCGTCCTCTTGTGGAATCTTTGTGCCATTGTTGTTGGGAGCGGAATCCACATCTGTTTGGTCGAGCGATTTCACTTGTGCAAACTTGACAATTGTAGCATCGTTGAGCAACCTTATAAAGGGGTGGATGAACTGTATGCCTTTGCGAAAAGTAAAATACAAAATCGAAGCATGGAAGTAGTAAGGCGGGAATTGATTGAAGAATATGTACAAAAAAAGAAGGCTTCTATTGAAGAATGATTTCCTTCAATAGAAGCCTTTTGTATTGCTGTATTGCTGTGCGTAACAGTTTAGCCATTTAACAGTTCAACAATAAAACCATTACTTTTTATTGCTATTTTGACTTTTGATGTCTTCGCTGTAAATGTATCGAGTTGTGCAAATAACATTGATCCAATCGGGAGGAACTGTTGCATAAATGCAAGTAGGGTCTTCTTTCGACTGTTCTACCTTCACTTCAATGTCTTCACCCTTTCGAGTTTGTGCAGTCAAATTAAATTTACGGGTATAAGAATTGTAGTTTGCAAACAATTTGATACCACTTGCTCGGTCAATGTGTAGGAGGTTTTTACCTGCCTTTAAACCCATATAATCCAATTGGTAGTTTACAACTGCTGTTGCAAAATCTGCATTGGGAGGAGTGGGGAAATTGCTGTCCTCCACTTTCATATCAAAATCGCCCATGCCTTCTACAGAACCTTGTGCAAAAACGGTGCTGCTCAATCCGCAGCCAATTAATAGTGTTAGAACAAATAATTTCAAAACGTTCATTTAGGAAATATTTATATTTTTAGAAAATTCAATTGTTGAAACGTTGCGGAGTTTCTATTTATTTCATAAAATCCACCAAGTTTTTCACTTCTTTTGGACACTGATTGGATAGTAGTAGTTTAATGAGAAGTAAAAAATTAATTCTGATTTACAATTGGCAAGCGAGAAGTAAGGCGTTAGAAATCCGACAAAAAATCTCACTTTCTACATCTTACTTCTCGCTTCTAGTACTTTAGTCATTCAGCAAAATTAGTTTTTCTTTCCGTTCTTTTCCACCAATATTTGACCATATCAAATAAACTCCTGATGGAAAACCACTTACATCCAAAGAATAATTCCTTTCACTGCCGTCCAAAAACCAATCTCCAATTAATCGTCCTTCAAGGCTGTATATTTTGAAGGAAACGGGTATTTCTGAAGGATTGTTGTTGTAAAAAAATAATCCTCCATCTTTGATAGGATTGGGATATACCAAAAAACCATCTGGTGCATTTGCTTCTGATTTCAATTCTATTTCAAGATATTTTTGACAGCCAAATTCATTGGTTACAGTTACTTTATAAGTGCCTTCTGATAAATTCATCAACTCTCTGCTTGTAGCTCCTGTATTCCACTTATAAGTAATCGAAGGAGTTGAGTTGAGAGCATTTATTTTGATTCGCCCATTTGCCTTGCCCAAATGAGGACTGTCTTTTTCCACTTCCAAAACAGGAACTTCACTTACCTGAATATAGTCTTTGAGCGTCAAAGTATCACTTGTATATTCGTCTTGTACAATCAATTGAACATCGTGTTTGCCTACTTCCGTGTATCGGAGGTACACACCCAATTGATTACTAGTTGTTAATTCTGCACCTTCAAAAGTCCATTGGCGATTCACCGCCTTATTGTTGCTTACATCTATAAAATGGACTGTTTCACCTTCACATATTTTTCGATTGTCGACTTGTACCATTGCCACAATGGGCAAAATATCGGAGTCGATGAAAAAGCCTTCCTCTGTGCTGCATCCATTGGAGTCTGTCACCACGACTTGGTAGCTTCCTCTAGCCAATTTATCGGGGTTTACAATCGTTGTACCATTGTTCCAGTTGAAAGTTAAGTCTTCAAGAGGTGAATTGCTTGTAATGTCCATCTCGACATGTCCATCTTGTGAGATGGGATTGCTTGCATTAAAAGTAGAAATACTGAGGTCAGTACCACTCACTTGAATGAAATTCACTTCCTCCAATTCATCTTCTGAAATGCTGTTGGTAACTTTCAAAGAAACATTAAAATCACCCCAATTTTCAAAAATCACTAAAGGATTTCGCTCATTTGAAATAGCAGGTGTTCCTCCTTCAAATGTCCACAAATAGGTCGCTGCTCCCTGTGATAAGGCAGTAAATTGAACCGAATCCCCCTTGCAAATATCGGTTTGATTTGCGGCAAAAGCTGCCTCCAATTGTAGCTTATCTTCAATGCAAAAAGACACCTCTTCAGAAGAACGAAACTCCCCTCCTGTTCCCAACACTGTTCCATCCTTCAAACTCACCGAATAACTGCCATTTCCGTTCTGACAACAAATTCCATCCCCTAAGCCATCAGGCCCTTCATAACTATCGAATATGGTAAAGGTGTAGCAGGCAGGAGTCAGACAAAGTTCAAAATCATAATTTCGTGCATTGTCAAAGTTTCTTTCTTCTATAACGATATTTCCCTCATCGTCTGCGATCTGAAAAGAAGTCTCTGCACCAAAATTATCCGTGGTCAAATCTATCTTTAATACAGACCCATTCACCACTTCAAAATCATATTCTATCTCATTGTTACTCTCATTCATATCAGTTTTGCCATTGGGATTCCGAATCGAAATGAATAAAGTATGGTCGCCTATCTCCGCTTCAATTGGGGGCAATATAACCCACTCTGAATCGAAAAACCCCAAATTACCTTCCCATAATACGGTTTGATCAGGATTGTCGTCAATGCGGTAATCAAATCTAACGTTCGTGAGCAATTCTGCTCCTACATTCCGAATCAAAACCACTGGACTGATGCTTTCTTCACCACAGATAGAAGCCGCAGGAGAAGCCAAGGATAAGACACTGGCATCCAATTCAAAATCGGGTGCATTGCCCTCTTTTCCGTCTATAATCAATGTGCCTGTATTGTCGGGATCAAGCCACTCTTTTAGCCTTCGGTTGATGTTGTTTCCACTGTTCCAAGAGTAAGCAAATTTACCGTAAGTATCCCAAGAATTGTTGTTGCAAGAAGCCAAACCACCATATAATTGTCCCACGATTCGCTTATTGGGATCGAAAAGGGGCGAACCCGACGAACCTCCCTCTGTCGTTCCCCTCTCCCACTCTGTCACCTTCCAAAAACTATTAGACGGTGTTCCCGAAATATTGTCGTTGACAAGAACATCCTCATTAAAGGTAATTTTTTTGATATCTCCTGCGGGATGATGAATGCAGGTGGATTGCGAAGCTGCTACATCCTCGGCTGACCAGCCTGCAAAGTAAACTCCGTACTCTAATGGAGGAACAGCACTTAGCTCCAGCAAGACAAAGTCGGAATCTGGAGATGATGCCCGAAGTACCGAACCCGAAACGGTTTGGTCTAGCCTTCCATCTTCATCTGTACAAGTAGGACTTTCGTAGTTGAATACATAAAGCCAAGTTTCTACTTCATTCGTATTGTTGGGCAAGCAGTGATTGGCGGACAAAAAATAAGGCGTTCCATCCTGACGCACATTGTTGACCAAAGCTCCTGTGCAGTCTCGTTTTCCGCCTGCAATGATCATTGCAACCGAACGTTTTTCGATTTGCCAGTCGTCTCCATCTGAGCAGTTTACGTTGATATTGCAGTCTCCAGAATCGCTATATCCTTTTTCCGTATTCCGTTGAAAGCTTCTATATCCATGTATAACTTCCGAAATTTGAATCACCCCCCTTTCAGCTACTTTTGCAGGTTCGTAGTACTCCAAAATGGTTTTATCACCCTTCAATAAGGTAGTCGAAAATTTGCGGTAGGGCTTGTTGTTTCGTTCTGTGAAAGCTCCCAGCACTTCGCTTTTGTCAGCATTGTATAGAAATAATTTTGCGCCTTTGGGTAGGTAAAAATCACTGTATATCAAGTTGATGCTTTTTGCACCTTTGGCGTAAACCTGCAATCGCCACAACCTATCACCATTTGGCAGAGTTTGCCAGATGCCCGAATTATCCAAATTCAAATTGACTTCAATGGATTTTCCAAAGCGATACACTTGCTTGTCGTCTTCGTTGAGTGCATCTTCTGCCTTCAATGCTGCAAGGTCAATTTTGGGCATTGTTATGGTTGAAAGGTCAGCTTTGATAGAAGGATGATTGAAGCTGTACGGACTGCCTCCACTGCTTATTTGGGCTTGCAGTGAAATAGAAGGAGAAAAAAAACAGGCTAAACAAAGAATCGTTAGGGTCAAGGTTTGCTTCATGGTGTAGGCATTTTTTAGAAACCAAAATAGACTGCAAAGATAACCGTAATGAAGTAAAAAAATTGTCGCATCTAAGGCGAGGAAAAGAATATTGTGGGCATTTATAGATTAGTCGAATTTTAATCCAACACTTTTATGTAGGTTTTGAAGGTTGCTTTTGCAGTTAGATTCCTAAAGTATTTCTACCGTTGTGTTCGCCAACTTCGCCAAAGGCAAGACAATTTTTTTATCTCCCGACTGCAAAACGGCAGAGGTAGAATCTAAACCAATGATTTTACCTTCAACGTCTCCTACTCGAATCGTTTGCCCAATCATGAACTTACCTTTGCTGTAAAAAGAGCCCAACATGTTTGCCATCAAATCTTTAGAGGCAATGGCATAGCCCAAAGCAATGGCAAAAAATATGGAACCAACAAGAATTGTTACATTTTGGGTCAATATATCGGTTTCAATACCTGTTTGATTGATGGAAGTAATCGCTACCATCACCACCAAAAAATAAAACACGAAACCACTGATAACTCTTCCCGCTGCAATATTCATCGAAGCACAAGCCGCTGCAATCACCTCTTTGATGATATTGGCAATGAAAACACCTACAATGAAAAACAATAGGCCACTCAATAAGGTCGGTACATAAGCTATAAAACCTGAAATACCGTTTGCCACTGCATACAAGCCCATCGCATGACTTGTTTCCAATATGATGATGGTCATCATAAACCAATAAATTGCTTTGGCGATTCCTTTGCTGAGGCTAATATCTAACTTTGAGAACAAATCTATTTGTTTCAACTTATCTCCCAAATCATCAACTTTTATAGCAAGCAATATTTTATATACTACTTTATAGATAATTTTGGCAATTATCCAAGCAATTAACAGCAAGAGCAATCCACCCAATATATTTGGCAATACTGCAATCATTTCTATGGAACGGTCTAATAGAGCTTCCTTTACGGTAGTAAATACTTCCATTGATTTTTTATTTTATTTAGTCAATATTTTCTTTTTCACTGTTTCCATCCTCTTTACCTTCCTCATCATTCTGTTCTGTTTCCAGATCTTCTTCTACAAATGAGCCAAACGCCATGATTTCATTTTGGGGATTAGGAGGAGGAGTTGGAGGATCCAATAGACTTAACATACCTGTCAGAACATTGGTGAAACTTCCAAAAACAAATTCTACCACTTTACCTATACCCACTATAAACCCATAAGAGCCCAAGACCTTGTGTTTTATTGAAGGAGGAGCTTTCATCCCTTCGGACTCCTCTAAATTGTCTAATTCTTTAAAAGGATTTGCCATTACATATAGTTTTCAGCATAAGTATGCTTATATAAGTTTTTAATTTTTTCTTTCGCACGTTTCAGTCTCATTTTGACTGCACTCTCCGAAACATTCAATATTTCTTGAATTTCTTTGATGCTCATATCGTCTCTATATTTCATCAGCAATATCATGCGTTCTTCTGGTTTGACCTTCTCTAACAAAACCTTTAGTCTTGCACCTTTGATAAACGATAAGTCATCAGCTGTTTCTACTTCCATGTTTTTAACCCTCTCTTCAGATTCAATAGGTACCGTTTTGGTTCTTTGATTCTTTCGAGTATAATCCACACAAAAATTGTAGGTAATGGAATATAGCCAAGTCGAAAACTTTGAAGTACCTTTGAAAGAAGCCAACTTCATATAGACCTTTATAAAAATATCATGGGTCAAATCTGCTGCAATGTTTTCCTCTTTTACAAAAGAAATACATTTGCGATAAACTTTATCCGCATAACGCTCATATAAGACCTCTACGAGAGCGGCATTTTGAGTTCGAACTATTTCTTTCACCACTTCCTCGTCCGACAGTTTATTTTTTTTTCCTCGCTTCTTAATTCCAGAAAAGTTGAGTGAAAGAATAATAGCAAAGATAGATTTTAAAGAAAACATAAATTATGTAGTAAAAATTAATCAGGTTGTAGTGCTCAATTATACGAATTAAAAAGCAAGAAGCTATTTTTATGACGAACAAAAGCAAAAAAGTTTCAGAATTTTTTACCTCTTTGTTTTTTATAATAAAAAACAGTATTTTAGAGGAAATATCCTATATCAGAATTTTTACTCTCTTTGCCCTACCTAAAGCTAATTATTAATAAGTTAACAAAATGTTTTATTATGAATACATCACTAATAAGCACACAACTTTACTATATGACCACAAATAATAAATTAGCCCAGTTTAGTACAGAATATAGAATCGTGACTTCAGATAAAATTTGTTTCTCTTGTTTAAAATGGATATTATTTATTAGTCTCATCCTCTTACATCCTTTAATCTCATTCGCCAATATCCAACAGAGTTCTACTACACTGTACATCGTCAGACACGCAGAAGCAGAGTTGACAACAGACGGAGAATTGATACTAAATGAAATTGGGCAACAGCGAGCAGAAGACCTTGCTAAAGCGCTTCAAACCAAAAACATACATGCTATATATGCCAGTCATAGTTCTTGTGATAAGGAAACTGCAAAAAAATTGGCTAAAAACAAAAGACTGTTTATCAACACTTACGATGACGAAAACATAATATCGTTTCAACAACGCATTTTGACCCAAAGAAAAGGGCAAAACGTGCTGATTGTTGGAAACCTTGAAACCATTACCACCCTCCTCAAATCTCTTTCCGACTCTTTTTCTACTTCAAATGTGAATCAACAGCAATTCAATATCCTTTTTGAAGTACAAATTGCAGCAGATAACAGTGCTTTTATTACACAACTACAATACAGCCAACTAGAAACGATAATAGGCCCTCCTGCTAATAATACATTAACGAACACCTCAATCCAACCTGAACAGGAAAAAAAATCTATTGAATGGGCGAATGAACAAAAACTCAACACCTTCCCTGTTTCTATTCCCAATACAGATAACCCTACTTCCTTTAATACAGATACCGAAAGAGAAATCAGTCCTTCTTTCAACGAAGGAAAATCTAATGAACAAACTATAATGCCTTCAACAACTACTGAAAAAAACAGCCTCCCTTCTCTTCTACCCTCATCCAATCTCACCAAAAAGGGTATTGCTTTACTAGGATATGATTTGGTCGCCTACTTCAAAAACAATAAAGCAAGTAAGGGGCAAGAAAAATTTGCCACAAAATACCGAGATGTGACTTTCTATTTCACCAATCGAAAAAACCTCCATACCTTCTTGGAAAACCCTGAAAGCTACCTCCCTAAATATGGCGGATGGTGCGCTTTAGGAATGTCTATTGAAGGAGTGAAAGATGGTTATACCGCAGATAAATACGCAGTCGATCCCGAAAACTTCAAAATCATTGACGGAGAATTGTATCTTTTCTACAAAACACTTGACTACGATGCCTTATTGAAGTGGAACGCAGAACCTGATGAAGCGGCCTGTATCGAAAGAGCGGATAAATATTGGGAGGAACTCAATAAAGAATAGTTGTATCGTTGTATCGTTGTATCGTTGTATCGTTGTATCGTTGTATCGTTGTATCGTTGTATTGCAAACTATTTGGCTATCATTTTGTTTCCATAAAACAGCGATTTAACCATTCAGCAATTTCACTATTTCCAGATTATGCAAGCCATACAACTCCATCAATTCGGCAGTCCCGACCAGTTCTACATCGGCGAATACGATACACCAGAACCAAATCCCCAAGAAATACAAGTCAAAGTAGCGGCAACAGCCTTGAATCGGGCAGATACGCTCCAAAGGATGGGCAAATATCCTCCTCCAAAAGGTGCAAGTGCGATTTTGGGTTTGGAAATGTCGGGAATCGTTAGCAAAATCGGCAGCAAAGTCACCAAATGGAAAGTGGGTGATGAAGTATGTGCTTTACTATCAGGAGGAGGTTATGCTGAATATGTCACAATTCACCAAAACACAGCAGCCTCCTTTCCTTCAAACCTCACTTTACAGCAAGCCGCAGCCATACCCGAAGTATTCCTAACCGCCTTTCAAGCTTTGGATTGGTTGGCACAATTGAACAAGGGAGAAAGCATTTTGATTCATGCAGGTGCAAGTGGTGTGGGAACAGCAGCCATCCAAATTGCTCGTGAAAAAGGAGCAACCGTCTATGTGACTGCTTCAAAAGGAAAGCATGAAATTTGTCTTCAATTGGGCGCATCTAAAGCGATAGATTATCGAAGTGAAAATTTTGAAGAGGTCATACTAAAAGAAACGGAAGGTAGAGGAGTAGATGTGGTATTGGATTTTTTGGCAGCTCCTTATTTTCAGAAAAATCTCAACTGTTTGGCACTCGACGGACGCATGGTTATGTTGGCCCTCATGGGCGGCATCAAAGCTGAAAGCCTCAACCTGGTTCCGATTCTACAAAAACGTCTGAAAATTATGGGCAGCACGCTCAGAAGCCGAACTTTGGAGTACAAAACAAAACTGACGGCCAATTTTTGGGATTTTGCCTATGACCGCTTTAGTGAGGGACACATGAAACCTGTCATTGACAGTATTTTTGATTGGAGTGACGTAGCAGAAGCACATCGGTATATGGAAGCAAATCGGAACAAAGGGAAAATTTTGTTGAAGGTAAATTAGAGACCATCAAACACTTTTTTAAAAAAAATCTTCCGTTATCCTATCTCCTTGCATAAGTAATATCCTCATTATGATTATTTTTGCCTAAATTTATGAAGTTTATTGAACAAACCTTCCAATAAAATGCACAAAAAAATAGTTACTACTGATAAAGCTCCTGCTCCTGTTGGCCCATATAGTCAGGCAGTTTGGGCAGGCAATCTATTATTCTTATCAGGACAAATTGCGATCGATCCTACTACCGGCGATATTGTCTTAGACAATATTGAAGCCGAGACGCATCAGGTAATGAAAAACATTGAAGCAGTACTGAATACTGCTGGGTTGACTTTTGAAAACGTCGTGAAAGCGAGTATTTTCTTGAACGATATGAACGATTTTAGCAGCGTAAACGTAGTATATGGCAGTTACTTCAATGCCAATACTGCTCCTGCAAGAGAATGTGTTGAAGTAGCAAAATTACCAAAAGGTGTAAATGTGGAAATATCCATAATTGCCTTTACAGAATAAGAACTTACAAACTGTATAGACGTTAGTAGTATTTTATTGCTTACGCTGATAGTACGGTTTGGATTTCTATTAGATTGATTATTAATTACCAGCAAGACACAAAAGTTTTAACGAGATTACATTTACAATGAAAGACAAAATTGTTTTTTGGGGAACAAACGACAAGAACCAAAATGTGTTAGTGACACTTCGCCTCAGAGCTGCCGATAATAAGGTGGATATTTGGATGTTTGAAAAATCAACTATTACTCCAGAGTTTGTGGACAAGATGTTTGAAGATTGGGACAATATTGATGTGGCTACACTCCCTGAGCCCTACGAATACTTGGAACACGATATGTCTTCACCCAGTATTTTGCCCGACACTATCTTGGCGAACAACACCGAAATGATCAACCGTGCTGAAAAAGAATGGTATGTAAAAATTTTGGCGACCAAGCTTTCGATGAAACTGCACGAGGAAGTCGTTCAGTTGGTGGAACAAGTCAAAGGGATGGTCAAATACGACAAAGAAACTTGGACTTTGGCCAAGGAATATTGGGATAAAATCAACCAACATTTTCAGAGCAGAGACCTCACTAGAGAACAAACTGCCAATCTGCGAGACCTGATTAATCAAGCTTTTGACAAACTCAAAAAACTTCGCAAAAATTCCAACGAAGAATTTGAACAAAAAGCCAAAGAAAACGCAGAAATGGCTTTGAAAAAAATCAATGCTATTATTGGTCAAGTTGCAGATTCTCGAAACCTCAATGGGCTATTTGACACATTGAAACAAATGCAGTTGGATCTCAGAAAACAACGTCTAACACAAGAACTAAACAATGCCGTTCGAGATAAGATGAACGAAGCTTTTCAGCTTGTAAAAGATGCACGCCGAAATCATCGAAACAACCGCTTGAACAACCGAATCAAGGGTTTGGACAATGCCATTTTTAGAATGGAAAAATCTACTCGGCGAGACGAAGAGGATTTGGCTTTTCAAACTAGAAGAGTGGAAGCTTCGGAGGGCAAACTCGAAAAACAATTGCGTGAAGCAAAAATTGTCATGATTCAAGAACGTCTGAAGTCTAAAAATGCCAAGTTGGAGGACATGTATAAGACGATGAAAGAACTGAAAGACCGAGTCAGAGAAGATGAAGATAGAGAAATAGAAAGGCAAAAACAAGAAGCAGAAAAAGCAGCACAAAGAGCGAAAAGAGAGGCTTCTCGAAAAGCCAAACAAGAAGCACGAGAAAAAGCTAAAGCAGAAGCGGAGGAGGCTAAAAAACTGAAAAAACAACAAGAAGCCGAAGCTGCTAAAAAAGCAGAGGCTGAAAAAACAAATGAACCAACTACCCCAGTCCCAGTGACTGAAGTAGTCTTGGAAACCAAAGAGGAAATAATAGAAGAAGTCTCGGAAGAAATAGCTACTAACGAAAAAACCATCGAATCACAAGTACAAGAAATCGTAACGAGTGAGGAAATTTCTGATTTGTTGGTGGATGAAACTACTCCACCTGAAGAAATTGCTGTAACACCTGTTGAAGCAGGTGTAGTCGACGAGCAAGCTACTGCAATAGACGGTGAAGAGGCTGCAAAAAATGAGGCCATTACTGAAAATGCTGTGGAAAAGGTCATTGCGGAGGGAGAAACGAGTGAAACACTTGTAGAAGAAACACCTACAAATGAGGAAACTCTGGAAATGGCATCAACAGTTACTCCTCTTATTGAGGAAGAACAACTAACGGTAGAAGAAGTCGAAGCCGAAAGTTTGGAGGTTGATGATATATTGAGTAGTTCGGATACAGATGAAACGAAAAACGAGGAAGAGTAAAAACAAGAAAAACTCCAATTACAAGCATTAACTCAGCGATATTCACTTCCTTCTTGGAAATGAATATCGCTTTTTATTTTCATTTTTACATTAATTTTTATTCAATCAAATGAGTGATTTTCACTTCAATGTGCAAGTATTAGAGCGTAGCTACGAAGTGCCAGTAGTAGTGGATTATTGGGCACCTTGGTGTGGACCTTGTCGAACACTGGGCCCTGTTATTGAATCAGTAGCAAGCGAAGCAAAGGGAAATTGGGAATTGGTGAAAGTAAACATTGACGACCATCCTGATTTGGCAGCTCAAGAAAAAGTACGTGGAATTCCAGCCGTCAAGATGTACCATCGAGGTAAAAAAATTGCAGAATTTATGGGTTCTATTCCCAAACCTAAAATTCAGGCATGGATCAAGGAATTTATGCCCGATGAACGCACCAATCAGTTTTTGGAGATTCAACACAAACTAGAATCCAATTATTCGGCAGGTTTATTAGAATTGGAAAACTTTGTGGAGCGAAATCCCGATTTACTGGAAGCCCATCTTTTTTTAGCAAGAGAAATCATCTTGCAGCAACCTAAACATGCGACAGAATTGATTAGCAATATTCAAATTGGGCACGAATTTTATGATTTTGCGGAAGACCTCCGAATCTTGGCTAAATTGATGGACACTCCTTTAACAGACGACATTGCAGTTGTGCACCACCTACAAACCGCACGTAATGCTGCTGGTGCAAACGACATTGAACAAGCTCTTCAATCGCTCATTGAAGCCGTAAAACTTGATAAATCCTACCAAAAAGATTTGCCCAGACGAGCAGCCATTGCTTTCTTTCACCTAATGGGAAACGACAACGAATTGACTAAAAAGTATAGACGAAAGTTTGATAGCGCTTTGTATTAGTAATTTTGAATGGGTGTAATAACCTATTCAAAACTCACTGAATCATCTGATTCAATTTGGCAATGTCTCTCACCAACAATTTTCGGCGATTGAAGTAAATCAAATTGTCGGCTCGAAGTTCGTTGAGAATCGTGGTCACTGTTTGGCGAGAAGTACCTGTGATATTAGCAATATCTTGATGGGTAAAAAACCGTTTGACCAAAGTATCGAAGCCCACACGCTGACCGTGTTTGACCGCCAAATCTCTGATAAACTCAATAATGCGAGAGCGAGTATCTCTAAAAAGTTGTGACTCCAAGCGGTTTTGAGCTTGTACCAACCTCTCCCCTATCAATTGGGTCAATTCTATATTCAGTTGATTGTCACGTTGCATCAAGTTTTGTACCAACTCAATGGGTAGTGCATAAATTTCACTCTCGTCCAGTGCTTGAGAAAATTCGTTGTGTCGCTGTTTGCCCAATATTGCCAATTCACCAAACAATTCTCCTTTGCGAAGAACCCATTTGATCAGTTCTTTACCATAGCTCGAATACGCTCCCACTTTGATTCTGCCAGACTTGACGAGGTAGACTTTTTTGCAACAATCATTGGGAAGATACACAAACTCCCCTTTCTTGAAGGAGCGTGTGGTAATGCCATTTTGACCTGCATTTTGCAAGATTTCACGAAAAAAGTTGGGAAAAGTATTTTTGGTTGGATTGATTGAAGGTCTTGCTAAAACATTTGAAACTGCCATCATGATTGTGTATTTTGATTGTTCTTTTGGTTAAAATTTTACTGATACCCAAATTTCGCCTCCAAACATCACAAAAGTATCACAGAAGAATAGCGTTTTGTTTCAATTAGCTTTAATTTTGATTTTAATTAATTGTTGTTGACCAAACTTTTATTAAAAAATGGACACCTTCATAGAAGAACTTCAATACCCCATTGGACGCTTCAAAGTGCCTCGTGGTATTACCCAAGACTTAGTAAATCAGTGGATTCAAGAAATTGACATTCTTCCCAAACAAATCAGTCAGGCGGTCAAAGACCTTTCTGACCTTCAATTGGATACCCCCTATCGAGAAGGTGGCTGGAGTCTACGACAAGTCGTGCATCACCTCGCTGACAGTCACCTCAATAGCTACATTCGCTTCAAATGGGCATTGACCGAAAATCAACCGATTATCAAAGCCTACGACGAAAGAACTTGGGCAATGCTACCAGATTATGAAGCCCCTGTGGATATTTCGGTTCACCTATTGACCTCACTCCATCAACGTTGGGTCATATTGTTGAAGTCTCTGAGTTCCGAGCAGCTCAAATTGAAGTTCGTTCACCCCGAAACAAAAGCCAAAATTCCTTTGAATATCAACATTGCGTTGTATGCTTGGCACGGCAAACATCATTTGGCACATATTGAAGGACTAAAGGAAAGAAGAGGATGGTGAGATGTAAGGCAAATTGCATTTTCTCTACTTTCCACCTCCTACATCCAAAATCGTTGCGGTTACAAAACTCGCTTCGTCTGACAACAGCCACAAAATAGCGTTGGCAATCTCCTCCGCTTCACCACCTCGTTTCATCGGAATGTGGTGTTGGAGTTCATGGACTCGGTTGGGTTTACCTCCGCTTGCATGAATGTCCGTATGAATCAATCCAGGACGAACCGCATTTACCCGAATTCCTTCTGCTGCCACTTCTTTGCCTAAGCCAATGGTGAAGGAATCAATCGCCCCTTTTGAAGCAGCATAATCCACATACTCAAAAGGAGATCCCAAACGAGACGCAATCGAAGAAACATTAACAATCGCACCACCTTTCCCGTCTCGTTTGTTTGACATCCGCTTGACCGCCTCCCTTGCACACAAAAAACTGCCCATCACATTCACTGCAAAAATTCGCTCCATTCGTGCCAAATCCATCTGCCAAAATTCCATTTGCTTTTCCAAAATACCCGCATTGTTGACAAGCGCATCTATATATCCCCATTCTTTCTCCACAAAATCGAACATTTGTACAACGGCTTCTTCTGTAGAAATATCGGCTTGGTAAGTCATTGCAGTTCCTCCATTGGCTTCAATGCTGTTGACGACTTTCATTGCAGCCGTTTTGTTCTGGAAATAATTGACACAAACGGCATAGCCTTTTTGAGCTGCTAATAGTGCAGTTGCAGCTCCAATTCCTCGGCTTGCACCTGTGATGATAATGGTTTTCATGTTGTCTGATGTTTGTTTTTGAAGTGAGAGAATGCAATAAATGTGGTAAATTTGGGTTTATACAAAAAAAACGTTCGATGATACAGAAACTACTTTCCTTCTCCAAAATTCTTTGGATTTGTTTTCCCTTATTCTGCCTTTCCAATCTCGAAGCCCAACCCAGTAAGGTCAATTGGATGAGCTTTGAAGAAGCTTTTGCAGCCATTGAAGAACAGCCAAAGCCTTTGCTGATTGACTTTTATACGAGTTGGTGCGGCTGGTGCAAAACCATGATGAAAACGACTTACAGTGATGAGGAACTATCGGCTTACATCAATGCCAATTTTTACCCCATCAAATTCAACGCAGAGAGTAAGGACACCATTACCTATTTTGGGGAAGAATATGTGAACAATCACCCAGCCCCTGCTCAAAGAGCCGCACACCAACTGACAGTCAAACTCTTGGGCAAAAGACTCAGCTATCCTTCAACGATGTTTGTGGATCCTACGACCAAGTTTTCTTTGTTGGTGCCTGGCTATATCAAACCCGCCAAAATGCCGCCCTTTTTGATGTATATGGTTGAAAATATGTTCCGCACTACTCCCTATCCCAATTTCGAGAAACACTATAAAGTAGCCAATGCACCGATTGACAGTGCTGCAAAGGAGGAGGTCCAGCCGACTGTAAAATGGCTGACGATGAATGAGGCAATGAAAAAGTTCAAAAAGAAGCCTAAGAAACTCCTTTTTAATTTCTATACGGATTGGTGCAACGGCTGTAAAATCATGGAAAAAACGACTTTTACCGACTCTGATTTGGCCGAATATGTGAATGAGCATTTTTATGCGGTGAACTTCGATGCAACTTCTGATGAAAATATTCAATTTCTGACCGATGAATTGAAGGGAGCAAGTGCAAATGATACGCCTTTCCATCAATTTTTTCTTGTATTAACCAACAACAAACCCATGTTGCCGACCCTCATTTTGATGAATGAAACCCCCAAAATAATGCTCAATCTTCCTTTTTACCGCACTCCCGAAGACTTAATACCTTTGCTGAAATATTATGGAGACGAGAAGGACAAGGAAATGACTTGGGAGGAATACCAGAAAAGTCTAAAATCAGGTGATTAACCAAACTATGTGGACATTTCAAACCCATATTATCGCCCCCAATCAAGTCACCAAATACCGAATCCTGCAAGATGGCAAAATGTTGTCTGTTGAAGAGGTGATACAACATTGGAAACATACGCCTATTTTCCGAACCTTTTACAATGATATCTTGGCGGACTCTCCTTTTGAAGCCTTCTTTTGGGAATTGCCGCCCATGACCCAAAACACTTTGCAGCAAGATTTTGAATTTGTGTTGGTCAATAGCCCTTCATTGACAAGGATTCGAGCAAGCAAAAGTGCTTTTCAAGAACACTTCGATAGGCATCCCAATGAGTCCATTCTTTCCTTTCCCAATCTAAGTGGAGATGCCCAACTTATTGTTCCTACTCCACAAAGTTCTCTTCAAAATTATGCTCACTTGGCAAACGTTGTGCGATATGTGCCTGATAGTCAAACCGATGAACTTTGGCGTAAAATTGGGGAACAATATCAAAGTATATTGGAGCAAAAACGCCCAAGGTGGTTAAGTACCGCGGGTTTGGGTGTTTCGTGGCTGCATATCCGAATCGATTCACGACCTAAGTATTATCGGTTTCGGGAATATAAATACATTTCCTAATACTATCCTCTAACAGACGCAAGTCAGTCGAAATGTATATCACATTCGACAACAAATGTACATGCTTTTATTTCTAGGTCTATGCTTCCAAATCTTACACCTCGCCAAAAATCCAAAAATTTTATGCTCCAACAAATGCAACCCTTTTGGAAATATCTGTCTTTCGATTTGTAATAAATAACCATTGTATATTTAAAAACAACCTCAACAAATGAAAACAATTTCCCAATTTTGTTTCGCCCTATTATTTTTAGTTCTGTTATTTCCGAGTTGTGATTTGGACTGTACCAAAGGTTCAGGAGATGTGATTTCGGAGTCTCGAATCCTAGATTTTTTCGACAAAATCGAATTGCGTGGCTCTTTCGATTTGCACCTTTCGCAGTCAGAGTCAGATGATTTTAGTTTTGTCATTGAAGCGGACGACAATATCTTACCTTTGATTGATACTCGAGTCAATAATCAAGACCGCTTAATAGTTGATTTAGACGATTGTATTCGACGCAATGAGCCGATTGTATTGTTTGTAAGTGTGCCGAATATTGAAGAAATTTCGCTCAAAGGTTCAGGCGATGTTTTTGCTGCTACGACTTGGGACTTCAATTCTTTGAAGTTAGAAATTGATGGTTCGGGCAATGTGGATGTGGATTCCTTGTACGTCAATTTTGCTGAAATCAACATTGAAGGTTCGGGTGATGTACGGATGAATTATATAGATGCACTGACCATCAATACAGAAATTCGTGGTTCTGGAAACATTGATTTGGCAGGTTTTACCAACGATTTCAATGTAGAAATTGATGGGTCTGGCGATGTGGACGCTCTTAATTTAATAACTGAAACTTGCGACATTGATATAAGTGGTTCAGGCGATTGTGAAATAACCGTAACGGATGAATTGGATATCATTATCAGAGGAAGTGGGTCGGTCTATTATCGGGGCAATCCTGTTATCAGTTCTTCCATTTCTGGCTCGGGTGACATTATAAAGTTGGATTGATTTGGAATAGAGAATAGAGAGGCAAGGTGTAGGAGTTTCTTATCGAATTTTACATTTTGCTTCTCTATTCCCATTTCTTGCGTCTAATTGTTGATCAAAAATTCCTTTGTCACTTCTCCACTTGCATCCGAAATTCGGTAGAAATACATCTGGTCCGACAAGTTGGTGATATCGACTTTCACTTGGTGCGTACCTTCGGATTTGTACTCATCTAAAATCGTACGGATAAAAGCTCCATTTCTACTCATCAAATCAATGCGTACATTCCCCGCTTTTTGAACTTCAAACTCAATGGTATTCACTTGAACAGTTGGGTTCGGGAAAACATTTATACGGCGTTCTTCCAGACTTCTCTCTTCTTGCTCCAATCCTTCAAAGGTATAGTCTTTGTTGGGATCGAGTAGTAGAAAACCGACTTTAGACAACATTCGATGGAGGGAAAAGTGTCGGTGGTGATGGTGTCTCATAGAACGGTGGTGAAAATGTCCAATAGGCTTATCTTGCTCTTCAACGTGTTTGGCAACAAGGGCTTGTATTTTTGTTCGCCATTGTTGAATATCTCCTTCAATTTCTTTTTTTAAAGCTTCAATTTGGACACCATATTTGTCGGCTAATGCCCTAATTTGTGTTCTATCTGCTTCGTAAGCTTCCTTCAATGTGTTCAGTTGGGCAAGTTCTTCGGTTGGTTTTTTTCCGTTCATCAATGCCTCACGAAAATCCTTTCGAGCCGCCTTCAATTGTGGTTTGATTGTTTCGAACTTGCTCCGCAAATCCTCAATCATGGCTTTGTCATTACCTTCAAGTTCACTGTCAAGCTTTACTCTTTGTGACTTCAGAACGGGAAGGGCGTTTTGTAGTACATAGGTTCTGATTTCTTCTCGCAAGACTTTGCGATTCGCCCTGTTTTGTCCCTTTCTATCAAAGTGTTGTCTTCGATGTTGAAAATGCCTTTGCTTACGATATTCTCGCCTTTTTTCCTGCAAAGCGGTGATTTGTTCTTTCGTCAAAATCTGCTGCAATTCTGATTGTTGCGCTTCAAAAATCGTCCTCATTTCTTCAAAATTTTGTTGACGAATTTTTCGGTTGTTTTGACGCAATTCCTTCAATTGGGAAGCATATTTTTCGTGAATGGTTTTCACCTGTTCGGTTTGTTCGGGAGTTAAATTCAGCTCCTCTGCCATTTTTGTCAATCTATCCTCTTGCTTGTCAAAATAATGAGATGGGTTTTGTGCTAAAAGATTGCAGCAAATGGTCATGAAAACCAGCCCCAAAGTGATTACTTTTAGTTGTTTCATTGGATTATCCTAGTTTAGTTTGTACAATGATAGTAATTGTTTTACCCTTAATAGACAGCAAGTAAAACACCTTTATTCCCGAAATTGCAAAAAAAATTGTAGTTTTAACATCTTAGTAAAAAAGAAAAAATAACTCATCGACCAATATTCCCCTTTTGAAAGGGGATGGGGTATGTTAGCAAAAGAAAACGAGGAGTTATTTTTTTACCCTTACTTAACTCTTCAAATTTAAGCATGAAACTATTAAAACATTTTACGGAAGAAGAATTGCAACGCATTGAAGCAGTTGTGAAAGAATCAGAATCGGGCATATCGGGTGAGATAGTGCCTGTTTTTGTGGAAGAGTGTGATAATTATGAGATTGCGTACTATCGGGCAGCAACTATTGTCTCTCTTTGCACATTTTCAACGATTGTTTTGTTGGATCGTTTTTGGGCGGGGTTTCAATTGTACGACCCTTTTTATTATTTGTTGAATGTCTTGTTTGCGGCTGCCGTAGCAATTTTGTTGGTACATTATATTCCTGCTGTCAAGCGATTGTTTGTCGGAAAAGCCAGACTTCACTTTGAAGCGGATGAGCGAGCCGACACCTTGTTTTTGAGAGAAGAGGTCTTCAACAGTACACATCGAACAGGTGTGATGATTTTTGTAGCGTTCTTTGAACATCAGGTGATTGTAAAGGCAGATAGAGGGATTAGCAGTGTAGTGGAACAGAAGGAATGGGTAGATGTGGTAAGTTTGGTGATTGATGGCATCAAAAAACAGAAGTTGGCGGAGGGGATAGAGAAAGGGGTGAAACGATGTGCTCATATTCTGGAGGCAAATGAGTTTATTGTGGATACAGAAAGTTTGGATGAATTGTCGAATAAGTTGAGGACGGATTAAATGCTTTACGGAATTATCAATGGTGAAAAAAAGCGTGCAAAACCAAAATTGAAGGCCGCATGTCCTTTGTATGGGACTGAGTTGACTGCAAAATGTGGTGCTATTAAGGTGTGGCATTGGGCACATAGAGCGGAAGCTTTTTGTGACGAATGGACAGAGGGAGAAACGAAATGGCATAAAAACTGGAAAGATTGTTTTGGTATCGGTCAAGTGGAGGTGGTGGTGAAAAAACGTTTCAAAAAGCACATTGCAGATATAGTGGCGAAAAACGGGGTCGTTATTGAAGTACAACATTCACCTATTAGTCCACAGATGATTGAAGCGAGAGAGGATTTTTATGGTCGAATGATTTGGATTGTTGATGCTCGTTCTTTTAAGGAGAACTTCAATGTCAGGTTTCAAGCTTTTGTTTTGAAGCAGTTGAAAGAAAAAGTACATCTTCGATGGAAAAACAAAGACACAGTGATTGAGACAGCTTTGGATGAAGAAGGATTTGAATGGTTGTATTTTGACTGTTCACACCTTCAATTGGGGGAAGCACAAAAGGATGATTTGACCAAGATAGGTTTCTTTTACAATTCCTCATTAAAATGTTGGAAAGCAGAACATTCCGAAAAGAGATTTCGTTATTTAAATTACTTGCAGACGGGCTTGTTTTACATACCTTTTGAATGGAAATGGGCAAGACCGAGTTGGCAATTTGCACAAAAGCCTGTGTTTTTAGATTTTCACAAAAAGTATTTGTTTTACGTCACTGATGGTACTGGAAAACGAGAAGGACTTGGGTATTTTGTGGCGAAAGAAAGGTTTTTGAGGAGGTACAGGTGAAATTTCAAACCTCAACTCAAAGCGTAAACTCAGAACTCACTTTGTGAAAACAAAACGAACTTCAATAATTCCCTATGACCAAAATCCTTGATTCCTCACTCCCTAAGCCCCTTTCAAGCCCTCAGAGTAGACTCTTCAAAGAGGGGCAGCATCTACCTTCTATCTTCAAAATCGTATTGACAGGCCCCGAATCTACGGGTAAAACGACTCTTGCCGAAAAATTGGCGACACATTACAATACAGTGTGTGTACCAGAATATGCACGATCTTATATTGCAGCTTTGAAGCGTCCTTATGAAGCGCAGGATATTTTAAACATTGCCAAAGGACAATTGAAATGGGAAAATGATTTTTTGCCAAAAGCCAATCACCTTCTTTTTTGTGATACGGCTTTGATTGTACCTAAAATTTGGAGTGAGGTAGCGTTTGGTGATTGTCCTGAGTGGATTGAAAATCAGCTTGCAACTCGCCATTATGATTTGTACTTATTGATGCGTCCTGACATTGATTGGCAGCCCGATCCACAACGAGAACACCCTAATTATAGGGTTGAACTTTTTGAAATGTACCGAGAGGTGCTGCAAAATGGAGACACTCCCTATGTTGTCATTGAAGGAAATTATAAAAAGCGATTTAAAGCTGCTATGCAAGTTATTGATAATTTGAAGCATATTAAAAAAGAAGTTTAATTTTAGGTAAAACATTGACTGTTAAACAACGTTATGTTATCGGATGAACTTTTTTTACATTTTTATGACGAAATATCGTATTTCCGATTTTAAACCCTCTACAAAAAAATAACATCTGTTCATTTTTGGCATAAAGTTTTCATTGTAATGAGCAGAAACACGATATAGGGTTTTAGTTTTTTAGTTCTTTAACAATACGATACAAGTCCATCGCCATGAAAAAATTATTAATTACAATTTTAGTTATTTTTAGTCAATTTGCAGTTGCAAATTCAGGTTTTGAAGATTATACTTATCAGAAGGATCGTCCTTTTAATGATATAAGACAATTACAGGGACAGACCTTCGTTCCGCAGACATATACGGCGGGTACATTCGGTAAAACGGATGTGAAAGCTGGTCAGGTGAAAATTCACATTGGCAACAGTATGGTGCATATAGAAGGAGTACCGAGTTTGGGAAGCTTCAATATTATTGCAGCAACTTCGACAAGGTTAGGCTACGAGTTTAAACTGATGGATGGAAGAGGGTATAGTTCTTCTAAGATGAAAGTAGTATTGGATCAGCACAATTTTGTTGAACTAGTCTATCTATATTCTAAAAAGTATGGAGAGTTTACTTTTTTTCTGCCAAGTAAAACACAAAAAGATTTGGAGGAAGAGCGGGCCTATTTCAGTGCAAAGAAGTCTACACTCATAGAAGGAGAAAGTGATTTTGAGGATTTATCCTTAGTGCCTTACAAACGCATTATTGATACAAATAATCCTTCGGCAGTGTCAGAGAAAATTTCTATGAAAAAAGGAGTAAGTTTCAAAATTGGCACGAAATATGTCACAATAAAGTCAGAAAACAAAACGAAAAACTACAAATTGAAAAGAAAGAAAGTGTCATTAGCTTCTTTGAAAAGTCGGCCCGATATCACAGAGGTATTGGAGATAAAAACAAGAGGTCGAAAAAACAATATCAAAATGTTCTTAAATGAAAAGAACGAGATTGAGTTTTTTGACTTCAACAACACAAGATACATGTTAATGTAAAAGATTTTGTATTTGAATGGGTGGATTAATTTTTAGGGTGGATGTGTAAGAGCATCCTCCCTTTTATCCCACCAAACTTAGTAAGACAATACGCAGTGTTAGAACTGCAAAAAGATTTTGTATTTGAATGGGTGGATTAATTTTTAGGGTGGATGTGTAA
>JAUHXA010000080.1 GCA_030427245.1 Bacteroidia bacterium | reverse complement strand
TTGCAGGAATGTCATTGACAGTAAAGGTATTGTCGCCATTGTCGGTGACTGTTCCCGCATTTGCTGAAAGGCTGTAATTTCCATTTCCGCCCAAAACGGTGACGGTAATCGAGTAGGTCGCTAAATCTTCTGAGCAGCTTGTGCCATTGTTGATGAGGGCTATTTGTGTCAATTCGATGGCTTCAACGGCTACTCTGTCGCTTGGACAATCGCTTGCGTCTTCTTGGATTTCGGCATAGTAAATGCCTGCCGTTGAAGGGGTAAAGTCGTTGCCTGTTGCCAATTCTGTTCCGCCACTTGGAGCGTCAAACCAATAAATCGTGAACCCTGCTTCTGCTCCATCGACTACAAAATCTGAAAAATCACCTCCAAAACAAATCGTTTGGTCTTGTAATCCTATTGGTTCTGCAATGTCGGGGCAATCGCAATTGGGAGCAGAAAAAGTGGAGTTCCCTTCGCAGTCCATATCGTCCGTTGCGGTGATGCTCAAATTGGTGTCGGCTGCAATGTCGCTGATGGTGTAAGTTCCGTTGCCATTGTCGGTGACAGTTCCATCGCTGGCTGCAATCGTGTAGCTTCCATTTCCACCCGAAACGGTGACATCTACGCTGTAAGTTGTCAAGTCGTTGGAGCAGTTGGCATTTGCATAAATAATGTCAATCGCTGATAATTCAATCGCTTCAACGGGTACTCGCTCGCTTGGACAATCGCTTGCGTCTTCTTGGATTTCTGCATAATAGATGCCCGCACTTGAAGGGGTTAAGCTGTTGCCTGTTGCCAATTCGTTGCCAGCATTTGGCGCATCAAACCAGTGAACGGTAAATCCTGCGCTTGCGCCATTGGCGGTGAAAGGGGCAAAATCTGCTCCGTTGCAGATGGTTTGGTTTTGGAGTCCTGTTGGTGTTGCAATTTCTGGACAGTCGCAATCGGGTGCATTGAAGGAAGCGTTTGCTTCACAATTCAAATCGTCTGTTGCGGTGATGTCAATAGAAGTGTTTGCAGGAATATTCGTGATGGTAAATGTATTGTCGCTATTGTCGTTGATTGAGCCTACATTTGAAGAAACCGCATAATTACCGTTTCCTCCATTCACTGCAATGTCAAGTGTATAGGTGCTTAAATCTGCCGAGCAGTTTGTGCCATTGTTGGTTATCGTTAATTCGGTCAGCTCGATGGCTTCAACAGAAATTCTATTGCTTGGACAGTCGCTTGCGTCTTCTTGTACTTCAACATAATAAGTGCCTGCTGTGCTTGGGGTAAAACTCGTTCCTGTTTCTATTGGCGTTCCTCCACTTGCTACATCAAACCAATAAATGCTGAATCCTGCACCGACTGCCTCTACTGTAAATGCGTCAAAATTTTGTCCATTGCAGATGGTTTGGTTTTGGAGTGCGCTTGGTTCGGGAATATCGGGACATTCACAATCGGGGGCATTGAAGGTGGTGTTGGCATTGCAGTCCAAATCGTCTGTTGCAATCACTTCTACGGCTGTGTTTGCAGGAATATTACTGACAGTGAACGTATTGTCGCCATTGTCATTCACAGAACCGAAATTGGATTGAAGTGAATAATTGCCATTTCCACCCGAAACGGAAACAACGATTGTATAAGTTGTTAAATCGGCTGAACAAAAAGTGTTGTTGGAATTGATGGTGATTTCGTCCAGTTCGATGGCTTCAACAGCTACTCTATCGCTTGGACAATCACTTGCATCTTCTTGAATTTCGGCGTAATATGTTCCTGCGCTTGTAGGCGTGAAACTGTTGCCTGTTGCCAATTCTGTGCCACCGCTTGAAGCGTCAAACCAATGAATGGTGAATCCTGCTCCTGCATCATCGGCATTGAAGGCAGCAAAAGTTTCACCATTGCAAATCGTTTGATTCGCTAAACCTGTGGGTTCGGGAACATCTGGACAGTCGCAATCGGGCGCATTGAAGGAATCGGATGTGGTACAACCTTCTTCATCTTCAACGTCAATGTTTGCGGTTGTATCCGCAGGGATTTCACTTATTGTGTAAGTTCCATCGCCATTGTCGGTTACTGTTGCAGCACCTGCATCTATAGTTGTGTAGTTTCCGTTTCCGCCTGATATGCTGATGATTAAATCGTAGGTCAAAAGGTCGGGAGCGCAAGCACTGGAATTTTGGGTGATGGTGATTGGAGGTAATTCCGAAATGGTGACGGCTGTTCGGGGGCTTTCGCAATCGTTGGCGGTTGGGGAAGTTGTGGCGTAGTAAGTACCTGCGGCAGATGGGGTGAAACTGTTGCCTGTTGCGACTTGCGTTCCGCCTGTTTCGGCATCGTACCAGATAATTTCGTTTTCGGCATCGGCTGGTGCATCGACTGCAATGGCTTCCAAACTTTCGCCAGCACAAAAAACGGCATCTTGCGGATTTTGGGGCGCATCCAATGTTGGGCATGGACAATCTACGTTTCCAACCGAAAAACTGCCTGTGCAACCTGCATCGTCTTCTACATTGATGGTGACAGAAGTATTGGCTGGAATGTCTTCAATGGTGTAGTTTCCGCCTGCATTGTCGTTGATGGTCAGTCCGTTTGCAGTGACATCTGTATAGTTTCCTGTGCCTCCACTGATGGAAATGTCTAAGTTGAAAAAGTTCAAATCGGGCGAACAAGCACTGTCACCTTCGTTGAGGGCAATCGGTTCGTATTCGTCTGCAATGACTTCAATACGTGTACTTTTGCAGTCGCTTCCGCTTTCGGTTTCTACGATTTCGGCATAGTATGAACCCATTGAAGGTGGAGTAAAACTGTTGCCTGCTGCTAAAAGCGTTCCGCCTGTTTCGGCATCGTACCACCGCACTTCAAAACCTTCTCCGGGGTTGTCAACTGAAATGGCTTCGGGACTGTTTCCATTGCAAGCATTGGAATTGACAGGATTATCTGGAGGGTTTGGGCTGACTGCATCGGCAAGGGTAAACTCTTCGGTGTATTCACATCCTGCGCCATTGGTGACGGTTAGTGTGTACGTTCCACCTGATAAACCATTGATACTATTTGAAGTATTCCCGCCATCGGCTGACCAAATGTAGTTGATAGGAGCAGTATTTCCGACTGTGATAGTAGCATTGGCTGTTCCATCTGCTGTGTCACAAGTAGGGTCGGTTGTGTTGAGGTTAACATCGAAAGGCGTGGGAACTCCACAATTTGCAGCATCGTTGCAAGCTCCTGCTGTTGGACTTGCGTCATTTTCCCAAGTACCACCACCATCTACCGTTCGGCGTATGCTCAAATCGGTATTGGATACTTGACCGATGTAGGTTATACCTGCTATTTCTTTGGCTTTTGGAAGGCTTGTAAGACTTAGGCAATCGTTGTCTGGTAAACATGGGGCAACATTGAATTCGCTTTCGGAGTTGAGTTTGAAGGCTTCATTGCCGAAAAATGTCCAGTAAATGGCATTGACTACTGTACCGTCTGGCTCAAATAATGCTATCCACCCATCGGTATTTTCCAGAAACCAAATATCTGAGCCGCAGAAGTTGTCGGTGTTGGCGTAGTCGTTGAGATTGATGTCGACATTGGTTGCTCCCGCACCTCCAATGACCAAAAAATCCATTGGACCAATGACCGAACCTTCGGGAAATATGAATGTGCCGCTACTTCCTGCTTGAGTTTTGGAGGCGAGAATATAGCAACTTAAATCCATGAATAGACATTCATCGGGATTGTAGAGTTCGACCCATTCGTTACCACAGGAGGGAGTAACGCTGTTGAACATGGCTTGGTCACACACATCAAATGCGGAGGAAGGTTTGGGCATGACTTCGTTGATAACTACTTGGGCTTGAAGGCTTGAGAAGGTAAATGGGATTAGGCATAACACGGCTATGGCTAAAATAAAAGTTGGCTTGTTTAGTTTTTTCATTGTGTAAACAGTTTTACGATAGTAGATTTGGGGGAATTTTGAGGAGTGAGGAGACAGGGGTAAGGTGTCAGGCGATAATAGGTCGTAGATTCGCTTGGTTAAGGTTGGTATTGGTAAACTGCTGGTAGTGGCTGGTTTTGTGGCTTGGTGTCGCTTCAACTGTTGACAAGGTTTTCAACCGTTGTCAAAGTTTTCACTCTTTCTACAAAATCCTTATCTATTGGTAAGCAAAATTCTTACCAAACTATGACGAAGTGTTACAGATTTTCGTATTTATAGTGAAACTTCATAATGTTAATGAAAAAAATAAATGTATTTCGATGGTTATTATTTCCTTTTGCATGGTTATATGGTGTAGTGGGTTGGATTAGAAATAAACTGTATGATTGGAAGTTGCTAAAGATTACAGCTTTTGAAGGAGTACGTCTTATTGGTGTGGGGAATTTGAGTAGTGGAGGAACGGGTAAAACTCCTCATGTTGAGTATTTGGTGCGGCAGTTGAAAGATACTTATAAAGCGGCGATTGTGAGTCGAGGTTATAAACGGAAAACGAAGGGTTTTGTCTTGGCGGATGCAAAGACGACTGCTTTGGAGATTGGGGATGAACCGATGCAGATGTATCGAAAGTTTGCTAAATATGGTGTTGAAGTGGCGGTTTGTGAAAATCGGGTGGAAGGGGTGCGGAGATTGTTGGAGTTAAAGCCTGATATTGAGGTGATTGTGTTGGATGATGTTTTTCAGCATCGAAGGATTAAGGTGGATACATTGATTTTATTGACCGATTTTCGTCAGCTTTTCACGGAAGATTATGTATTGCCGATGGGTAATTTGCGGGAGTTTCGAGGAGGTTATAAGCGGGCGGATGTAATTGTGGTGACGAAGTATCCTGATGATTTATTGGAGAAGAGAAAAGAGGAAATTATTGAAAGAATTCAACCTTTGGCGCATCAGAAGGTTTTGTTTTCTTATTTAAGGTATGGAGAGCCTTATTCTTTTTTTGATAATCCTCAAAATATCCAACATCCCCCTACTAAGCCCATCCCCCTAGCCCCCCCGAGCAATCGGGACAAGCTCTTCAAAGGGGGAATTACGACTTTGGATTGGGGAGAGGTAGATGCAGTTTTGGTGGTGTGTGGGATTGCGAAGCCTGAACGGATGGTGGAGCATGTTCGGACGATTCCGATTCGTAGCCCACGAATTAATTCGTGGGCTATGGATAGTTTGTTTTTTGGCGACCATCATGATTTTTCGGTGAAGGATTTGGAGTTGATTCGGGTGAGGTTTGAGGGGTTGGTGGCAAAATATGGACATGTGGTTATTTTGACAACGGAGAAAGATATGGTTAGGTTGGAGTTGTGGCGAGAGGAATTGGAGGGAATGGGTTTGTTGGGGAAGATTTTTGTTTTGGGGATTGAGGTTGATTTTGGAGATGGTGAGGGGGTAGAAGCGTTTTAAACTTCACCGAATCTTTCAGATGTCGGCGAGTTTTTATTGAACCATCAATTTCCTATTCTCCACACTGCCATTTTGCCATTCGATTTGATAAAAATAAATGCCCGATGAGAGTTCAGGAAGCAACATTTCATTTTGGCGTTTTTTCTTCAATGTCACACTTTCTACTAACCTCCCCAAACCATCAAAAAGCTGCAATGTGCCTTTTTGAAGCGTTTGTTTTTGCTCCAAATACAAAAGGGTATTTGCAGTAGCAGGATTGGGGAATAAATGGATGCTGGATTTTGAGGTTTGCAGATTAGGACTTTTGTTGATTTTCCAGACTCTGTCGTAGTTTTCACAGGTAAAAAAGTCGGTGTATCCCGAATCATTCAGAGGTCCAGCAAAATAAGTATTGGCTGTGAGATTACCTGCATACATCTGCCAATCCAATCTTTTTTGTCCAAATTCATCTAGTACACCCATCCACAAATCAAAGGCAAAGAAGGAGTGATTGCCTTCTCCTTTGGGTACTTCATAGTTGGAGTTGGTAGTAATTGGGTCAAACCACATACTGCCACTTGCCCAAAATTTTGCACGTACATTGTTGATGTCCAATTCTTGGGAGTGATAAGGGGCTTCGCATGGAGGAGGATTGAATTGTGCGTAGCTATTGAAGCTGAAAACCAATAAAAAGAGTATCGTTTTGAAGTAGTTATTTTGCATAGTTCTGTTTTTTATACTTCAAAACTGCGCTATTTACAAAACTTTACCAAATACATTTTTTTAGGTTTATCGGATTGATTCAAACAGGAAATGTCTGAGCTACATCAATCGGAAGTCTTCACAGCTCTCAATGCGAAGTGTTCGTGGTCGTTTGCGATGCGTACCACATAGATACCTTTAGGCGTTTGTTCCCAAGCCGAAAAGGCGAATTTGTAGGGTTCGTTGGCATTGACGGTTGTTTGGTATTCTTCGTAGAGTTGCCCTGTAAGGCTGAACAATTGAAGGGTAATCAATTCGGAGCGAGGAGAATAGTAATAGACTTGGGCATTGGAGTCGAAGGGGTTGGGATAGACAAAAGCTGTGGCTTCGTTGGAAGAAGTACTATTGGTGGGGGCAGACAAGCGATTGTGAGCCGTTCGGAAATTGGGTATGCCATAGCCGACCAATTGCGAAGGATTCAAAAATTGGCTGCCGCTTTTTTCGAGTGTGTTGATGATGTTTTGAGCAGGCTGATTGGGGTGTGCTTGCCACAAACAAGCGACCATACCCGCCATAATCGGCGATGAAAAAGACGTGCCATTGGCTCGGTGAACCGTATTGTCAATCGTGACTGTTTCAACGGATTGACCCTGTGCAACTAAATTGGGTTTCACCTTATTGGGGTCTTCAAAACCAACAGAGCTAAATACTGCATATTCTTCATCAAAATCCACTGCACCTACGGTCAAAATGCTGTCTGCATCAGCAGGAGCGGTCAAATATTTCCACTTTTTATTGCCTTTGTTGCCTGCACTTACAACGACTAACATACCCGTAGCTGCGGCAAAGTCTGCTCCTCGAGTAATGGCTGTTGTATTGCCATCAAAATCCTCGTAGGTGTAGTCCATTTGGGAATCGTCAAAAGTCGTATAACCAAGCGAAGTATTGATGACATCCACGCCCGCACTGTCCGCCATTTCTGCGGCTGCAATCCAGTTGTATTCTTCAATGCGAGATTCGGATTTGTTGTCCTCTGTTCGGAAAAGCCAAAAGTCAGCATCAGGAGCTGTTCCTACAAATTGCCCTGGTGATTTGGCTGCAATCGTCGACAGAACATGTGTTCCATGTGTGCTGTCGTGATAGGGGTTGGAGTCAATGTCGACAAAATCGTAAGCACCAGCAATTTGATGGTTGTCATACAAATGCTGAAAAGCTTCCATGCGGTCGACATTGGCAAAACCAGCATCCATCACTGCAATCAACATTCCTTCACCCGTAAAACCTTGTGAATGTAGATAGTCACCCTTCAACATTTGGATTTGGTGAAAAGCTGCTCCATAATAAATACTTTCATCAGGAAAATCCTCTTCTTGGTTTTTCAGGTCAACAGGAATAAACTTAGGAGAATTGGAATTTCTTTTTTTCTTTTTAGTTCCATTTTTACCGATTGCAGCAACGGATGTCACAAAGGGTAAGCCACCAATTTGTTCCAACAAATCGGGATTTTCCACCAAAACGACTGCGCCATTGAGCCATTTGGAGGGATACAAAATTTCAGCCCCAAGGTTGATGATTTGTTGAAGGTAATTCTCCGATACAGGAAGGTCGGTTGTGGTAATTGGGATATTGGAACGCAAGCGGCGCTCTATCGCTCTTTCTGATAAAAATGCTTGAGGTTCTACAATCGTATATGGGTAATCTATACTGGATTTGTCGGCAAATCCCACCCAATATTTCGTATAGCTGGATTGGGCATAAAGCGTATTTTGATTACTGCAAAGGAGAAAAAACAGGCCTATCAATGCCCACAAAAGTCCTCTGTTTTGGGTCAATAAAAAATAGTGAATATTTGGAAAATAGGTCGTCTTTTTCATCTATAAAAATTTTAGGCTTTGGAATGGAAGAGGAGAGATATAAGATTCTAATTCGCTCAAAATCAATCTGTATGTAGAGAGGTGGTTTATTTTGTCTCACTTCTTTTATCCAAAGTCCACAATATTATGTTTTCAATTACTTCTTATAGTCGGTCAAAGTCGTAACGGTTAAATAACCCGTTTCGGCTCTTTGAGGCCAGTCGTCAGAAGAATTGGTATCATTTCGTTTCAAAATCCATTCCTCTTTTTTAATTAAACCGACATCCTTCGCATAAGTTTCGATAGCAAAGGTTTTATTCACCAAATCTTCTCTATCTATTTGACTTACAGTAAGCGTTTCCGCAAAATTCAAGCCATTGACAGACGAATTGGCAGCTACTTCAATGTATTCATAATGCCAATCTCTGTAATCTCTCAATTGAGGATCATCTGTATTCAAGAAGGTATTACCATCCCAAATCCTTCCTTCAAAAACAGGAAAAGTCAACTTCATAAATCGCAAGTCTCCCTCAACACGTTCTACTTGATCCTCCGTTCGGACTGCATACCAAATAGTTGGTATGATGTCCTTCCAAGCCTTGCTTGTGTTGTTGCGAACTCGTCTCTCAATGGTAATGGCTTCTCTACCTTCGTTATCAAAAAATATGTCTCCAAATTCTTCACGTAGTTGAAGGCTAACCGTATCTTTTCCTCCTGTACGAAGAGGGCTGTAAATCACCGAATCTACTTGATATTCGAGCCAATACCCTTCTTCAATAGGGAAATACTCCAAACCTTTGACCAAATCCAAAGTTTCGGTTTTTTCCTCACAGGAAGTCATCAAAGCCAAACAAAAAACAAATAGAATAGAAAAAAAAGAATAAGCGAATCGTGTCATATCATTTCAGTTTCAGGTATTTCAATATATCATCGTACAGCCCACTGTCATTGGCATACATGGCGTAATTCTTGGCAGTTTGGAACCATTCCTTGGTAGAAGGACGCAATTTTTTTAATGCATCTGTCAAGTCTCTTTGAGACAAAGGAATGGGTTTGCCTGCCCGCATAGATTCTCTTAGTTTTCCTTCAATGGCAATATCTATCAAGGATTTGAGGTCTGCCCCCGAAAAATCCTGTGTTTTCTTAGCGATTTTTGCTGTATTAACACCATCAGTTGGTTTGTCTTTGAGCAAAATATCCAAAATGCTTTTTCGAGCAGATTCATCGGGCGGTGCTACAAATATGAAGCGGTCGAAACGTCCTGGGCGGCGAAATGCCACATCTAAGTTCCACGGCGTATTCGTAGCTCCCAAAATCAAAACGCCTTCATTGTTGTTGTCAATGCCGTCCATTTCCGACAGAAACTGATTGATGGTGCTGCGTCCGCCACTCCGTTTCATATCGGTTCGACTGGCACCGAGGGCATCTACTTCATCAAAAAACAGTACACAAGGGGCTTGATTTCGAGCCAATTCAAAGATTTGGTGTAGGTTTTTTTCACTATTTCCCATCCACATATCCAAAATATCGTTGATACCAACTGACAGAAAACCCGCTTTGACCTCGCCAGCCGTAGCTCTTGCCAAGTGTGTCTTTCCGCAGCCAGGAGGGCCATACATCAGTATACCTCCACCAATTTTTTTGCCATAGGCTTTGTATAGGTCGGGAAACTTTAGGGGGGAAATAATCTTAATTTCAATTTCTTCTTTCACTTTATCCATGCCGCCTACATCTTCAAACGTAATTTTGGGCTTTTCTATTTCACCAATCTCTTCTTCATCTGGTAAATCTACCGACACTTTGCCTTCATCCGAACCATAAGAAGTCGTTCTGGACTTCAATTTGCTCTCAAAGTGTAAGTCTTTCAAGTCTTTGTCCAAAACCAATGCTTTTTCATACTCTTCTCTTGCAGCAGTTTTGTCGCCACTTTCATACAATAAATTAGCATGGAGCAAAAATACTTTGGCAGGAGGCGTACCATCGTTCAGTAATTCTTCAACGATTACAAAGGCGGCTGAATTTTTGCCCAACTTGTGAAAAACGTGCGCTAATCCAATTTTTGCGGTTTTATTGTTAGGCCTGATTTCGAGGGCTTTGCGGTAGTGTTCTTCTGCTTCCTCAAAACGGTTCAGCCCATATAGGCTATCAGCAATGTGCATTCGAAGTGGTAGATTGTCGGGTGAAAACTGTAAGGCTTCAAGTAGATTTTGAAGAGCTTCTTCTTTTGGAGACATATAATGAATGGAAATTAAAATGACAATGAAAATGATATATAATCAAATGTTTGTTGGTTCTATTATAGCTTTGAACGACCGCAAATTTTAAAAAAATCAATCGTTCCTTTGACTCAATGCCTTCAATAAAAGTTTTAAGTCAGCCAATTCTTCTTTGATGAGGTAGTTTTCTTTGAACAGCCAACCCACAGCGGCAATCAACGCTAACAAAATAAACACAACAATCAAGGAAGTCCCTCCCGATTTAGAAGTGCTTTCTGCAATATCTTCATCCGTTGATTCGACTCCTGTATCTGTTGACGTTTCCGCATCGGGATTCGTTGTTTTGGGAGTTTCGATTTTGATGGGTTTGGGTTTACCCGCTCCAAAAGTATGTTGGCTGATTTTGGTCAGCGCAGTATTGGCAATGTCATTGATATCACCTTCCAATTGCAGTACTTTTTGGTCGAGTCGTACACAAATACGGCTGCTAATGACTTGGTGTTTTTGACAAGTTGCCCGAAATTGTTGAACAGCATAAGTACTGACTTCCTCCAATGCACTCGCAAAATGGGCATATTCACTCGGATTGTCAATTTTGCCTTTGTAGGCATTGATTTCAGCAGCAAGTTTCAAAAACATGGTTTTATAGCCTCTAACTTGATTCTCGGTTACTTTTTTTACTTCTTTTTCAATGGCATCGTAGGTACAGCTTTTGATGCTTCGAGAGGCGATAGGGCGGTCATAACCAATCAATAACAGTTTGATGGTGGCACAATTGATGTCTTCAATAGCTTTGTGGTAAATATCCATTTGTACTTGTGCCTGAATTGCAGAGGAAGCAAAAAATAAAGAAAGAGTGAAGGCTACAAGAAATAGTTTTTTAGAGAGTTGTGTAATCACAGCAAGATTGTTCATGTTTAACAGACCTTATTTTTTCTTAAAGAACGAAATTACGAATTAATTTGTATTTGCAGTGAAGGGGTAAAAGTGTTTTTAATTGCTTGATTATTGATTGAGCCATTGCTCTATATGAAATAAGACTGCTTCATTTTTTTTGACCCAAGTGAAATGATTGAAGTTTTCGCCTTCGTTAGGGTTTAGATGGAAGTGAGTCAAGTCTGCTTTTTGGAGTTTGGCATTGAAGTTTTCAACGGATTTGAAGGGGGCAAATGTATCACCTTCTAAAGAGATGGACAAGACGGGAACTTGTATGTTCTGGATAAGAGTCTCAAAATCATGTGGATAATTGGCGATTTTAAACTTACCTGTTCGAGCCAAATGCGCCCAATCTTTCATCAATGTTCGGGCCTCTTTTCCGCCGAAGCCTATGAATTTGCCTGGGAAATAGCCCAGAATTTTGCTGCTTGCATAAAAACCTTGTGTTGCCAACCAATAGAGAGGCGCACGATTGCCCCAATTTTTGTAGTAAGGGGAACCTGCTGCTACAAATATCAATCCTTGTAATTGTTCGGGATGTAAGGAAGCATACAGCATGGTGAAATGTCCTCCCAAACTGTGTCCTATTAAGTAAATGGGGTGGTTTGGAAAATGCTCTTTTACAGAAGAAATAATGGCTGGCAAATCAAAAGCCAAAATGTCGTAGTATCCAAAATCGCTTTTTCGGGAGGCTCTGACCGATGAATGTCCCAAACCTCTGTAATCGGCAGTGACAGCATGGTAGCCTCTTGCTGCAATGGATTGAGCAAGTGACTGATAGTAAGCAGCACGAACACCCATTGCAGGTAAAATAAGCAGTACTGGAATATTGGAGGTAGCAGTTATGGAAGGGAATATGCTGATAGACGTTTTTGCACCATCTGCTAAGTTAATGGATAAAAGAGTCGGTTCTACCAAGATTTTGGATAGTGGCACAAGCAAATATTTATTGGTTTTGCAGTTGTATATGTCTTATCGGAAACAGCATGTGCCCTAGTTTTGTTTTTGCTTACAAAGTGCGAGTTTTTGAAGTTAAGAACTTTGAAAGATGTTTTTTTGACAACGATTTTTTTAAAAGATACGTTTATAGTAGTATGCTGAAACCAGTTTTTTTTATAAAAATTGCTTAATAGTGGTGAATTTCGAACCTACCACATCAAACAACTCCTTGCTATGAAACGACAACTCCAATTTTTTGTTATTCTTTGTCTTGTGGTCATCAGTGGCTCTTTTCTGCAAAGCTGTACCAACGACAAAGCCGACTGTGTTTATACTTACATGTCCTACGAACCTGTGTATATGAGCCTCGAAACTTTGCGGGGAACAATACAAACAACGGATGCTCGCCCCATCAAGAATCCAGGGAAATTCTACTACAAATATCCTTACATTTTCATCAATGAGCGAGAAGAGGGGCTGCATGTTATTTACAATCGGAATCCAGAAAGCCCTCAAAACATTGCTTTTATCGAAATTCCTGGTAATGTCGACATTGCGATGGCAGACAATATCATGTATGCAGACAACTACATGGATTTGGTGGTATTGGATCTTTCAGATCCCGAAAATGTACAATTGGTGAAACGGGTCGAGAACCTCTTCAATACCTATTATTACATAGACAATGAAAACGGATTGATTGTCGATTGGAAAGCTACTGAAGTGAATGAATCTTATGATTGTGACGGAAATCCACAAGGATGGTGGAGAGATGACTGGGGATATGCACTTGAAAGTGGGTTGCCTATCTTGTCCAACAGTTCGAGTGGAGGAGGGGCTGCGCCAAGTGTTGGAGTAGGCGGCTCAATGGCTCGATTTACCATAGCTTCTAATCATCTTTACACGCTGACAACGAGCGATATGAATGTTTTTGACATTCATGAATTGACCAATCCCATTCCAAAAGACCCTATTCACATCGGTTGGAACATCGAAACCATCTATCCCTTCAAAGACATGCTCTTGATTGGTTCTCAAAGCGGGATGTTTGTTTACAATATCAAAGAGCCAAGTGCACCATTTTTTGTGTCGGAATATACACATGTTAGGAGCTGCGATCCGGTGGTAGCAGCAGGAAATACGGCTTATGTCACTTTGCGTTCGGGAACAGAATGTCAAGGTTTTACCAATCAGTTGGAGGTGTTGGATATTTCGGATGTAACTCAACCCGACTTACTGCAAGTTTATCCCATGTACAATCCTCATGGTTTGGGAATAGACAATAATACCTTGTTTATTTGTGATGGAGAAGATGGTTTGAAAGCCTATAATGCCGAAGATCCTCTCAAAATTGACCAAAATCTATTGGCACATTACGACAATATTCACGCTTTTGATGTCATTCCTTTGGGAGAAACCTTGCTGTTGATTGGGGAAGATGGTTTCCACCAATACGATTACAGTGATCCGACAAATATTAAGTGGTTGAGCACGATTGGTGTCGAGAAATAATGGTTATATTGTGAAATGGCTAAAGTTGATAAGCAGACCATACAAGGATAAAAACAATAGAACCATGATACAAATCCGCCAAGAAAACCCATCAGACCATTTAGAAGTTTTTAAAGTCGTTGAAGCAGCCTTCAAAAACTTGGCTATCAGCGACCAAACCGAGCAATTTTTGGTTGAAAGATTGCGAAAATCGGAGTCCTTTATTCCAGAATTGTCGCTTGTGGCAGAAAAAGAAGGGGAGATAGTGGGCCATATTTTGTTGACTAAAATCAAGATTGTGAACCCAAAAGAATCTTTTGATTCTCTGGCTTTGGCACCTGTTTCGGTTAAACCCAGTTTTCAAAATCAAGGCATTGGCGGACAACTCATTCGGGCTTCGCATCAAGTAGCCAAAGAATTGGGTTATCAGTCCATAGTCCTTTTGGGGCATGAAAATTACTATCCTCGTTTTGGGTATGAATGGACAAGTAAATATGGAATTGAACTGCCTTTTGATGCGCCTGAACAAAATTGTATGGTGGTCGAATTGGTGAAAGATGGATTGAAGGGAGTGAGTGGAATGGTAGAGTACGATAAGGCGTTTTTTATGTAACAAAAATAAGTAAATGCGAAAAAGTTAAGTGTTTTCTCACTTCTTTCTTCCAAAGCCTAATACTATTCACCACCACTACTTCGGTGCAACAATCACTACTTCTGTTCTTCTATTGGCTTGCTGTCCTTCCTTAGTGGCATTGGTCGCAACTGGGTGGTATTCACCATACCCTTTCGCTACCAATCGTTTGGGATCGACACCTTGTTCTTCTAAATAGCGAACCACATTTGCCGCACGAGTCACACTGAGTTCCCAATTGTCACGGTAATTTCGATTTTTGATGGGCAAATTGTCGGTATGACCTTCAACGAGAAGCGCATAATTGGGGTATTCCAACAATACATTGGTAATATCACTCAAGGTAGCTTTTCCTTTTTTGTCAATTCTTGCATCCCCAATTGGGTATAAAAGATGATTGGCAATGATGATGTTTACCTTGTTGTTTTCGATATCCAATCTGATTTCGCCTTGCTCATAGTTTTTCATTACTTCCTCCAATTCCAAAATCAACAAGCGTGTTTTTTCGGTATAAGTGGTAGAGGTATAGGACATATCTTCAAAAATGGCCGCCATTCTATCGTTTTCATTCAACAATCGAGCGGCTTCTTCTTCACACTCTGTTAGTCGACTAAAAAAAGCCGTATTTTGCTGACGAACTTCTCCCAACTCTTTCTGCAAATCTACCATGTCATGGTTCAGTTGGTACAGCTTTTGGGTGGCACTACCACCACACGATGCAAAACTTACTGTTATACAAGCTATTATCAAAAATTTGTAAATACGCATTGGGTATGATTTTTTTTGAACATCGGGCTTGGTTTGGTGAAATTACTATCTTTGCAGTTTCAATACAAGAATAACACCAAGAATGGCAAAATCAGAACAAGATAAAATTGTGCGCTCCACTGAATTGAAAATACAGGTTCATCTCAATGAAGAAAAAATGCCTGTTTCAATGGATTGGGATGCAACGGATAGTCCAGTAAAAGGAGCGAAAGACTGCAAAGCTGCAATGGTTGCGATTTGGGATGGAAACGCAAAAATCACGCAACGCCTCGACTTATGGACAAAAGATATGCAAATAGACGAAATGCACTACTTTTTCTTTCAGACCTTTATGACGATGGCAGATACTTTTCATAGAGCGACTAACAACAAAGAAGCAAGTTCGGATATTCGTCAATTTGGACAAGACTTTGCAAAGAAAATAGGCTTATTTGATCAGAAAGATAAGAATTCATAGGAAAATGTATCACAGATTTCGCAGATATTTCAGATGTCACAGATAAACAATCATTTGGATAGTTGAATTATCAAAATTTTATGTTTAGAACTGCGAAATGTAGGATGTACAGTTTAAAAAACGAAAATAACCAGATGAAACGTCCATGATTAAATAATTATTAAAACACAAAGGGAAATGATTATTTAATTCATGGTAAGTTCCATCTGACCTTCAAAAAACGAAAATAACCAGATGAAACGTCCATGATTAAATAATTATTAAAACACAAAGGGAAATGATTATTTAATTCATGGTAAGTTCCATCTGACCTTCAAAAAACGAAAATAACCAGATGAAACCTACCTTTCTTATTTTCATTTTCATCACTCTGCTTACATTTTTTTCCTGCAAACAAACCCCTGACCCCAAAGCTGAAAGGTTACAAAATACGGTCAAGTTTCAAGGGAAAACGATGGGTACTTACTATTCCATTACCTATATTGATGTAGAACAAAAGAATCATCAAGCTACAATTGACTCGCTATTTGAGGCTTTTGATTTTTCGGTTTCTACTTACAACCCTAAGTCGGTCATTTCTTATTTCAATAAAAATAAAACTTTGGATACCATTGAAGTAGATGCTACTTTCGTAACTGTATTCGAGCGAGCCAAAGAGATTTATGAACTGACGGAGGGGAATTTCAATCCGACAGTGATGCCTTTGGTCAATTATTGGGGATTTGGTGCAAACAAAGATAAACCCAATTTGGATAGTACGATAGTAGACTCATTGAAGCAATTGGTCAATTTTGAAGCATTGAGCGTTTTCAAAAAAAATAAACAGTTTTTTGCAGTTCGGCAGGCTAAAGGAGTAGAGTTGGATTTTAGTGCGATTGCCAAAGGCTACGGCGTGGATCTCATCGGCAATTATTTGGCTTCAAAAGGTTTGACCGATTATTTTGTGGAAGTGGGAGGGGAAGTGGTAACCAAAGGCAAAAATCCTCGAAATGAATGGTGGACAGTAGGCATCAACAAACCTGTGGAAACCAATGCTTCGCAAGAAATAAAAGATACGCTTCTGCTCCAAAATCAAGCCCTTGCTACTTCTGGTAATTACCGCAATTTTTATGAAAAAGACGGCCAAAAGTTTGTGCATACGATTGACCCTAAAACAGGTTATACTGTTCCTTCTAATTTGTTGAGTGCGAGTATTGTCGCCAAAGACTGTACGACTGCTGATGCGATTGCAACGGCTTGTATGGTGATGGGTTATGAAGGTGCTAAAAGGTTTATTGAAAGACAAACAGATTTGAAAGCGGTATTGATTTACAGCGATAAAAATGGATTGATGCAGACTTACAAGACGAGGGATTAGGTTGTGGTAACAAGGACGCATCAATTAAGATTGCTTTTTTACCCCACCAACTCCTGAATACAAGAGTTCAAAACCGACTTTGGCATACAATCGCCGAGCATTGTTTTTATCTCCAACTGTCAAAGCCGCTTGTGACAACTGTTGTTCTTCAAAAGTCCAATGCAAGGCTTTTCGCATCAATGCTTCTCCAACACCCTTTTTTCGGTATCGTTTTTCAATCGCCAAAAAATGTATATATCCTTCATTCTCTGCTTGCACGGCTGCAAACAAATAGCCTGCAAAATCTTCATTTGGAGCAATTATTATCCATAAAGAGTGTTTGTTATCTTGCATTTTTATCATTTCTTCCACACTGTAGCCGCCATCAGGAAAAGCGGAAGTATGGAGTTTTTCCAAAGCATTGCAGTAAGAAGGTTCAAAAGAGAGGATAGAAAAATAGGAAGGGATTTTGAAGTTAGGGTTTTGTGAAGCAAGGTAATTTGTTTTTGAAGCCACATAGACATGACTCTGATTTTCGCGCTCTTCAAAACCTTTTTTTTGATAATAAGCTCGAAGTTTATTCGCTTTTGCATTTACAAAAAACCACAATTCTTTATTGTTAGGCATTTGCTGCAATAAAAACAACAACATTCCATCTGCTACTTTTTCCCACTCTTCAATGTCCTCTTTTACAAAAGGTCCCCACAACCAAAATCGTTTTCCGTTGGGTAAAGGCTCACCATCTCCTCCAAAAACACCTACCAATTCTGTTTCCTTCAATGCCATTATCAGACAAATTTCATTGCGTAGGTGTGCGTCTTTGATTTCATTTTTAATGATTTGGGTTTCCGTATCGCAGTGCAAGCAATGATTGGAAATTTTTGTATTTATTGAAGCGATGAAGGCTGCTATTTGGTCGAAATCTTTGGAAACTGCTGTTTTGTATTGAAGTATTTGCATGGAATAGAGTGAGGTTTTGCAGTGCTCGTTAGAAGAGAACTAATTTAGAAGTGTAGTAAAAATACAAATAATCATCGTTTGTCACATCTTTATTGTTGCTTCTTGTATTCAAAACTCAACTCAAAGAACCTGTCATTTTTTCCGAGCTTGTTACAGAGGTATTGTTGGTGAGGATTTCTGGACTAAAAGGAATTGTAAAGTAAAAAGTGCATCCTTTTTGTGGTTTAGATTCAACCCATATTTTACCGCCATGTTGTTCGACGATTTTTTTGCAGGTAGCTAGCCCAATTCCTGTGCCTTCATACTCTTGGCGAGTGTGTAGTCGGCTGAACATCTCAAAAATGCGTTCTTGATGTTCTTCTGCAATGCCAATACCATTGTCTTTTACAGAGAAGATAAAGGCTTTTCCATTTTTTTGAGCATCTACCCATATCTGAGGATGTTCTTTGTTTGAAAATTTGAGGGCATTGCTGAGCAGGTTTTGGTACAATTGTCCCATCTGTGAGCGACTGACATTGACCTGTGGTAAGTGTCCTACATTCACTTTGGCCTGTTTTTGTTTGATATTCAATTGTAAATTAGCCATAGCTATTTCTACTACTTCGCCCATTTTGACGACCTCTTTTTGTAGTTCTTGTGTACCTACTTTAGAATAAGTCAGAAGATCATCCAAAAGACTGTTCATGCGAGTAGTTGCCTCTGTGATAAAACCCATAAATTCTTTTGCGCCCTCGTCTAATTTGTTTGCATATCTTCGATGTAACAGAGAGGTGTAAGCTCCAATCATTCGGAGGGGTTCTTTGAGGTCATGTGAAGCGATGTAGGCAAACTGTTTGAGTTCTTTATTGGAGTTTTCGAGCTGTTGATTTTGAAGCTCGATTTGTTCGTTTTTGGTCTTTAGCGTGTCGTTGAAGGTGGCTTGAAGGTTGTTTACTTCTTCTAACTGTTCGTTTTGTTGTTGAATTTGTAGATTTTTATCTGCCAACAAATCACTGTATCGTTTTTGGTTTTTGTAGTAATAAAAGAAGAGGAAGGAGGTGAAAAGTAGGAAGGTGACCAAAATAGCTAGGAAGTAATTTTTCCAAGAGGCGATTTCTTTGTTTTTTCCAAGTAGCTCGTTTTCTTTTTTCAGTAATACAATCTCTTTTTCCTTTTTGCTGACTTCATAGCGGGTTTTGGATTGCGCCATTTCCTTCAGGGTGTTCTCGTTTAGTATAGAGTCTTTGAGTACTGTATAGGCCTTCATGTACCGAAAAGCTTCTTTTGTATTGTTGTTTGTTTCGTAGGTGGCAGATAGCAATCCGTATACCTCAGCTTTTCTGGACCTGGAATCAATTTCTTTGGAGAGTTTTAGGGCTTCGTTGAAGAAATAAAGAGCCTTTTCGGTTTCATCCATATCCAAGTGAACAACTCCTAAGGATTGTAGCGTAGCGATTTCGTCAAATTTGTCGCCTATCTCTTTTTTGTGTTTCAAGGCTTTTTTGTAATAGCTCAAGGCGGTTTCACAATAGCCCAAACCAAAATAATCTGCTCCTATATTGTGAAGGGCGTAGGCTATTCCTTCTTTGTAACTCATATCTTCAGCGAGGCTGAGAGCTTCAAGGTTCATAGTAAGTGATTTTTGGACAATGCCCAATTGATTGTAAACACTGGCGATGGCACCTAAGCAAGAATAGGTGCCGATGCTGTCACCAAGGATTGTAACAATTCGTTTGGATTTATTATAGTTTTGAAGAGCCAATTCAAAACTATTTTGATAAAAGAAGATATTTCCGATTTCGTAGAGGGCCATCGCAATTCCCAAAGAATCAGACATAGCCTCGTATAGTTCTAAGGATTGAAGTTGGTAATGATATGCTAATTCAAAATTGCCAATTTCTTCATAGATGCTTGAAATTTGACGAGTTGTTTTTACGTGAAGTTCAGGAAGGTTGAGAAATTGGATTTTATCCAAACATTGAAGGAATGTAGTCAATGCAGCTTCCAATTTATGATTTGTGTAGTGATTTATGCCAATTTCAAATAATTCATTGGCAGCTATTTTCTCATTTTCTAATGCCAATTTAGATGAAAAAACGGAAGGCTGCTCACCGCCTTGTATAGAGGTGTTTATATCCTTAGCGAGTGTGTTGCTTAAAAATAAAAAGCAACAGGACACACACAATAGGGTGAAATGCCGAAATATATAAGGCTTAAGCATGTTGGATGCAGATAATAGGTTTTCAATGGATAAATGAAATTTTTGTATGAATTTGAGGAGGGCTTAAGGCAAATTCAAATTAAAAACTCAAATGCAAATTTAAACAATACTTTGTAAGCGAGCAAAGTAAATTGCAGAAATGCCTAATTTAATATTTTAGTTTGCCTAATATACAATCATTTAGAGTTGTTATCTCTTGTCTTTCCATCTAGGTGGGCTAGATTGACCCTTTTCTATTATCCTTACATCTTTGCTTTTCTTTGCTCCTCCTTTGATGGTTTTTTGATTATTTGTAGAGAGAGAAGTTACACTGGAGACCTGTTCTAATTTTTGAATGATTTTCATGTTTTTAGGTTTTAAAAATGAAATGAGAATTTTTATTGAATCTAATCTAATATATGCCAAAGACTATACCAAAAGTTATTTGAAGTTGTAAGGCAAGAATAGAAGGTTTGATTATTAGAGAAAAGGGCTTTTATTTTTATGTTTAATTGATTGATTGTAAGATTTATTGGGAAATTATTCTGTTAAGAATAATTCTTTATGCTTGATGCAACAGAGTTCTTTTTTGTCACACTATCGTCAGCAGGAAGTGTGAAGTAAAAGGTGCTTCCTTCGTTGATTTCCGATTCTACCCAGATAGTACCACCGTGTCGTTCTACGATTTTTTTGCAAGTAGCCAAGCCAATGCCTGTGCCTTCATATTCTTGTCTTGTATGCAAGCGGCTAAACATGTCGAAGATTTTTTGTTGGTGTTCTGGAGAAATCCCTATCCCATTGTCTTTGACCGAAAAAAGATACATCGAACCATTTTTTTGTGCGCTGATGTTTATGGTGGGTGTATCATTAGCTGCGAACTTGATGGCATTACTGATAAGGTTTTGATACAATTGTCCCATTTGCGAACGGTTCACATCTATTTGGGGTAGTTGTTGGATGTGAATAGTTGCATTTTTCTGTTTGATAGTCAATTGTAAGCTTGCCATAACACCTTCTACGACCTCGTTCATATTTATGAGTTCCTTTTTCTGGTTGTGTGTGCTGATTCTCGAATAAGCAAGCAAATCTTCCAACAGGTTGTTCATTCGGTAAGTAGCATCTGTTATGTACCCCATAAACTCTTTTGCACCCTCGTCTAAGCTTTTGGTGTATCTGCGTTGAATCAGCGAAGTATAAGAACTGATCATACGTAGAGGTTCTTTGAGGTCGTGTGAGGCTACATAGGCAAACTGCCGAAGTTCTTCGTTGGTGTTTTCGAGCAGGAGATTTTGATGTTCGATTTGTTCGTTTTTGGCAGCCAATACATGATTGAAGGTTTTTTGAGAAAGATTGATGTCTTCGAGTTGCTTATTGACGGATTCCAATTTAACATTTTGAAAGGCAATTTGCTGATTCTTTCCTTCGAGTAGCTTACTATATCGTTTTTGGCTTTGGTAATAAAACGCAGAAATCAACAAGAGTAAAAACATGCTGAATACCAATCCAATTAATGCAATAGACCGCAAAGCAGCAATTTCACGATTCTTCTCCAAGACTTCGTTTTTGCTCTTCAAAAAAGAAATCTCTTTTTCTCGTTTTTCTACCTCATATCGAGTTTTTGCCTGTGCCATTGCTTCCAATGTATTTTGATTCATTACCGAATCCTTAAGGCTGATATAAGCTTTCATATACTTACAAGCCTGAACGGGTGAACCACTTTGTTCGTAAGCAGCAGCTAACCGCTGATAGACTTCTATTCGACGAGTATCAGAGTCAATTTCTTCTGTGATTTGTAGGGCTTGATTTAGAAGTTGTAGTGCTTTTGTATGGTTTTCCAAGTCCATGTAAACGGAGGCCATCGCTCTTAGCGTTCCTATTTCACCAAATTTGTTTTCATTTTGTCGTTTGTAGTCCAATGACCTTTGGTAGTAACCCAAAGCTTTTAGACAATATCCCAAAGAATGATAATTGGAAGCAACGTTGTGTAACGCATCTGCTTGTTGGCTTTCCAAGTTGTTTTCTTCCGCAATTTTCAAAGCCAAAGTATTGTATTCCAAAGACTGTTCTGTTTGATCCAACCTGTCGTAAGCACTTCCTATAGAGCCTATACTTGCCATCACCAAACCTATGATATCCAATTCAGAAGCCATTTTCCAACTTTCATGGTAGTATTGAATAGCCGTTGGATATTGGTTTTGGTAGAAAAAGATGTTTCCTGTCTCAAATTTAGAAGTGGCAATATTAGCGGTATCCTTTAATTCTTCAAATACCTGCAAGGCCTTCAATCTGTATTGATAAGCCAATTCGAAGTTGCCAATGTTTTTGTAGGTTTTAGAAATGTAATTAGAGATTTTTCCCAACTTGGACAAATCGGCATTGGCGTCTTGATTTAACAATTGATAAGCTTCTGCGAATACTTCAATAGCGGCAGAAGAATTCTGCAATAGCAGTTGCATACGTCCAATTTTATATAGATTGTCTACTACTAATTGTGTTGGACCTTTATTTTGAGCAATTTCTAAAGAAATCTGATAGGCATCAATCGCTTTTTGATAGAACTTTGTATGGTAGTGAGCATCCCCTAGTTCATGATATAGTACAATCAACTTGTCGTTAGATTCTTTTCTGTCGTATCGGTCAATCAATAATTGAAGACTATCTATATTGGTAGCATACACAAAATCAGCATTTAGTGTGAGTAATGTGAGGAAAATTGAACCAATGATAATATGTAGGGCCTTACATAACATTAATAAGTAGGATTAGAATAGGTAAAGTTCTGATAACCACATAGCAAAAAAAATGCCACCTTGACAATAAGGTGACATTTTCATTATCTCTTCAAGAAGGACTACACAAAATTGTGAGTCATGGAAACTTACAATTTTGCTTCTTTTCTTGTCATTTTTTCCATAAACTTCACTGGATCACTGGGTTCGTAACCAATAGGACAACCATTTTTTCCATTCGCAATACCACCGCCTTTTAAGTTGTTGGGTTTTGTACCAACTAAAGTTTTTACTTCTTTCAACTGTGCAAATTGTTGTAGGGTGCTCATAAACCTTTTATGTTTTTATGTAGAAAAAAAATGTTTAAATCTACTTACTCCTCTACAAATAAAATACCATCGCTGTCAAAATACGGAAAACTTAACCATAACATCTTTGGTAGGATATTTCTGTGCTGATTTTAAGATTCTGAAAATCAAAGTTTTGAAAAAGATGAGATTTGTTGTTTTTGATGGATATTTAGCAAAAGAAAAAAGGAATATTTTCAGAAAGCTGTAAAAAATTGAAACGCTGTCTGGTTTTATCAACCATTTTTTTATCTTGTGATTGAGTAGTTGGGCTTCATATAACCAATCCTATCTTTTATATGTGCGAATTTCTCGTTTCATTTTTTATATTGAAAATTTAATTTTATACTAAAAAGCAATGAAGAATATTTTTCGTCTAGACTTTTCTAATTTCAAAGGAGATTTATTTGGTGGCTTGACCGCAGGTATTGTGGCCCTTCCTCTAGCTCTTGCATTTGGTGAACAGACCGAATTGGGAGCGATTGCAGGACTGTATGGTGCTATCGCCATCGGTATTTTGGCAGCTTTCTTTGGGGGAACTCCTACACAAGTCAGCGGGCCTACTGCCCCAATGACAGTGGTTTCGGCCTTGATTATTGCAGATGCAGTGCAGTATGTAGGCGGAGATTTGAGTCAAGCGTTTCCCATTATCATAGCCACTTTTGTCATTGCAGGAATCATCGAAGCTCTCTTTGGAGTATTCAGATTGGGGCGTTACATTCATTATTTTCCCTATCCGGTTGTTTCTGGATTTATGAGTGGAATTGGGGTCATCATCATCATTACCCAAATATTTCCTTTTTTAGGTGTTTCTGCTCCGAATGGTGGGCCTTTGGGTACTATTAAATCAATACATAAAATTCCCGAAATTGTCAATTTCACTTCCGTAGCGATTGCTTCAGTCACGATATTGATTATATACCTCTTCCCTAAAATCACCAAAAAAGTGCCTTCCGCATTGATGGCATTGATAATTGTTTCGATTGCTGCTTTTTTCATCATACCTGCGGGGGACATTCTGCGAATCAATTCAGAAGGAGCGATTCCAACAGGCTTACCCGATTTGCAGCTTGGGTTTTTGAAGGTTTTTGGAGATTTTCAGCACATGATGATTGTATTTGAATATGCCTTTACTTTGGCGGCTCTGGGAGCGATTGACTCTCTTTTGACTTCCGTAGTTGCAGACAACATGACCAAAACCAAACACGACAGTGATCGTGAATTGATTGGACAAGGGATTGGTAACATTGGTGCAGCACTCATTGGAGGATTGCCAGGAGCAGGAGCTACGATGCGGACAGTAATCAACATCAATTCGGGCGGTAAAACCAAACTTTCAGGTATGTTAGCTGGCTTCTTTCTATTGGCAGTCTTGTTAGGTTTAGGAGCATTGGTAGGTTATATTCCAAATGCAGTTTTAGCGGGAATTTTGATAACGGTTGGGATTGGAATTATTGATTATAAGGGTTTCAAGCACATTAGAAGTGTCCCCAAAACCGATGCTTTTGTGATGATTACCGTATTGCTTTTAACGGTATTTGTGGACCTGTTGGTGGCAGTAGCCATAGGAATGGTGCTTTCATCCGTATTGTTTATGAAAAAAATATCCGAAGTAGTAGAACATCAAACCTATTCTGCTCCTCTTAGACAGTTTTCGAGAGAGGCTGCTTGGGTGGACGAGGGCGACATTATTGACCGAATTGGAGATAAAGTATATATCAAACACTTAGAAGGACCTCTATTTTTTGGATTTACATCCCGTTTTCAAGAAATGGTGAAAAATCTTCCTAATATTTCGGTGGTGGTCATACGTATGGGGAAAGTACCCTATGTCGATCAGTCGGGTTTGTATGCGATGGAAGATGCAATCATGGATTTGCTGCAAAAGGATGTAGCGGTCGTGTTTACAGGACTGTATAAAGATACACAACCTTACGATATGTTCAGGGCTATCAATTTGGTGCCAGGTTTGGTAGATGAAAGATATTGTTTTGATACTTTTCAGGAATGTGCAGTTTGGTTGGAGGATTACCTAAACAGCCAAGAAATCTACTTGGATGATTTGGCTGGAGAACAACTGAATGATGTTGAGAGATAAGTAAATAACAAAGAAAAAGGTTGAAAGTGTGAAATTTTCAACCTTTTTTTTTGTTCACCTTTTTTGAACAATCCTTATTAACCTACCGTTTCTACAAAATTCACCAAACTTCAATCCATGCTGACCTTCAGAAAAATAATAGACAAGCTTTTTGGTCCAAAGTCAAAACTTATTTTTACTTCAAAAATAGGTATCAAAGTCTATCAACTCACATTACATTCCCAACATCTGAAGCGAGATGTATTGATAGATGTTTATTTGCCCCCTCATTACTTTTTGGATGATGATGTGAAATACCCCACCTTATACTTCAATGATGGACAAGACATGGAAGCGGTGAATTTGATCAATGTATTGGAGGATTTGTATGTATGGGAAGCGATGCAAAAAGTAGTAGTTGTAGCGATTCATGCAGGAAATCGGATGAAAGAATATGGAACGGCTAGTGTGGCAGATTATAAAAATCGAGGTAACAAAGCCGCCGCCTATACCGATTTTATGCTCAAAGAATTGCTGCCTTTTATTCAAATGAGAGGAAAATGCTCGGTACATTCAAGGGATACCGCCATTGCAGGATTTTCATTAGGAGGTTTGTCTGCAATGGATATTGCTTGGCATCATCCACAAGTATTCAACAAAGTAGGGGTTTTTTCAGGTTCTTTTTGGTGGCACGAAAACGACCTACCCGATCTCGAAATAGACAACGATAGAATTATGCACCGTTTGGTAAGAGGTGCTCAAAAATGGGGCGCACTCAAAATGTGGTTTCAAGCTGCAACTGAAGACGAAACCTCTGATCGCAACAACAATGGCATCATTGATGCAATTGATGATACACTGGATTTGATTGCAGCTCTTGAAGAAAAAGGCTTTAAAAAAGAGGTGGATATTCGCTATGTGGAAGTAGAAGGAGGGAAGCATCATCCCAAAACTTGGGGGACGGTCCTATCCGATTTTCTAACATGGACTTTTCCCGAAAATCGTCTATCTTTAATTGGATACAAAGCCAATTGGACTAGAGAATGATAAAAATCCCTCACAGAATCAGTAATTTTGAAACCACCCACTTATGCTAAAAAACATCCTACTCATACTTTCCATCTTGCTTATAACCATAGGTTTAGTTATCTATATTTACCTCCCAAACCTCAACAGCTTTCAAGAGGATGGCACATTAACCATAGATGTCTTTGAAGAAAATGTGACCGTCAAAAGAGATGAAAACGGCATCCCTTATATTTTCGCCAACAGTTTAGCGGATGTTATTCGAGGACAGGGATTTGTAGCAGCACAGGATAGATTGTTCCAAATATCTTTGTATCAGAAAGTGATTGCAGGCAGATTGGCTTCAGTTATCGGTGAGGGAGGTTATGAATCGGACATCGAAATGAAAGTGTTGGATATAGCAGGCAATGCCAAACGCCATGCAAAATATTTGGACGAAGAAAGTCGCCAATATCTTCAATGGTATGCCGAAGGTTTCAATGCCTATTTGGACAATCGAAAAGAGGAATTTCCCTTAGAGTTGAACTTGTTGGAATTACAACCTGAGCGTTTTACCGTCGAAGGAATGTTGTCCATTCTCCACTTTGTGGGTTTTACACACGGACAAAACTACCACGATGAAATACTGGGCCTGAATTTGGTGGCAGAAATGGGTGAAGAAAAAGCTGCAAAATTACACCCTTTGAACATCAATCCCGACCGAAAAAATCCTGTTCAGTTGGTGGTAGATTCACTTTTGGGAATGAATAAGCTCCCTCTTGTTCCCTCTAAATGTGGGATAGTACCGAGTAAAACTTCCTCCTCTATACCAACGAGTCTGCCCTATTTAGGCTCCAACAACTGGACAACCAACTCCGAACATTCTCAAAACAATGCCCCGATTGTCTCCAACGATCCACATTTAGACGCACGCATTTTACCAGGAACTTGGCATCCTGTGGGATTGTTTTGCCCCCAAATCAAAGCCATTGGCGGAGCCATTCCCGGAATACCTGGAATATTGTCGGGTAGAACCGAACACCTTGCCTTTGGCGTAACCAATGCTTATGGCGACAGCCAAGACTTATTCATTGAAGAAGTCGACCCCAACAACCCTGAAAACTATATGGAAAATGGCGAAAGTGTGCCGTTTGAAGTGAGAGAAACTTCCATAATTACAAAATTCGACGATGTGAGTAGGCACGAAATACTAAAGGTGAGATATACAAAAAGAGGTCCTGTGATTTCTGATTTTAAGAAATTTGGAATCCAAAGTAAAAAACCAATTTCATTTCGATGGTCTTTGGCGGAGGTGACTTCTCCTTCCATAGGAATCAACCATTTACTGACTGCAAAAAATGTGTTTGAAATGGACTCCCTTGTAGCTGCAAAGATAGATGTGATGTACTTCAACTTTGTATTTGCAGATACCAAAGGCAACATCGCACACCGAACAACAGGGCAAATCCCAATTCGTGGCAACAACAATGGCAGCACTGTCCAAGTGGCTAATTCTCAAAACGATTGGACAGGAATTATTCCGAAAAACGAAATGCCTGGACAAATCAATCCTGCTAAGGGCTGGGTCGGGACTTCCAATCACGATGTCGTACCAGACAATTATCCCTACTACTACTCAGCGCATTTTTCGCCCAATTACCGCTACCTACGCATGACCGAACTCTTGGAGTCGAAGTCCAAAGTCAGTCCTGAAGACCATTGGAGTTTTATTTTGGATGTCACCAATCTACACGCCAAACGTTTTTCGCCTCTATTTGCAAAAGCTTTATTGAAGGATGCGGAAACCAAAGAAATGGGAGCTTTACTGCAAAATTGGGATTACAAAGACCATACAGAGTCAAAGGCAGCTACCGTTTTTCATGTCGTTCATGAAGAATTGGCGAGGCTTATTTTTGGAGATGATATGTCGCCCGAAATGTTGGATAAATACTTGAATATGCGCTATTATTGGCTGCAACGCTCGGATGAAATCATTGAGAAAGGAGAGGAGCAATGGGTGGATATTCAGACGACCGAAAATGTGGAGGACTTAGACCAACTTTTGGTCATGGCTGGAAAAGCAAGCAAGAAACGATTGACCCAACTGTTTGGGGAGAATATGGACGATTGGACTTGGGCAAAAATGCACCCGATTACCTTTGTGAGTCCGCTACGACAAAAAGGCTTTGGTCGAGATTGGGTAGGAGGCGGTGTTCATCCTGCCAATGGTTCGGGCGAAACGCTCAATCGAGGTCAGTACGCTTTGGGCAATGAAAAATACGAAAGTCAGTGGTTCAGTTCTATGCGAATGGTGGCGGATTTGAGTGACAATGAAAAAATCCGAGCAGTCGTTTCGGGCGGCAATGCAGCACGACAATTTCACCCCTATTTTGATTCGCAGTTGGAGGCATGGCTGAAAGGAGAAATGTTGTATTGGTGGTTTGACAAAGACAAAATTGAAGAGCATACTGTTCATGAATTGGTATTGAAGCCATAAGGTTTTTTTTTCAAAAAGTGGAGAGGTTTTTGAAATTAGAAATAGTAGGAAGAACTTGGACACAAATGGAACAATTTTAAAATAGGGGATGTTAAACCATTTCTTACAAAAGAATTGTAGGCTTCAAAAGAACATAATGAAGCTAATTTTTTATCTTTGTATTTGAAATACTAAATGGAGCACTTTGAATATTGAACAATACATACAATCTGGCATATTAGAACAGTACTGTTTGGGCTTGACCTCTGAAGTAGAAAGGAAAGAGTTGGAGGTTCTGTGCACCCGACACAGTAGGCTTAGAAAAGAGTTGGAAGCAGTTCAAAAAACGCTGGGCAACTATGCTAACAACTACAAAATGACTCCTCAGCCACAATTGAAAAACACCATTTTGTTTGCAATTGATGAATTCGATTTTGTAGAATCTCCTTCTAAAAAATCAAATGAAATAATTGACCTTGCCAATCCTCCTTTGATTCACCAAAACTCCAATCACAAAGAATGGTTGAGAGCCGTAAAAGGCTTAGAACCTGTTGCTACAATGGAAGGACTACCTATTTACCCCATTCGTATGGATGACAAGGTACAAATGGCATTGGTTTGGGTAGATAAAGGAGTGCTTGCCGAACAGCACGAAATGGAATCTGAAAGTTTTTTGATATTGGAAGGTACTTGCACCTGTCAAGTCGGGAAAGCAGAACATCATTTGAAGGCAGGTAGTTTTTTGGGAATACCTACTTATACGAACCATTCTTTGGAAGTTACCTCTGCTAATCGAGTCAAACTTATTGTGCAGCGAATTCAATTGGTTGCCTGACTCTCCAAAGCATAAATAATCATTTCAGGCAAATCACTTTCCATAATCACATAGTCTCTAATCAGATAGTCGAAATAGGTATTGTCAAAATCGTGGGCTTCGTCTATCAAAAAAGGGAAAAAAGAAAACATATTGTCAAGACGACTATATTTACTCAAGCGATACGTCTCTAAATTTACATCGTATTCAATCGCCATCACACCCTCACTCAAATAATGATGATTGCAGGCTATGAATAGAGGACTG
>JAUHXA010000158.1 GCA_030427245.1 Bacteroidia bacterium | reverse complement strand
TTCCTAAATCGCAACAATTCATTCCCTTCTCCATCCAATAAATGCAATTTCAATCCCTTCAATTGATAAGACTGAACTTTACTCAATTGCTGATTAAATTGATTGGACAACTCCATATTGGGGCAAGCCATTTTTGTTCCCGCCAAAGCTCCAAAAGTCAAATTTTTAGCCCCAACACTTTCAATTCCTCCCATCAAGCTATTGCAGCCATCATTACCCATCACCTTCATTGTCGTCAGATTGATTTCTATACTTGGATGCTTTCGCAAGCTTTTGATGTCCACTTCTTTGCCGTCCATGCTTTCCAAAGCCCAAATATCGTGCAGCCTCAACTTGGCATCTTTTTGCTTGTCCAAAACCTTCAATAATTCATATCGAATCGAAGAACCATCAGCAGGAACTTGGTTTTTAGGCTTATTGGTTTCTTTCACCATCAATTTGTAAACATAGCCTTCTTCGTAGTCAAATCCTTCAATACGGTCATAGAAAAACTCCCAATTTTTCTCGTTTATACTTTTTCCTTTTTGTACTTGTAGACACTTTTGAGGCCCTTCCCCTACACAATCTACTTTCCGACTGTTCACCCAATAAACCGACTCCACTTCTTTCCATTCACCTTTTTTGTCTGAATCCATTATTACTGTCTTTTTTTCACTTACGGTTTTGGAGGAAGAACATCCCACCATACCCAAAATCATTACAACTAAAATTCCGATTAAATTCCTATTCATTTTTTCTGAAAAGTTTATACGTTATAAATTTATTCTTAAATCCACTTTAAATACATCTTGATCTTCCCTTACCTTCAATTCATGATTATCAGGATAATGCAATACCAATTGATGTTGCACATTTGGAATCCCGATACCACTACTCTGTTAGATGCACATTTGGATTCTTTTGGTGTCCGTTTAGAATGCCAATCATATAAAACCCACTTGCTTTAAGTGCCACCGATTCCCCAACCCGTTCTTTCACCACACCTTCTCTACCAATATAATTGGAATGGATAAAATAGATTTCATCATTGGAGGCTTTGGTAATGTAGCCTGTATGAAAATCCAATCCAACGATAAACACCGTTTCGTTTTCTTGCCTTTCCAGATAACTCACCAATCCTTCAAAATTAACAGGTTTTTGGATGTTTACACACAAAGCTTCAATCATTTCGGAAGAAGGGGCTTGCGCCAATTTGAATCTCGGTATCTCCAATCCAAAATCGGTGAGTGTGTTGGTGATGAAATAGCCACAAGCAATTTTGCCTTCTTTTGGAGTTCGTGTTATTCCATTGAAGTCCCATTTTGTGCCTGTCCAATAAGCGGGTACATCTTTGTGAATGAATTGGAAGAACAAATATTTTAGCGAATCCTTGTTTCCAATTTCAAGGTGTTTTTGTCTTTTGGTTTGAAGGTTTTGTAGAAAATCGGGATAGGGCTGCAAAGGATTTTCCACTTTTGAAGGAGGTGTAGAAAGAGTGTCAGCTTCTATTTTTAAGGCTGTTTCTTGTTTTGCAGGGGTTTCATTGACACAAGCTTTGAAGCCGAGTAGTAAAAAGAAAAAGATTAGGCAGGGTAGGGTAGAGGGGAGGTGATTCATAAAGTAGTCATTTTGACCCTGTATTTTGAGATAGTTCTGCCGAAAGATAAGTATTTTTGGGCAAGCTTTTATATATTGCCAACTCACAAAAACATTTTCCTTCACTTCAAAAAACAATTGGCTGTATTTTTAAACTTCAAGAAACAAACATGTCGAAACGAAAAAATAAAAAACGGCTGCAAAAAAAACAGAATCAAGATACGCCGAAGCCCTCAAAAAGCCTTTTGGAGCGATTTCATTGGCTGGCAGTTTTGTTGGTAGTAGGATTGAGTTACTTTGTTTTTGCAGGAGTGGTGGACAATGATTTTATTGACTATCAAGACCATGAGTACATCATAGACAATGATTTGTTGAGAGAAGTTTCATTTGATATTTTTGGATCTCCGGTAGCGAATCGCTACCAACCTTTGAGCATCTTATCGCTTGCCTTCGATTATCAATCCGCTAATCTTGCTCCTGCGACTTATCACAGGACAAATCTGATTTTACATTTGTTGAATGTCGTTTTGGTGTTTTACTTCTTGTATTTACTAAGCAGTCGAAAACTATTGGTGGCGTTTATTGGAGCATTATTGTTTGCAATTCACCCCATGCAAGTCGAGGCAATTGCTTGGTTGTCGGCACGTTCTACATTGGTAAGCGGGTTGTTTGTGTTGTTGTCGTTGATATTTTATTGGAAGCATTTGGATACGCAAAAACCGTGGTGGCGTGTAGCTGCTTTTTTTACCTACATTTTTGCACTTTTTTCAAGTCCCTCAGCGGTAGCCTTTCCCTTTCTGTTATTGACAATTCACTACTTTAGAGGAGATAATTTTGATAAAAAGTTGGGATTGAAGTGGGTGCATTTTTGGGCAATTTCATTGGGCTTTTTAGCAATGGCATTGCATTACAAACAAGTAGGAAACGTTGACGGAAATATTTTGGGAATCTTTTTGGATAGCACTTATGCCTTCACCTTGTACTTTTTGAAGTTCATCATTCCCTTCAAATTAGCCACTTTCCATCCTGCACCGAGTGTGGTTTCGACCCAAATGTTGTTGTATTACCTTTCCCCTGTGATTGTCCTCTTGTTTGTGGGTTTGACGATTTGGGCGTTTCGTTCTGCTCGCCGCCGAATGGCTTATGGCTTGTTGTTCTTTGCAGCCAATATTTTTTGGTTTTTACCTTTTCTCCAACATACAGAAGGGGTGATTTCGGAGAGTAATGCCTATATCGCTTATATTGGGTTGGCGTATGTCGTAGCACAAACGATTCACCATTATTTGCAACAAAACGAAAAATCTCAGCAATTGATTGGAAAGGTATTGTTGGGCGGTGGGCTTTTAGCAGCAATGGTTTTGGCGTTTATAAGCTACGAAAGAGTAGCTGTTTGGGAGACTAATTCTACGGTGTGGGAAGATGCGATTGACAAATACCCAAAGGCTTCGTATATCGGCTATGCCTTCAAAGGCGACTTTTACCGAAATCAAGGAAACTATACGGAAGCTCTCAATCAATACAATCAATCCGTTGAAATCAATCCGAATTATGGAGGTATTTACCACCGTCGGGCATTGGCGCATCACTATCTCAAAGATACCAAAGCAGCAGAGGCGGATTATTTGAGGGCAATTGAATCGGGCGAAGGTAAGTATATGTCTTATGCCAATCTCTGCAAAATTCACCGCATGGAGGGGGATTATGAACAAGCGATGAAGGAATGTAATGCGGCGATTGAAGGAGAGGATTTTCCTGAAAAATACAATGTATATTTGCAGCGAGGAACGATGTTGGCTTTAGCGAAAGATTTTGAAGGAGCTTTGGCGGATTACAACGAATATTTGCAGCACGATTCGCAGGATGCGAAGGCTTTTCGGTGGCGAGCGATTGCTTATTATGAGCTGGGAAAATACGACAATGCTATGAAAGACATCGAAAAAGCATTGGATTTGAATGCAAGTGATGGCATTGCATATATGTATCGTCATCGTATTCATAAACTCCGCAACAATGTAGAGGAAGCGAGGTTGGATAGTATTCGAGCGAAGAGCTTGGGTGCGCCAATGTAGGTTTTCGGCAAACAAAAATATTAAAGTTAGTCATTTGTGAAACATAATCCACTCGCTTATAAAGTATTGCTTGAATTTGCTTTATTGTGTTTGAATAACGAGTTATATAAAAAGTCATTTTCTAAATGAGCAAGAGAAAAACAAGAAAACAAAAAATAGCCGCTTCTAATCCTTTTATGCGACAACACAAATGGTCGTGGGCATTGGGTGTAGTTTTGCTTACCTTGCTCGTTTTTTTGCCTTCTCTCCAAAACGACTTTGTGAATTGGGACGATCCCGATTATGTCCTTAACAACGACTACATTGAAGAAGTTACCAAAGAGAACATCACTCACATTGCGACTCAGGCGATTGCCTACAATTACCATCCTCTTACGATGTATTCATTGATGTTGGATTATCAAATTTGGGGCAAGAATGCGTTTGGTTACCATCTAATGAATTTGATTATACATCTGTTCAACACTTTACTTATTTTTTATTTTGCCTATTTGTTGAGTCGAGGAAGAGTCGAGATTGCACTGATAACCGCCCTATTGTTTGGTATACATCCCATGCACGTAGAATCTGTGGCGTGGATTTCGGAGCGAAAAGATGTATTATACGTGTTTTTCATGACAGCGAGTTTCATTGCTTATCTTCAATATTTACGCAAAAAAAGTTGGTCGTATTATGGCTGTGCAGTTTTGTGTGGAGCGCTCTCTATGTTCAGCAAACCCGCTGCGGTGGTCATTCCTTTGTTGTTAATTTGTATAGATTTCTACCTCAAACGCAAGGTGCGTCCCAAAGCTTTTATTGACAAAATTCCCTTCTTTGTATTGGCACTTATTTTCGGTCTGTTGACCATTGAAGCACAGACATCGGCGGGTGGGCTGGTTGGCAAAAATTTCACCTTATTTCAGCGAGTCAGCTTTGTATCGTATGGATTTGTGATGTATTTGGTCAAACTCGTTGTGCCCTTCAAATTGGCAGCTTTTTACCCTTATCCGATTGCTACTGCCCAAGAAAGCTTACCCTTTATCTATCAGTTAATGCCGCTTTTTGCTGCAATCATATTGGGAATTGTAGCATGGACTTGGCGTTCTACTAGATTGATCGTGTTTGCTTTTGCGTTTTATTTCTTCAATATTGTTTTGGTACTTCAATTCATTTCAGTCGGCAAAGCCATCATTGCAGATCGATACACCTATATGGCTTACACAGGTTTGTTTTTTGCGATTGGATATGGTTTTCACCAATTGTATCACAGCCGTCGAGCCTATCAGAAGTTGTTGCAGGGTGCATTGGGATTGACAGTTTTGGTCTTGGGATTTTTGAGTTTTCAGCAAACAAAAACCTGGAAAAATGGAGAAACGATGTGGGGCAATGTAATCGAAAAATATCCGAACAGCATGGTCTATACCACACGAGGTGATTTCTATATGAACGACCAACAATATGATAAAGCATTTGCAGATTTTACCCAAGCAATCGCCCTCAATCCCAGAGAATACGATGCCTACAATTTGAGAGGAAACATTCACCGACGTGAAAAACGCTACGAAGAAGCGATTGCAGATTATCAAAAAGCTTTGGAGATTCAACCAAGAACGTCAAAGGCTATGTTGAATCTTGGGAATGTGTATTTTGAACGAAACGAAAATGAAAAAGCATTTGACTTGTACACCCAAATCATACAAGGAGAACCCAACAATGCCAATGCTTTGTGTAATAGAGGGGCCATCCATTTCAGGCAGAAAAACTATGAAAAAGCACTAGAAGACTTGAATAAAGCGATTGCTATAGACGAAGATTATTTTGATGCTTATATGAATCGAGGCGTTGTGTATAGTGTCACCAACCGCTACGATGAATCCCTTCAAGATTACAGCAAATGTTTGTCATTGCAGCCGAATAATACAAATGTTTTGCGTTTTAGAGCCATTGCTTATCAACAACTACAAGACCATTCTGCGGCGATTAAGGACTTCAACCAACTCATAAAACTTCGCCCTAAAAGTGCGCCTTTTTATGTCATGCG
>JAUHXA010000079.1 GCA_030427245.1 Bacteroidia bacterium | reverse complement strand
TGGGTTGAGTCTTAACCCTCAGTTTTCAATACATGACGCTGAGGGTTTATCAAAACAAAACAATAAAATTATTTTAGTGAGTGGTTTATTTCATTGGGTTGAGTCTTAACCCTCAGTTTTCAATACATGACGCTGAGGGTTTATCAAAAAAAACAACAAAAATTATTTTAGTGAGTGGTTTATTTCATTGGGTTGAGTCTAAATCCTCCGTGTTGAACATTTCGATACGGAGGATTCTTATTTTAATCCAAATTCGCTAAAAATCTCCTTATCTTCGTTTCTTCAAACTAAAAACTTACCATTAGTTTTAGACTTTTTGATTCCACTTACATTACATTTTTATGAAACAACTTAGTGTTACCGATTTAATTATAGCCTGTGCAAAAGTCCCATCTTTCAGCACTTTTGAAGAGAGAATACATCCACTGATTTATGAGCTTTGTAAGGATGTTCCACAAATAGAAATCACCGAAGTTCCTGCCAATAATTTAGTCCTTTATGTGCCAGGAAATCGCCAAGCACCTCCCATTGCGATTACCGCCCATATTGACAAAATCAATCATTTCACAAAAGGACATACAGACCCATTACCTGCAAGCGTAAAAGACGGAAGAATCGAAGGGATGATGGATGATGCAGCCGGGGTGGGAATGTGTTTGGCAATGGTACGAAAAAGCCAAGAACAAAATTTTCCACCTTTGTATATTTTACTCTCCGAAGTAGAAGAAGGAACGGACATTATCGAACGTAGGGATTGGTTGAAAAATGGAGGAGAAGGTATTTATTCGGGAATTGGTGCCGCAAGAATTTCTAAATATTTAATAGGAAACAACATCATTCCTGCTGCAATCATAACCCTCGATACCACACCCAAATTTCAAGGTGAACCAGGTATTTCTCTCTACAATCATTTTTGGCACATGGAAAGAACCTATATTCCGACCCAAAAACTACTGAATAGAACACAGCGCATCGAAGATTTCTTTGTAGATATCAACCCCGAAATTTTGGTCAGCAATGCCAACAATGACTATCGAGAATACGGTAAAATGTTCAATTTAGTGAATGACACAGATACACCAAGTATTGCTATTGAGCCTGCCATCTATCCTTATCACAAAGCAGAGGAAGGCGTTTTTGTGCAAGATGTAGAAAAAATCGTGGAAATGCTTACCCAGTTTTTGGAAAAATTTGACTTTGAAGAATATCAAGGGGCATAAACTTATACTTCAATTTTCACATTTTACTGCGTAATCCTATTTACTCCTTACACCGTATATACCTATGCTTCAACAGACAGGTTTTAATATATAGCCAACATAATGAACCAATCATACATTATCAATCAGCTCGGTGAAGAACGAGAAAACTATTTTCAGGCCGTTTCGCCGCCTATCATGCAAAGTAGCAATTTTACCTTTGAAGATATCTCAACAATGAGAGAATCCTTGAAGGATGAATTGAACACTCCTTTTTATACAAGAGGCTGCAATCCCACCGTTGCGATTCTCCGCAAAAAAGTAGCGGCTTTGGAGAAGGCAGAAGATGCCTTGATTTTTGGGAGTGGAAGTGCGGCTAATTCGGCGGCGGTGATTTCGCAGGTCAAAGCAGGCGACCACATTATTTGTGTGGACAAACCCTATAGTTGGACAAACAAACTGATGACCCATCTACTGGCTCGCTTCAATGTCGAAACCACTTTCATTGACGGAACAGATGCTGCAAATTATGAAAACGCAATCCGTCCAAACACCAAACTCCTTTTTTTGGAAACCCCCAACTCGATGACCTTTGAATTGCAGGACATTGAAGCGGTGGTGAAAATTGCCAAAAAACACAACCTGGTGACGATTTTGGACAATAGCTATGCTTCACCCATTTTTCAGAATCCAATCGAAATGGGTATTGACATGGTGACTCATTCGGCAACGAAGTATATGTGTGGACATAGTGATGTGGTGGCAGGTGTAGTGTGTGGAAGTTATGAACACATACGCCAAATTTTTGCTTCGGAATACATGACCTTAGGGGCTGCCATTTCGCCCAATGATGCTTGGTTGATGATGCGAGGTTTGCGGACTTTGCCAATTCGCATGAAATACATTGCAGAAAGCACCTTCAAAATTGCTACTTGGCTCGAATCTCATCCCAAAATAGAAAAGGTGCATTATCCTTTTTCGCCCAACTTTCCGCAATATGAGTTGGCAAAAAAACAGTTAAAAAATGCAAGTGGCTTGTTTTCTATCCAATTGAAGGCGAACAATATTGAAGAGGTTGAACGCTTCTGCAACCACCTCCAACATTTTTTGTTGGCCTGTTCTTGGGGTGGTCACGAATCTCTTGTTTTTCCGATTTGTGTGCTCTACACTTCCGAAAATTATGGCAGTTCGACTTTACCGTGGAATTTAGTGCGTTTGAATATCGGGTTGGAAGAAACAGAAGTGTTGATGGAGGATTTGGAGAGAGGTTTTGAAGCTATGAAACGTTGCCAAGTAAAATAAATCTTATATAAAGGGAAAAACAAATCATGGATTTTATTTTCAAAGGGATAGAGAAATAACTCTAACTCTTCTATTTTTGTGCAGAATAAATAACTAATCAATTAACAATGAAATATATAAAACTCGGAAGCAGCAACTTAAACGTATCGAAAGCCTGTTTGGGAACAATGACTTGGGGTACACAAAATGACCAAGCGGATGCGAATGAACAGATTGAATATGCTTTGGAGCAGGGAATCAACTTTATTGATACGGCAGAAATGTATGCTACCCCTCCTTCTGCTAAAACGTATGGAAGTACAGAAAAAATCATCGGCAATTGGCTGAAGGAAAATTCTCAAAAACGCTCTGAAATCATATTGATGACCAAAATTGCAGGCCCTGGCTTGTCCTATGTCCGTAATGGCGACAAAATAAAGGGTGAAAATATTGAGGAGGCGGTGAACGATTCTTTGAAGCGATTGCAAACCGACTATATTGATGTGTATCAACTGCATTGGCCCAATCGGGTGAGCCCACACTTTAACAGTCATTGGTTTGACAAGGCGGATTTTTCGAAGGTGAATCCTGCACAAGAGGAAGAGGAAATGTTGGAGGTATTGAAGGCTTTGGATAAATGTGTGAAAGCGGGAAAAGTTCGGCATTGCGGCTTATCTAATGAGTCTTCTTGGGGCATCGAAAAATATTTGCAGTTGGCGAAGGAGCACGATTTACCCAAAATGGTGTCGGTGCAAAATGAGTTTAGTTTGATTCAAAGTAAGGATTGGCCTTATGTGACAGAGTCTTGTGTGTTGAATGATGTGGCTTACCTTCCTTGGTCACCTTTGGGTGGCGGCGTATTGTCGGGTAAATATTTGGACGGCAAATGTCCTGAGGGAAGTCGTTGGAGCTTTAGGGGAAGGCATGGGAATTTCCGAAACCAAGAAATGGTGCATCAAGCTGTTCAGGCATACAAGGATATTGCAGAGAAAAACGGTATGACCGCCAGCCAGTTGAGTTTGGCGTGGGTACATCAGTTTGATTGGGTGACTTCTACTATTATTGGAGCAACCAAAATGTCTCAATTGAAGGAAGATTTGGCGGCTTTTGATATGACTTTGAGCAAAGAGACACTGAAGGAAGTGTATGAAGTGGCGCAGAAATATGCGGTGCCTTATGCGTAGGCTTGAACGTACTTGGTTTTGAAATGGAACGCTGAGGTAATCTTACATCTACCCGTTACTATTCAGCATCAAGGTGACATCTTTTTCAGTTTTTGAAGTAAATTACTGCCAATCAGATTCTTAGAAAAAGGTGTAATCTTGATGCGATTGCCTTGAGATTACACCTTTTCTCGAAACATTATTGATAATCAATGATTTTCGAATATTGAAAAGATGTCACCTCAAGGCTTGCTGAATAGTAACCACCTACCAGATGATGCGTATAAAAACGGTTCTCGTATAAGGTAGATTTAGGATGTACGATAGATGATATTTGAGGTATGATTTGCAGCATAATGATTCAACCGTTACCATTTATGGGTTCTTTTCATTTTAAGCTTTTCACGACCGACTTCACCATATTCATTCTACTCAACTGACCAAAAGAAAACGCTTGAAGTCCTCGATTTTCCTTCAATCCCAAAACTTTCATGATTTCTTTTGGAGTCAATCCTTTGCGGTGTTCTCGCTCGACTTTTCCGTAAAAATCTTGTAGGAATTGAAGTTTGTTTTGCAACCGTTGTTTGCCATTGGAGAAAACGGGCTGATGATTGCAGAACAGCACTTCAAAGTCCAATTGTAAGAGTTTTTCGATAGAAGTGATTTGCTCTGCCATGTTTTCATCTCGCATAAACGCTTTGATGTAATCATGGACAAATAAGTCTCCCGAAAAAAGCCATCCTTGGCTGGGTTCATATAAACTGATTTGGTCAATGGCATGTCCTGGCGTATGCAACACTTCAAAACTATACGCTCCGTTTGGAGTCCTGAGTTTTTCGTTGGACTGCAAAGGAATCAAATTTGCCTTGGTGTGTTGCCCCCAAGTCACCAAACGAGCAGGTTCTATTCTTGGTGGTTTTTGCATCAATTTGCAGCAAAGAGGAGACGCATAGGCTTCGATGCCTTTGAGTTTTTTGATGGCTTCAATGTTGCCTGAATGGTCTTCGTGATGATGGGTAACAACTATTTTTTGGATGTCTTCGGTTTTGAGTGCGTTTAGGAGTTCTTTTCGGACGTGTGGCTGTCCTGTATCTATCAACATTTCATCAACTAAAAAGCAGTAAACAAACATGCTGGGTTTCCCGAAAAGGTTGGATCCCAATTTGTAGTAGGTGAGGTCTTGATAAGTCTTTTTTTGGAGGAGGTTCATTTATTCTTTTTTAAAAATCTCCACAGCCACCCACTCCCCTCCTATCAACACCATTTTCTCTTCAAACCCAACTCCAATCAACACTTCAACGGCATCGTCAAAACCTTTGGTGATTTCGTTGGGGTGATGGCAGTCGGAGTTGAGGCAAATAGGAATTTCCATGTCTTTGGCGTATTCCAAAATCCATTTACTTGGATAGAGTTCAGTTGTTTTTTTCTTGTAAATTCCACGGGTATTGACCTCCAAAATAGCACCAGATTTTTTGATAACATCCAAAGTTTTCAGCACTTCAAAAACATACCAATCGCTTCGCTCCGAAAACAATTTACCCTTTTCGCTGTGAATTTTGAGTTTATCGAGATGTCCAACTACATCGGGACAAGCCAACGTAATCATATCTCTGGTGAGCTTAAAATAGTGACTCATCAGTTTTTTCACATCGTTTTTGTAAATCTCCCTTAAACCCTTCAAAAACTGTGCATGTGTGCCATCTGCTTGAAAAGGTTTGCCATCACTCCAATTCCCCACAAAATGAACAGAACCAATGGTATAATCCAGTTTGAGGCTGCGAATAAAAGAATTTTTGGGGGTAATCCTTCCAGGAATGTAGTCCACTTCTAAGCCCAAATAAATCTCTATTTGGTCGGCGTATTGTTCTTTGAGCTGTTGAATCTCTGCAAGATATTCTTTGATTTTAGGACGAGGAATCGTCCATTTACAGGGAAAAGGAAGGGGCGCATGAGAAGAAAAACCATAAGCGGTTAATCCTTGTTTGATAGCCGCCTTAATGTAGGCTTCGGGGGCTAATTTGCCATCACAATAGTGTGTGTGGCTATGATAATTGGTCAATGACATATTTTGTTTATCTGAACTACTTGTTTGAATATAAGAGTTGAATAAGCACTGCTAAGATAAACATTCATTCTGAATTAAAATTGTTTATTTCGCTATTTGCCTCTTTTACCTAGCTCAATCACCTCCGCATCAAAAATTCGACTTCCTTCAATCTTCAATCGCATGATGGTTCGCACTTTGTGAAAACCATGATTTCCTGCTGCCCCAGGATTGATGTGCAACATTTTGTCGTATTTTTCGACCGACATGACCTTCAAAATATGGGAGTGTCCACACACAAATATACGTGGAACAGCTTTGCTCAACTGTTCTCTGATTCGTTGGTTGTAGCGAGGAGGCGAACCTGCAATATGGGTCATCCAAACCAATACTTCTTCACATTTGAAAAAGGCATTTAAAGAATGAACCTGCCGAATTTCTTGACCGTCAATATTTCCATAAACAGCTCGAAGCGGTTTGAAGGCTGCCAACTCGTCTGCCAATGAAAGAGTGCCTATATCGCCAGCGTGCCATATTTCATCGCAGTTTTTGAAGTAATCAAATACTTTGGAATCCAAATAACTATGCGTATCAGAAAGAATACCGATTTGTTTCATAGGGAACTTTTGCGAGCAAAAATAGGTTTTTTTAGGAAAGTATCTACAATGGAGGTGAGAAGTGGGAAGCAATAAACGATAAGTCATTATAGAAAAACAAGATGAACCTCAATTCCAACATCATGCCTCCCTCATCCAAAAGAATTCAATGCTATGAATTTAGGCAAGCAAGTTTTCATATTACTTCCCGTCCAAGATTTGACGAGGAATATACAGTTTTTTGAACAACTGGGTTATGTACGAGTGGCCGACTGTCAGGCCACACAGAGTTTCAGTGTGTTGTCAGATGGAAAAACGCATTTACTCTTGGACGAAGGCTATTTTGGAGGGAAAGGCATTTTGTATTTTCAACCCAAAATCAATGAAACTTTGGCAATCTTGAAGAGTAGAGGCTGTACTTTTTCGATAAAAAATCACCCCAATCAAGAAAGTTTACAAGCTACTTTTGCCGAGCCCAGCGGCACGAAAATTATCCTAAGCAACCATTCTATTTTCCAAAAAATTCCCCTTCTCTCCTTTCCTTCTCCTCTCAAAATTGGTAAGTTTTCGGAACTTACGCTCACCACTCCAAATATAGATACAAGTCTGCTTTATTGGAAAAAATTGGGTTTTGACTGTGTGTTTTATCGCAGTTGGGAAGATGAAACTTTTGGCAGTCGAGCCATTGTTTCGGATAGGCATATCAGTGTAGGGCTTCACCAAACAGAACAATTTGAAGGATTGAAGCTTACCTACCTCGATTCCGAAATGCCTCAACGAATTGTGGAGGTGAAAAAAAGTGGAATTCCCACTCGTTTTGAAATGATTCCTTTGAAAAAGAAAGTCTATGCTGCTGCGAGTATTGAAGCCCCTAATGGAACAGAGCTGTATCTTTTCAAAAGAAGAAATTACTTGGATTTAATGCACTTTCCTGATACGCATCAACAAAAGAGAATCAGCGCTTAAAAAACACCCTATACTTATTGAATTTAGACTTTGAAGCAGGAAGGCAAGAAGTGAACTATTCATCATTTGGTTGTCAATTCCTATATCAACCATTTCCCTGCAAAAAAGGAAACCGTTGCTACAGAGGCACAAAGCACTGTTCCCCAAACAATATCAGCCGCCGTTACCAAGTACGACCAGTTTTTTAGCGTAGCAAGATTGGTCATATCGTAGGTCATATAGGTAAAAAATCCAAATAACCCACCCCATATTGCGGCTTGTTTCCAATCACCCGTTTCGATATGTGGAATCACTGCAAAAATCAATATCCCGACAATGAATAACAAATAAAAAATAATAGCAGCCCCCCAATTCACCTTGTCTGCCATCAGATGACCGATGTGGTCTCTATAAAGATTTTTTGCTATCAAACCCAACCACACAAGATCTATTAGAAAAAAGCTCAAAGTAGTGATTAAGTACAATTTGAAGTAGAAAAAGAAGGTCATAGCTTGTAAAGTTTTGATGTAAGAGAAAGAACCACATTTCAAGGTGAAAGTTCATTTTCTTCAGATTACCTTCCATAATAAATTCAAGCCTCAGCTAAAACTCCCCTTTTTTCCTTATTATCGTATCAAATCATTTCGATAGAACGGTCTACTTTTACAGGATAAATGCGGTCTTCTTCAACTGCAACAAGTTCGGCATCCTCCTCTTCTACCTCTTCCAAATCAAAATCTTTCAGTCTAACTACTGCGGCCAAGCATATATAAAAAACGATGCTTGTAGGTAGCTGAACGATTGCTTCTTGTGGATAACTTGCTAAGGTGAGAATAAATAAAACATTGGCAATTGCCAAATACATCATTTTGATGGTCGGATCTCTAACCCGAAAATAGTAATAGACACATTCCTTCAAAATCACGAAAAGAAAAATACAATAGACTATTAAACCAATCCAACCGAGTTCGATGGCGATGCGTACCAAGCCACTGTCATGAGCAAAGTGGGCTAAAAAAGAATCGGGCGTAAATCGCTCTCCCCACATACCTGTACTGCCCAAACCTGCTCCCATTGGATGCTTGTGAATAAAAGGTTGAATAAATGCTTGATTTTTGAGCCTCAACTGCATTGAAGCGTCTTGATTGGGTTTGAAGGCAGATTGAATACGATAGATAACGGGATTAGATGTTGATTTTAGAATAAATGCTGATCCAAATAGCAATCCTACAATACCCAACAATATAACCTCCTTGCGGAAGGTCATCAAGATGAAAAAACAAATTCCTGCGGGTAGCAATACAAAAGCGGTTCGAGTACCTGTATAAACGGTGACCCAAAATAACAAAATAGCTGCAATCACCAACAATATCCGCTTCCACCATTTGATAGGAGCTAGGGTCATGATGGCACAGAGCAAACCCATATAAACCGTGTAAATGCTAAAAGTCGTAGGATCTCCAAATGTAGAAAAAATCCTCAATCGCCCCCATTGAAAAACCAGTTGGAATCGCTCTTTATCGGCATACAACCATGCTATTTCAAACGAAGTAAAACCAAAAAACTCTTGGTAAAATCCATAGAAGGCATTGATTACTGCAATTCCTATCAATATCTTGAAGACCAACTTGATGTATTGAAGGTTCTTGAAAGCATAACAAGCAATGAAATACAGCAAAATCAGCCCTGCCATACTTCTTACGGTGTAAAGCCATGCCATTCTGGATTCGGCAACAGGATTAATGACCTGTACGAGATTGAGAAAAACCCATATCAGTGTCCAAAAACTAATGGGACTTTTGGCAAAACTCCAATCACGTTCTCGTACTTGCTTAATAAACATCCCAAAAAACATAACCACCAGCAATAAATCCAGTATTACCCCTACGGGTATATCGGTTATTCGCTTGATATACTGAATGGTAAATGAGACAAAAATCATGAGGATGAGACCAAAGCGGAGATTGAACAAACAAGCAAAAATAGTGGGAATACCTATGATGATTCCCAATAAAACAACACTGAATTTCAAACCAATTTTGCAGGCTATCAGGGACAAAGCAATGCCAATAACACTGCATATTGTATAGCCAATTGGCGTGTTTAGTTTTAGTGTGACTATTTGTTCTTTCCACCACGATTTTACTGCTTGGTAAGCAGTCATACCCCGCTGGGTATTGATGGTAAAGTAAGGCATTTCAGTAAGTATATTAGTGGTTCTATCGGTTAGTAGATATGGTCGGTGGAATTATTTTTCAAATTGATAAATCAAATCTCAATTATCTTCCTCTACAATCTCTTCAAACTCCAATTTAGGAGTGTGGCAGTTTTTATCCAGATCTTCTTCTGTCTCTTCTCCAATATTTTCACTCTCCGTTTCGTGAATAATCGTAAATGGTTCTGTTGCTGGCTCCATATCAAAATCTTTCAATCGTACAACGGCTGCTAAAACGATGTAAAACACAATGCTCGTAGGCAATTGCACAATCGCCTCTTGTGGGTAGTTTGCCAAAATCAACAAAAACAGAATGTTGGACAAACCCAAATACATCATCTTAATGGTCGGGTCTTTCACCCGATAATAGTAGTAAATCGCCTGTCGCATCACGACAAACAAAAATACGCAGTATAGAAGCAGTCCTATCCACCCCAACTCAATCGCAACCCGAACAAAACCACTGTCATGAGCAAAATTCGCCAAAAAAGAATCGGGCGTAAATCGCTGCCCCCACAAGCCTGTACTGCCCAAACCTGCTCCCATCGGATGTTGGTGAATGAAAGGCTGAATAAAAGCTTGATTCTTCAATCGAAGCTGCATCGAAGCGTCCTCCTGTGGCTTGAAAGCCGATTGAATTCGATAAATAATGGGATTCCCTGTGGACTTCATCATCATACCCGCCCCTAACAAAAGTCCAAAGCAAGCGAGCATGATGACTTCTTTCTTCATTGTCATAAGGGTGAAAAAGAACAAACCCGCTGGAATCAATACATAAGCCGTCCGAGTACCTGTGTAGGCTGTCACCCACAGCATTAAGGCTGCAAATATTGCCAAGGCAATTCGTTTTGCTTGGGTCAAGGGAGCAAATACCATGATACCACAAAACATGCCCATATAGACCGTATAAATACCAAATGTAGTAGGATCGGCGAAGGTCGAAAACAAACGCAAGTGTCCCCATTGATAAATCAGTTGAAATCGCTCTGGATCTGAGTATAACCAATCCAATTCAAACTGAGGAAACCCTATAAATTCTTGGTAAAAACCATACAGCGTGTTGCACAAAGCAATGCCCATGATGAGTTTAAACACCAACTTGATGTACGCCAAACTGTTAAATGCATAACAAGCAATGAAATACAATAAAATCAAACCTGCCATGCTCCTAACCGTATAAAGCCATGCCATTTTGGATTCGGCAGAAGGATTGATAACTTGAATAAGGTTTAAAAACACCCATACCAAAATCCATGCACTAATAGGATTTTTCGCAAAGCTCCAGTCCCTCTCTATCACCTGTTTGATTATCATTCCAAAGAACATCAAAAACATCAAACCATCCATTAAAACGCCAACAGGTACGTCCATTACCTTCTTGATTGGAATCACGATAAACGAGACACACACCATAATAATTAACCCGATTTGATGCTGAAACAAGCAAAACAACAATACAGGAATAGCGAAAATTGCTCCCAATAATACAATTCCCAGTTTCAATCCTAAAATAGGAATAACCATAGCTATACATAGAGCGGAAAAACCCAATATAGCATAGCCTATTGGGTTGTTCAGTTTTTGGATAAAAACTTGTTTGTCAAACCAAGTTTTTACGTTGGACAAAGGGTTGTAAAATCGGATTTTGGGCGATAAATGCGACATTATTCAATGTTCTTTAGTTTAGGATTTAGATGAAAGTGCAGAGATGAGAGAAGTGAGGGTTTTATCAACTAGAAGGACTTACAAATTCATCTTCATAACCAATTGATTGTTAAAGTGTATTTTAATTCTTTCCTTGTTGTTTAGGGAAAAAGTTCCTTTTTTTAAAAAATAACTACCTTCAAAAACAAACCAAAAATCAACAAAAAGCAGAAAGCCAATACTGCCTTTTCTACATATTTGTCTTTTTCGCTAAGCTCGACTTTATCGTGATTTACCTTTTGCATTTTCATAAGCACTATTTTTTAGTCATTGGATAAAAAAGAGATAAGAAAATTTAAAATAATTTATTCCTACTTCTCACTTCCCAACTATACATTTACAGGTTCAGAAATATCAGCAGGTTTTCTCTCTTTTTTATAATCAGACACAATATCCCAAAATTGCTGAACCCTTGCTTCCCAAGTATTGGATTCTGCTACTCGCACACGCTCGGCAATTTTTTCGGGAGAATCTTCTTCAATAGCTTTGTCTATCAACTCAATAAAAGCATCGTCGGATTCAGCTACTTCAATAACATCACTGAAACTGCGAATATCTTCCGAAAAATTAGTAGCAACAACTGCCTTCCCCGCCGCCAAATACTCATTGATTTTTAGCGGATAAATACTCTTGGTGAGTTTGTTCTTCAAAAACGGAATCAAAGCACAATCAATGTGTTGCAGGTAATGCGGCAGTTCGGTAATGTCTTTGCCCCCTGTAAATACGATATTGGGGATTCTATCCAAACCAAATTCTTTATAATCGTTGCTGTTCAATGGTCCGACCATCAACAACACCTTGTCTTTGTGCGCCAAAGCTACCTTTCGCAACAAATCATAGTGAATCCTCACCTCATTGATATTGCCTGTATAACCTATGATTTTTCGCTTTTCAAAACCCCTCAATTCCATCGGAAAAGGATAGCGCACTGTACGAGCCTTATTGAAGATAGAAAGGTCAGCAGCATTCGGCAATAAGTAGGTATGCTCCGAAAATTGTGATTTCACACGGGTCAATTCCCTTGAAGTCGCAATGCAAAAATCGGCATCAGCCACTGCTTTGGGTTCCAATCTGGCACCGTGTCGAGCAATGTACTCTGCCTCTTCCATGTCGTCAATAGACTGGTAAACACTCACATAAGGCTCAATATCTTTAGGGAGTTTGGTCGCATAATAAGGGTCAAAAGAATTGATGTACACCCATTTTTTAATGCCGAAATCCTTGATGGTTTTTCGGATAGCAGAAATCACTATTTGGTTGTTCAACTTCAATAGTGCATCGTACAGTAGGCTCTTAGGCAGCCAATTGATGGGCAAAGTCGCTTTGGGAGTCACTGCTGTCAATGGGTTTGGATAGTTTCCAATGACTTCATACATATCTTTGCCCAACATCAAGGCAGATCTGCGGCGACTGATGACCTTTTCATTGTAGTCCTTCACCAAATCCTTGATTGTAAAGGGATGACTCATGTAAAAGACCCTGTGATTCTTGGCAAACTCTTTTGCCAATGAAAGCGCAGGCGATGAATATTTATCATCCCATCGAGATAGGCTAAAAATAAATACGTCGTAATCTGTATGGCTCATTTGATTATATGCTTTAGTTTGTTATTTTACTTCCTTTAGCTCAATTCTCACATCCCTTTTCTCTCATTTACTTATACTGTCACTTCACGTTTGGGAAGAATCGGGGTTTGATTACGGTTGGTATGCTTAGTGGTAGGTTTTGAAGGTTTTTTGAAGTTGTTTTGAAGATATTTGGTGTACAGCTCTTTTGCCATATTGAAGCCTTCAATATAGGCTTGAATCATACTTGGGAACACATTCAAAACATTTACTTTCAACTCTTTGTATAGTACCCATTGATTTAAAACAAACATAATGCCATAAGTACACAAAGTGCCATAAGCTGCTCCAATTAGACCATATTGAAGAACAAAAATGAAGGTATAGTTGGTCACAATATTCAATATTGCTCCAAGTACGACAAATCGAAAATTGATTTTGGGTTTCCCCATTGCATCCAAGACCGTTCCGAACTGATTGGCAAAGGGAATGAACAAACCATACAAAACCGTCAATTGCAGAATTCCAACAGCATCCAAGTATTTTTCTCCCGCCAGAATCGTAATGATCAATTCGGGAAAAAGCAAAATAAACAACACACAAGGCAAAATCAAAGCAAGTATTGTTCCTACCGACTTTTCGTACAAGCGTTTCATGGCAGGTTTTCCTTCGGTTTTCATTTGTTGTGCGCCTTTCGGAAATACAATGGTCGCTATCGAAAAAGTAGGTACTTCAATAAGGTTGTTAATGCGAATAGCCAAGTCATAAACAGCCACAAATGCAGGAGATACAAAGCCCAACATTACCTTATCTATGCTTTTGTAGAGCATCGCACTGAGGTTAGTGCCAAATACGAACTTACCGTAATTGAACAATCTTTTGACCCAATACCAATCTATCTTTTTGGAAAATAGGTTGTAGGGACGAGCATAAAAATAGGCCGTTATTCCTCCCAAAATAGCAGTTCCGACCTGTACCCAACAAAGGTCAATCAGCGCCAAACCAAAACCTGTGCTGTATGCAACTAAGACATAGACAAAGAACAAACCTTGCTTGACAAAGCTACTCCAAAAAATACCAGCGAAGGTAAAGTTGGCTTGTTGTACGCAATTGAAGTGGAAAAACGGCAGCAACAAAGCCGTTGTTAAGGCATATATCGGAAACATAACCATCAAATCAGGCGCATTCCAAAGTAGGCTCAAAGGTTTGGCACAGACGACAAGTAGCAGCATACTCAATAGGGTAAGCATGACATTTATGAACAGAGAAGCCGTACTTATTTTGGCATATTCTTCTTTTTCGTCCATTCCACAAGCCGCCATGAATCTAACCAAAGCATTTTGAATCAATCCATTGCGCCCCACTTCCAAAAAAGAAACGACCGCCAAAAAGAGTGCCCATGTTCCGAAATCTTCTTTCGACATACCTCTGAGCATGAGAAACAAGCTTCCCAGTCCAAATACCAAAACCGATAGCCGCTGCAAGATGGTCAGCAAGCCCGATTTCACCCAATAAGACCGTTGTTGATTTGTTTGTTGAGACACTTTATTCGTGGTTTTCTGTGATGAATAGTAATTGAGTCCTTTTATAATTTTGAATGGTGAATAACTGAATTTTGAATTGGACTAATCTGTATTTGGTGGGAAGTGGTGTTAATTGGTGGTGGTGGTGGTGGTCAAGTAGTTGGTTATAAATGAACGTGATTTTATTTTCAAAAAATTAGATAGCAAATTGCGGAATATAGATTCCACTTTCTCGTTGAATTTCAGGATATAAAGACCAGAGAATTACAAAATCCCTTAAATAAATTTTTGAAGCGAGCGTATTTTTAAGCAAAAGCGAAAAAAATATCCCTCCTTCAAAAATTTCAAACTAAGTTCCTGGGATTCACCTTATTCAGGATTCCTCCCATAAATTTGTCTCCTAATCTTTGTAGGTAATCAATCGAATTTTTGTCAATTTGTTTGATTTCACTTTCGGCCGAAAACACAGTCAGCACTTTGTCCACATAGCCAGAAAGCTCCTGAGCATCAGAATACTTATTCAAAGAAGCAGACTCCAAAAAGATGTAGTCGTATATCTTTGCCAACTCCTGAATAAACTTGCGAACATCCTTACCTGCAAAAATTTCGGAAGGCGAATTATAGCCCCCCAAATTGCCGATGATGTCGACCGTACTATGACTAAAGGCAGAGTTTACCCCCGTTGAAGTGAACTCTTTTTCCAAATTGTTGTCGCCAATCAATTTGGTCGCAATTACGCTTTTTTGGTCTGCCTGCATACACATTTCACTCAGCACATTGTTTTTGAAGTTCGTGTCAATAATCATCACCTTCTTGCCATTGAGACTTAGTGAATATGCCAAAGAAACAATGAAGAAAGTTTTGCCTTCTCCCTCTTTTGTACTCGTCACCAAAAATGTCTGTGCATCAGAGTGTTCTACTTGATAGCGAACCTTTCGAAGCGACTCCTTGAAGATTTCGATGTTTTCATCTCTACTTGTCTTGCCAAAAATAGCTTCCAAATCTAAATCCCTCATTTTCACCTCATTCAGGGTCCCTACCAAAGGGACATTGGCAAATTTCTCAAATTGAAGCGGCGTAGATAAACGCAAGTCCATATAGGCCAATAAGAAAATCAACACCACACAAAGTGAGCCACTCATAACCCCCGAAAAAGCAGCCAAAATCAATTTGTTAGAAGGTTCGGGTTCATCAGGAATATATCCCCTTTCTACGACCGCCAAAGGATTGTCTGTACCGATTGAAGTTAGCTTCGCCGAATTTAGTTTGTCAACAATCGCCAAATATTCTTCATTGGCTACGGTGATTTCCCGCTCCAATTCATTAATATCTGCTTCTTTAAAAGCAAAACTCGACGCTTTGCTGCGTAGTCGACTTAACTCCGTTTCAATTGAAGCCACACTTGCCTTCGCAATTTCCAGCTCTGTTTCTGCTTCAATCTTGTTCATAATCAAGTCTCTATTGCTTGCAATCAACTCATCCCCTGTCTCAGCAGTTTGTGTTTCCACTCGTTTTTGCAATTCTTTTCGAGCAAGCTCAATTTTTGTTTTCAACAAAGGTCCATTATCGTTTACTCGTTTCACCTCAAGTTGCTTCAGTTCATCTTGTAGGTGTTTAATATCGTTGTTCACCCATTTATGACGCTTGTAGTCTATCCCTTTATCGTTTAAGTATTTATTGTACGTATTGATAGCACCTTGATAAGAAGGAACTTTTCCTCGTTCGTCCTGTATCTTCAATTCTAAGGAGGTGATTTGATTTGCAATCAGTTTCTGTTCCTCGCCAATATTCAAAATGCCTTGTCCTTTTTTGTATTTTTTGAGTTCGTTGGTTTTTTCATCCAATTCTTCTTTTTTCTGTATCGCCATTTCGGTATAAAACTGCACCGAATGTCGGTCCTTTTTGTCCTTTAAGGATTGGTAATAATTCAAGAAAGTGTCGGCATAATTGTTTACCAAAAAAGCCGAAAGATTTGGGTCTTCTGACTCATAGGATATATTCAAAAAATCCGTTTTTACTACTCTTGATATTCCAACTTCCTCATACAAGGTCTCATAGTCGTATTTCAGTTCCTTCAATAGCTGCTTCAAATCCTTTTCAGTTTGATGATCTATTGAATCCACATCAATTTCATGGTTCAATTTTTTATACGCTAATTCAACTGCCTTTTGAATTTCGGTAGGCGTAAAGTCCAAAGCAGCTTCTTCATTTAGTGTTCTGAAAGGTGCTACTTTGTAAGTCGAGTCAATGTAAAATCCATAGTCATGCAACAAAAGCTGATAAGATACCATATTGATACTCAACCTTGAAGTCATTAGCTCTATGAGATTGCTGAATTTATTTTCAATCTGAAATTCCTGCACAAAAGGATTTTCATTATCGGTATAGATGTTTTTCTTCTCGATAATGCCCGTCGAAATCACCACCTTCGATTTGAAGCTTTCTGGCAATTCGCTTGCGATGAAATACGCCACTACTACTGCCAGAATACTGACAAATAGAATGAGCCATTTTCTTCTCAATAATACCTTTATGAAAAATAAGAAATCCATGTTTGGGCTGTTCCTTTTTGAAATGAATAATATTTATTCTGAGTTAGGTTTTTTTAAAAGTTTTTGAATTAGTGAAACCTTTTTAATAGAGTTTCGTATGGTCTACTTGCAATTTTATGACATTTTTATGACATTATCAAATCGCAGTTTATTGCTTGACCATATAGATTAAAATTAATCTCTTGATTCTTATTGCTTTTTACGCCTTTTAGAAACCAAAAACATTTAAAAAAGTATTGAAGGGAGAATTGGTAGAAGTACAGTTGTTGTGATTCAGATTTTGTTGGTGGGCTTAACTATCTATCTGAGTACAATGTCATTATATTTGAACCTATCTTTAAGACAACAACCGTTTTTATAATTATTATTTTTTTGACACTATTAACATAAGACAAATCACTATATTTATTTTATTGTCATAATAATGCAATAATAATATTGCTAAAAAGACAAAAACCGTGCCTTATTTAAATTACCTCCAAAAGTTTTAGATTTAGAGAGGATAGCTTACAAAATGTTTTAAAATGGTTGTTTATCAGATATTATTTTTTTACTTGGTCAAGTTTTGACATTCCTATGCAAATCCTCCACAAAATCTTCCAATTATCGAGCATGGCATAATAATTGACATTTTTGAGTAAACTATGAAACTCCTTTTTGCTTCACAATTCATGATTTTTTAGCCTCTTCCATCCTCAAGTACTGTTAACAACTCAAACTATTAAACAGATAATAAAACTCTTAAAATGAAACAATTACTTCTTTTATTCTGCCTCTTGCCCTTTCTAAATATTCAAGCCCAACGTACTAATTTTGATAGAATTGTGATTCCTCCCGAACAGATAGCAAGGGATTATAAAGAGGCCTTGGTTCAATTGGCTTGGGTCAATAATCCTGATAATAAGGTCTTAGATCATGAAGTCAACATTGCAGAAATTGAAAAAAAGGCGGCAAAACGAATTTGGTTAGAGAGTGTTCAGGCTTCTTTCAACTTGAACGAAGGAAATTTTCAAAGCGAGACTGATCCTGGAGGCAATTTATTTTTCCCTAAATACAACTTCAGCGCAAGCCTCAGTATTGGTTCTCTGCTGAAAACTTCTACCGAAACAAAAAAGGCAGAACAAAAATTGGACATCGCCCACCACAAGGTCAATCAGCGCAAACTTCAGATTCGTGCCGAAACATTGAGTCGTTATGAAGATTATTTGACTGCTTTGGAAATGCAAAAGTTGCGAACACAAGCCGTTGAAGACTTTTACGCCTCTTACCTCGCTGTCACCAAAAAATTCAAGGAAAGTCGCTCTTCTTTGGAAGAATACAATCAGGCTTCTACTACTTATTATACAGCTCTCGAAAATAAATTGCGAGCAGAAAGTGATGTCAATCTTGCCAAAATTTCATTGGAGGAAATCATTGGAGTGAGATTGGAGGACGTAAAGGCTAGATAATGCTTATATGGTATGGTGTTGAATTGTTAGTTTGGTATTTTCCAAAATGAAAAAGTCATGCGTCTAAAAAGGGTGAAAAAGAACTTAAACTTTTAAAACCTTTTTAAAAAACGCAGACATGAAAAATTTAACAGCTTTCCTGATTTTAGTACTGATTACTTTAGGTGCTTTTGCACAATCTTCAAAAATGAAAGGAAAAAAAGACAAAGGAGTCATTCAAGACCAATATATTGTCGTTTTCTCTGATGAATTTCAAACGCCTTTTACAAAACACAGCAATTTTCGCAGCTTAAAAACACGCCAGCAACGTGCGGAGGCATTGCAGAGTTATCGCAAGAATACAGAAGGAAAAATCAACGCCTTTTTGCAGCAAATGAAAATCTCTCCTGAAGCGGTCAAAACCAGATTTGCAGGCGGAATAGTGGGTTTTGCAGCTCAATTAAATGCTGGTCAATTGAAAGCTTTGCAGCAAAGTTCTGCCATTAAGTGGATAGAATTTGATAGAAAAGTACGTCTTTTCACAGACTTCAAACCATTGAAATTCAATACTCAAACTACTGATTGGGGCGTTGAATATGTGGGCGGTGGACAATCAAGCGGAGAGGGCAGATATGCTTTTGTATTGGATACAGGAATTTATGGCAATCACCCCGACTTGAATGTGGACAAACCTTTGAGTGCTTCAATGATAGCGAGCGAACCCAGTTTTAAGGACAATCATGGTCACGGTACACACTGTGCGGGCATTATTGGAGCGATTGACAACAATATCGGCACAAAAGGTGTCGCAGCCGGGGCGACTATTATTGGAGTGAAAGTCTTGGACAGAAATGGTTCGGGCACCGCTTCGACCATCCTTGCGGGTATCGCCTATACTTCTGCGATTGCTTTTCCTGGAGATGTGGTCAACATGAGTTTGAGTGGTGCAGGTTTTCAGTGGTTGGTGGATTTTTATATCAAAACACTATTGGCTAACAGAGGTATCTACGTCACAATTGCAGCAGGAAACAACAATGCTCATGCAAACGGTTTTTGGCCTGCAAGCACAAACGGAAGTAACATTTACACCATTTCTAATATGACACAAGCGGAAGAAATAGCAGGTTCTTCTAACTTCGGCAATGGACCTGTAGATTATGCTGCTCCTGGCACCTCTATTTACTCTACCGATATCGTAGCGAATGGCTCTTATAGTACTCGCAGTGGCACTTCAATGGCTGCTCCTCATGTGGCGGGAATCCTATTGGTGAACAGTGGCCGGATCAAAACGAATGGAGTATTGAAGGTGGATAAAGATGCAACACCTGATGATATTGCAGTGGTGAAATAATGCTTTGGATGCTCACATGGATTTAAGCAAAAAAATAAATTGTTTTCAATGTGATTTCAATTCTCATTTTACTTGCGAATTTGCAAAAAAAATCCCCAACAACTTAAAGGTTGCTTGGGGATTTTTTCGATTATAAATGATGAGTAAAACCTTCTTCTCACTCTAAGCCATTAAACCTATGAAAATCACCACAGTCAAAAAGAATTGGCATTAATTATATTTTTTTCTCTATAAACAGCTTTTAAACTGAAACAAAACGACTTTGAAGCAAGTATAAAGTAGTGGGCGTAGTCAAGTTTTGCATTGAAGTGACAATCTCGGTACTAATATTGCAACAATATTTGTTGAAAATAGTAGTAATCGTGTTCAAACATGACACACTTCTGTTATTTTTGCTTTATTGAAAAACTCATACTAAACCCAAACATAGGCCATTCCACCGTACTTTTGTTCTTAATTTTGTTTGATATAAATTTGTTACTTTTAGTTTCTAATAATCAACTTATATTTAGATATCGCAGAGTACTTCAAGGCAAGCTAAAATACCAAATTGGTCTTTTTTAAAAATTCAATTTTTGAGTTTTTAATTAAAATTTGCCTAAGTGAATCGCCTACATGGTAATCTTACACTATCAAGCCCATTTGAATTCCATCATTTAAAGCGGCAAAGTAAGCATTATGAAGAAAATTTACCTAATTGTAGGCTTATTGTTCTGTTGTCTTCTCTCCTTCGCTCAGAGCCAACAGCATTCTACCACTCAGATGAAATTTCCCGATTTTTTGAGTGGGGTGAAATATGCATACATCGAATTCAGTGCAAAAGATCAACAAAGAATCGACCAACAAGACGGTGGCATCCTTATAGACCACTTCAAAGACTATCTGAAGGGCATCGGTTTCAATAAAGTAGCCGCTACAAGCAGCGAAAAAGAAACCATGTTGGGCGAAATTCCTTCTTTGTGTGAGATGGCAAAAATTCGACTGAGCTTCAAACCCATTAAAGGTTATTTTACCGACCATTTACTCGAATTTTACAGTTGCCTCGGACATAACTTTACCTTCACCTCACCAGCAGTAGTCAATAATGATGCTGAACTACTTGCCAATTTAGGAGTGGTATGGAACCAAATGTATGGCAAACAGGTAAACTATGAAAACAGGTATTCTCTGACACTCCTCAGCAATCCTACCAACTATACTAAGCAGAACATCGAAACACTTTTTAGTTCACGTCCGACCGATGAGTTGGAAGGTATTTATGAAAAAGTCATGCTCAATGTTCCGAATCGAAATAAGTATGAAATGGCCATCATACGAGATGCAACCAACAATTACGATATCATTTATTTGAGCGGAGCCTCCAACTACAAAGATTGGGAACCTGGTGAACTATTGGGGAAAGTCTTTCCTACTGGTACAACTAATTTTTACAAAGTCAGTTGGTATCACCCTGACAAAAAATTGGACGAAAATGTCTATCTCGCCATAGACAGCAAAAATATGCTACACCTGAGTTTTGCGAGTGAGGACGATCATGTTTACAAATACTTCAAAACTTTTCCAAAAGCAGATCTCGTTCCTCCTCAACCCCGAGAAATGATATCATCGGGCAGCAGTATAGCTATTTCACCTGATGGTTACTTGGTGACCAACTTTCATGTGGTAGAAGGAGGAACAGCTATTCGTGTCCAAATCAACGAAAATGGCTACACCAAAACCTATAATGCAGTCGTAATGATTGTGGATGAAAACAACGATATAGCGGTTTTGAAAATTGACGACCCCAGCTTCAAAAGGCTTCCCAATATTCCCTTTAGTTTACGAACTTCTTTATCCGATGTAGGTGAGAAAATTTTCACATTGGGCTATCCACTTACTTCCACTATGGGAACAGAGGTGAAACTGACCGATGGTATCATCAGTGCTCAAACGGGTTATAAAAACGATGTGTCGACCTATCAGGTTTCTGCTCCCGTCCAACCGGGTAGTAGTGGAGGTCCATTATTCGATATGGAGGGTAATTTGGTAGGTGTCATCAAAGCTAAGCACTCCAAAGCTGAAAACGCTACTTATGCAGTCAAGTCTCGCAATGTCTTGAATCTTATAGAATTGCTTCCCAGCAAAGTGGTACTTCCTCAGAAGGGAGATTTGAAGGGCATGTCACTGCAAGATCAGGTAAAAAACTTGCAGAGGTTTGTTTTTTGGGTGAAAGTGTATTAAATAAAATCCTTTCATATTCCAAAGAGAATGCGATACCTATTACTTACACCAATACCCACTTCAACACCTCCGACATCCTATCCACATATTTAAACTCTATGCCTTTGATAAAATCAGGATTGATTTCCTCTACATCCTTTTGATTCATTTTACAGAGCATGACGTGTTTGATGCCCGCACGTTTGGCAGCCAAGATTTTTTCCTTGATGCCCCCCACAGGAAGAACCTTTCCTCGAAGAGTAATTTCACCTGTCATGGCCGTAAAAGGTCGAATTTTGCGTCCTGTCAAAGCTGAAGCCAAAGCCGAAAGCATTGCAACACCTGCCGAAGGTCCATCTTTTGGAATCGCTCCTTCTGGAACATGTATATGGTAATCTGTTTTGTCAAAACGTTCAGGGTCAATATTTAAGGTATCGCCATGTGCTTTGAGATAGCTCAAGGCAGTCGAAACCGACTCCTTCATCACATTCCCCAAATTTCCCGTCAAGGTCAGTTTACCATTGCCCTTACTTAGACTCGTTTCGATAAAGAGGATTTCTCCTCCCACCGAAGTCCACGCCAAGCCAATTACTACACCCGCAGGATTGTTTTTTTCATACAAACCTCTTTCGTAGTTGTGTTTGCCTAAAATGCGTTCGATGTCCGCCACACTTATTCGCACATCGTATTCCTCCTCCATCGCCACAGACTTTGCCGTAGCCCGCATCACCGCCGCAATTTTGCGCTCCAGTTCTCGCACACCTGACTCACGAGTGTATTTATTGATGATGAGTTCCAATATTTTTTTGGAGATTTTGATTTGGTTAGGCTTCAAACCATGGGCTTCTCGCTGTTTAGCAACCAAGTGCTTTCGAGCAATTTCCACTTTTTCTTCCATCGAATAACCACTGATTCGCACGATTTCCATGCGATCACGAAGGGCAGGCTGGATAGTAGAAAGTGAGTTCGCCGTCGCAATGAACATCACCTTCGACAAGTCATAGTCGACTTCCAAATAATTGTCATGAAAAGCACTGTTTTGTTCAGGATCTAAGACCTCCAACAAAGCCGAAGAAGGATCTCCTCGATGACTCTGTCCTACTTTGTCAATTTCATCCAAAATGAAAACGGGATTGTTCGTTTCCGACTTTTTGATGGACTGAATCACCCGACCTGGCATAGACCCCATATAAGTCCGTCTATGTCCTCTGATTTCGGATTCATCATGCACACCGCCCAGAGACATCCGTACATATTTTCGCTTCAAAGAATTGGCAATAGAACGTCCCAAAGAAGTTTTTCCCACACCCGGAGGGCCTACAAAACACAAAATCGGGGATTTCATATCACCTTTCAGCTTCAAAACTGCTAAGTACTCCAATATCCGATTTTTGACTTTTTCCAAACCATAGTGGTCTTTATCAAGAATTTTGGAAGCCCGTTTGAGATTGAAGTCGTCTTTAGAAGAATCCATCCAGGGCAAATCCAAGAGCAGTTCTAAGTAATTGAGAGACATAGAATATTCGCCCACAGCGGGATTCATACGTTGGATTTTGCGAATTTCCTTGTCAAAAACTTTTTGCGCCTTCTCAGGCCATTTTTTCTTTTTTGCCCTCAGTTTGTAATTATCAATTTCAGAAGAAGTGTTTTCCCCACCCAGTTCTTCTTGAATTGTTTTGATTTGTTGGTGCAGAAAATAATCTCGCTGTTGCTTTTCGAGGTTGTGATTGACCTTCGATTGAATTTTATTTTTCAGTTCGAGCAGTTGCAGTTCGGTGTGAAGGTAGTGCAGCACTTTTTCAGCTCGCGTTTGAATATCGTCTATTTCGAGCAGTTGTTGTTTTTCCTCTAATTCAATATTGAGATTAGAAGACACAAAATGAATGAGAAATTCAGGACTATCAATGTTTTTCAACATTACCACAATCTCAGAAGGTAAGTTTGGAGAAAGTTTGATGATTTTTGAAGCCATATCTCTTATGGACGAAACCAAGGCCTCAAACTCTTTATCATCAGGAGTTTCAAAATCTTCCAAGAGGTCAAAAGTAGCTTCAATAAATGGTTCTTCAGTGAGAATTTCTTGGACTGCAAACCTATCTCGTCCATGCAATATAACCGTTGTATGGTCATCGGGCATTTTCAATACTTTCACAATTCGGGCTATCGTCCCGACCTGATGTAAATCTTTTCCTTCAGGATCATCGTTTTTTGCTTCTTTTTGGGCAATCACTCCAATAAACTTATCTCCATTTGCAGCATCTTTGATGGCTTTCACAGACTTATCTCGCCCAACCGTAACAGGCACTACTACACCTGGGAACAATACCGTATTTCGTAGAGGTAGTATAGGAATGGTTTTAGGATAATCTGTAACTTGCATTTCGTCATCTTCCTCAATAGATACCAAGGGCAAAAACTCCACATCTTCATTCAGTAAGCTTAGCGGATTAAACTTTTCAAACATATAGTTAGTGTTAATTTTCATCTGAATCAAAGGTAAAATCAAGGACTGTGCCAATGAAAACGATGTTTTAGGGTAACAACAATCTACAAATTAACAAAAATAAATTTTAATATTTTCAATCTCCAATAAATAATTTTTGAACTTGCTTGTATTTTTTACTTTCAATTATTACAAAATACACACCTTTTTGCAAATGAGCCGTATTCAACCTGTATCCACTCGCCTGTGTTTCTTTCTGAATGGATCGCCGCAATACAATTCTACCTGTAATATCTACTATCTTCAATCTCCAATTTTCTATTTCGGCCGTTTTGCCAAATTGCAGTACGACTGACTCTTTGGCAGGGTTTGGCAACAATTGCAGAGACAACAGTTCCAAGTTGTCAGTATCTCCTTTGAGTGAGATGATTTTCACCTTGTAGTCTTCAACTTCTCCCAAGTCAAAATTGCCACAAGCTTCAACTGGATTTGAAGCACTTAAAATCACCCTCATCCTCGTTGTTCCCAACGGAATATCTTTGGGAATTTCTATTATTGCAGAAGTTTTGAATACATTACCTCCCCAAAATCTTTCGGCGCCTATTTCTTCCTGCCAAACATTTTCGGAGGGCTGAAAAAGATAATCCTGATTGAAGTCTATCCAAACAGCCAAGTATTGATTGGAGATTTTTCCACCAATATCTATGGTAATATCGGTCGTATAACTTTTTCCCTTTGAAAGTTCAATTTCATCCTCTTCAAAATAGGTATAGGTTGTTGCTCCATTTGAAGTAAACTCCTTTTCCTCCATCTCAAAAGTTTCAATCCAATTTTGTTGAGCAGAACCGCTTGAGGCAGTACAATAACTCACACATTCAGTCGCAAAAAAGCGGGATGAACTAAATGCACTTTGTTCATTTTCGCAAATAGAAGCGACCCTATATTCGTAAATAAAACAGGGCTGCAAATCCTCCAATATTACATAACGATTGTTGGTTAAAATCTCCGTCCACTGAATTTGGTTTGATACTCGATAGGCAAATTTGTATTCATTTGAATTTGAGGTATCCAACCAATAAAGAGTCGCACTGCGGTTTTTGATTGCCACAGCATCCAGACCTGTTGGAGAAGTCGAGCAAGCAGAATTTTGGGTTTTGAAGGACAAAGCCTCGCTAAAAGTCGTGGGAACAGCACCACATACATTTTGTACTTCAAACTCATAGTCTGTATCAGGCTGCAAATTGAATACTTCCACATTGTTTTCGGAAGACTCTACATATTCCCAAACACTGGACGATTGTATGCGATACCGCACACTAAATGTATTACCCGAATTGGAAGTATCCCAACTCAATCGAGCATATTCATTCCCGACAATATCCGTTTTCAAGCCAGAAGGTATATCACAGTTTATGTTGGTTGTAAAACTCTGAATAGAAGAAAAATAACTATTGTTTTGAATCGTTGGAGCATTGTCCTCACATTGGCTTCTGACCTTGTAGTGGTAGAGGCTTCCTTGCTGCAAATTGCTGAGATAAGCCGTTGCACCATTGACAACTATTGACTTCCATTGACTACTTTCAGACGGTAAAATTTGTTTGTACTCCAATTCGTACAAGGCTGCATCTTCTGCCACTTCCCAACTGACAATTACCAAATTGGCAGAAGCATTGTAGGTATAACTGAAATTATTCGGTGCATCACAGAGGGTTTGGGTCGAAAAAACGGCTGAACGGCTGAAATTGCCTAATTGATTGCCGCATATTCCCGCAGCTTGTACTTCATACACCCTGCCTGATTTCAAACCATTGAGCGTGTGTTCTTCCGAATCAGTCGTACCACCGTCTGTCCATTGTGTCACATTTTTGGATCTGTATTTGAAATTGACAAAATTGGCTTCGGGAGCAGCCTTGTAAGCAATAGTTGCTTTGTCCATTGAAGTGTGAATTACTTCGATGGAATTTGGAGCAGGACATTCGGCAGTTGTTTTGAAGGTAAGTAAACTACCATATTCACTGTTGCCACTGATGCCGTTCACACATTTACTGCGAACAGCCGCCTCATAAGTGGTTTCGGGCGCTAAGTTTCGGACTTCTGCACTATCCTTTTTGCCAAACGCCAGACTCCAACTGCTACTGCCCTGTTTCCGATATCGAACCGTATAACTTTCTGAATCACCTGCTTGTTCCCAACGCAAGAGAACAGAATTACTGCTGATGGTTTCGACACGTTGCTGAAGGGGTGAGTGACAGATGGGTAAACTAAGCGTTTGAAAAAATTGGCGATTGCTGAAAAGACTTGTACCGCCATCCGCACAAATACTCTGCAATTGCATTTCGTAAGCCGTTGAAGGTTCTAATCCTGTGACGATTTTCTCTTCTTCTTCTATCGTCACAACTGTCCAATCCTCTGTGCCAACAGGTCTAAACCAAACATTGTAGGCAAATACATCCGTTTTTCCACTCCAATTCAAAATCGCTTGATCCGCCGTTGTGACTTCAATAGTCAAATTAGAGGGCGCATCACAAGAGGCTTCACTTTTATCGTGAATGTAAATATTGTCAAGAAATAAGTTGTTGCCGTTTCGATTGATGGCTTCAAAATAGAGTTGTGTTTTAGCTCCTGCAAATTGCGACAAATCCACTATTTCGGTACGCCAATCATTGCAGTTTTTTGGTCTCCAATCCTCTGTTTGATAAGCACTGGAAGTGGCCAATTCTAAGCCGCTTTTTTCATAGATTTTGGAATAGTTTTCACCACAATCTTTGGAAGCATATACTCGCAGGGTTTCTGCAAAACCAAGACTATAAGCGGAGTAGGCTACATCAAAACGCAATTCAGCCGATTGAAGGTTTTCCATATCCAAATACAATTGTAGTAAGTCGCTTTCTTCTAATGAACCGCTGTAAGAATGACTATTCAAAGCCAAACTGCGATGCTCATTTGCATTGCAATTTTGGATATATTGTGTTTGCCAACTTTGAAGTCCATCGGGATTGGAAATGCTCCAATTTGCTTCAAGATTTGCCCCTTCAAAGTCATCAAAAAAGGGCAATTCCTGCAAAGGCATGTTAAAGAAATCGGCTTCTGCCAGGTTGTTGTTTGCATTTTCATCTTCCATTCCGTTGGGATTGGTCGTATAAACTCGAATCTTTTGGATGTTTTCGGTAATGAATATTGTCTTGGGCAGTGTCACCGTTGTAGATTGATAAGCGGTCAGCGTTCCCTGCCAAAAATAGACTTGTGTATTTTCTGCATTGAGCTGGTAGTGAATGTTTACACTTGTCAAAGGTTCGCTGGAAAAATTGGTCAACTTTACCTTCAAACCAACATAATTTTCGCAGGTGAAACCATTGGGTGTAAGCACTTCGCTAATGCCTACATCTGCCAAAATAGGGTCATCAGGAGGAGTGATGACTTCGCTGCATTTGGCTGATTCCAACAAACTTTTTCTGGTGGTTGTCAACGAAAGCCTCATTCTATCTTTTTGACCTTCTGTAAAACTGTCTAAACAATTGTTGTAATTGTAGTCCATGTAGTTGTTGGACAAATCGTCTTGATCGCCCAAACCGCCAAATTGTTGTGGTCGAAAAGGATTGCGGCTGTGGGTATCATCGCTGTCTGTACTACAACTGTTGGCTTGTGTTGACTTATTGCAGTCCACAGGAGTTGTTTGATTATCAGGAGGTGTATCACATACAAAATCACCATCCATTAAGCAGTTGTCGTTTTTACATCCATTGTTAAAAGTATGTTGGAGATTGAGGTAATGTCCGACTTCATGCACCAAAACTTTTGAGCCATGTACCGAACTACCAAATCTTCCCGCTTCAATCACTACGCCATCTCGCTCACTTCCATGAACTTGCGCTGTATAAGAATAACCCACCACAGCACAGGGATTGTCGGGAATATTGGGGCTGCAAATTTCATCTACTACCCAAATATTCAGATAATCGTGGCTGTCCCACCGAATCGTTTGTGACTTAAAATCGGGTTCTTCTGTTCCCATATCAATCTCCGAAAACTCTACGGTTGGAAAACGGTTGATGCCCGTCGTTGCTGTATTGGATTCATCTTTGGATGCCAAGCAAAATTCTATGTCTGTTCTGATTCCGTGATTGGTCTGAAAATTTTCGAGATTTTGAAACGCTTCATTGAGGTAAGCAATTGCTTGATGTACTTGATTGTCTTTAATATTGCTGCCTGCGCCGACTGATAAACTGGGATGGTGCAAAATATGAACAACTACGGGAATTGTCAAAGTTTCTTCGTCCAGTTTTTGAATTGCTTTATCGGATTGAAGTAGCATGGTAGCGGCCGCAATGTCTTTGTTTTGTTGAAGATAAGATTGTCTATACTCTTCACTGCTTTGCAATAATTGTTGATGTAAGATATCACTGCCACAATTTTGAGCGATTCCGATTTGAAAAAAACACAGTCCTAACAATAAGCATCCCAAACTCCTTTGTAAAATTGAGTTCATTCTATGTAGTATAATTTTTTCGAAAAAATAAAAATAGAGGCTTGTAGATAAGGAGGTTAAAGGGTAGAGGTTTTGATAAATTAAAACAAGAAAAAATGATGCCATTGTATAGGCTTTCGGCAAGTGCCGCAAAAATAAGGAAATGAAATGTAAAATGTATATTTTACAGCTTTTTCTTCAATCAATCCCTATTATCATGAACTCACTTCTCAAAGATAAATTTATCTTCTGGCTCAACATGGTCGTTGTATGGAGTTTGGCAATGGGGCTACTGTATTTTCTACGTCGTTTTGGTGCTCCAGACCCCATCAGCATACAAACAAACGGAGTTTTTACCAACGATATATCTATGCGTCTGCCTGTTATCATGGGTGTTCTGATTGGCACTTTTTATTTTTTGTCGGAATGGAGTTTTGACCTAGAAGTTATCAATCGCCTTTCATTTGGTAAAATATTAGCCCTAAAAACAGTGACAAACTTTATATTACTACAAACTGCTTTTTGGGTAATGGTATCAAGAGGAGTCACGATGGCAGGAGAAACATTGAGCTTAGAAATAGCCAAAGATGTTGTCGATTCCAAAATATTTGTGGTGATTCTGGTTTGGTTCATAGTCGTCAGTACTTGCATCACCTTTTACCGACAAGTCAGCCGAAAAATCGGGGGGAGTATTCTCCAAAATATGCTACTCGGAAAATACCACAAACCTCGTGAAGAAGAGCGGATTTTTTTGTTCATTGACCTTCAATCTTCCACCACAATTGCCGAAAAATTAGGACATCTCCAATATAGTGAGCTGATTCGAGATTGTTTTGCCGACATCACTTCGGCAGTCCTTAAAACCAATGCGGAGATTTACCAGTATGTGGGTGATGAAGTAGTCTTGTGTTGGAAATCCAAACAAGGATTGCAGAATCACAATTGTCTAAAAGCTTTTTTCTTATTTCAACAAACGTTGGACAAACGAGCGGATTATTACAAAAAACAATACCAGGTCCAACCTTTCTTCAAAGCAGGAGCTCATATCGGTAAAACTACTATTGCAGAAGTTGGAGTCATCAAAAGGGACATTGCTTACTATGGAGATGTGCTGAATACAGCGGCAAGGATTCAAGGGCAATGCAATGATTTGAAAGAGCAATTCCTAATTTCTGAAAATCTGCAAAACCGCTTGGAGGAAGCGACTGAGTATCGCTTTGTGAATCACGAAGAACAATTGTTGAGGGGCAAAAAAGAGGGTGTGAGGGTGAAAGGAGTTAAGAAAATTTAGGTGAAGTGGTTTCTGGTTTTGCAAGAGATGACCAATTGAAGAACTCTCCTAAAAACTTGATATACAAAATGCTGCCTACCAAAACTGGAAGACAGCATTTTCTTTAACCTAAAAAATATATCATAAAACCTACT
>JAUHXA010000078.1 GCA_030427245.1 Bacteroidia bacterium | reverse complement strand
AAATTTCTCGAATATTGATTCGAGTGTTTTTTTAATACTCAACATGGGTCGTTTAGTTTTTGTGTCAGAACTTAACTTTACGACCTTTTTTTAGACTTTCCTAATCTTAGTTTTGCACGGACTATTGGTATAGAGACGTTTTCCCAAAACATCGTTTAGGTCAATAGCTGTATTTGTGTTTTTGAATAACCAAGCCCTATACCAACTGTACGAAATCTTGCTTCCCACATCTCTCCCCTTCGCATCAATTTTAAAGTATTTGCTTAATTTTGCAGCTCAAAAATAAACAAAACAAAAGATGGCTCAAAATAAACAATCTTGGATAGAAGTTGCTCCCAATTCCGATTTTTCGATACACAATCTACCTTACGGTATCTTTGAAGCGAAAAGTCGAGGACCAAGAGCAGGAGTGGCAATTGGTGATTATATATTGGATTTGTATGCAGTAGCTCGATTGGGTTTATTGGACGATTTGAACATTCCTTCCAATGTTTTTCAACAGCCCGTATTGAATGATTTCATTGCATTGGGAAAACCAATATGGACAAGTTTGCGAGCAAGATTGACCGAATTATTGTTAAATGATAACAACGAATTGCAGCCTCATGCCGAAGGTGTGTTAGTAGATAGACTTTCAGCTACTATGCACTTGCCTGTAAATGTGGGCGATTACACCGATTTTTACTCAAGCAAAGAACATGCAACCAATGTAGGAATCATGTTTAGAGGCGTAGAAAATGCCTTGATGCCAAACTGGAAACACATTCCTGTGGGTTATCACGGTCGAGCTTCCTCCATCATTGTTTCAGGAACACCTGTTCACCGTCCCAAAGGTCAAACAATGCCTGCGGGTTCAGACACACCCGTTTTTGGACCTTGTCGTTTGCTGGATTTTGAGTTGGAAACGGCGTTTATCGTTGGAAAAAATACGCAATTGGGAGAATCTATTCCGATTGAAGAGGCCGAAGATGCTATTTTTGGGATGGTTTTATTCAATGACTGGTCGGCACGAGACATTCAAAAATGGGAGTATGTACCTTTAGGACCTTTTTTGGGCAAAAGTTTTGCGTCTTCGATGTCTCCGTGGATTGTTACAATTGACGCACTTGACCCCTTCCGAATCGAAAACTATCCACAAGATGTGCCTGTTTTGCCTTATTTAGAATCCCCCGTCAACAAACGATTTGACGTGAATTTGGAGGTGGCATTGAAGCCAAAAGGAGGAGTGGAAAAAGTAATTTCTCGCTCCAACTTCAAATACATGTATTGGAATATGCCTCAACAGTTGGCGCATCACACCGTTAATGGCTGCAATGTGAAGGTGGGTGATATGTGTGGAAGTGGTACGATTAGTGGAACGACTCCCGATAGCTTTGGTTCGATGTTGGAGCTTACTTGGAGAGGCGAAAAACCCATTGAAATGCCCGATGGCACAACTCGTAAATTTATTGCTGACTACGATACGGTCATCATGCGAGGATTTGCAGAGAAAGACGGGATTCGAGTGGGTTTTGGAGAAGTAAGTGGAGAGGTTTTGCCTGCTTTAGTATAGATGTTGATGGGGCATTGGCTGGTGAGAATTGACTTTTTTAACACGGTTTAATTGAATTTAACAACTGAAAAATCAGGTTGACTTTGAATGGCCAAAAACTACCAACTCCCACCGCCGCCGCCACCGAAACCGCCGCCACTAAATCCACCTCCACCACTCGAAAAACTGCCTCCACTTCCCCCATAACTGCTACTTCCGCCACTGCTTGAAGGATAAGACACAAAGGTATTGCCGATTTGTTTCATGCCATTGCTAAGGCTGTCCATAAATACATTGGTATTGAAGTGGTCGTAACTTCCTTGATACCAATGAGGTTCGGGAGGCTGAATACTTAGTCCATCAAATTTTGAAGCCCATTTTTCTGCCAAATCAAAAACAATGGCGTAGGGCAATGTCTTATCAAAATAATTTGGGTCTTCTTTGAGAAAGGTTTCGAGTTTATGGGATTCCGCACTTTTGACAAACTCCCGAAAACCTGCTAATTTTTTGTAAGCCTCCATTCCAACAGGAGCTTTTTTGGGCATGATGCGCCCAAAAATCAAGAGCAGGATACCAGTCAGTAAGGTGGTGATTCCTATGTCGGTCAATTGAAATGAATTGCCCGAACCAAAACCAAATAAGAAGGCAAAAAGTCCTCCCATCAGAGCCATCACACCAAAAACGAGCATTGCCGTTCCGCAGCCCCTTGTTCTTGGCACGTAAAAAGTGCGTTTTTTGATTTGTGCCTCCAATTCCTCCCTTGCTTTTTGCATCGTTTTGTAAAACTTAGCAGTCAAGCTGCTCAATAAAATGGTGTCCCCTTTTTTGAAAATGCCATTGAAGAGGGTGTGTTCGTATGGATGTGCGTTGATGGGGAGTTCTTTGAGTTTGTGAAATTCAAAGTCCACATTTTCTGAAAGGCCCAAAAATTTGGATTCTCGAATTTCCTTTATTTTTAAATGTCCATGCGTTGCCCAATACGGAATGAGTGCCAATAAATCTCGGTCGTGTAGTTTGTCGTCAATCAAAATACCCGATTCGGCAGGTGTAAGCTCAGAAGGAGGACGGTATTGAGTCGTTACACTGAATTCTTCGTCTTTGCCTTTACGCAACCAAAACCAATAAATACCTCCAAAAATGAAGAAAGGAAGCAGTAAAATCCAGTTGTTTTTCCACACCAAATTTAGCCATGCCGTCCAATTAGTAGCAAAAAAACCATTTGGTACATAAATCGCATAGTCCAAATACTCTCTTTGGAGCAATGGTGTTTTAGTGTTGATAACCACAGTATTTAAGTCTATTCTGCTTTTATCAATAGCTTTTGTTTTTCCGTTGCCTTTTACGATTGATTCCACTTTTGAGCCACTTCGCCCTTCTGGAAAATGGATGGTGATTGTAGCACTTTCTATGGGTTCTTGCCAAGAATGATCTAAAGGGCTGTGCCATTGTAGGTGTTCAGACTTGTCTTTTGAAGGGAGAAAATTGCCATACGTTTCATAAGTTAATTCATAAATGCGTTCAGTTCCTATTTTTACCTCTTCTGTATTCAAGTAAAAGGATTGGTGAGAAGAATTGAAGTCTACATTTTTACTCTGAATCTGCTCCAATAAATAGCGGTATTCTCCTCCAATAATTTTAGGAGTTGCCAAGGGATTCTGCCAGCGAATAGTAGGTTCAAAATTTCGGTAAATGGGATAGGTTGGCTGCAAAAAATGAATGATGTAGGTTTCTCGAACTTTTGCCCTTCCGTCATCCGAAAAGGCAATGTCCATATCCCATTTTTTGAGGTAGTAATCATCTGCAATGACCGACATAGGCAGTGATTCTTTCTCAATATAACCATCAGGCAAAGCCAATGCAACCGAAACACCTTCTCGTATCGCAAGTTTTCGTTGGCTTTTGCCCTGTAGTAATAAACCGTCAAAAGATTCAATAAAAGCAGTATCCGTTGCACCCAATTTACCTGCAAATACTCGATAAGATTGCTGTGGATTTGGAACAGGTTTCGGGAGTAGGATTCGAAAAGAGGATTCGTGAATAGGTACCTTCCATTCTGTACCAATGACATTCCAATAAAATTCGCTGTGATGTGAAAAGTGATTGATAGCGTTATAGACCTTGTAGTGAATTTTGTACTGCTGTTTACCTTCAATGAACTTATCTGCTGTACCGATGCGAATATTCAAAAATCCTTCGCTTGCTACCTTTTTGTATTCCCACCCTTCTACACTGATACTATCTAAGTAAATATCGTAAATCAATCCCTCTCTTTTCGTTTGTTGTTCGCCTTGTGGCAAATCTTCTATTTTGTAATTAACAGGAATAGAGCGAAAAATGCCCCGTCTTTGCTGAGTGAAAAATACGTCAATGGTTTCATGTACCCAAAAGCTACCATCTGTTTGGAGTTCAATTTGGACATCAAGATTTTCGATGTAGAAGTATTCGTCTGCAAAAACGGATAAAGTACAAAAGAAAGCTAAGATAAGGGTAAAGATTGCGTTTCTCATTGCAGGGAGTATGGTTGTGATTGGATAAAGGTAGGAGGGAAAAGGGAAGTGAGGCTTCAATTAACTTCAATAAATAAACATGATTCATTGAAGCCTTACTGCTTATTACAACAAAAGACGTAAGACAAGGTGATAGGTCTTTTGTCTTACGTCTTTTATGTCAGTTATTTCCTTAAAAATGAACCTGAACATTCTCTCGTTCATGTTTTTCTACTTCAAAATATTCATAAGCATTGAAGTTGAACATGCGTGCAACAATCATTGAAGGGAATGTTTCAACGGCATTGTTAAAATCACGCACGATAGCATTGTAGTATCGGCGGGCATTTTGGATGTCGTCTTCAATGTTGCCCAATGTTTCCTGCAATTGAAGGAAACTGGTGTTGGCTTTCAATTCTGGGTAACTTTCTACGACCAACATCACCTGCTTCAATGCGCTTGTCAGCATATTTTCAGCCTGTGCCTGTGCTGCTACACTGCTACTCGGAATGTTCACCGCAGCATTTCGTGCCTGAACGACTTTTTCAAAAGTACCTTCTTCGTGCTTTGCATATCCTTTTACGGTTTCTACTAAGTTGGGAATGAGGTCATAGCGGCGTTTGAGCTGTACATTGATGTCGCTCCATGCGCCTTCTAAGCGGTTGCGAAGTTTGACCATATTGTTGTACATACCCATCAATACGATACCTGCTACAACCAATACAATAATAGGAAGAATCATGTTATTTACTGTTTTTAGTGACAAAAAAGGGGGTTAATCTCCCTAAGATAAGGATTTTCCTGCACTTTTAATAAGATTTTTCAATCCTGATCCAGAAGTGCATTTTTATAACAATAAACCAACCTTATAGTTTACATCAGTAATAGACGTTGTTGAGCAAAATTTTTTTCATTGGGGTACAGTTTTTTTATTTCCTGCCAAAAAACAATTTGTTAATACTCTTTTGGGAAAATACGAAACTTATAACTTGCCAAAAGTGTACTATTTTTGATGTTTTTGGCAAGTTATAAAATGAAACGTTCATGATTAAATAATTATTGAAACACAAAAGGAAATGATTATTTCATTCATGGTAAGTTCCATCTGACCTTCAAAAAGAAGAAATAAACAGATAAAATGGCAATGAAAATAATTGGCAGAAAAGGTTATTTTCCTGTCTTGATTTTGGTTTTTATTTCTTGCTCTTCTTGTGCCTCATTCAATCCCCAATTGTACTCCAAATAGTCAATAGAGGCATTTGCATCTATTTGAGTATCGCTGTATTTGTTGAGGAAATCTATCAGGGGTCCATTCTTCTCAAAGTCACCACTGAACCACTTGAAAATCTTGGAAATTTGAATACTATTTGTAGCGATTTTGTTTTTGGTAGGATCATTGACGAAACGGCGAGCTTGTTCTTCTAACTGTTCATATAATTTATCAGCAGTAAAAGCAAACTGCGGCAAAGCAGGGCAAGAAATGGAGGCGCAGTTTACTCCAACATGTATGCGTGGGTCTTCAAATCGCTTACGCAAAAAATTGTGTTCAATATTGTTGAGGTCATATTCCGCTCCTTCAATAGTAATGAATTTGATATCCCACGGTGAATTGACAAAAGAAATGGTTGGCCCAGATTTGACATCCTTGATGCTCTCTGTAGGGTAGTTGTCGAGAATCAACTGAACAGTGAAAGCATTGTAGGCATTGATCCAATAGGCCATTTGTTCTTCTTTCGACCAGTTTTTGTCATTTGGATGGTGTTCGGATAATTTCTGGAGATAGCTATCGAGCTTCTTTCTATCATTTTGGAATCCTTTGTAGGCGACCATGCCTTTATCGTTCACATGTGCTTTCAAAAGACTATCCCAATCTTCGTGGGTTATGGGTTTGGATTTGGAAGCGATTTTGTATTTTGGAGAGCAGCCTATTAGTAGGAACAAAGCCAATAAAAACAAGCTGATTTTTTCGATGCAGTTTTTGAAAGTCATAGGAGATAAGGTTTTATTAATGTGTTCATCAGCAATAAAACGCTATCCAAAGCAGAAGGTTTGAAGCTTATTTGTCTCTCTCTTTACAGACACTTTAATATTTGAAGAAATTGAGTATAAGTTTTACAAAAGACTCAATTCAATTCTTCACAACTCCCCATTTCTCTTGCTGTATTGCTGTACCATCTACCTTCAACGCCAAAATATACACTCCATCAGACAAACCCAATTCCGCTGCATCCAGTATCAAATGTTGTTGTCCGCTTTGTAATACAATTTTCTGAACCAATCTTCCCCAAACATCGTAAAGTAGTAAAACCCTATTAGAAGAAACGAAAGCAGTATGAAAGGTTACATTGCTTCTATTGGTGCTTGGATTGGGGTACAAATGAAAAAAATCTACATCTAAGGAAGAGGAATCAATAGGAGCGTCAATAGAAGTAGTGATGGGAGAAGTGACTATCAATTCATCCTCCGAACAATTCCCCTGCCAACAGCCCATGCTATCTACTTTCAAAACCCATATTTGAGGTTGTGGGTGATTGCTGTTTTCAATTGTTTGATTTACAGTGCCAATTGCCACAAATCCCCCATCTTTTGCCAATTCAATATCGTACAAAAGGAACGGTCCTAATGCTCCTTCCAAAGTATAGTGTTTTTCCCACAACACAGTGCCATTCAAATCAATTTTTCCTATCCAACCATAATAGCTGGACGCAAAATCTCTGTCTGTTCCCACTACAATGATACTGCCATCTTTTAATTCCCTAAAATTGGCAACGCTTTTGTTTTTGAAGTGAGGAAAGTAGGTCGTCCATTGAAAGTTCCCCAAACTGTCTCCTCGCATCATACTTTCAAAAAATTTGTCTTTGGAATCTGTTACATCAAAATCCCGACAACCATTGAAGAGATAACCTCCCAAATGAGATTTTTTGAAAAAGAGACCACAGTGCTGTTCGTCCGTATCATACAAGCGACTCCACGTTTCATTGCCCATGCTGTCTATCCTCATCAATAGGGGGCGAAATACTCCAGAGGGCGTATTTTTTGTGGCTATATTTATTAAAAAACTATTGGAATGTTCTTGAACAATACCCGTAACTCTATCATCCTTAGAACCCGTAACTATCTTATCCCAAATCACTTCTCCTGTTTTATCTGTGCGAACCATATAACCGTCCACCTCACTTTGGTCTCCAAAACTATTGCCATAGCCTACCAATATGTATCCTCCATCATCGAGTTGAATCATACGACTGGTCCATTCTATTCCCTCTCCGCCATAAGCTTTTACCCAAAGACTATCTCCCGAAGAATCCAATTTGACCATACCCATGTTCCATCTATTCCCTTCTTGAGCAACTTTAGCTGCCACTATAAAACCTGCCCCCTCTTTGTCTATAAGGATATTATCCCTCATATAAAACGTCCCTAAACCTTCATAATATTTGTGCCAAAGTACATTGCCCAAGCTGTCCATTTTCAAAACATTGATACAAGAGTCATAAGAGGGCATGTAACAATCTCCCACTATCAAGTAATTGCCATCTTCTAATGAAAGGATGCTGTTTCCAATTCCTTGATTAAAAGCGGAATGTCCGATACTGAAACTAAAATTGTTTTGCCCTACCAAATCACAGCAAGCCAAGAGTAAAAATAGGGGTAAAAAACATTTGAAATAGTTCATCATCCATTTATTTTAAGACAATCATTTTGGTTTGCTCTAAAACTCGCCCATTTTCCAATAAAACACAGAGATACATTCCATTGTCAAAAGTATCAGTATCAATCCGAGGAGGAGTTCCTGTATGAATGTTCATTTCTTCATTATTTGCTAGTTTGGTGTTTGCTTGACAAATCAACTCTTTTACAAAATCAATGGCTTCATCATTTCCATTGCCATCTACATCAGGAAAATTGTTTTGCCCGTTTTCATCTCTTAAAATATGAACATTTATTTTTATGTACTTCATGGGTGTATGAGAGGGGTGATATTCACTTGGCGCATAGTCATAAGGATTTACACAAATTTGTGCATAGATATGCCTTGGAGATAAACATAAGCTCACACAAAAAAGAATAATTAAAAGTAATGTTTTTTTATTATTTTCAATTGATTGAAAATAGGGGGAGGGGAGGGAGTAAGGTTTTGTATTTCATGTTAAAGGGCTTATTACTTCTGGTAAAAAACAGAGGTATGGTGAATCTAATATTGCTAATATAAGTTAATATTTAAAATTATGCAAATAATACCTATGATTTTTTGTTTGTCATATTTTTCTATGAAAATAAAAATGTCGCCAAACTCCTTTAGATATTGGCGACACTATTAGTGAAGATTGTAAAAAACCTAATTACAGACGTTTTAATAAGTCCTCTTTCTTCTTCAAGAACTCCTCTTCCGTAATGATACCTTTTTCCTTCAAATTGCCCAACTTTTCGAGCAAGGCAAAAGTATCTTCTTCACTTGTTGCACCTTTTTTGTTTTTATCCGCAGCAGGTTTAGGATTGACAGGTGGTTTGTTGTCTGCATTTGCCTTTCTTCCTCCCTGTTCTTTGTCCAATTTACTCACATATTCTTTGCCTTCTTCAAAAGCTCTTGCAAATAGATTTTTGCCTTCTTCTAAGTCGAAATCCAAAATGGTGCGTCCACCTTCAAGATTGGTAATAAACACTTGTCCCAAAGCGTATGTTGAAGCACCTGAAAGCACTGCCATAGAGACGCTCCCGAAAAATGTACCTATGCCTGGAATTGTTTTCACTGCACTTGCGCCCAAACGTGCAAGGCTGCTGCCTGCCAAAGCGGTGATGGCATTTTTCGCCAAGTTTTCTGAAAACCGTACATCGTAGAGTTCACACAAGTCTTTGAGCATACTCATCTGAACGGAGGTGACAGCGATTACGTCCACGAATGGAATCGGCAAAGTACCTGCTCCCATTGACATGAATATATTGTGGTTCACAATGTCTTCTGCTTTGTCTTTTCTGGTCAATTCGTCCATGATATATATTGTTTGTTTGTTTTTAATTTTAGTGTGGTGGTGAAGGGAACCACCCTTAGCATAAAATCTTTGCCTTCTCAATAAATCACAAATCAAATATCGTTAATCAATCACCTGCTCCAACACCTTCAAAGGCTGAATAAACTTACCTGTTTTTTCGGTATCTGTTGTTTCGATGCCCGTATCCTTCAATATTTTATACGCCTCTTGAGTCGTCATTTTTGGATTGACTGCTTTCATCATGCCCAAAAGCCCTGCAACATAAGGCGTAGCCATTGAAGTACCGCTGAACACTTGATAATCACCTCCAGGATAAGTAGACAAAATATCTACACCAGGGGCTGCAATGCCCATTTTTACATCGTTGATATAATTGGAAAATTTGGCTCGGTTGAGATCACTATCTACTGCCGAAACCGTAATCACACCTTCACAATTGGCAGGAGTAAATTCGGTAGCATTCATATTCGAGTTTCCTGCTGCTACAACAACAATGGCGTTGGCTTTGTTGGCATATTTTACAGCATCACTGTAAGCTCGTTGAGCTACATCATTCGAGCGACCACCCAAAGACATCGAAAGGACATCTGCGCCAATATCAGCAGCTTTAATCATACCATTGATAATGCCTTGCTGAGAACCAAAACCGTAATCACTCAACACTTTGATGCTCGTGATTTGGACGAAATCATTGTTGGGGGCATAAGAGGCTACACCAATTTTATTGTTAGAAACAGCACCTGCAATGCCTGCACAATGTGTACCGTGACCCCGTTTATCACTGTCGTATTTTTTGAGAGTTGTCACATAATTGTCCTTCAAATCGGGATGTGAGCCATCTACTCCTGTATCTAAGATGGCAATTTTGGCTACTTTGGTGGGTTTGATTTTTGCTTCGTTAAGGAACTTATATGTATCGTTCATTTTCATCCACTCAAAACCCCAAAGCTCGTTTATCCGTTCATCATCAATGACATATTTGATTTGGTTTTTTTGTAAATTAGTAGATTCCATCGGGTCTACGGATACGGTTTCGTTGTATTCTACCCAGTCTACTGCAGATTTCATTTCATTGAGCGTATTGTAAACTTCGACTACTTTTCTTTCATACTGATCGGCAATGTCAACTACATAATATTCGTCCAAATTGGTGCGATCGGGATGTGCAATTTCGGGAAAAGCCCTTTGGATATTTACTTCATAAGCCGCTAATGCTTTTTGGATGTTCTGCAGTTGGTTATCACTTTTGATATCAAACAGCAACTCTCCATTTTTATCCACTTCCACCATTTGTGAGACCTCCAAAGTGTTTTCGACTAATTTGTGCTTACTAAATGATTTTTCGAGTACATTCGGGGCATATAGCCACATCATAGCTGCCAACAAACCCATGAACCACAATCCAAACCACGATTTTTTCATGGCAATCTTAGTTGTTAGCCAAGTCAATACATGCAGCAATCCCAAATCTCGAATCAACAAGACCACAATGTTGGTTTCGGCATATTCGGCATTGTAAAAGACATTGAAGAGGTAAAAGCCTATGGCGAGGAAAAAACCTATTTTGGGAAACCATGCCCAAAACTTTCGTCCACGCAAGTCGAAAAATGACCAAAAAATAGCGAAAAATAAACTTGCTATATAGCTGATAGAATATAGGGATAATATCATGATTTATACAATTTTGTAGTTGGTTATTTCAATGGGAGTTCCCCACATGATTGTTGAGAAAAAGTCATCTACTGTATTGCCACTTATTTCTACCTCCAACCCTTCTTTTTCGAGTCTTGAAGGTAAATTAATAGGCAACCATTGTTGACCATTGTGGGCTTCTATGCCCCAAAAACCCATTTCTATATTTTTGTAAACAACTTTTCCTGTGAAATTGATTTGACTCATATTTTAGCTATTAGGTTACACAAAGTACCTGTCACAATAGAACAATGATTTTTTAAGTAAAAAAGTTCCCAAAAAAAAATAGCAGCTTAAATGAATAAGCTGCTATTTTTATGGTTTATAAAGCAATATGTACTTTTCTTACTTTGTATTATTCGCTGTCTTCTATGCTTTCGATAAGTGTGTCATTTCCTGCATCTGCACCGCTTCTCTGATCAGGCAAAAAAGCTGTGGTAACAATACTTAACACAAACAGTGCAACAATAAGCGTCCAAGTAGCCTTATCTAGAAAATCAGATGTTTGTTTAACACCTCCTCCCAAATTTCCGCCGCCACCACCAAAAGCAGAGCCTAATCCTCCTCCTTTTGGATTTTGTACCAAAATGACTAACATCATCAGCAAGCAGATGAAAATAATGAGGATGGTTATAAATATATACATAACTACAATTTCTTTTGAAGTTCAACAATTTTAACTGCAAAGTAACTGCTTTTTTCTGGATATTTCAAACTTAACTGCTCATAAATCTTTACAGCCCGTTTATAGTATCCTTGTTGAGCATAGACTTCAGCCATGGACTCTGTGCCTTCTAAAAGAGGCTCGTTATCGGTAGAAGGAGTTTGTGTCTTTTCATTGTTGTTCATTTCAGATTGATAATCAACAAATTTTTTGATTTCTGTTTCGTCTTCTTCGCTTAGTTTAACCTTTGGCTGCTCTTCTTTCTCTAAATCTCCAGTCAACCAACTTTCAAATGTTTTTTTCTTTTGTTTGTAGGATTCGACTTTCGCCTTCAAATTCATGATCAAATCCGATTCTATTTCGTTTTCGGGATGTGCGAGCTCACTATCTTCTTCCTCTTCTACAAACAAATCATCATCGTTATCTAAAGAATTTTCTAGTGATTCTTTTAGCGATTGCTTGTCTTCTTTAATAGAAGCTCTAATGATAGCTGAGTTTACTTTTCCATCGTCTTCATCTTCCCAGATTTCTTCCTCGGCTGCCTCTTCTAATTGTTCGATGTCTTTTTGAATGGTTTCCCTGACTTCCTTTTTCACCATATCACTCAAGTCTACTGTATTGCTGCTCTCAATGATGGGAACATCTATATTTTCATCGAGATTTTTCAGTTTTGCAGTCAATTCCTCCTGTACTCTTTTGCGAGCCTCTTCAGATATTTGTTCTGTACTAAGGTAGTCTTCTTCTTCGTCTTCCTGTGTTTCAAAAATATGATTTAAGGCAAATTTATCGTTATCTTCCTCTATTATTGCTTCGCTTTTTTCAACAGTTTCCAAAGTAGCAGGGATGTTTTTCACCTCCTTGTTTACCACTTCAATAACATCTTCATGAGCAATTTTGAGAAGGGATTTGTCCAAAGCAGAGGTAATAGAACGAGCCGTATCCTCCAGTTTTTCGTCTATTGAAGGAGTCGAAGCGGGCGTATTTTCAACAAAATTGTCAAAGGACTCTTCTAACTCTTTTTCTACTTCTTCCAATTTTTCTGATTGGAGTTCTTCCCTTTCCTCTTTCAATTGAAGTTCAATGCTTTTTTGTTTTTCTGCAATTTCAGCCTTCAATTTGTCCAAAATCGCCATTTCCTCCAATGCTTCTGTTTCATTATCTAACAAGATTATGCTATCCTTTGTGCTCACATTGGTAGAAACCTCTTCTTCTTCTGGTAATTCTAAATTTTCTAAAGGGACTATTTCGGTTTCTTGTCCATCTGCGTCCTCCTCCGTCAAATCCAAATGATTAATTGACACAACTTCTGTCTCTTTCTCATCTGCCCCTTCCTCTGTCAAACCTAAATGATCTACCGAAACGACTTCCGTTTCTTGACCGTCTAGTTCTTCATCTATCAAGTCCAAATCCAGATGATCCACAGAAATCATTTCTGTTTCCTGTCCGTCTGTTTCGTCATTCGCAATGATGAGAGGTATATCTTTTTTATCTATTTGAAGAGTTGCATCATCCAAACTGGAAGAGGGGTGTAACTCTTCTTTTTGATACATGAGTTTGTAAAGAACCGCTCTGTTGCCTGCATAGATTGCCGCCTTTTGAAGAATTTCTTGTTGTTCGTAGTTATCGGTATCCATTGCTTTTTTAGCCCAAAGGAGGTGAGCCGTTTGGAAAAAAGGAAAGTCTGCTAAGAGAGTCTGCAAATCCCAAGAAGATAATTCTTCTAAGGTGTTAATATCGGTGATGGCTTTTAATATAGGTTGTTTGTCCATAATACTGCAATTCTAACAATTCTGCGTTTAGTTTTTAAAACACGGGCAATTCCTTACAAGGTACATAAAATCCTTTTTATTCGCAATTGTTTAGAAAAAAATGGTTTTTGCAGTGTGTAAAAGGCTGTGAAAGTTTGAGCTTACAAGAAATTAATGAGCTATAATATAAGTGGGGTTTTGAAGGAATAGAAACTTATCCCATCTTCTTTATGCTACCAATTAGAAAACGCTTTATTGAAAATATCATCTACAATGTTATCGGTTATTTCGTCAATCAAACTGTCTTCTACATCTGATAAGTTGGCATCTCTATCAAAATCAGAAAAATGTGTGAAGGTGCTTGACCAATTTTCGTCAGTGATACGGTTGGTGTATTCCATTCTTACGGCAATGGTTAGGCGGTTTAAAGCTGCTTGATCGTTTGCACCCGAAGCAGCAGGACGCACATTGTATTGAGTAATTGCGCCACTAAAAGCGGCATCTCCTTCTTCGGTAGTTAAATCCAAACGACCTTCAATCGTAAATTTGTCTTTGAGTTTTTCCTCCAATGTTTGACTTAAAGAAGGCACGACCAAACTTGCTTGATTGGGAATCCTTTCTACACTGACTGTTTTTACATCAGGGTTGATGGATGTACCTGTAAATGAATATTTCACGCCACAGGCTGAAATGCTGAAAAGGTTAATGAATATGAAATAGAAAAAGATGTTTTTCATCGAATGTTTTTGTTTTCTTTAGCAATATACGGTTTATTGGGTTGGGGAAGTTGCTTGAAGGAAGAAAATTTTGAATTAAAAAAAGCCCATCAAGCAATCCTGCTCAATGGGCTTCAATAAAAATATTTATTAGCTAAAATCTAACCAACCAATACTTTAGGGGCAGCCGCTTTGATTTTATCGCTTGCTTTGTTGGCATATTTCCCAAAGTTTTCATTGAAGAGTTTGGCTAAGTGATTGGCTTTGGTATCGAAAGCCGATTTATCCTGCCAAGTATTGCGAGGATTCAACAGATAATCAGGCACATCGGGGCAATGTGTAGGAACACTCAAACCAAAAATAGGATCGGTTTCGTATTTCACATAGTCGAGTTTGCCATTCAAAGCTGCACCAATCATCGTACGAGTATCGCTCAATCTCATTCTGTGACCCACACCATAAGGACCTCCTGTCCAACCTGTATTCACCAACCAAACATTGGTATTGGCCTCTGCCAATTTTCGACCCAACATTTCGGCATAACGAGTGGGATGTAAAGGTAAAAAGGGCAGGCCAAAACAAGCCGAGAATGTTGCCATAGGTTCGGTGACTCCTTCTTCTGTTCCAGCTACTTTTGCCGTATATCCCGACAAGAAATGATACATGGCTTGTGCAGGATTCAATTTGGAGATTGGAGGCAATACACCAAAGGCATCACAGGTCAAGAAAAATACATTTTTAGGAATCGCTACACGAAGATTGTAGGCTGTATTGTCAATATGATAAAGAGGATAACTTACTCTTGTATTTTCGGTAATACTCGTGTCTTCGTAGTCAATCGTGCGAGTGCCTTCGTGGAAATTGAGGTTTTCGAGCAATGCACCAAAACGAATCGCATTGTAAATTTGCGGTTCGGTCTCTTGAGAAAGGTTGATACATTTGGCATAGCATCCACCTTCAAAGTTGAATACACTGCTTTCTGACCAACCATGTTCATCATCGCCAATCAATTGACGGTTTGGGTCTGCCGAAAGAGTAGTCTTTCCTGTTCCAGACAATCCGAAAAACAAAGCGGTGTCCCCTGTCCGACCTACATTTGCAGAACAGTGCATGGGCAAAACGCCTCGTCGAATCGGTAAAATACAATTCAAAACAGAAAAGATGCCTTTTTTGATTTCACCTGTATAGCCTGTCCCTCCAATAATGATTTTACGTTCTGTAAAATTGATGATGGCAAAATTGTGTTGGCGAGTACCATCTGTTTTAGGATCTGCCATGCAGCCTGAAGCTGCCAAAACTGTCCATTCTGGCTCGATGGTTTTGATTTCGTGTTCGCTGGGACGCAAGAACATATTGTAGGCGAATAGGTTCTGCCAGGGATATTCAGTGACGACTCTAATATTGGTGCGGTAATTGGCATTGTAGCAAGCATAAGCATCACGTACATAGACTTCTTCTAAACCATTGAAATGGTCGATTACCTTTTTGTAAAGTTGTTGGTAATATTTGGTCTCAATAGGAATATTCACAGAACCCCAATCAACGGTATCTTCGGTAGTAGAGTCCTTGACAATGTATCTATCTTTGGGAGAACGACCTGTAAATTCGCCAGTCTTAATTAGCAAAGCACCTGAGTCAGTTAGTTGTCCTTGACCCAGCACGACGGTTTTTTCTATCAATGCAGCAGGTGAAAGATTCCAAAGTAAGGTAGTTTCTTTAAAACCCAATTTAGATAAATCTGCATCGGGGTTTTTAATGCCAACGTTTTTCATGATATTTATTGATTTGATATGTTTGTTTTTAAGGCGATTTCTCAAACTTTCTCAAAAGAAGATGCAAAGGTACAACTCATTTTCTGATTTTACCCACTACATTTGCTACTACATTATAGGTGCATTTTTTTGTGCTGAAGCATTTGAATTCATAGCTGTGTTTACTTACAATCAGGTGCTTATGTAAAACTTGAAGACTTAGGTAAATTCAAGACCTGTCCCGACACCTCAAAATACTTAAATTCTTGAATATAAGTATCAATAAAAGTATATAAATTTTTGAAAAACAAACAAGCGATACTTCTGTTATTTCTTGCCAACTCGATTTCGGGCTGTGCACAAGGCATTAGCATGATTGCAGTTCCTTGGTATTTTGTAGATATATTGAAGCAACCAGCTTTGTTTTCAAAAGTTTATCTGGTTGTCACAATTGTCTCTATAATTTGGGGCTTATATGCAGGAACATTGGTGGATAGATTCAATCGAAAATACCTATTCCTTGCAGAAAATGGCTTTGGTGTAGTGTGGTTGGGAAGTGTCGCTGCAATTGGATTTGTGACGGGCGGAGTGCCTGCGCCTTTGGCTGCCTTGGTATTTGGAACGACTTTTTTGACCTATAATATTCACTACCCAACTCTATACGCTTTTGCCCAAGAAATTACCGAAAAGAAGGATTATGGACGCATTACTTCTTGGCTCGAAATTCAGGGGCAACTCACTTCCGCAGCAGCAGGCGGTTTGGGGGCATTGCTTTTAGAGGGTATTGAAAACGGTACGATAGAATGGCTGGGATATACGATATCATTGCCGATTTCTTTTGAAGCGTGGAGTTTGCATCAAGTGTTTTTGTTGGATGGCACGACCTATTTGCTGTCTTTTTTGTTGATTCTTCCCATTCGGTATGTAGCCATTTCTAAGCGATTCCACGAAAAAGCAAGCTTGTGGGAACGGATGAAAACAGGCCTTCGTTTTTTTCGGGTTTATCCCATCATCTTTGTCTTCGCAACGGTGGCTTCGTTTGTGTTTGTGACGACAATGGTGGTGAATTATTTGCTTGCGCCCAATTTTGTGAAAAACTACTTGCAGGAATCCCCCAATGTGTATGCAATTGGGGAAGTGGCTTTTGCAGTAGGGGCAGTTTTGTCAGCAGTTTTTATTACTTATATTTTGAGGCACACAACGAAGGTCATGGGAGCGATTGTGACCCTATTCATCGCAGCATCTACTTTTATCTTGTTAATCATCAATAGAAGTTTGGTGGGCTACTATATTGCTCTTTTGATGTTGGGTTTGGCCAATTCGGGTTCGAGAATCATGCGTGTGACCTATATTTTTCACCACATCCCCAATCAATTGATTGGTCGTACTTCTGCGGTTACACAAGTCGCCAATGGTTTGATGCGTGCTTTTTTTATTGGACTTTTCGGATTGCCTTTCTTCATTGAAGGCGTGCCTTATGCGTTTTTATTGTTTGCAGGATGTTGTGTGGTATCGGGTGGAATTTTGATTTGGAAATACCGAGCATTGGTGGAGGTAGAGGTAGATGAAAGTGAGTGGGTGAGGGAAAATAGTTAGAAAAATACAGCTTATTTTGTGGTTTTTTTGAGTAAGTTGTGAAAATAAAATAGCACAAATCATGTAATCATACATCCTAAATCCACGTAAAGTGCGTTTACAATATTGGCCTAACACTGGTGGATGTATGAATTACGATATGTGATGTATGGTTTTGATTTCAATCATATATCCTAAATCACAAATGAATGTGAGGTTACAGATTTTTATAGAATAAAGTAAACAAGAAATAACATGATTGCCTACGTCAAAGGAACGCTTACCCACAAATCTGCCACCTATGTTATCATTGAAGCGGGTGGTATTGGCTACCATATCAACATCAGCCTAAATACCTACGAACAAATTCCGCATACAGGCATCTGTCAGCTACACACCTATTTTCATGTCAAGGAAGATATCCAAATGCTCTATGGTTTTTCGGATACCGATGAAAAAGAACTGTTTGTGCATCTAATCAGCGTTTCTGGCATTGGTCCCAACACTGCTCAAATCATGTTATCTTCACTCAAAGCCAACGAAATACGCCAAGCTATCGTAGAAGATAATGAGAACTTGATAAAATCAGTGAAAGGTATTGGCGTAAAAACGGCGAAAAGGGTAATTTTGGAGCTGAAAGACAAACTCAGCAAAGGATTTGACCCGACTTTGAATTTGCCCACATCGCACAATACATACAGAGAGGAAGCGTTAAAAGCACTGTTGGCTTTGGGGATAGCCAAACCTATGGCACAAAAAGCACTCAATAAGCTGATAAAGAGTAAAAAACCTATCAACAGTGTCGAAAGCATGATTAAAGAAGCCTTGAAGCTCTTGTAGCAGCAATGCTCAAAAAATCATTACCTTTGCCTCCCTTTCTGTAAACCTCAAATACAAGGCACAAACTCAAAATTTGTCCCGTATTTTTAGTCGGGATTCAACAAAAAGTTTGATTTACAAATGAATATGGTTGAGTTTGTTTTTTAGATTTGAGTTTGAATTTTCGAAGCAACCTATATATCAAAATATACGAATACGCGTGAGTTGGAAAAAAAGTATATTCATAAGTACCATCACTACCTTTTTAGTATTGATGTTTTTTGGCGCAATTGGAGGCAACAGTCCATCCATTATTCTGAACTTATTACCCGCTCCATTACAGCCCAAGCCCGTAGTGCCTGTGGATTCTATCATCTATCCCATTGAAGATAGGGAAGGAGATTTTGTAACCGAACAAAACAAAAATCCCTTCAATCTTGAAGATCCCGCAGCTATCGAAAAAAAGGTCGAATACGACCCCGAAACAGGTAATTATATTGTCACTGAAACCATTGGAGGCGTTCCCTATCGCTACGAAACCTATCTCACTTTTGAGGAATATTGGGAAAGTCGTCAAAAAAATATGCAGGAAGATTACTTCAATCTGAAAGCGCAAGAACAGTCTGCTAGTGGAACAAATCTTTTGGGTTTTGACCTAACACCACCTAATCTTGACGATCTCTTTGGTGGAGATGGTTCTATAGACATTCGACCAACAGGGAGTATTGACTTATTCTTGGGATTTCAAAAACAAAATATCCGAAACCCTTCTGCTATTTATCGCCAAAACAATCGGGTAACGCCCGATTTTGACATGGACATCAATGTGGGAGTGACAGGTAAAATTGGGGACAATTTGAACTTAAACCTCGATTACAATACCCGTTCTATCTTCAATTTTGAAAATCAAATCAAACTCGAATATACAGGCGATGAAGACGACATCATCCAAGAACTTAGGGCTGGGAACGTGGATTTTCGTACCCCTTCGCAGCTGATTCCTGGCTACCAAAACCTATTCGGGCTACAAAGCAAATTGCAGTTTGGTCGTTTGACGGTCAATGCCGTTATTGCAGAACAGCGTACCCGAAGACGGGCAGTTAGTTTAGACAATGGAGCGCAGATTCAAGAATTTGAATTGACCGCAGACGAATACGACGTCAACCGTCACTTTTTCTTAGCCCAGTATTTCCGCAACAATTTTGAAAAGTCTTTGGCAACCTTGCCTTATATCAACTCAGATATTTACATTACTCGTGTCGAAGTCTACATCAACGACAGTAGAGGAGTAGCCGAAAATGTAGAAAGGGATATTGTTGCTCTTGCAGATTTGGGAGAAAATGAACCGTTTAATACAAGTAGCACCACTCCTTCAACAAATGCCAATGCTGCTTTACCTTCCAATCAATCCAATGATATTTACCAAAAATTGATTGGCGATTCAAGGTCGAGAGAATTGGATCAAATCAACAACATATTGCAGTCAAGTGGCGGTCAGTTTCGGATGCAAGATATTCGAGATTTCCGCAAAACCTCTGCTCGAAAACTCTCTCCTGACGAATATACCTACGACCCACAATTGGGTTTTATGTCCCTAAACTTTGCACTTCGCTCTAACGAAGTACTGGGCGTTGCCTTTGAATACACAACGACCAATGGCAAGACTTTTCAAGTAGGAGAATTTGCCGAAGACGTGTTTACCGTAGATGTATCGGGAGAAGACCAAAACGAACCTCGTATTTTGTTTTTGAAGATGATTAGAAGTAGTCAGCAATTGCCCCGACATCCTATGTGGGATTTGATGATGAAAAACATCTATGCTTTGGGTGCCTTCAATGTAGAACAGCAAGACTTCAAACTCGACATCTTGTACGAAAGTTTGGGTTCTAAAACCAATCCTGGAGGAGATATTCGCTATCTGCCAGAAGGACAAGGAATCAGAGGAGTTCAATTGATAAAGCTCTTGGGTTTAGATAGATTGAACAGCAGTGGAGAGCCTTATTCGGATGGGATTTTTGACTTTATTCCTTCCGACAATTCCTTTGCCGTAGGGCAAAACCAAAACAATCCTTTGCCCAACAACCTGCAATCAGGCGCAGGTTATGGACGTGGCGGCGGAAGGAATACACAATTCGGGGGCAATACCTTTGCAACAGGTCAAAATACGACTTCTTACGGAACGATAAACCCCAAAAATGGACGTTTGATTTTTCCTGTCTTAGAGCCTTTCGGCAGTCACCTTCGAGAACAATTTGAAAAAAATGGGGAAGATGCCCTTGCAGACAAATACGCCTATGATGAAATTTACGATTCAACTCGGATTGTAGCCCTTGAAACACCTGAAAACAATCGGTTTTTGATTTCAGGACGCTTCAAATCTAATATTTCCTCGGAGATTTCATTAGGAGCCTTCAATATTCCACAAGGTTCGGTGCGAGTCACCGCAGGAGGGCAGCAGTTAGTCGAAGGATTCGACTACATTGTGGACTACAATTTGGGACGATTGTCCATCATCAATAGTGCCTATGTCAATGCAGGTGTTCCTATCAATGTCTCCTTTGAAGACCAAGCCACCTTTGGCATACAGCGAAAGACGCTCATGGGCGCACGAGCCGATTATTGGATAAACGATGATTTTACACTCGGTGCAACCGTATTGAAGTTGTCTGAAAGACCCTTTACACCAAAGGTCAATTATGGCGACACACCTATCTCCAACACGATGATAGGAATGGACATGAATTACTTTAAGGAAACGCCAGGTATAACCCGATTTATAGACAAATTACCAGGTATTTCTACCAAAGAACCATCCTCCATTACCTTCACCGCAGAGGTTGCGGCACTAATTCCAGGACATGCCAGTGCGCTCGGAGAAGACGGCAATGCCTATATTGATGATTTTGATGGAAGTACACCAGAATACGATATTCGTTTTCCCTATACCGCTTGGATGCTTTCCAGTACGCCGAGGTATGCTAAGGGCAGAAATGGGCAGGAATTGTTTCCCGAAGCAAGTCGAACCAACGACCTGTCCTATGGTTACAACCGAGCAAAAATGGCTTGGTATCAAATAGATAATTTGCTGCAAGGAGAGGTAAATGGAGTCGAAACCAGCACCATCTTCAATGCCAATAGCTACTATACACGAAGCTTTCCCGAAAGCATTATATTCAATCGAGATACCTTCAATCCACAGCAAACCAGCCGAACTTTTGATGTGGCGTATTATCCCGCAGAACGAGGACCTTACAACTTTGATGCAGAAGGAGAACCCGGCGTTTCTGCTGGTGTAGAAGAGGACGGAACTTTGAAAGATCCCGAATCTCGCTGGGGGGGAATCATGCGTAACAGCCCCTTCAAAGATTTTGAACAAGCCAATGTAGAGTTTGTGGAGTTTTGGATATTAGACCCTTTCCTCAAAGATCAAGACAACGAAGGAGATTTGTACCTGCATTTAGGGAACGTATCTGAAGATATTTTGAGGGATTCTAAACAGTTTTACGAAAACTCTCTTCCTACTCCCGATGAATTCCCACAGATGGATACCACCGAATGGTCGGCAGTTTCATTGGTTCGCCCCATCAACTTCGCTTTTGCGAACGAACAAGCAGACCGTGAAGCGCAAGATTTGGGTTTTGATGGTTTTGCAGATCAAGCCGAACGCCTCAACTTCAATAGTTATTTGAATCGAGTCAGTAGTATCGTTACGCCTCAAGTATTGACAAATATTCAAGCTGACCCTGCAGCAGATAATTACCTACATTTTAGAGACAATTTCTACAATGACATCGTACCAGGAGGCGCAAACCTATTGGAGCGATACAAAAACTTTAGCAATCCGCAAGGAAACTCTCCTGTGGAAGACTTCAATCAACAAGGACAAAATTTTACGACTTCCAGTACCAATTTTCCCGAAATGGAAGATTACAACCAAGATAAATCTTTGAGTGATTCGGAAAGTTATTTTGAATATCGAATTCCCCTCAAACCCAACATGGACGAAACCGATATCGGGAAAGGATTTTTAGCGGACTTCAAGGATGTTCCTTTTCCTGAATTTGACTATGACACCAACAGTTTGACGGGAGATACAACCAACCTTCGGTTTTATTATTTTCAAATTCCGATAGACAACTTTACTTCAAAAGCGGGGAATGTCAACTTTAGAAACATTGAAGGGATTCGCCTGTTTATGACGGGTTTTGAAAAAGAAATAGTGACTCGTTTTCTTCGTTTTGACATCGTGCGAAACAATTGGAGAAAATACGAACAAGTCATCAGAGAACCTGGTGAATACTCACCAAGTGAACCCGACAACGTAGAAGATTCTTTCTTCAATTTGGGTTCAGTGAATGTAGAAGAAAATTCTCAACGTTCACCAATTCCCTATAACCTTCCTCCCGATATCGAGCGAGAAATACTTCCTGTCACTGGCGCACAAAACCAACGACAAAACGAGCAGTCTATTACCATTGAAGTAGGCGACTTGGGAGATGGTGAAGGTCGAGGAGTCTACCGAAGAATCAACATGGACATGCGGCAATTTGGCTCATTAAAAATGTACCTTCATGCTGAGGAATTGGAAAACATTGATGTATGTAGAAGTACGAGCTTGGAAGATGGAGATGTCACAGCGTTTATTCGTTTGGGAGATGACTTTCAAAACAATTACTATGAATACGAAATCCCACTGATACTCAGCCCCAAGGCGAGAGATATTGGAGCAATAGATGCAGATGATTACCCACGAGTATTGAATTGGCCAGAAGAAAACGAAATCAACATTCAAATTCAAGATTTGGTGAATGCCAAAGTCGAGCGAAATTTTGCAGAAAATACCTCTTACTCCAAGCCTTATGTCAAATACGACACTTTGAGTGTGGATAGTGTTGGAGATATTGTCAAACCCAGAGTAGCCCGAATCACCGTTGTCGGGAGTCCTGATTTAGGACGTGCCAAACAAGTGATGGTTGGGGTAAGAAATCCGAAACAGAATTTCTTCAACCAGCAATTTGACGATGGTTTGCCTAAATGTGTGGAGGTATGGTTCAACGAATTGCGGCTTTCCGACTTCAATGAAGACCCTGCAATGGCAGCTTTGACGACCTTGGATGTGAAACTTGCCGATTTGGGTAATTTCACTCTTTCGGGCAACATGCACACCGCAGGTTTTGGAACATTGGAGGACAGGATAACCGAAAGACGACAAGACTATTTGTTAGCCTACGATGCTTCGACCAATTTGGAGTTGGGGCGTTTCTTACCCAAAAATTCGGGGATTCGTATTCCGCTTTATGCAGGCATTTCGCAGTCGGTGAGTACGCCCAAATATGATCCCTACGATACAGACGTTTTATTGAAACAATTGGTGGATTCTGTTGAGTTTAAGTTTGGGGCAGATAGTGCAAAAGCTGCCAAAAACATACGGAAAACCTACGAAACGGTGCGGAGTATCAACGTGACCAATGTCCGGAAAGAACGCACCAATCCAGAGAAAAAACCGATGCCTTGGGATGTCGAAAACTTGGCGCTGACCTACGCCTACACCGAAACCGAATACCGTGACCATGTTGTTGAAAAAGACTTGGTAAAACGGCATCGAGGTTCGATAGCCTATGTTTATAGCGCCCGACCGAAATACTTTGAACCCTTCAAAAAAGCCATCAATCAAAAAAGTAAATACCTGCGACTGATTCGGGATTTCAACTTCAATTTTATTCCGAATACGGTGAGTTTTCAGACAGACTTCAATAGGAGGGTAGGTGTGCTGCAACTCCGTCCTTTGGCTGCCGAAACCATCAAAATAGATGCTGCCTACGACAAATCCTTTACTTGGGACAGGCAATATGGCATCAGCTACAATCCGACTCGTTCTATCACAGTGGATTACAATGCTACACATCAGTCGGTTATTGACGAAAACCAAATTGGAAATACCAATTACAATACACTTTGGAATGGTACAGATAGTTTGTTGAACCCCTACTTTGGTTCGGGTTTGTTTTTTGACCCAGGTACAGAATACATTACACCAAGTGATGTTGGAGTGAGCGAATTTGGTGCACTCAACAATTGGGGTCGAATCAAAAAATATGAGCAAGATATCAATGTAAACTACAATGTGCCCTTGGACAAATTCCCTCTATTCAGTTGGATGCAGCTTCGGGCGAGATATGGAAGCAGTTACTCTTGGGAAGGGAAACCGCTGATTTTGGCAAATACTTTGGGGAACTCTGTGAAGAACAACCAAAATATCCAATTGAATGGAGAGATGAATTTTACCAAAATTTACAATGCCTTTCCGTTCCTAAAAGCCCTCAATGGCACTCCTTCGAGCCGCAAACGCCCAACTAAAAAACCGCCAACGACTGGAACAGCAGGCACTACTCCCGATGAAAAAGAAAAAACGGGACTGTCGACTTTCCAAAAGATTGTCCTCAAGCCTCTGGTAAGTATCAAGCGAATATCCATTTCCTACAATGAGAAAAATTCTACGGACATTCCTGGATTTACCCCTGTACCAGGGTTCTTTGGGCAAGGTGCAAGTCAACTGGGTAAAAACTTCCCTGGATGGGATTTTATCTTAGGAAATCAACCGAGTTTGTTTGGATGGATGGAATGGGCTGCAAGAGAAGGCATTGTGAGTCCAAGTGAATTTTTGAACGAACAACTGAGTCAAAACGTAAGCCGAAATCTACAAATCAAAGCCAATCTCGAACCTTACCGAGATTTGAAGATTGACTTGAATGCGGATTTGAAATACAGCCTCAATCACTCCGAACTCTTCAAAGTGAGTTTTGGAGAAGAGGAAGATGAAGCATTCCGACACCTCGCCAAAATAGACAATGGTAGTTATACCATTTCTTACTTGCCGATAGGGACGGCTTTTTCAAAGGTCGATACCCAAAATATTTCCAACAATTTCCGTGATTTTGAGCGTTTTGCGACAGTCATTTCAAGGCGTTGGAGTGAACTGAATCCCGCATCTAATACAGGCAGTGGAGAAGGGCAAAGCGTGACCAAACCAAGTGGAGGTGACCCCTTCAACTTTGAAGAAGGGTATGGCTATCAATCACAAGCCGTATTGGTACCCGCATTTTTGGCGGCTTACGGCGGCAGAGATCCCGAAAAAATCAACCTCAACCCCTTCAACTTGATTCCGCTTCCGAACTGGAAAGTGACCTTTAATGGGCTGAGTAAAATTCCTGCAATTCAAAAAATATTCACCAACGTCTCTATGAGTCATGGTTATCAATCCACCTTCACCATCAACAACTTCCAAAACAACTTGGAATTTGACGAACTTTATTACAGTGAAGGTATATACATTGACAATACGGCAACGGGCGTAGGTGGAAACAACCTTGGAGAGACCATTACGGGGGAGTTTCCTGTATTGAGTAGTCTGAGAGATACTTCTTTGACAGGTAATTTTAGCACCTTTTACCGAGTACCGCAAGCGATCATCACCGAGCGTTTTGAGCCATTGATTGGTATTGACTTCAGTACGATCAATGATTTGACAGGTAATTTTGAGTGGAAACGTTCCCGAATTTTGGCGATGAGTTTTGAAGACTATCAGTTGGCGGAAACCAAATCAACGGAGGTTTCCTTTGGATTTGGCTATCGGGTGACGGGTTTCATCTTACCTTTCAAATGGGGCGGCAAAAAGGTCACACTCGAAAATGATTTGAGTCTGGCGTTTGACTTTAGTATTCGAGACGACTTGTTGAGCATTGTCCGTTTGTATCAAGACATCGAACAGCCTGCAAGGGGTATGAAAACCATCAAGTTTTCGCCTTCAGCGGATTATATGGTCAATGACAACATTCGTGTTGGTCTGTTCTATGAATATACTCAAAACGAACCTGCAACGTCCGAATCGTTCCCAATTACGAGTTCGAGAGGAGGATTGAGAGTGAACTTTACTTTTTAAACTTGCTTCTATAACAAAATACCTTTCCTTTGTTAAAAAACATTTGCATAATTCAAATTTATGGTTTATTTTAGCCTTCAATGGATAAGTAATTGATTGTTTTCTTATTCATTCAACCCAACTAAGACCACTGAAAAAAACGCTTTTAATTTTTTTTCTCAACCCAATCCCGAGCTATCGGGACAAGATTTTCCCAATTTAAACCCTTTGTATTATGAAGCGTTTTTGTACTTTTTCTTTTTTTAGAGAGTTTTATATATTGCCCCCCCCACTATGTTTGAAGTTTAGGAATTTTGTTTTTGTAGGTTTTTTGATGTTATGTGGAATTGGAGATGTGGGATGGAGTTTTGGGCAGGATGAGGAGTGTGGAACTGATGATATGATGGAATTATTATTCTCTGAATATCCAGAATCTTTAACTGATTTTGAAAATTCTAATAATGACTGGGCATATTATAATTTGACAAAATTAGGTCATGATGAAAACAATACAATCATTATTCCTGTGGTGGTACACATACTACATGATGATGGAGAGGAGGATAATGATGGTGACATATCAGATGATAAAGTAAGAGCTGTTATTGATCGTTTAAATAATAATTTCCGAGCAATTTTAGGCACTTTTGGAGAAAATGGCAATGATACATATATTGAATTTCGGATAGCTAACTTAGATAAAGATGGTGATTGTATAGAGGGTATTACACATAATAATATTCCTATACGATTTGGTTACCCTAGTGATAGCGACTCAGATTTAACAATGAAGAATCAAGTAAGGTGGGATCCTTTCAAATATATGAATATATATGTAACAGACTGTATGGCTAAAATTCCTGATGGTACACCTATCGACCAAGTCAATTGTGATTTTTTTAATCCTCTAAATATGAACTCTGATGGAACGACTGGTTATGTGGTGACTCTTCCTCATAATCAGGGAGAAGGAAGTCATCAAGCTAAAATAGATGGTATCGTCATATGGGATTCATTTTTCTTAGAGGGTACCACTCTTACTCATGAAGTAGGACATTATATGAATTTATTACATACTTTTATAGATGTGGATGATTGTTCTAAAATACAAGAATTTAATTGTATCGAAGAACCAAATATGCCTCCTTGTTGTCGTCAATATGGAGATAGATGTTGTGATACCAAGCTATGTACAAAAATATCTTATGGAGAACATCAGTGCGATTCTAATCCCTTGACAGCTTGTCTAGGTTTACCCTATCCATTAGAAAACTATATGTCTTATGGTAAATGTCGAACAGAGTTTACTCACCAACAAATAGATCGAATGCACTTTGCTCTGAATGAGTCTTCTTCTCGAACTCCATTATGGACTTCCCAAAACCATATAGCAACTGGCATAGTCGTAGCCTCTGCCACAGAATCTACTATTTGTGATGGAGAACCCACTACTTTATCTGTTACTGCTAAATCTAATGATCAAGTAGAATGGTCTGTCTTAGATGGAGATGATACAGAAATTAATAATTCAAATAGTCTAAGTATTAATGTATCTCCCAATCAAACAACTACTTATCTTGTAACAGTAGACAATGAGTGTTTTTTTGATTTCGATGAAATTACTATCATTGTCAATCCCTCCCCCATTCTCGCCCAAACTCAATTTAATATATGCGATACGGAAGCTATAAATATAGACTTAGACCAAGACTTGATAGATGCAGGATTGAAAGATTTTGATTACATTTATAATTGGACTATTGATGGAGAAACAGTTGAAGGTGGGCAACAAACGATTCAAGGATCTGGTATGTATGAAGTAAACATTATTGCCAATTATGTCAATTATGACAATACTATAACCCAATGTATAAATACTCAAATGGTAGAAATTTTACCTGTTAATGGTTTTTCTGCTACTTTGGATATTAGTCCTTCTGGTTCTACTTTCTGTCAAATGGTTATGGTTACTGCCAATCCGTCTCCAAGTGGAGACTATACCTACCAATGGTCAAATAACAGAACAGGCCCAAGTGTAGGGTTTGGAAATTTGGCAGAAGGTGGTCAGCAAACCATTAGTGTAACGATTACAGATATAAATACTCAATGCACCGAAGTATTATCCGAAACTCTCAATTTCCAAACCAATGTGCCACAACCTACTATACAGCGTTCGGCTTCCTCAACAGAATGTGGTGTGGATTTGTTGGTTACCAATCTTTTTAATTATAGTGAATTAAAATGGTATTTGAATGGAGAACCCATTTTTGACGAGTCACAAGGCGAATTTGTGACAGGCAGTTCTTATACTGCGAAAGAAGAAGGAACGTATTATGTTATTGGAGTGGGAGACGGCGTTGGTTGTGAGAATCAAAGTGAGGATGTTGTATTAACCTACAATGATTTAGAGCCACAACCTGCCTCCCCAAGTGATGCCGAATTTACATTGAATCCCATAGGAAAAACGACATGGGGTAGTGGTATCGGAGCTTCTCCTATACCTCACAATGCGGTACAAGGATATATTGAAGTACAAGATGGACAGAAACTGGTCATTCAAGGAAGTAATACCGCTTTGTATTTTTACGATGGTACTTCAGGTATCAAAGTACACAAAGGAGGTGTCTTAGTAGTAGATGCAGCAACTCTTTCAGCAAGCGAATGTGGTACAGAATGGGATGGAATCATCGTCTATGGAGATGGATTGAAGGCTCATCCTAATTATCAAGGTGGTACTCTTAATCCATTTATTGGTTCGCCCGACCACGGACTGGTTGCTTTGGTAAATGGAGCAACGATTCAAAATGCGAGAACAGCCGTATATTCTCTAGAAGATTACGATTCAACAGACCCTTATGAGCAACCTCTCAATATTGGTGGAGGAATTATATATGCCGATGATGCGAAATTCACCAATAATAATACGGGTTTGAAGATAGGTCGTTTTTTGGCGGAAGGAACTGACCCACAACAGAGTGTTATCAAGAATTGCCATTTTATGCACGACCGTTTGTGGGAGGATATGGGTTTTTATGCTCAAGATGATCCCACAATTCAAGCTGCTCATAAAGGATATGAACAGGTCTTGATTCATACTGCTGGTGAGGGTTTGAAAATTACTAATAATACCTTTGAAAGTAAAGTGCCTTCTTCCATTCGTTCTGAACATGGAACGGGGCTTCGGATTATTTCTACTCCTATCACGATAGGCGAACCGAGCTCAGATTTTAGCAATACTTTTAAAAAATTGTATAAGGGAATTGATGTATATAGTTTTATCAATATGGAGGAAACAACCGATATTGTAAACAATCAATTTGAAAAAGTAGATAAGGCAATTACACTCAATACAGTTCCTTTTTCAACCATCATTGCTAATGCTTTCAATGTACGACGTGGAAAAAGCATAAACAGAGAAACCTATGGCATCCTAACTCACCAAAGTTTTGGTTTTGAGATATCCAATAATTGTTTTGTAACAGGAGGCGATATCCCTATTCCCCAGTTGAATTACACCAAAGGAATTGTCCTCAAAGACTGCAATTTTAATGATATAGGAGGAAGCAACATGTCTTCTGTAAATGGCAATACTTTTGACGGTTTGTTCAAAGCGGCTACTCAGATTGAAGGAAACAGTACCACCGTGCAATTGCGTTGCAACGATTACGACCAAACAAGTCCTGCTTTGAGAGATTGGCAATTGCCTAAAAAGTCGGCGGATTTACAGGCGGATACAGAGATTGACCCACAAGGTAATTGTCCAAATCAAAATGCTGAAAATGTTGTATTTTCAAGTCGTTGGCATACGCCAAGTAATGGTATCTATCATATTTACAATGAAACAAGTAAAATATTTATATTTGAACACGATATAGGTTCTGCAGCTACACAAATATTTGGACAATCACCTCAAAACAATTTATGTACAAATCAATTCGGAGAAGAAATTGATGCCAACTGTGTAAATAATCAACCTACTAACCTATGTAATGCACCTCCGTCTCCTTTATTGGCTAATGGAGGAAGTAATTATTACCCCTATCCTACCAATCCTTACCCCAACAATACCTGTACGGTCTATGGGGAACACATTCGTTATTTATTGACGAACCGACAAACTCAAAGTGTGATAGATATATTGAATTGCCGAAATAATAGAGGAAGCAACAAACTCTTGGCGGCTACTTACGCTATACGAGGAGATGAAACGGCTACAATTGGTGTCTTGAACAACATTCCCGACAACAACTACACCGACTACGAGTTCAAAACACTGATTCGAGCAGTTCTAAACAATCGGGTCAATGATATTGAACGCATTGCAGGCTACCAATACTCAGAAAATGCCGCTTATGCTCAATCTTTATTGGCTACTTTAGAG
>JAUHXA010000157.1 GCA_030427245.1 Bacteroidia bacterium | reverse complement strand
ATAGAGGACTGCTCATAAAAACATAGGGGTAATTTTGGTCGCCTATCTTGTCATAGAGAGGATAGAGCAAGCACTGATTTTCTATTTGAAAATCATCTAAAATAGACTGAATAGCATTTAGTTGACTTTTGAGTACAACCCCAGGTAATTTGCTCACATCCAACTCTGTGAAGGGCTTCCAGCTTTGATTTCGGTAATTGAAGTAGTCCGTCTTCCCCAATCGAAGCTTGTAGTCAAACTTTGGATATTCGTGAATCACATAACCTGGATAATAATACTCAATTCCCAATTCTTGTCCATATTTTATCTCCGCCAACATAGTGTATAATCCCAAGCTATATTTTTCATAGTCAGGATGAAAAAGCCCCAATATGCTTGCAATGCTTTTAGTTCCCCTATCAAAAAAACTTGTCGCCACCAATTCCTCTCCATCATAAACGCCTATCTCATAGGTCTGATAGATGTTTTTGGTAGAAAACTCCAATAAAGATTCGGCTAAAGTTTCGGAAATAAACCCCGAAAAGCGACTTTTGTGAAGTTGATACAGTCGTTCTTTGGAATCATCCATATCAGCGACTTTCACTTCAATGCGAAAGTTTGACTCAACTTGACGGATAATTTTTCTAAGACGCTTGCGGAAAACATAGTCAGAAAGAGAAAGACGAACCCAAACTGGGGAATACAAATCCCCTTCTAAACATAGAAAATGGCAGGTAAAAATCATTTGCCCCATCCGAAACCACCCTTTGGCGAGATATTCATCGAGTTCACAAGGCGTTAGGTTTTCGGGATAGTGCGTTTTTGTCAGCATAAATCAATAAACAGATAAAACCTAAATGTAAAACTATAAATATCAAATTCAAAATTTTATGGCTGTAACTTTTGAAGGACTTTACAAAGAATTGAAACAAAAGAAATATGCTCCCATTTACTTGCTGCAAGGGGAGGAAACTTTTTTTATAGACAAGCTCGTGGATTATATGGAAGAAAGTATTCTGTCGGATTCCGAAAAATCTTTTAATCAGATGATTATGTATGGAAAAGACACCGATGCAGATACTTTGATGAATACGGCTCGACGCTATCCGATGATGTCAAAATACCAAGTTGTGCTACTAAAGGAAGCGCAGCAAATGAAGGACTTACTCAAACTGGAAAGTTATGCAGCCAATCCTTCAAAATCCACCATCTTGATTCTGGCCCACAAATACAAAACGGTGAGAGGGAACACCAAATTGGGTAAAGCAATTGCCAAAAATGGAGTGGTTTTTACCTCCAAAAAACTCTACGAAAACCAAGTCCCTGCATGGATTCAACGCTATGTCAAACAAAAAAAATACGACATTCAATCCAATGCCATGAACCTCCTGATCGAATACTTAGGAACAGAACTCTCTCGCATCACCAACGAGCTCGACAAACTGATGCTCAATGTGCCAGAGGGAACTTTAATCAATGAGCAGCATATCTCAGACAATATTGGCATTAGCAAGGACTACAATGTGTTTGAACTACAAAAAGCATTGGCACAAAACAACATCACCAAAGCCTACAAAATTGCAGATTATTACTCCAAAAATCCAAAAGCTGCACCTTTGCCGATGTTGTTGGGGAGCTTGTATCGGTTTTTTAGCAGGCTCTATTTATACCACCACATTCGCACAAAAAGCGATGGAGAGGTTTTGCAGGCAATGGGATTTCGTACTCGTTTTCAACTGCAAGATTACCAAGCGGCTGTGCGTCATTTCAACCTCTCCAAAACGAAAAAGGCTGTCGAACTGCTGTATTTGTATGATTTGAAGTCCAAAGGAATCGGCAATGTGGCCACTTCACAAGAGGAGTTGATTCGGGAAATGGTGGTGAGGTTGGCGCATGGAGTTTAAGGCAAATTCAAATTAAAAACTCAAATTCAAATTCAAACAATACTTTGTAAGCCAGCAAAGCATTTTGCAGAAATACCTAATTTAATATTGTAGTTTGCCTAAATTCAAATCAAATAGCGACCTGATTGTACTTTCTCAACTGCTTCAACATGATTGCTATATCTTTAGGCAAAGCCGCTTCAAAGGTGACTTTTTCACCAGAAGTCGGGTGATTGAGGGTCAAGCGAAAGGCATGTAAAGACAAACGCTTCAAAATTGGGCGCTCCTCTTCAAACTTGTCAATGTGGTAGCGTTTCTTCACCGAAGAAAGGTAAAATCCATCCCCGTCGCCATACACTTCATCTACGGCAAGCGGATGTCCAATCGCTTGGAAATGAACCCGAATTTGGTGCATCCTTCCCGTCTCCAACAGCACTTCGACCACCGAATAATTCTTAAATTCTTCTACAATCTTGTAGTGAGTCACCGCTTTTTTACCACTTTTGTTGGCTCGCATCGTACCTCGACGCATGGGGTTTTCCTTGATTTTGAGGTCAATCGTTCCTTCCTTCTGAATCAAGCGACCGTGAATCACCGCCAAATAGGTTTTATCCACCCTTCGCTTTTCAAAATCCTGCGACAATTTTCTGTGTGCCTCCTTGTTTTTCGCAAAGCAAATAATGCCACTGGTCTCTGCATCCAAACGATGCACGACATAGACTTCTTCATATTTTTGCTGCAAATAAGTATATAAATTCGGGATATTAGGATTGTAACGGTCTGGTATAGAATAAAATGAAGGAGGTTTGTTAACTATCAACAAATCATCGTCTTCAAATACAATTTCAATCAGTTGTTTATTTCTTTTCGGCATTTTGCGATTTATTTTATTTACTAAAGAACCAACAAAGTTAAGTAAAAGAAGTTTTTTGGGTGCAGTTGAACCAAACCTTGAAGATAATTGCCCTATTATTTCTCCAAAAACTCGAAAAAACGCTATTTTGCAGCAAAAGTAACAACATGGCTAAACTCGACCGCAAAAATTTCTTGAAAAAAACAGCTTTGGCGGCTGTCTCAATTCCTGCAATCGTAAGTGCTTGTAGCAGTGAAAGCAATGGCAATCCATCTGATGCTCCTGCCGTACAAACAGGCAAAAAATACAGATGGAAAATGGTGACAACTTGGCCTCCAAATTTTCCGATTTTGGGAGAAGGAGCGGAGATGTTTGCAGAGTGGGTGAAGGATATGTCGGGCGGTCGCTTGAACATCAAGGTCTATGGCGGAGGCGAATTGGTGCCTGCTTTGGAAGCTTTTGACGCAGTCAGTAGTGGCACCGTCGAAATGAGCAGTGGCGCAGCCTATTATTGGGCGGGGAAAGTACCTGCGGCTCAGTTTTTTGCGTCCATTCCTTTTGGGATGAATGCCCAGCAAATGAATACTTGGCTTATCAGTGGAGGAGGAATGGAACTGTGGCGTGAAATCTATGCCGACTTCAATGTTGTCCCTTTTTTGGGCGGCAATACGGGCGTGCAAATGGGCGGTTGGTTCAATCGAGAAATCAACAGCATTGAAGATATGAAGGGCTTGAAAATGAGGATTCCTGGGCTTGGCGGCAAGGTTTTGGAAAAGGCGGGAGGCGCAGCCGTTTTGTCTCCAGGCAGTGAGCTATACACGAATCTCGAAAGGGGCGTGATTGACGCAACCGAATGGATTGGCCCTTTTCACGATTACCGAATGGGTTTCCACAAAATTGCGAAATACTACTATACGCCAGGGTGGCACGAGTTGGGTTCGGCTTTGGAGTTGGGCATCAACAAACAAAGTTTTGAAGCGCTTCCCAAAGACCTGCAAGTGATTTTAGAAACGGCTGCTTTTCGACTCAATCTATGGACATGGACAGAATTAGAGGCCAAAAATGCGGAGTTTCTCGAAAAAATCAAATCGGAAGGCAAAGTGGAAATTCGCAAATTCCCGGATGAGGTCATCGAACAATTGCGGACTTATACAGATGAAGTGATTGCAGAATTTGTGGCAAGTGATGCGACTGCAAAAAGGGTCTATGATTCTTTCAATGCTTTTCGGCAAAAAGCGAAGGCTTGGTCGGACTTGACCGAAAAGGTGTACTATGGTCAAATTGAAAAATAAATACCTTTTTCTTTTGATATTTTTTAGACTTTGGACGAAAGAGGTAGGAAGTAAGAGGTAAGACCATACTGCTGTACATTTTTAATCCGACCACAAAAGTATCAAAAGGGCACAAAAGAGATGGATGAATTTCGGTTCTGTACTTTTGTTTTCTTTGTGCCTTTTGTGGTTCAAAAACGAAAACATGACAAAACTGCAAGAAATAAAAACGCAACTCAATAACCATAATCCTCCTATAACTTTGGTGGCTGTCTCAAAGACTCAGCCGATAGAGGTTATTCGGCAGATGTACGATGCGGGGCACAAAATATTTGGGGAGAATCGGGTGCAAGAATTGGAAGAAAAATACCACAAAATGCCCAAAGACATTGAATGGCATTTTATCGGACACTTGCAAACGAATAAGGTCAAATACATTGCGCCTTTTGTCCACTTGATTCATGGAGTCGACAGCTTCAAACTATTGAAAGAAATCAACAAACAAGCTGCAAAAAACGACCACACAATTGACTGTTTGCTACAAATGCACATTGCTGAAGAAAGCAGCAAATTTGGTTTTGACGAAAGCGAAGTATTTGAAGGACTGCAAAATGTGGACCTTGAAGCATTGAAGTATGTGCGGATTGTTGGGGTGATGGGCATGGCAACTTACACCGATGATATTTCCCAAATCAAACGAGAGTTTGGGCAACTTCGAGCTACTTTTGAAGCCTTGAAAAGTGGATTTTTTGAAGGAAAAGATTCTTTCAAGGAGATTTCGATGGGAATGTCGGGTGATTATGAGTTAGCCATTGAAGCGGGCAGTACGATGGTGCGGATTGGGAGTTTGTTGTTTGGGAAGCGTTAGTTTGGCTTTCTCTCATTTTCTGCCTTAAAGCAAATCGTGTAATTCCTCCAATTCTCCAATTTCATAGGTCGGTTGTATCTCCATATTGTTCTCCAAACCCTTGGGATTGAACCAACAAGTATCTAAACCGTAGTTGTGACCGCCCCGAATATCCGAACTCAAACTGTCTCCAATCACCAAAACTTCCGACTTTTTAGGGAAATTGATCTGCTCAAAGGTGTGGTCGAAAAAAGGGGCATGTGGTTTGGACACGCCGATTTCGTCCGAAACTACGATGGCTTCAAAAAATGGAGTCAAACCTGTGTGATTTAAGCGATGTCGTTGGATTTCTTTCAATCCATTGGTGATGATGGCCATTGGGATTTTGCCGTGTAGCTGCTGCATCAACTCATAAGCCCCTTCCAGCAAACTGCTGTGGTGAATGAGGTTTTGAAGGTATTGTTGATTGAATTGCAGCGCATCACCCATGATTTTGGCGGCTTCAAAAAACAATTCAAAACGCACTCTCCGCAGCGTATCTTGGTCTATTTTTTTGGCTTCAAAATCTCGCCAACATTGCTGACTGATCTGAATGTACTGTTCAAAATGATGGGCTTCTTGTGTCATTCCAAAGGCCGTAAAAGTAGCTGCAAAGGCATCTTTGGCGGTTTGGTCGAAATCGAACAGGGTGTTGTCGGCATCGAAAAGTAGATATTGGTAGGGCATGAATGAAAATTAAAATGATTTGCCCCGAAAGCTCGGGAAGAATTAAAATGTAAAAACAGCTTTTCAAGCAAATGGTTTCGGGTTTTAAATTTCTTAACATGAAGTAGTGAATGAAAAGTACTGTTTTTCTCCGAACTCCAAATCCTCCGAGCAAACTTGCTGCCCTTCCTCCAATTCCCGCTTCAAATGTCGGCAAGTCTTGCAGACGTTGGCGAATTTTTGCTACCCCAACGAAAACTTGACGACACCTGAAAGGTT
>JAUHXA010000156.1 GCA_030427245.1 Bacteroidia bacterium | reverse complement strand
TTTTTTGAAATAAAAAAACAAAAACCTTCAATTCAATAAACCCAAAACGTCTATTGGAATGAACAAAAAAATGTAGGCTCTTTTTGAATGATTTTTGGAGAGCCGGTAGACGGCAATACGTTTATCATTTTGTCTTATTTATGTAAATGAATGTTTTTTCAAAAAACAGAGGTAACCTTTGACTCCCTCAATTACATGAATGATTGAGCATACTGCCTTTTTAATTAAAAATTCATCAATGGACTATTTTATTCCATTGATACACTGTTAATATTTTTTTTAAAATCTTTTAAAACACATTTATTATGTCAGAACCTTTTATTGGAGAAATTAAAATGTTTGGAGGCAATTTCGCTCCACGAGGCTATGCTTTTTGTGAAGGGCAATTATTGCCTATTTCTCAAAACACAGCTCTATTTAGTCTTTTAGGTACTATTTATGGTGGTGATGGTCGTACTACTTTTGCCTTGCCTGATTTAAGAGGTAGAGCACCTATACATCAAGGCAATGGTCCAGGGCTTTCAAACTATCAATTAGGACAAAAAGGAGGAGGGATTCACGGCAATCAATCTCAACCTACCGAAGTTGGTCCACCGTTAAGATCTGGTAATGTAAGCGTACTCCCTTCTGGAGTTGATAGATCTCCCTATATTGCTATTAATTACATTATTGCCTTACAGGGGATTTTCCCATCAAGAAGTTAAGTAGATAATACCAGATAATACTGCTAAGTAATAGTCTCAGAGATATTTTTTCTTTGGGGCTATTTCTTATGTATAAGAAATAGCTTGAAAATCAATTTATTGAAAGTTTAGGGGCAAAAGCATACATTATACTCATTGACATTTACTTGAAGTAAGCAAAATTAAATACAAGGAAATATTTGGAATTAAGTATATTAAAATTTAATATATTTTTATTTGTCATATTTTTGTCAAATAAAATTTTCGTGTTAATGTTTTCTGAAAAACTGCAACTATCTAATGTAGGGTTTACTCAAACATTTTTTTTAACATAAAAATCAGTATAGATACAATGATACCACAAGTCCAATTTTTGTTTAGTTTTTTTATGAGTAGAAACAAACCAATAGTACCTATTAAATTATACAAAATTTTCATAATTATTTTCTTATTGTGTGCTGTTTTGCATAGTCACTTATCTTATGGACAAGTTGTTTATGATAATAATTCAGTTACAGTTGAGACTGCAGGACCTCTAAGTTTTACTGTGCCAGCAGGGACTGACCGATTATTAGTCGTTTATGTTGGGGCTTTTTCTACAGGAGATAGCGGTACGGCGGCGGCTACTTTTAATGGTCAATCAATGGGCAAAGCAATAACATCTGAAGATTTTTTTGCAATTTCTCATGCTACTTCTATTATTTTTTATTTGGCATTAGATGATGGAGCCGCTATAACCTCCAATGTAACAATTTCTGGAATTAATAGTGTGGGGTTTATAGGGGCGAATTCCTATACAGGGGTAGACCAAACAACACCTTTAGGAAATACTGCTCAAGATATTGGAGATAATAATGTAACTGCCACATCACATACTTTAAGTCCTACTACGAGTAGCGGTGATTTATTGGTTCATTTTTTTACTACTGCATCAGCGATAAATGCATCATTAGGTGGTGAGGCAACTGCTTTTTCAGGTTTTTCTTTGGGACCTCCTAATCAAATTGTTGGAGGGTATAAAATCGCTACAGCCGTATCACATAATTTGACAACCAACTTTGAATCAGCATTTGGAGTATGGGCGCATGTTGCAGCAGAATTTAATCAGGTCTCCACCGCTCCCGAACTTGACGTCCGCAACAATGCAGATAACGCAGATATTACAGATGGTTCTACTACCATCAACACCACTTTGGGAACAGACTTTGGCACTGTATTGGTTGGCAACACCAGTTCCTCCACTTTCAGAGCAGAAAACAATGGAACGGGTACGCTGACCTTTGGCACAGATGCTTTGGCGATTTCCAATACCACCGATTACAGCATTACAACGGATTTGACCAACAGTGGAACAATGGCTGCAAGTGGTGTAGAGGCTTTCACGATTCAATTCAACCCCCAATCATTAGGCACCAAAATGTGTACCGTCACCATTCGCAGCGACGATGCAGATGAAGATCCTTATACTTTTCAACTTCAAGGCTTGTCTCCCCAGATTCCCACAATCAACCTCTCCGTAAGTACTAATTCAGGTGCCGAAGCAGCAACTACTGCCATTACCGTTACTGCCACGGCAAGTTCAACAGTAACTGGAAATCAAACAGTCGATGTAGGTGTTTCTCAACAAGCAGGTACCATTACAGCAGGTGATTATACACTATCCAACACGACCATTACCATTCCAGACGGTCAGACAACAGGCACAGTAACATTTACGGTAGCGGATGACAATGTATTTGAGGGAGTGGAAACAGCACGTTTGACAATCTCCAATCCGAGTTCAGGGGTAACATTGGGTTCAACAACAACCCAAGACATTGCGATTACCGACAACGAAACTGTAACCCTCGCCCTTGACGCATCGACCTACTCTGTCAATGAAGGAGATGGCACCGTAAGCGTTGATGTGGTGATTTCCAATATACCTACAGGAAACATGGAAGTAGCAATTCCTGCAGTAATAAACACGAGTAATGGTACAGCAACTGCGCCTGACGACTACACTGCGCTCGTCAATTCCACACAAAGTTTCCCTACCACAGCCTCTAATAGCGATAAGCTTACTTTCTCTATTACTATTGACGATGACAGTGATATAGAGTCGAGTGAAAACTTTACAGCTGCGCTTACTTCTACGTTGACTGGAGTTACTATTGGTTCGCCTTCTACGACTACTGTTACCATTACTGACAATGATATTCCCTTGCCCACTGTCACCATAGCGATTGAAGGCACTACGACCGTAACCGAAGATTCAGGGGGCACAATTACCTATCGTTTTACCCGAACAGGAGACACTACAACAAATTTGGATGTGAATTACAGCATTGGGGGAACAACCCAAAATGAAGATTTTACTGTTACCACCGATGCCAATACGACTTATATACCTGGCACTCGAACAGGCACCATCACAATTTTGGCGGGCAATGCTTTTGCAGATTTGGTGATTACACCTTTGGACGAGGATTTGATCGAGGCGGCTGAAACAGTTGTCGTGAAGATTGAAAATCCCTAACGGTTTCACTTTACAGCCAATTTTTCACTTTTGTTGAATAATTAACTGTAAAGTCATTTTAATGTAAAAAATATTTTAACTGTTAATGTTCCCATTTACCCCGCAACTATTATATAAAGATAACTCGCGTTTGAGTTTAATAGAACAGGTAGATTACAAATCCAAACCATAAAATGAAAAAAATAATTACAAATTTTATTTTCAAGCCCCTTTTAGTTCTTTTAGCCCTCCAATTCACGCCTTCTGTCTCTTTGTTGGCACAATACACCATTGGCACACCAAATGAAGCCACAGGCAATATCACGAATGATGACGAAGGGTGTATTAACCAAACTGTCACCATTGGAGCAGGAGTTATAAACGGATCAGAGACTTATCAATGGTCTGATGGAAGCATTGGAGACAACCAAACCTTCAATCGGTCTTTCACCTCCAATGAGACTTTTACTGTGACCATTACAGATGGCGCAGATGTTGTCAATCAAGTCATCAATGTAGTGGTCAATGCACTTCCTGCTCCGAATATTACGGCTACCGAAACCACAGGCACAGCCAATGATGGAGTGATATGCTCTGGCGACAATGTAACTTTAGACAGTGGCGTAGCAGGAGCGACTTCCTATGCTTGGTCTGATGGAGGAGGAACCAATCAAACCGCAACTTACACCAATATCACTAACAATACGACTTATACCGTGACGGTCTCAAATTCTGATGGATGTACAGGAACAAATGAATTTGAAGTAACGGTAGATACTCCCCCAGTAGTATCTAGCATCGTTAGAGCAGATAGCAATCCGAGTGCTGCCAGTTCTGTTGACTTTACTGTTACCTTCAATAAAAGTGTAACAGGCGCAGGAACAGGTGATTTTGTAATAGATGCAACTGGAATAACTGGAGCTTCTGTAACAGGAATAAGTGGAAGTGGAACTACTTATACTGTCACTGTCAATACAGGAACAGGAAATGGCACTTTATCCATAGATTTTGATGCAGATATAGGTGGAGGAGTTACGAGTACTTGTGTATCTGATACTGATTTTACAAGCGGTGAAGTTTATGATATAAATAAGACTGTCCCAGTAAACCTCTCCGTAAGTGCCAATTCAGGTATCGAGGCAGCAACCACTGCGGTTACCGTTACTGCCACAGCAGCCTCAGCTGTAAGTGGAAATCAAACAGTTGATGTAGGCGTTTCTCAACAAGCAGGCACCATTACAGCAGGTGATTATACCCTGTCCAACACGACCATTACCATTCCAGACGGTCAGACAACAGGCACAGTAACATTTACGGTAGCGGATGACAATGTTTTTGAAGGAGCGGAAACAGCACGTTTGACAATCTCCAATCCAAGTTCAGGGCTGACATTGGGTACAACGACTACCCAAGACATTGCGATTACCGACAATGAAACCGTAACCGTAAGTTTACAGTCTGCCGCTGTTGGAGTGAACGAAAGTGCAGGAAATGCTGCTGTCACTGCGGTATTGAGCAGTGTTCCCTCAGGAGGCTTAGAAACGGCAGTGAATTTTACCGTCACGCCTTCGGATGGCACTGCAACAGCGCCCAATGATTACACAGCTGGAGCAAACAATGGAAGTTTCAATACTTCGGCAACGAATGGCGCAACTTCATCGGTAAACATACCCATTATAGACGACGATGTTTTTGAAAGCGACCATGCTTTTACTGCAGCCTTGACTTCGTCGCAAAGCAATGTGAATATTGGCTCCCCAAATAGTGCTACAGTAACGATTACGGATAATGAATCCGTTACCATTGGTTTTGACCAAGCTACTTACTCTGTCAATGAAGGAGATGGAACAGCCAATATCCAAGCTACAATCTCCAATATTCCTTCGGGAGGATTGGGCGCAGCAATACCCGCAGTCGTAAACACAAGCGATGGTACTGCCGTTGCTCCTGGAGATTACACTGCTCTCGCCAATTCAACACAAAACTTTCCCACAACAGCCTCGAATGGCGATAAACTCACTTTTCCTGTTACCATTGCCGACGATAGCACTGTAGAGCCAAATGAAAATTTTACAGCCGCTCTTACATCCACTTTAACGGGAGTAAGCATTGGCTCACCCTCTACGACCACTATCACCATCAACAATGATGAGGCTCCTCCTCCTACCATTACTTCTCCCGCTGCTGCTACCACAGTCAATCAAGCCAACTTCACGATTGTAGGTACAGCAGAAGCCAATGCTTTGGTACAGATTTATTCTGATGCCGACAACAATGGCAGCATCAATGGAGCAGATGCCGTAGTTGCCTCTCAACAATTAGCAGGAGGAGCTACTGGCTTTTCCATTCCTACAGCTTTGACCCAAGATGCCGCCAACAATTTCTTAGCGACAGCCGAAATTACAGGAGTGGAATCATCTCCTACAGATGTACCTACAATTACGGAAGATAGTACGAATCCAACCCCTGTAATCAGTGCGACTCAAAGCAGTCCAACAAATGCCGACCCCATCAATATTTCGGTCAACTTTGGAGAGGTCATGACAGGCTTTGTCATTGGAGATGTTACGGTGGGCAATGGTACGGCAAGCAACTTTGTCACTTCTGACAACCAGACGTTTACTTTTGATGTCGCTCCAACGGCTGACGGAGCGGTGACTGTAG
>JAUHXA010000077.1 GCA_030427245.1 Bacteroidia bacterium | reverse complement strand
TAAGAATCAAAATACAAAACATTTTCTAAAAATGAAAATAATTATATATAGAAAATGACATTATTTAATGTGTTTTAGAGCAAAAAAGAAGATAATTTATTCATTACCTGAACTTTGAGAATTGCTGTGTGTATTTAGGTGTTTGGGTTGATTTTGTTGTTTTTTATTATTAATTCTCCTTTTTCAATTCAATATTTTCCTCGTGTGTATAAAGACGTTTTGATAAAACGTCTCTACGTGTTGGTGAATGATTTTTCATTTTCAATTTCCCATTTTCAATTGATTGACTTCCTCGTGTGTATAAAGTGATTTTTGACCACTTCGCAAAACATCTAAACTGTTTGCACCTTCATTGAACAAAAGGTCAATTACTGCCATATAAGGTAGGAAATCACCATACAATTGTGAATATTTAGGGTGTTCAAAATGTTGATAATAAAGTTGGATATTGTTGGAGGCAAATAAATTGTTTTCTTCAATATAGTCAAATGAGCCAACAGGTGAAAGGTATTCTGTTGCATTCAATTTTTGACAAATATGAAATAACTTTTCTGCTTTTTGTCCTTCTGCTTTCAAGGTAGATGCAAAAACGAAATTGGTTTTTAAGCCTAAAAAATCTGCAAAATATTGGATGAGATTCGTATTCAAAGGCAAAAGGGAGTTACCAAATTCTTCGTAAATCGCTTTGAGGTTTGGAAACAACGCATCAAAAAAAGGAGCTTTTTTGTAGTTTCGTTCGATGGAAATCAAGTGCTTTTTAAGCCACTTTGCAGTGGTATTGGTTTTCACTTCTCTAATTTCTTGGTCAAATTTCTTTTTTCGCAATACAGGAACGGTTAGCATCAATTCCCCTGAGGAGGTTTTGATGCGGTTTCGTTGTTGCCAACTTCTGTGGTCAAACTGTACATCGTCCAAAAAAACAAATTGGTCGGTTCGGTCTATCAAATCAAAATAACCCATCCACGGAAGGTAGGTGGGTTGCATAATGGCTATTCTCATATAAAAAAATTATATCACAGATTTCGCTGATGACACAGATACAAAAGGATATAGAACTATCTATAGATTCCTGCTTTTATATTAGCGAAATACTAAGGTCAAATAAATTATTTAAAATATATCGATAAGCTATTTTCCAATCGCTTCAAAGCATCCGCCTCCAATCTGATTACATTCGTATTCTTCAAAGAAACAGGCAAATTGTTACTCCTTTTTTGAAGTGAATAGCCAGACAATTGTAGTAAAGATTCCACTTTTTGAAGGTATTGCAAAGGTTGTTCACAAAAGCTTTCGTAAGCTATGGTCAATTGTCTTTTTTCAGGTAAACCTCGCAAACAATCTTCGATTCGCTTCTGTGTATAATAGGTTTGCCCTGCAATTTGTTCTTCCACGCTTTTATCTTTTAACCAAGCATATTCAATCGGTTTTACCGAAAACCAATCGCTACGGCTGTTCCCATACTTTTCCCTTCCCAACAGTAAAGATTGGGCATTGAAGAAACGCTCTCGATGGATATAAATAAAAATGGAAGTGGGAAATACTTTGGATAGAAAATCAATATTCAAACTCAAAGCTGCGGGGTTTTTGAACAACATCGGAGCTTCAAAAACGCTTTCCATTGCTGCGACTTCTTGCTGCAATATTTTTACCTCCTCCTCTCCTATTTTATCTCCTTCAATTTGGTGACTATCATCATACCGAAACCACCTCTGCCAAAAATAACCAAATTCGTGTGGTCCTTCGTATTCGTTGGTAAATCCATAATTGGATTTAGTGCCAATGTTCAACTTCTGCTGATTCTGCTTCAATGATTTCGCCAAAACACACCCCATATAGGGTGCTTTCCAAAATTTGGCGATAATGTTGTTCACATAGCCTATTTGAAAAGCAGATAACAACAACTGTGTCAAAACTGTTGTGCCAGAACGAGGAGCCCCAACTACAAAAATGACAGGCAATTTGGGCGAGTCAAACTGCTGAATATGTTTGTGTTCTACAATGGCTAAGGATTGGTTTATTTCTTGGAGAATACCTTGCATCTATTCTTTTTTTACACAAGATACGTCTTTTGTATGTGATACAGAACTTTCAGTCATTTGGTTTGGAGGTTTTACTTTTATCTTAACTAATTGATATATTTTAATTGTGGAATTTTTTATTTACATTTGATAGGATGAAAAAGAACGAACTAAGTTAGTTAAATTTGAAGAATCGGTCAATAAATTAAACCTTAAACAGATTTACAAATGATATTACTCGAAATTGGCAATAGTCTCGATTTTCTCATTATCCCCTTACTGTTATTTTGGTTGATTCCAATAGCGATGTTCATTGTTGGAATGACTCGAATTAAAAGCAGACCTCAAAATGCGAAAATATTGATGATAGTATCGGGAATATGGTTGGTAGTTGGTTTCGGCTGTTGTGGGGGATTGTTGGGAATTTATTGAAAATAATCTTATTTAATACACAACCTAAAATTATAGATAATGATTTCATTCTCCTTTTTTCCTTGCCGTTCTGTTTTGGGGAACTCCACTTGTCATGTTGATTGTTGGATTGGCAAATTCAAACGAGAATCCTCAAAAATCCAAAAAATTAATCATTGGAGCAGTAATATGGCTGGTGATTGGAATGGGCTATTGTGGATTGGTGGAAATGTAAACACTTTCTGCAAATATCAAAATTTATGCAAAATGCTTTAATATTGCAGTATCATTTTTCTGAATAAAACTATTCCGATGAATTCTGAATTAAAATCAATTCCAAATTACATCCATCAACTTCAATTGGAGAATTTCACCTGTTTTGAAAAGGCAGATTTACAGTTTTCTAAGGGCATCAACGTGTTGATTGGAGAGAATGGGACGGGCAAGACACACATTCTGAAATTATTATATTTGATTGAAGAAAGTCCTATCCTTATTGATATCATTGGAGCGAAACCATACATTAATGTCCTAAAACATCATAATGATTTTCAAAATATCTTCAAAGTGGAAAAGGCCGGGCAATTGGTTAGGCTTCAAAATAAAGAGTTAACTTCTAGAGTGAACACCAATATGACAACACAGCAACTTAGTTTTGAACTGAGTGAAGATAATTCTTTAACACAGAATCTTAATGTTAAACCTCGTAATGATTTCTCTTCACTTAAAAAAGAATGTTTATTCCTCCCTCCTCAACAAATGCTCTCTACTTTTGATGGTTTTGTAGCCGCCTACGAAAATCGAGAATCTTCTTTTGACCAAACCTATTACGACTTGGCGAAAAAATTGAGTTTACTGCCTTTGAAGGGCGAAAAATTAGAGGAAGCTCAAAAGTTATTGAAATCTTTTAAGGAAAAAATTGCGATTGACGTTTTTCAGAAAGGAGGTAAATTTTTCATTCGATATGAAGATTATGATTTAGAAGCTGCTTTGGAAGCGGATGGAGTAAACAAAATAGCCCAGCTTATATATCTGATTTTAAACGGTTCATTGAATAGAAACACTATTTTGTTTTGGGATGAACCCGAAAATAGCCTCAATCCAAGGTGGATAAAACTTTTGGCGGATTTCTTGAAAGTATTGGCATTGGAAGGCGTACAGATTTTTGTGGCAACACACGATTATTTGTTAAGCCATCAACTTTCCCTTTTTGCCGAATACAAAGAAGATATTAATGAAGACGTAGGAGAGATGAAAGTACCAGATATGAAATTCTTTTGTTTGGCAAAAGGGAAATCGGGTACAGAGATTTTTGAAGGGAAACATTTGGGAGAAATTCCCAACAATCCAATTTTGGATGAATTTGCTCGGCATTATGATTTAGAGGAGCGATTGGAGGCTAAATATATTGACCTATGAGTGTTTTTGAAGAAAGCAATTTGCGCTTTGACTTTAGTGATGATTGGACTTTCATTGAGCAATACGACCTTCTTTCGGATTATGACCGCATTAAAAACGCCATTACAGGAACAAAAGGTGTTGATTTTGTAGGCATTTTGAATGACAAAACCCTTTATTTTTTTGAAGTAAAAAATTTCAAAGGTCATAGAATTAGTTCAAAAGGAAGATTTAGTGATGATGATGACCCAATATGGTTGGAAGTGGCTCAAAAAGTGAGAGATACCGTTGCAGGAATTATTGGAGCAAGCAGAAAATCATTGGATAGAGAAGAAAAACTTCAATGGCAGAACGTTGCTGAATATTTGATTGATTCCAATAAAAGAGTGATTATCGTACTTTGGTTGGAGCAAGATGGTGACAATGACAAACAAGAATATAAACGCAAAAGAAAAAAAGGATACAAAACAACCATCAAAGGAAAACTGAAAGAATCTTTGCTTTGGTTGGCAGATGAAGTGTTGGTATTAAGTTGTGACTACAATTTATTAGAAGATAGTTTGGATGTCACGTTTCTACCTGCATCCCCAACACCATAAACGACAATAAATCAAGCAAAAAAACAAACCAAATGTTCAACAGCCTTCCCCAATATTTTCGCAAACACAACCTCTCAGCAGATGTCAGAACGCTGCTATTGCTGCGCCGTTCTTTTGACAAAGGACTCATCAACACTTTGGGTGATATTTATGTATTGCTCAAAAGTTTGGTGGCAAAAGACCCAACAGATTTTGGCCCTTATGCGACGGCATTTTACGAATACTTTTTGGATATCGACATCAAAAAAGGCGAAAAATTAGAGAATGCGGTAGCACGCTCTAAAGCCTTTGCAGAGTGGAAGGAGGAATATTTGAAGCGAGAGGAAATAGAGGAAACACCAAGTATGCGAGAATTGATTGACAATTTTTTGGATGATGTGCATGTCACAACTTTTGACATCCAAAAAATGCTGTCTGGTGAGGATATTCTCAACAAAGACGACCCTACTCGTGCGGATAATGGCACTCAAGATGCTCCTGAAGGTGCACAAAAAGTTGACAAAGCAGCAGATTACAGCCAAATTCCATTGGAGGAATTGAAGCGAAGGATGGAGGAAGTGGCGAAGCGTCAAAAAGGGCGACATCACGGTGGAAGTCATTGGATTGGTACAGGAGGTATTTCACCTTATGGAAACAATGGTGGTGCGGTTGGAGGTATTCGAGTCGGTGGCGGTGGAGGCGGCAAAATGGCTCGTGCGGTCATTGGCGACCCGCAGTTTTACCCCGTTGATACCAAAGCCATATTGAAAGACGACAACATTGATGCGGCTTTGGCTTCTTTGAAGGGCATTGAAGAAGAAGAAGCGGAACTTCTTTTGGACATCGAAAAAACGATTACCGAAGGATTGAAGCAAGGAGGTATTTTCTTGCCTTACGAAAAGGAGAAAGTTTCGCAGAAATTGCAGGTGATGTTGTTGATTGACAATGGCGGTTTTTCGATGTATCCCTATATTAAGGCAGTGACGAAGTTGTTTTCTAAAATGAAAACCCGCTTTGCCCACGATTTGAAGGTCTATTATTTTCACAATACGATATACGGTGGCATTTATTCGGATGTTCGACGTACGGAATTTGTGCCGATAGACCGCATTGCAGCGATGGACAAAAATTACAGTGTGTTTGTGATTGGAGATGCGGATATGGCTCCTTATGAATTGGACGATTACAGTTTGCAGGGTTGGAACAGTCTCAAAGAGCACTTCAAACGCATTGCTTGGATGAATCCGATGCAACAACGCTATTGGCCGATGTCTATGACGGTCAATTATTTGAAAAAAATCATTCCGATGTATCCGCTTACACCTGATGGAATCGAGAAGGCGGTGCAAAAAATGAATCGAAAACATCGATATTATAAAAGGTAACTTTTTGACAATTCAAATTCAAAACGCAAACTCAAACACTAAATATCCTTCAATAAGGAAAAATCTAATATTTGAGTTTGCGCTTGATTTTATCACTCTCCTCCTTCGTCTGGTTTGGTATTACTTGCGGTATTGTCACCTACCTTTTCACCATTCTTATATTGGTATTCAATAGTTACATTTCCATCTTGATCGTACCAACGGGCATAACCGTCTCGCTTACCGTTTTTGAAAGTACCTGCTTCTTGTAGTTGCAAATTACTGTAATACAGCTTGCGTTCTCCATCAATCAGACCATTTTTGTAGTCGGTTTCTTCTTTGATGCGTCCTCTTTCAAAACTATAAACACGTCCATCAAGGTTGCCATTTACATAGAACCCCTTTTCGGTAACATTTCCCCTATCATCCATCTTCATAAAAAGTCCTTGTTTGACTCCATTATTATAGGTCGTTGTGCTTTCCACCAAATGACTTTTGATGCCTTTGTGATAGGTGACCCAAGTACCATGTCTTTGACCGTTTAACAAATCTCCCTCTTCTTGAATATTGTCCTGAGCATCTTTTTTGACTGCTTTTTGCAGACCATTCATTCCTGAGTAAGAGGTAAGTGCATAATCTCCAGATAAAACTGCTTTGGGAGTAGGTGCATTGCTGCTACCTCCACAGGCAGTGAGTAAGCTTATTATCAAACATGCACTTACAAATAGTTTACAATTCATAAAAACAAAAATTTTAGCGGGTTGTGATTGGATAAATATTTCAAAATCTTATTTGAACAATTTCAAATAGATGATGGCAATAATGACCATCACTAAAAAAATCCGAAAGACTATTAATTGCTTTCTGTTCATAATCTTTGGTCTATATTGGACTTCAAATACATCTGTTAGGCTTTAAAAATCAACCTAACAGATGTGCATTATTAAACTCTAATTCAACTTACTAAGTGTCGCTTGAATCGCATCAAAATTTGGCAAATCTCCAGCCGAAGCCAAAACTTCTGCATACTGAACAACCCCTTCGCCATCTACTACAAAAGCAGAACGCTTAGAAACGCCTTTCATTCCCCCGAATGGGAATACTTCATATATGGCATCATAAGCTGTTGAAGCGTCTTTGTTGAAGTCAGACAATAGCGGAAACTTGATATCGTTTTCTGCTTTGAATTTTTCTAAAGTGAAAAGTGAATCCACAGAGATTCCCACTACTTCTGCATTTGTATCATTGTAAAAATCCAATCCGGAACTGACCGAACACAGTTCTGTAGTACAAACGCCTGTAAATGCCAAAGGAAAAAATAGAACTACCAAGTTTTTGCCTTTGTAGTCAGAAAGAGATACTTCTTTTTTTTCGGTATTGTATAATGTAAAATTGGGGGCTTTATCGCCTTTTTGTATAGCCATTTTGTATGTTTTTGGTTAAATGAGGTGCAAATTTACTATTTTGATTCATTTCTTCAAAGTCTTTTATTTTGAATACAATGTTGAAAAGTCTTCACATTTCAACTCAATTTGCAGATTCTCTTCCTCAAAAAACCACACTTGAACCTTATTTCTTTCGCAACTGAGCTATCACAAGTAATACGATGGAGGGTATCCAAATCCATATCAATTCAGATTTGAAGGCTCGCCAACCCCATTGGGTAAAAAAATTGCGAATACCTAAAGGCGAAACGTTGATGGGACGAAAAGGAAAGAAGTAACGCTCATCACTGAACGGGGCGAAAAAAGCACAACCATGTCCTCCATTGGTCATTGCATCCAATAGAGCGTGGGAAAAGGTGACTGTACTGAAAAACAGACAATAGCTCCACCACTGTTTGGAGAATAATGGAAAACGTCTGTAAAAAATAAGTGTGACAATTGTTCCTAATAAAAAGGAAAAAAACAAGGAATGGGTGAAACCTCGATGCCCAAACATACTAGAATAAGGAATATTGAATTTGAAAGCCAGTACATCTGCATCAGGAATGACGGCACAGAAGATAGCCAACAAGCCCAGCTTCAAAAATGGGCGATTTGGGTGGATGAGTTTGCCCGCAGCTATGGCTACTATGGCATGGGAAAAGGCAGAGGGCATTTATTGGTCTTTATTGTCGGTTTTTGTTTCCGATTCACTTTTGTTATCTGTCGAAGTAGCGGCAGGTTTGTCAGATGTTGGGAGTAAGCTGGTGCCTGAATCCGAATTTTCTTCTGGTTTAGCTTCTTCCTTTTTGGGAGTTGTAGTAGTAGGTTCAGTCAGTTTTGGAGAGGCATAAGGGGAAGGGGAAGCAGTTGTTGCCGACTTTTTGGTGGGCATCATATTTTCGGTCAGAGCCAAGCCTTTCATGTGAATGACTGTATTTTTGGGATAAGTATTCGCTGTAATTGTGACATGCTTATCTTGCATTCCGATTTTACCTGTAGAGTCAAAAGTCACTTTCACCTTGCCTCTTGCGCCAGGGGCAATGGGTTCTTTAGGGATTTCGGGAATCGTACATCCACAAGTAGAGTTGGCATCCGTAATGACCATGGGAACTTCGCCTGTATTGGTAAAGTAAAAATCGTGCTCAACCTTAGTTCCTACTTCCACAGTCCCGAAGTTGTATTCCTTTTTGTCAAATTTGAACTTTGCCAAAGGAGTAGCAGGTTTTTTGGGTTTGGTCTTTTTGGGCTTTGGAGGAGCAGCAGGAGTATTCGCAACTGCAGGTTTCTTTTTAGTTTCTGCTTCTGCAACAACTTTGGATTCTTTATCCTCCGCTTTTTCATCCATTGCAGTTCCTTCTTCAGCTCCCAAATTTTCTTCTTCAGTTGCTTCGTCTTCCGCAATGTCGGATTCGACTATGCCTTGTTTATCTTTATCACTATCCGTTGTTGCAGGAACTTCAACAACTTCCGAGCGGGTAGTTTTGTCATTTTGACAACTGAATACAAGTAGATTCAATGAAATAAGAAGCGCAATAACGCCCATCAAATGTGACTTTTTCATGACAATTTGTTTTAATGTGAATTTGCTAATATAATGCTTCTGCCATAATAAAACAAAAAAAGTGCCTTAAAATCCAACTAGACCTCTACCTAATTTGGTAATTCGTCCTTCTTCCTTCAAGCTATTCATCAATTTATCTAATATTCCATTGATAAAATCTTTGCTTTTAGGAGTGCTGTAAGATTTCGATACGTCAATATATTCGTTGATCGAGACTTTTACAGGAATTGTTGGAAAGTAGAGTAGTTCGGAAAGTGCCAATTGCAGCAGGATAACATCAATTTGGGAAACTCTGTCAAGTTCCCAGTTTTGGAGTTGAGGGGTGATCAGTGCGATTAAGTCCTCTTTGTGTTTGAGAGTAAGCTGCAACAATTCTTTGCCGAACTGCACTTTTTCATCCCAATCACGCACCTTTTTCAGGGCTAATATTGGAGCATTTTCGGATGGGGCTTTGAAGTTGAGAATCATGCTGATAATAGCACTTTCTATGGTTTGATCATCATCCATCCAATTGGTGAAATGATCATCTAAATAATCTCCATAGAGTTCGCTTGCCTGCATGACATTTCTAAAAAGTATTTTTAAAATTTGTTTATCGTCTTTGGTCTTTGGGGCTTCTTTGCTCACATACGCTTTGTATTCGGGTGTTTTGACAAGCATTTTGTAGAGCGTCTTTACCATATCTGTTTCGACCAAATAGTTTAGTTTTTCGGCTTTTATCTTTTGCTGAAAACCTTCATCATTCACTATGGCTTGAACTATTTTATTGTCCCAAATTCGAGTGGAGAGGGCTTTATCTTCTTCTGTCACCAAATGTTTGCGAGCCCTTTTTCGCTTATCTTCTGTTACATATCTGGCTACTTCTGTGATTATCAATATTTGATACAAAAACAGACGATATACATCATTGATACTTTTCTGAAACAAACGTTGTGTTCCTTCTTCAGACATTGATGAATTTTGCTGACAGGCGTAAATGGTCTGCAAAACTTTAATCCTTAAAGATCTTCGAGTAAGCATTTTCTTATGTTTTTATTTGCTCGTGAAATACACAAGCAAAATACGCCTCAAAATTAGACAAATTTTTGGTTTTAGCTTTACTTTATTACCTAAGTAGCATCATTCAGTTAAGCTTTTAAAATTCATGTAAAGAATATTAAAACGTAAACAACTATTAATCAATATTTTTTAAGGCCTAATTGAATGAATAAGTAAAATGAAATTTGTATCTTTATTTTTAAGCTTTCCTAAAGGTGGTTAAAGAGGAAGAAAAGCAACAGATAAACCCATAAAATATCTACAAAGTGCCAATAAGTGACAATCATCTTCAGTTGACGTTCACGTTTTGGAGTTGTAAAAAAGAGCAAAGATGCTACGGTATCCTTCAATTTTTTTTGTGTTTTCCAGTAGAAATATCCCAAAATAACCAAGCCTACCAAAACGTGTAAGACATGCAATCCCGAAATAAGATAAAGATAAGATCCATCTGGTTTTCCTGAAACGTAAATCCCCCTTGCATACAAATCGTACCAACCTATTATCTGCAAAATAACAAAACTAACACTCAATATTAGGCTGACCAAAAGGCTTTTTTGCAACCTCTCTGATGCGTCATTTTGATAGAATGTCAAGGCTCGTTGAATACTAAAACTACTTGCTACAATGACCACAGTACTCAACAAAAACACTCTTGGAAAACGAAACTGCGACCATGTCCAAGCATCTTTTGAAAAAAAATAAGCAACAGTTAGTCCAATAAACAGCATGCTAAGGCTAGCTATCAGAAAATATAGCATCATCTGAAAAGGGTGAATTTTGGTAAATTCAGGATCTTGATAGAAATCTACTTCTGGAGAGATATTATCTGTAATTTTCATTTTCAACACCAACTATTAAAATATTATATAATGTCATTTCTGTTTTATTTAATAAAAATGAACAAAAATAAACGGGATAAGTTGGTGATTTTGTGTGTTTAAATAAAAAAACTTTTTTTTTTTAACAAAAAAGTAAACTTTTTTATAACCAAATTATAACCGTCAGTGTTACAACATTGAGAGTGCTTTAATTCGAGGGGCGGCTGGAATTCCTTAGGGGTAAAGAATTTCAGTTTGCCCTTTATTTATATAAGGAGAAAGTTGGAAAGTTCGTTTGTTGAAGTTAAAGCCTATTTTGTCTCCCTACATTTTTTCAGAAATTCCTTTTTCACCAATTTAGGGTCGCCAATCGTTTCATAAAAATCATCCAAGTATTTTACGGTAGAATTAATGTATTTTTCGCTGAGAAATTCCGAATCTTGGTAAAGAGTATAAAGATCTTCTTTGACGGCTCGAAACTCTTCAAAAGCAGCTTCAAATTCTTCTTCCGTCCTACAAAATCCTCGATACAACCGCTCACGCACACTTCTCACAGGCAATATTTCGGGTGGCAAAGCATATTCAGTATCCACAATTCCCGTCAAATCAAAATCATAAGGAATGCAATAAGGCAATTCCCCAACCTTATAGCACATTTTCATATTGTGGTTTTCTTTCACCGACCAGTCCAAATTGCCAATCATATACTGAAAAACAGCTACTCTATCCGCCGTAGGTTTGTGCGTATTTTCCGCATGAATCTTCTTATTCTTCAACATTTTGCCTGCTAATCGAGCTGCCACAAATTGTTCTCCTTCAATTAAGAAAGCATATTTTTCCATTTTTTCATTCTTATTACCTGTATCCACATAAGTCATCTTCAACAGTCGAACCCGAAAACTTTTGTCTGTCAACAATTGATAAGCCTTGTAAACCAAATATTCCCTGACGACATACTCTTTGTAGATTTCCTCTGAATCCTGACAATGAGCCACCAACTTCAATTTGTCTTGCCCCTCAAATAGGGTACCTACAGTATTCTCTCTCTGAAAGTTGAGTCGTAAAGGGGGAAAATCACACATATCCTTTGAACGGCGCGAATTCCCTCGTGCTTTCAACTTCAAATCAATACTACTCATTTCTCCATCTCCATTAATATAACTGAGAGTAGCAGGATGATAGCCTCTTTCCTCTCCAATATCTTTTTTCAATGCTTTCAAGTCAAGAGACAAAGTTATTTCCAATAAATCTTCCGTTTCAAAAAGAACATCGTTTGTTGCCAATGCTTTTTCCGTTATTTCTTTAAGTGATTTTTTAGATTTTGAATCAGCGTTGGTTTTCTCCTGTGCCAATGATGGAAAGGTAAACAAGAGGAGAGTGAGTAGTAGTGTAGTAAACATTTTCATGGTAAATCATTTTAATTTTTTATAAAAAAACATAAGTTAAACCAGAGTAAGTATGCTGTACTTAATAGCATAACCCCTAATAAAAGTAAACAGTTTTTCGATTCTTCGACAAATTTTAATTTAAGAATACAAAAACAGGGAACAGACAGTGCCATTTTTTCATTACATTTGTTAGCCTACTCAACAAACAAGAATACAAAACAAATGCTAACATGACGCAATATCCAGATTTCATGATTTATGGTGCCAACGGTTATACAGGCAAACTGATTGCTCGTATGGCTGTGGAAAGAGGAATGAAGCCGCTTTTGGCGGGCAGAAACGAAGAAGAATTGGCGGAGATGAGTAAACAACTCAAACTTCCCTACCAAGTTTGTTCATTGGACGACACCAAATCACTCAACGATTTGGTACTGAGTGTAAAAGTGGTTTTACACTGTGCAGGCCCTTTTGAAGATACGGCTCTTCCCATGATCAAAGCTTGCATCAAAAACAAGACGCACTATTTGGATATTACAGGTGAAATTGCCGTTTTTGAGATGCTGGCACAGATGAATGAACGCTTCAAAGAGGCCGAAATAATGGTACTTCCAGGAGTTGGTTTTGATGTTGTTCCTTCTGACTGTTTGGCGGCTTACCTCAAAAGTCGTTTGCCTACTTCTACTCACCTCACTTTGGCTTTCACGAGTGTAGGAGGAGGCATCTCACATGGCACTGCAACGACTATGATTCGAGGACTTGACAAAGGCGGAGCTGTTCGAGAGAGGGGTATCATCAAAGAAGTACCCAACGCCTTCAAAAAACGCAGTTTTGAGTTTTGGAGGGGAAGCCGAAAACTCGAAGCAGTCACCATTCCTTGGGGGGATGTTTCTACGGCTTATTATAGCACAGGGATTCCCAATATTGAAGTTTATACACCTGTCAGCCCTACGGCTCTTTGGTTTATGAAAAACGCAAATTCTATGAAATGGCTGCTGAAGCGAAATTTTGTCAAGGGATTTCTGCAAAAAGCGGTAGATGCTCGTCCAAGTGGACCAAGTGAACGGCAACGAAAAAAAGCATCCAGTTTTTTGTGGGGAGAAGTCACCGATAGTCAAGGAAACAAAGTAAGCGCACGCTTGTCAGGTCCAGAAGGTTATACAATCACCGCTTTGACTGCCTTGGCGAGTGTTCGACAGGTATTGAATGGCAAATTTAAGGTAGGATTTCAAACACCTTCAACTGCTTATGGATATGATTTTATCATGAAAATACCAGGCATAGTTCGGGAAGATGTTTTGGTGAATCGGAAAATTGATATTCAATAGGGAATCACTTTCTCCAAACCAAAGCCAAAGTTTTCCGATAGATATTCCCTACCATCACCGTAATATCCTCTGAAACATTGAAGTACAAAACAGCAGTGCCATACAAAATCGTGATGATTGCAGAACGATACACCAAATCCCCCAACATCCAAAGGACAGAGTTGTTTGTCCAATTCACCAAAAAATCGCCTGCATAAGGCAGTTGAAAATTAAGCAACAAAATCAATCCTCCAATAGCCAATGCCTGCAATGTTTTGACAGTAAAAGGTTGCATGTCAAACTGCTTCCATACAAAAATGAGTTTGATGCCATTGTATAAAACCACTGTAATCATCGTTGCCAAAGCTGCCCCTACAATGCCATAAATCGGAATTAGCAAATAATTGGTGTAATAAGTCAGAACGACCAATATCACCACAAACACCAAATCCCATCGGTATTTATCTGAGTTGATGATAATTGCGCCATTGATGCCCGTCATAACATTGAAGATGCTTCCTATTCCCACAAAAACAGCTACGTATTTTCCAATTGCAAAATTTTCGCCAGAATGTTCTAAAATAAAAATGAAATTGTCCAAATTTGCCCACAAACCAACAAACAACAAAAGCCCTGCAACCAACTGAGTAATGGCAGTTTGCTTATATAGTTTGTCAATCAAATCCGTGTTGTTTTCTTTCCAAGCTTTGGCAACTACAGGTGCTGCAATATTGGTGATAGAAGAGGCCGGAACGGTAATCAGGCGGGTTGCTGCCAAAAAAGCAAAGTAAATTCCTGTATATTCAAAACCCAAAAAAGCAGAAATCATAATTACATCCAATCCGCTGATAATAAACACACTACCTCTTGCCAAGAGGGTATAAAGTCCATATTCCATCATTTCCTTGAAAAGAGGTTTTCGGAAAATCCCCCAATCTATTTTGAAAGACAACTGATTCAACCACTTCAAATACATCATCACTCCAATCACCCGACAACCACCTTCCAAAACAAACAAATACATGAACTGCTCAAAACTAACCCACTCCAGATAGTACAAAACCAGCAAGCTAAAACTATATATCCGACTAAATACTTCTCGAAAAAACATCGGGACTGCTGCTTTTAGAAGAGAGGTCGAATAGGCTTCGAGAATCGTGTAATAAGCAGTAAAAACAAAGGCAGGAATCAACAACAAATAATAACGAGTAATCAAGTCTAAACTTTCGGGGTTTTGAAATCGTTCAATCACCCAACCTTTGAACAAGACAATGAACAAGCCAACCAAAACCACTCCAATCAAAGGCACCAACATTGCCAAGCCCAAAAAACCATTGTGCTGTTTGTCTTTGTCTTGAAAAAAGGGAAAAAACCGAATGGTGATTCCCGACAAGCCCATTTGTGCAAATACGCCCAAAATCGCACCTGTCGAAATCAAAAATCGGGTAAACCCAAACCCTTCCGAACCCAATATGGTGGGATACAGCAAGGTGACATTGATGTATCCAATGAAAATGCCGATGTAAACATATATCGTAGAAAAAATACTCTGCCTCTTAATCGTTCCCATGTATCTAAATGAAAATCAAAGTAAAAATCAAACATACTTACACCAATGTTGCGGATCTGTTCATCTTATTATTATCAAATAAAACTTTATTATTTTGCAGCTTCAATTCTAATAGCATAAAAACGAAAATAAACAGATGAAACGTTCATGATTAAATCATTATTTAAACACAAAGGGAAATGATTATTTAACTCATGGTAAATTCCATTTGACTTTCAAAAAATCAAAATAAACAGATGAAATCCAGCATACAACTTTTTTTGGAACATACTGCTCAGAGTATGTTGTCAATTGCCAAAGTGGTGATTCAATCTAAGTTCCGTTCACCAATGCCGCCCAAAAGTAAGCAAAATTGCATCATCCTCGCTAATGGACCTTCCTTAAATGACAGCATCCGCCAAAACCCTACTGCTTTTGACAAAGACAAATGCGATTTGTTTTGTGTCAATTACTTCGCCAATACCGACTTCTACCAAAAACTGCAACCCAATTATTACGTTTTGATTGCTCCCGAATATTGGGTCGAACAATTTGAAGACATCTCTACGATTATTCAAAAACGCACCCAACTCTTCCAAAACATTGAAACCAAAACCGATTGGGAAATGACCCTTTTCATACCTCAAGAAGCCAAAAAAGCAAAGGCATGGCAAGGGCTGTTTCGAAACAAACCGAACATACGGATTCACTACTTCAATCGAACCCCCGTTGAAGGTTGTGAATTGGTCAATCATTTTCTATTCAAACATCATCTCGGAATGCCCCGCCCTCACAATGTCCTTTTACCTTCTATTTGGCTGACCATCAATATGCACTATCAAAATGTGACTCTCCTAGGGGCAGACCATTCTTGGCTTCCCGAAATTTCGGTCAACGCCCAAAACGAAGTGCTTCTCAATCAAAAACACTTCTACGACCACACTACTTCTGTTCCTCGTCAAATGCGAAAAGCAACTGGCAAACGACGGCTATACGAAATGCTCGAAAAATTCATGTTGTCCTTCAAAGGATATTTGATTCTCAATAAATATGCAAAGACTAAAGGAGTGAAAGTTTGGAATGCAACCCCCAATTCGTTTATTGATGCATTTGAGAGAAGAAAGGTTGAAGCGTAATTTCGTTCACTAATTATGAGGCTGCCTAGTCAAAAAGCAGATATATTCAATCCATCACCTGTTTGGCTAAAGCAATAGCGAAAGCTTTGGCAACGGTTCTCAACCTTGCAAACAGTTGAAGTAGTTTCATTCCAACTCCTCTGGAATTGTAAATTGTCCCCAAGAAATCGAAATGTTTCATCGGCAAAGTCTATACTCCTCTTTCATTCCCCCTCAACATTCTGTATATTTGCACAATTTTTTGAAAAAGAAAAGCAATTTTAGCTTAGGTATCGAATACATCAGAGGTATCCGATATCTGTTAGTCAATTTTTAAGAACAATGGCAACAACAACGGATAAGGCAAAATACAGACAGGTAAAGCGTTTGAACTTACCAGAGATAGAAAAAGAGATTCTGGCTTTTTGGACAGAGAATAATATTTTTGACAAAAGCATAGAAATTCGCAAGGGCAACGAGCCTTTTGTATTTTACGAAGGTCCTCCTTCTGTGAATGGCAAACCTGGGATTCACCACGTTATGGGGCGAACCATCAAGGATTTGTTTTGTCGTTACCACAGCTTAAAGGGCAAACAAGTACACCGAAAAGCGGGATGGGACACACATGGTTTGCCAATCGAATTGTCAGTTGAAAAGACGTTGGGTATCACCAAAGAAGACATTGGCAAGACGCTGACCGTTGAAGAATACAATACCAAATGCCGAGAAGAAGCCTTGAAGTATCAGGCTCTTTGGGGAAAAATCACCCATCAAATGGGCTATTGGGTCGATATGGACAATCCTTATGTCACCTTCGAGAACGAATACATCGAGACGCTTTGGTGGATATTGAAGCAGTTCTATGACAAGGGTTTGCTCTACAAAGGCTATACGATTCAGCCATTTTCACCCGCCGCAGGAACGGGTTTGAGTACACACGAATTGAATCAGCCCGGTGCTTATCAGGATGTCAAAGACGTTTCGGCAACCGCACAGTTCAAGGTCGTCCGCAACGAGCAATCCGAACTTCTCTACGAAAAAGTGGAAAGCAGCGCAAACGTATATTTTTTGGCTTGGACGACAACACCTTGGACGCTTCCTTCAAATACGGCTTTGGCGGTGGGGAAAAACATCACCTACCTCCAAATCAACACCTTCAATGCCTATACTTTTGAGCCTATCAGCGTGATCATTGCCAAAGATTTGGTCGGCCAATACTTCAATGCCGAAAATGGCGAATTGCCTTTGGATAGCTACGAAGCAGGCAGCAAAACCGTTCCTTATGCAATCGTGGGCGAAACAACAGGTGCAGCCTTAGAAGGTTGCCGCTACGAGCAGTTGTTGCCCTACGTACAACCCGATGACGGAGATGCCTTCAAGGTAGTAGTAGGTGATTTTGTAACGACCGAAAGCGGAACAGGTATCGTACACATTGCACCGAGTTTTGGGGCAGATGATATGATGTTGGCAAAAAAATACGGTTTGGGTTCCTTGACCTTAGTAGATAAACAGGGACGTTTTGTGGATGCTGTCACCGATTTCGCAGGTGTGCCTGTCAAAAACTACGACAATGTGCCTGATAAAGAATATCGAGCAGTGGATATTGATATTGTGGTGAAATTGAAGGGAGAAAACAAGCTTTTTAAGTCCGAAAAATACATGCACTCCTATCCGCACTGCTGGAGAACCGACAAGCCAATTATTTATTATCCATTGGATTCTTGGTTTGTTCGCACAACCGAACACAAAGAACGCATGGTGGAACTCAACAAAACCATCAACTGGAAACCTGCCGCTACGGGTGAAGGGCGTTTCGGAAATTGGTTGGAGAACTTGGTGGACTGGAACTTGTCTCGTTCTCGCTTTTGGGGAACGCCTCTGCCGATTTGGAGAACCGAAGATGGCAGCGAAGAAATTTGCATTGGCTCGATTGACGAATTGGCGGCAAAGGTCGACGAAGCCGTTGTAGCGGGTTTAATGACCGACAATCCCTACTACGAATTGAAGGATGGGAAGCGAGTTCGCAGAGCAGATTTTGATTTGCACCGCCCTTATATTGACCGCATTGTGTTGGTTTCTTCAAAAGGAGAGCCGATGCAGCGTGAATCGGATTTGATAGATGTTTGGTTTGATTCGGGCGCAATGCCCTACGCACAGTGGCACTATCCGTTTGAGAACAAAGAAAAATTTGAAGAAAATTATCCTGCGGATTTCATTGCAGAGGGAGTCGACCAAACTCGTGGATGGTTTTTTACTTTGCACGCCATTGCGACCATGCTTTTCGACCAAGTGTCTTACAAAAACGTGGTGTCGAATGGATTGCTACTCGATAAAAACGGGGTCAAAATGTCGAAGCGACTCGGCAATACCGTTGATCCTTTTGAAGCGATTGAAAAATACGGAGCTGATGCCAACCGATGGTACATGATTTCGAATTCGCAACCGTGGGACAATTTGCGCTACGATATTGACGGTGTGCAAGAAGTTCAGCGCAAGTTTTTTGGAACGCTTTTCAATACTTATTCTTTCTTTAGCTTGTATGCGAATGTAGATAACTTCACGTACAGCGAGGCGGAAATCCCTATGAATGAGCGACCTGAAATTGACCAATGGGTGATTTCGATGTTACATTCTTTGGTGAAGGAAGTTGATGGGTTGTATGCAGAATATGAGCCGACTCGTGCGACTCGACTGATTCAAGATTTTGTGACGGATCATTTGAGCAATTGGTATGTGCGTTTGTGTCGTCGTCGTTTTTGGAAAAGCGAGAGCAACAGCGATAAGTTGGCGGCTTACCAAACTTTGTATCAATGCTTGGAAACGGTGCTGCAATTGATGTCGCCTGTTTCGCCTTTCTTCCCCGACTTTTTGTACCGCAATCTCAATGCTGCAACACAAAGACACGAAGCCGAATCCATTCACTTGACGGACTTTCCTATCGCAGACGAATCATTGATTGACAAGGCATTGGAGGAGCGCATGGAAATGGCACAGACGATTTGTTCGATGGTCTTGGCATTGCGAAAAAACAAGGATGTAAACGTCAATGTCCGAAAGCCTTTGCAGAAAATTTTGATTCCAGTATTGGAGGAGGACAAGAAGTTACAATTGCAGAAAGTGGAGGATTTGATTCTTTCGGAAATCAACGTCAAAGAGGTCGAATATGTGAGCGATACGAGCGGTATTGTGACCAAAAACATCAAGCCCGACTTCAAAAAATTGGGTCGCAAACTGGGTAAGAAAATGAAGGCGGTGAACATCGCTTTGCAGCAATTTACACAAGACGACATCAACCAAATAGAGACGAAAGGTGAATATATATTAGATATTGAAGGTGAAAAGATTGGCATTAATTTGGATGAGGTAGTAATTAGTTCTGACGATATTGAAGGTTGGTTGGTGAACAGTATGAACGGTTTGACCGTTGCTTTAGATGTAACGATTACGGAAGATTTGAGATTGGAAGGTTTTGCAAGAGAACTTGTAAGTCGTTTACAGCGTTTAAGAAAAGAAATGGATTTTGAACTAACTGACCGTATTATCGTCACCTTTGAAGAACACCCATCTCTTGAATCCGTATTGGAAAAATTTAACCAATATATTTCCAATGAAATATTGGCGGATGAATTGCAGGTTGCAGAAAAATTGACGGATGCTACTGCAATTGAAGTAGATGGTAAAACGTTAGAAGTGAAAATCACAAGGAATATTCTTTGATAACCTCAATAATTACTACCTAACATGCCAGAAAAAGTGAAAAATGGAGCAGAGGCGAATAGCTCCAAAAACATCATTCGATACAGTGACGAAGAATTGAAAGAGTTTAAGGATTTGATTGAAAAGAAGCTGGAATCGGCGGCGAAACAATTGTATTATTTGATTGAAGAAATTGAATCGGCAACTGAAAACCCCGAAAACCGAGTGGCGGGTATTGACGATGCGAACACAACACAAGAGAAGGAATATCTAAATCAGATGGCTTCTCGACAACGTCAGTATATTCGACATCTCGAAAATGCGCTGATTCGCATCGAAAACAAAGTGTACGGCATTTGTCGAGTGACGGGAAAATTGATTCAGAAAGATAGATTGAAGGCTGTGCCTCACGCAACTTTGAGCATTGAAGCCAAAACTACAATGCGAAATGGGAAGCAGATAAGAAGGTGATGGAAACTTTAAATACAAACTCAAAGTTCAAATTCAAATTTTACTTTGAACCTTGAGTTTGAATCTCTCCAAATGAACCTTCTACTTTCTTAATTGTATAGAGAATGTGATATTGCTGTTGGCTCAAATGATATACTTCATTTGTTTATTTTTCTTTTTGAAGGTCAGATGGAGCTTTTCATGAATGAATCATGGACGTTTCATTGTAAATAAAATAGGTTAATTTGAAAGCTTCGAGAGTAGTCTTAATTATTTTAGGTGTATTACTAATAGACCAAGTACTAAAAGTTTGGATAAAACTCAATATGTCTTTGGGACAGGAATACGAGATTTTTAGTTGGTTTATCATTCATTTTGTGGAGAATGAAGGCATGGCGTTTGGAATTACTTTTGGCGGTGAATACGGCAAATTGGCTTTGAGTCTGTTTCGCATTGTAGCAGTCGTATTTATCGGTTTTTTCCTTCGACATTTGATGCAGACCAAAGCTCCTAAAGGTTTGATTGTGAGCATGTCTTTAATTATGGCGGGCGCAATTGGCAATATTATTGACAGCACTTTTTATGGTGTAATATTTTCGGATAGTACCTATACACAGGTCGCTACTTTTATGCCCGAAGACGGCGGATATGCCTCTTTTTTGCATGGTCGAGTAGTTGACATGTTTTACTTCCCTCTTTTTGAAGGCACTTATCCTACATGGGTTCCCTATATTGGCGGCAATACTTTCCGCTTTTTTCAACCGATTTTCAACATTGCAGATTCGGCAATCACTATTGGTGTGGCAGCAATCATTATTTTTCAGCGTAGCTTTTTTGCAGAACCAACTCCTGAAATGGGAACAGAGGTCAATACGGCTTCAGTCAATGCAAATCCTTCACAAGATAATGTGCAAGAAGCTGCAATAGAGTCATAAAAGAACTCACTTCAATTCTGCAAAATGCCGCAATCATCCCCTTCAAAAGCTTTTTTTAATTTCTTCATTTTAAATACTTTCCTTCAAGCTGTTTTGAGGTTGTTTGAAGTAGCCCTCATTTTTTTATATCACGGCGGACAAGAAGTGTTTTTGGGGGCGGAAATATTGGGGTTTATTTTCGATGTCATTTACTCCAATGCTTTGCTTTTACTGACTTACCCTGTTTATCTACTTCTTCACAAAGTTTCGGAAAAACTGGCGAATACTCTTTTTTTAGTGGGAATAAGCATTGCAGTCATTCTGCATTTTGCCATTCTTAGATATTTCCTTCACAGTCTTATCCCTTTAGACACTTTTTTATTTCAATACACTTTAGATGAAGTCATACTATCCATCAATACATCAGGTCTGGAATTTGTAAAGGCAATTTTATTTCTGCTGCTTACCTTGACACTATTGTATTTTTGTTACGCAGCTTTGAAGAGACATGAGTTTCATTCCAAAACAACTTTGTGGGGCTATGTATTGATTTTCTTAACACTTCCATTGGCAGGCTTCATTCAATATTCAGGATGGTACAATCAAGATGTTTTGACACAAAACAAATCCTTGTTTTTCTATGGACGCTCTTTGTCCTATTTTTTGATACCTCCACCCGAAACCACCCCTTACATCCTTCAAGATGCGGTTGATTTTCAAAACCTTCGACCTCATCATAACTATACCGATTACCGATACCCACTTTTACACACCTTTGAAGCAACTGATTCGTTGAGTGCTTATTTTGCGCCATTCGAAAGCCCTCCAAATTTGGTGCTGGTATTTGTAGAAGGCTTAAACGACGATTTTATTCACCATTATCATGGTGCGAACATCATGCCTTTTTTGGATAGTTTGAAAAACAATAGTCTGTATTGGCGCAAGTGTTTTTCTTTGGGAGAGCGGTCTTTTGCAGTCATTCCTTCCGTTTTGGGCGGATTACCGTATGGGGAAAAAGGCTTTACACTTTTAGAAAAATTTCCCAGACATTTTTCCTTGTTCTCGATTTTGAACCAAAACGACTATTTTAGTTCATTTTATATAAGTCAAAGCGGTTGGTTTCATCAAAACGACAAATATTTTGGCTTCAACGATGCGGACGTTTTTTTGGAGAAGGAACAGTTTGCCGAAAAATACTCAAAAATTGTGGTGAGAGCTGGACAAGACGATTACTTTTGGGGCTACAACGACAAAGACCTATTTAGTCAGGCAATGGAAATCATAGATAGTATTGGAGCAGAGCGCACAATAGATGTGTATTTTACGGGTACGAGTCATTCGCCTTATGTGATTTCAACTCCCGAACTGTATGAGCAAGAGTTTGAACGATTGGTGAAAGGCTTAAAAAAGCCAGAGGATATCGCTTTTTTTCAGCACTACAAAAAAATCATCCTCACACTTTTGTTTACCGATGATGCGCTCAGCGATTTGGTGAAAGGGTATCAAATGAATCCCAATTATGAGAACACCTTGTTCTTGATAACGGGCGATCATCCCATGACAGAAATTCCGACTCAAAATTCTTTGAAACGCTTTCACGTTCCACTCTTTATTTTTTCTCCAAAAATGAAGCAAGCAACAACTTTTTCTAATGTGGTCAGTCACTTAGATATTTATGAAACACTGCTTGCTTTTTTGCAAAACAACGACCTAAAAATTCCTTCGTATAGTACTTCGCTGGGCAACACGCTCTTTGATACAAACGACAGCAAACAAAAAATCGTCTTTATGAACGACAATCGAGAGATTGTAGATTATTACTCAAAGGGTTATTACTTGTCCCGACAGCAGCTGCATGAGGTTGGAGAAGATTTGTCGCTCAAAAGAATAAAAAACACAGCCGTTCGCCAACAGATGCAAAAAGAGCTTCAAGCCTTCAAAAAGACAAGCCGATATGTCAGCACACAAAATAAAATTGTTTCCGATAGCTTATTTTGCAGGGAATTGAATCGCTCAATGATTTTTACAAAAAAGAAAGATAGCAGCCGAATAACTTTTGAAGAAGAGTATCACACTTTTATAGAACCCATTGAAGTCCAAAATAAAACTCTTTATTACGATGCTTTTTTTGAATATGAGGGAGATATTGATGCAAGCACTTCATTGGTGTATGAGTTGGTTACAAAGGAAGGTAAAAATGTATTTTGGAAAAATTCAAGTTTGCACAATAGAAAAAACAGCCTGCAAGTTCACCTAAAAATCCCTCAGCAAAATGTTCCTGATTCTTCTTTGATTTTCAAATCATATTTGTGGAATCGCCAAAAACGAAAAACGACTTTTTTTAATTCAGAGGCTTCGCTGCAAATGGATTACCTCAAAAAACTATCCCAAAAATAAATAATAATCCCAATAACTATCAACATCGTTCCTGCAACCAATCCACGCATTGCCAAGCCTCTTTCGTATTTGTTGAAAAGGTACATGGGTATCGCATTGGCGACTACTGCTGCAATGCAAATGAACCTCAACGAAAAACCACTCCAATCGTCCACAATATAATTGGACAGCACATAACTCACTCCTTTCCAAATAAAAAAGAATAATATCGTGGTGGCGATGGCGGTTGTAATACCATTGAAAAAATTATCTTGTGAATCCATGTTGTATATTTTTTATTGTTGAATTGCCATACTCTTTAAATGGGTACATGGCTGAGTTACTTAACAATATAACAATTCAGCCATAAAGCAATAGAACCATTAAACAAATCCCTTCCATTTTTCCTTCAAAAATGTAATGCCGTTGTAAGCTGTTAAATCATGTTGAACAGGCACTACGGACACATATCCTTCTTGCAATGCATATTCGTCGGTATCTTCTCCAGCGTCTTCATTAATGAATTTGCCTGTTAGCCAGTAGTATTTTCTGCCTTGTGGGTCAATGCGTTCATCAAATTCCTCTGTCCAATTTGCCCTTGCTTGGCGACAAATTTTGATACCCTTTATTTGGTTTTCAGGTAGATTGGGGATGTTTACATTCAGGAGTTGGTGGTCGAGTAGTCCATTCGTCAATACTTGCTCAATGATGGTTCGCACGTATTTTTTGGCGACTTCCATATTGGCATCCGAACGGTAATCCAAAAACGAAAAACCAATCGCATTGATGTTTTCTAATGAAGCTTCCATCGCCGCCGAAAGCGTACCAGAGTAAATGATATTGATAGATGAATTAGAACCGTGATTGATACCGGATACACAAAGGTCTGGTTTTCGGTGCAATACCTTGTCGGTTGCCAATTTTACACAATCCACAGGTGTTCCCGAACAAGCATAAGCTTCTATTCCTTCAAAGATTTCTACTTTCTTCAACCGCAGAGGCTGCGTAATTGTTATGGCGTGCCCCATTGCAGATTGTGGGCTATCAGGAGCTACCACCACCACTTTTCCAAATTCTCTTGCGACTTCTACCAGCGTTCTTATTCCGCCCGCTGTGATTCCATCGTCATTCGTCACCAATATCACTCGTTCTTTGTCTGACATATTTTTTTTGCTTGTTTATTATATTCACATTTTTGATGCCCAAAATTACAGCAAATAAATGGATTGGTTATGGTTCAACCCCAAAGGTACAGGTTCATTTTGAAGTAAAATTAAGAGGTTCATTGTTTATCTTCTCAAAAATCAATACTTTCGGCACTTGATTTGCGTTCAACTCCTCTGGAGTTGTGGAATCCCTTGTTCTATTTTTTTACAAAAAAAAAATTACCCCTAACGGAATTCCCATAAAAAACAATCGTCAACCCAAATACCTAAACACAATCAAACCAAATGCTCGAAGATTTTTTAAGTCCCATTGAAGTAAGTGAGATTTTAGATCCGCAGCAATATGCCAAAAATCAATGGGGCAACTGCATTGAAAAACACATAGATATACTTCCTGATTACAGCGAAATAGACATTGCCATTATTGGGGTAGAAGAAGACCGCCGAAATCAAGGAAAAGCAGGCTGCAAAGAAGGGGCAGATGCTGTTAGGCGAGAATTGTATAAACTCTACAAGTGGCAAAAACGCTTTCGGGTGGCGGATTTGGGAAACATCAAAGCAGGACGAACTCAACACGATACCTACATTGGAGTAGGCAGAGTAATCGAAGCTTTGCGAGCTGAAAAGGTGGTGCCAATTATCATTGGAGGAACGCACGATGTCACCTACGGACAATTTTTGGGTTATGGAAACCAATCCTCTGACTTTGTAAATATTGCTGTTTTTGACCAAGAAATAGACCTTTTTTCCTTGCACCGTCAAGCTATGGGCCCCTACTCATTTTTATACAAAATCCTCACCCAACAACCCAACCTCTTTAATTTTACTTTAGTCGGCTTTCAACACTTTTTGGTCGATCCTAACATTGTCAACACCTTAGAGGAACTGCATTTTGAGTGTCACAGTTTGGGGCATATCCGCAGCAATATTGAAGAAGTGGAACCCATTGTGCGAAATGCCGACATTGTCTCGTTTGATGTTTCATCCATTCGGCAATCCGATGCTCCTGCTGTGGACAGGTTGAGCGCCAACGGTTTTTATGGTGAAGAAGCTTGTCAAATCGCCCGTTATACAGGACTAAGTGACCATGTTTCATCTTTTGGTTTGTACCAATTCAATCCTCTACTCGACAAAGATGGTCAAACCGCTAAACTGATGGCGCAAATGATTTGGTATTTTGTAGATGGTTTTTATGGTCGCAAAAACGATCATCCGAGTGTGTCAAGCAAAGGTTTTTTGCAGTACATTGTCAACTTCAAAGAAAACGAACACGAAATTGTATTTGTGAAAAGCAAACGAAGTGACCGTTGGTGGATGCGTGTTCCTGTGTTGAAGTTTAAGGGTGAAAAACAAGAAGAACGCTACGAGTTAGTTCCTTGCTCCTATTCAGATTATGAGTTGGCCTGCAAAGAAGAAATTCCCGATAGGTGGATGCGAGCTTATTTACGGCTTTCGGATTAATTATAACTTTTCCATTATCTTTGCCGCTTCAAATTGTAAAATACCCACAATCAACAAACAAACATGAAAGGAATCATATTAGCAGGTGGCATGGGAACGAGATTGTACCCCATCACCTATGCCATCAGTAAACAAATCATGCCCATTTACGACAAGCCCATGATTTATTATCCATTGACCACCTTAATGATGGCAGGAATTCGGGAGGTTTTAATTATTTCTACGCCCGACCATTTGCCGCTGTTTGAACAATTGTTGGGAGATGGCAAAAAATATGGTTGTGATTTTCAATACATGGTACAGCACGAACCCAAAGGTTTGGCGCAGGCATTTGTATTGGGTGAAGAATTTATTGGCGACGATAAAGTTTGTTTGGTTTTGGGCGACAATGTTTTCTATGGTTCAGGATTGGGTGACCAACTTGCCAAATTAAATGACATTGAAGGTGGTGTAGTCTTTGCTTACCACGTTTCAGACCCTGAAAGGTATGGTGTTGTGGAATTTGATGACAAAAATCAGGTGATTTCTATTGAAGAAAAACCTTCTAAGCCTAAGTCACATTATGCTGTGCCTGGTTTGTATTTTTACGACAACAGCGTGATTGAAGTAGCGAAAAATTTGAAGCCAAGCGGACGAGGTGAATACGAGATTACGGATGTAAATGCTGAGTATTTGCGGAGAGGTCAATTGAAGGTTTCTATCTTGGGGCGTGGAACAGCTTGGTTGGATACAGGCACTTTTGATTCTTTGATGCAAGCGAGTCAGTTTGTGCAAGTTATCGAACAGCGTCAAGGATTGAAGGTGGGATGTATTGAAGAAGTCGCTTACCGCAAAGGTTTTATCAACAAAGAACAATTGAAAACCTTGGCCGAACCTTTGTTGAAGAGTGGGTATGGGGACTATTTGATGGAGCTTTTGTAACGTATTTAGATTTAGGTGTTCAAGCTGATTGAGCATGTTTTCTGCTTTTGATTTTATCCACAAACTCTACCTCTCATAACGTAGATTTATGATGTACGATTTGTGAAGTTTGATATTTGATTTTTAAACCTTACATCTATCAACTTGAACATATAAAGCACAAAGAAACGGAAACACGAAGTTTCACGATTTATTTGAATACACAAACACACAAGTAAGTGAAAAGAACAATATTAATAACAGGAGGAGCAGGGTTTGTAGGCAGTTCATTGGCAGATGTTTTAGTGAAAGACTCCGAAAATTTTGTAGTGCTGGTAGATGATATTTCGACTGGCTCTAAGGAGAAATTACCTTCCAAAGAATTTGAGAATTGGAAATTTATTAAGTGTGATGTGAATAACTATGCAGATATTTCTGCCATCATGTTTTCACACAGCTTTGACTATGTGTTTCATTATGCAGCAGTTGTGGGCGTACAACGCACTTTGGACAATCCAACCTATGTGTTGAAGGACATTGATGGCATCAAAAACATTTTGGATTTGTCCAAAAATACAGGTGTAAAAAGGGTCTTTTACTCATCGTCTTCCGAAGTTTATGGTGAATCTATGGATTATCCACAAGATGAAATTAACACTCCACTCAATTCTCGATTGCCGTATGCAGTCGTCAAAAATGTGGGTGAAGCTTTTTGTACTTCCTATAAGCAGGAGTTTGATTTGGACTACACTATTTTTCGCTTCTTCAATACTTATGGTCCCAAGCAAAGCAATGATTTTGTGATGTCTCGATTTTTGGAGGCAGCCCTTAGAGACGAGGACATAACTGTACATGGTGAGGGCAATCAAAGTCGTACTTTTTGCTACATAGATGATAACATTGCGGCTACAACTGCCTGTCTGTATGACAATCAGTTTCTGAATGATGTGGTGAATATTGGCAGCAGCGTCGAAACTTCCATTTTGGAACTCGCCCAAATCATTATTCGATTGTCGGGTTCAAATTCAAAGATTATCCATATACCTGCAAGGGAAGAAGGAGATATGCCTCGTCGTTGTCCGAATACGGATAGAATGCACACCTTACTTCAAAAGCAACTTGTTCCATTGGAGGAAGGGATTAAGCGATTGATTGAATCGGGAAAATTTGGATGATTGAAGGAGAAATAGTATCTTCCTCTTCATTTCGCAGGAAAAAAATCAACAAAATCATGCTCACTATCATACTCATCGAACTCTTCATTCTCATTGTCCTCATCATCGTTTTTTTTGTAGCAAGATTGGTTTGTTTTCCCAACTTCAAGCCACATCATTGGAAAATCCAATCCAAAAGTTATGTCAATGTACGACCGTTTGGCATTGCGATCGAGCGAAACGGTACGACAATCATTGAAGAAAACGATGCCAACAATGCATGTGAATATACCTTAGTTTGCAAACAATGTGGAAAAGCCAAAACACAAATCATGCCCTGCAAATGGCATCCAGAAGACGATCATTGGGACTGATTTTTATAGTTTTGAACCATACGACTATACATTTTTAATTCAACCACAAAAGACACAAAGAAAACAAAAGTAAAGAACTGAAATTCAACCATCTCTCCTGTGCCCTTTTGATACTTTTGTGGTTCAAAAATCATTTTGTACAGGAGTATGATTTTAAAGATAACCTGTCCCGAGAACTTAGGAAATCGTTTACAAAAGTGCAGAAAATTCCTTTCTATAGAAGATTCCAGTTCAATCCTTACACTTAATTTGGTGCTTGCATTTTCACAAAACCTTCTGCTTCTGCAATATTCATATTCATCAACTGACTCACCTCCTGAATTTTTTCCTTTTCATCTTCCAAATATTTCATCACTTCAGGGGTATCTTTGGTCTTGGGAATTTGGTAATTTCGCATCCAAGACATCATGCTTTCATCCGCCAATTCGAGTGCTTCAATGTTTTTATAGGCAGCAGTAAGCGTTTCGGAGTTGGCAATAGAATCTTGTTGAAGACTATCGGCAATGCCTTTCACCTGTTTCTTCAATTTGTAAATCACATCCATTTTTGCCATGGCTTCATCGTGAATTTTCATCACCGATTTTTCCATTGCTTTTGTGTCTAATGCAGGTTCAGTTGAAGTTTTGGAAGGTGTATCGTTACAGGCAAAGGTAAAGACTATCAAGCCTGTTAGTAAAAGAACAAAAAACTGTTTCATATCTCTATTTTTTATTAAAAGAACATTTAATAGAACAAACTGTTTTATTAAAGGTGTTACCGTTTCCTAAAAATTAGTCTATAAGCTAATTACGCTAAGTTATTTTAAATCCTTGAAATCTATTGTAGAATGATAAAGAAAATTTCGCTTACCATCCTTGGTATATTATTGTTGTTTATTGCAGCTTTATTCATTGCCCCCAATTTCTTCAAATCTAAAATTGTCACTTTTGCCAAAGAACAATTAAACGCCAATCTCAACGCACATGTTGACTTTGATGACATAAAACTTTCGCTTATCAAAGATTTTCCAGACTTGCACGTTTGTTTGGAGGGCTTACAGATTGCAGGAAAAGGGGACTTTGAAGGAGATACCCTTGCGAATATTCCACAACTGGCTTTGACAGTCAATGTAAAATCTCTTTTCAGCCAAGACCAAATTGAAGTCAAACAGGTCAAGGTCATTGACGCTAAGATTTTGACGAAAGTGTTGCGGGATGGTCGAGCAAACTGGGATGTAGCTTTGCCTGATACGGCTGCTGTCGCTACTGATGCCGAAGCGACGACCTTCAATGTGGGTGTTCAGGAATACAGTCTTGCCAATACTGACATCATTTATGACGATGCTTCTTTGGATACAAAAGTCACGATGAAAGGCATCAATCACGAAGGCAAAGGAGACTTTACCCAAGACTTATTTACGCTCAATACCAGCACTACGATGGATGCTTTCACCCTCAACTACGAGGGAATTCCTTACTTAAATCGGGTAAAAACTAAAGTAGATACCGATTTTGAAATGGACATGGTGAATGGAAAATACACCTTCAAAGGCGGCAAAGTTTTACTCAATGCCTTGCCGATTGATGTAGATGGCTGGCTTCAAATGCCTCCAAATTCGGAAGACATCAAAATGGACATCGCTTTTGATGCCAAAGAATCGGACTTCAAGTATTTGCTTTCTTTGATGCCTGCAATATATATGAACGACTTCAAAGATGTAGAAACGAAAGGAAAAATGGCATTGAAGGGTTTTGTGAAAGGCACTTACAATGAACGACAAATGCCTGGCTTCAATGTAGATTTGAAGGCTACCGATGCTTATTTTCAATATCCTGATTTGCCAAAGGCTGTAGACAATATTCAAGTCGACATGCAAATCAAAAATCCCGATGGCGTTCCCGACCACACCGAAATCAATTTCTCTAAATTTGCCTTTCAAGTAGACGAAGATCCATTTGAAATCGTGGCAAACATCAAAACTCCTGTATCTGATCCCAATTTCGATATGAAAGCCAAAGGCAAAATCAATCTGACCAATCTGGCGCAGAGTTACCCAATGGAGGGAACGAATATGTCGGGTATGATTGAAGCAGATATTTTGGCAAAAGGCAAGATGTCGGATGTGGAACAGAGCCGTTACGATGATTTTGATATGAGTGGAGATTTGAAGGTAAACAATTTGATTTACGCTTCGAGCAATTTGCCGCAAGATTTGAATGTCAAGAGTTTGTCCATGTTCTTCACACCCAGCAATGTGCAAGTACGAGACATTCAGGCACAGGTAGGACGCAGCGATTTCAGTGGTACGGCAAGTGTAGAAAATATCTTGGCTTATGCTTTCGGCAAAGGAACACTGAATGGGAAAGCAGATATAAAATCCAAACAGTTTGACTGCAATGAATGGCTGTTGG
>JAUHXA010000155.1 GCA_030427245.1 Bacteroidia bacterium | reverse complement strand
AAGTTTCATAGAGGAAATCGCCTCGTTCATTGAATAATTTTGGAGCAGGCTGCAAATTGAGGCATTTTTGCAGTGTTGTTAATCAATAATCAGATTTTGCAACACAATTTATTTACATCATTAAAAAACCTCAAAGAAATGAAATTAGCAAAAAAAATTATGTTCTCCTGTTTGATGTTGTTGTTGGGCGTAAGCTCTATTTATGCACAAAAACATGCTTCTAAACATGGCAACATGAATCCAGAAGAAAGAGCTAAAAAGCACACTGAAAGAATGACCGAGCAATTAGGTCTTTCGGATGCACAAGCCAACAAAGTCTATTCTATTAATCTGGAGTACGACCAAAAAAGAAAATCTCTTTTTGAAGGTACGACCGACAAAGAAGCTGCCAAAGGACAAATGAAAACGTTGCGAGCCAATCAAAAAGCTGCAATTGAAGCCGTTTTGACTCCTACACAAGTTACCCAGTTGGAAACCATCAAAGCTGAACGAAAAGGCAAAAGAGGGGAACACAAAGGTCACTCTAAAGGAGGCAAAAAAAGAGGTCATGCGAATATGAATCCCGAAGAAAGAGCCGCAAAGCAGACTGAAAGAATGACCGAACAATTGGGTTTATCTACCACCCAAGCTTCTCAAGTCCAGTCCATTCTTTTGCAGTATGGCAATAGGAAGAAAGCACTTCGAGAAAACTCTACCGACAAAGAAGCAACCAAAGCCTCTATGAAAGATATGAAGAAAAGCGAAAAAGCAGCAATTGAAGCTGTTTTGACTCCTGCTCAAATTGCCAAAATGGAAGCCCACAAAGCTGAAATGAAAGCCAAAAGAGGCGAAAGAGGTGAGCATAAAGATGGAAAACGAGGCAGTCAGAAATAAGAATAAAGCATAGTAGAAAGTATTATGGTTATCAGTAAGAGTCCATCCATTTGTTGAAGAGATGAGATGAACGGAGGACTCTTATTTTTCTGCTAATCAACAATATAAATTTTCAATCATTTAACTTTTTAATTTTTAACACAATGAAATTTTCAAGCAAATTAATGTTCTCTTTTTTGATGTTGTTATTGGGTGTAAGCTCTATCTATGCCCAACGCCCAGACCGTGGTAATATGGAGAAGTTGAGCCCAGAAGAAATGGCTCAAAAACAAACAGAAAGACTTTCTGAAGCGTTAGAACTTACCGAAACACAGTATAGTCAAGTCTATAACATTGCTTTAGAATTCATCAACAAAAAACAGGAGCTTCGTGAAAACTCCACTGATAGAGAAGCGATGAGAGAAAGTTCAAAGCAACTAAGGGAAGAAGAAACAACTGCCTTGAAAGCTGTTTTGACCGAAGCCCAAATAGTAAAATTGGAGGCCATGAAAGAAGAAATGCAAGACCGTAGAGGTTCGAGAGAAAGAGGCGGATCACGAGGAAGTAGAAACTAACAGATTTTTGTCCCATATACAAACCCACTCTACCTTTTCTCAATAAGAAGCATAGAGTGGGTTCTTTTAGCCCATTTTTTATTCACAATAAACTATCCATAAAACCATGAAAAACTTAATTTTAGCCCTAACCGTATTGTTTACCAGTTTTTCTGCAATGGCACAAAATGCCAATCTATCGGGAGTCATTCAGTCGCAAGCCGACAATTCTACCTTGCCGAGTGCACACGTTTCTTTGACAGGAACAGATGTAAGCTTTGAACAAACGGTGGTAACGAATCTCGACGGTGAGTTTAACTTTGAAGGTTTGGAGCGTGGAACGTATAATTTGAAGGTGTCTTTCTTGGGTTTTGAAACTTTGGAAAAGAGCCTTGAAATTTCTAAGAAAAACAACAATATCGGTGCGATTTCATTAGCCGAAGAAGTGACCGAATTGGATGGCGTGGAAGTGAGAGAAAAACTGCCAACTGCCGTACAAAAAGGCGATACAACTCAGTTCAACGCCAATGCCTTCAAAGTCAATCCCGATGCCAATGCGGAGGATTTGATTGAAAAAATGCCTACCGTAGTGATTCAAGACGGAAAAGTACAAGCACAGGGCGAAGATGTCAAAAAAGTATTGGTGGATGGTCGTCCGTTTTTTGGAGATGACCCCAATGCTGCGCTCAAAAACCTACCTGCCGAAATCATCGACAAAATTCAGATTTACGACGAACAAAGCGACCAAGCTAAGTTTACAGGTTTTGACGATGGCGAAACCAGCAAAACCATCAACATCATCACGAAAGCAAATAGCAAAAACGGACAGTTCGGCAAGGTGTATTTGGGTTATGGCTATGAAGACAAATACAACTTGGGCGGCAATATCAACATCTTCAATGGCGACCAACGCATTTCGATTATCGGCTTGTCCAACAATGTAAATATCCAAAATTTCAGCACCGAAGATTTGTTGGGTGTAGTGGGTAGCAGTAGCGGTCGAGGTGGTCGAGGTGGTCGAGGTGGACGTGGTGGCGGCGGCGGAAGTCGTGGTGGTGGATTTGGAGGAGGCAGTTCTGCGAGTGATTTTTTGGTGAATCCAAGTGGTGGAATCTCAACGACCAATGCTTTGGGCTTGAATTTTTCGGACAAATGGGGCGAGAAATTGGAAGTATCAGGTAGTTATTTCTTCAATGAAAGCAATACGGAATCCATCGAAAACCTGCAAAGAGAGTTTTTGGATGTCACCGATGCCAGTGAAATCTACAACGAAAACAACAACAGCGAAAGCACCAACATTAACCACCGATTCAGTGCCAAATTGGACTATAGAATTGATAGCAATAACTCCATCACCATGCGTCCCCGCTTGACATTGCAGCAAAACAATGGCTACTCAGCGACTTTCGGACAAACGGCTTTGGACGGCAGTCTATTGAACCAAACCGACAATACCTTTCTATCCGATTTGTCGGCAGTAGATTTCAGCAACAGTCTTTTGTATCGCCACAAATTTGCGAAAGACCGCCGAACTTTTTCGGTGAATGTGAACACCGCTTATACCGAAAAACAAGGTGAAAGCACTTTGGAATCCGACAACCAATACTTTACCGAAAACAGTAGCGACTTCCTCAATCAGCAGTCCCTTTTGGATGCAAATGGTTGGAAAGTAGGTGCAAATGTGAGCTATACCGAACCGATTGGAAAAAGCAGTATGTTGATGCTCAACTATCGAGCCGAATGGCAAGAAGACAAATCCGATACAAAGACCTACGATTTTGTGGAAAGTTCCGAAGGATTTGACCTACTCAACGAAGACCTTTCCAATACCTTTGAGAGTCATGCTTTTACCCAACAAATCGGCGCAGGCTACAACTACCGACCAAGCAAAGACTTGATGGTGATGGCAAGAGCCAATTTGCAGAAAACCACATTGGAGAGCGACCAACTGTTTCCGAATGAGCGATTGTTGAAGCAAGATTTTACGACCATTGTGCCTTTTGCGATGCTTCGATACAATCTTTCTAAGCAAAAAAACATCCGTTTGGGCTATCGAACAAATACTAATTTGCCGAGTTTGGAGCAGCTTCAAAATGTGGTTGACAACTCCAATCCCCTGCAATTGTCGCTCGGTAATCCCGATTTGACACAAGCGTACCAACACAATATTTTTTCGAGATACTCTGCTACGAACACCGACAAATCCACTGTCTTTTTTGCGACCTTGAATTTGACACTCAGCGACAATTATATCGGTAACAGCACTTATTTGGAGGAAACAGACAGTCCGATTTTTGACAACCTCACCTTATCAGATGGCGTACAATTGTCACAACCTGTCAACTTGGATGGTTATAGCAAAATCCGTTCGTTCATTACTTATGGAATGCCCATCGGTGTCATCAAATCGAATCTGAACTTCAATATTTCGGCTGACTACACCAAACAACCTGGATTGATAAACGATGAACTGAACTATGCCAACAATTCCTCCTTTGGTTTGGGCGCAGTCTTGAGCAGCAATATCAGCGAAAAAGTGGACTTCACGATTTCTTCTCGCTCCAACTTTAGCACGGTCAATAACAGTTTGAGAGACGACCTAAATACGAGCTACTTCAATCAGAATACGAGCTTCAAATTGACCTTGACACCCGTTGAAGGTTTGGTATTGAGAACTGATTTGAATCACCAATCTTACACAGGTCTTTCGGATGGCTTCAATCAAAACTATTTGTTGTGGAACGCCAGTATTGGTAAGAAACTCTTCAAAGACAATCGAGGTGAAATTTCACTTGCCATCTTTGACATCTTGAAGCAAAACAACAATATTTCTCGAAATGTGACGAGTACCTATATTGAAGACAGCGAAACGAATGCTTTGCAGCAATATGCACTGTTGAGTTTTACGTATCAGTTGAAGCATTTTAGACTTGGGAAGTGAGAGTAGGGAGGTGAGAAGAAGGAGGTCAGATTTTAATTTTAAAAAAATTTTGGGTTTAAATACTTATGCGTTGGAGAGTTTACATCTTCAGCGCCTTTTTTGTTTTTAGAAATAATTCAAAGAGGTGTTTTGATAATGTGTTGTATATCAATTATTTTTTTTGAGCCCTTTAATTTTCTTCAGTTGTTTTTTATGAAAATGGAACTTTTTAGGTGCAAAGTGATATTAAAATAGTATCATTGTAATTCTAAAACAAAATTCAATCCTATGCAACAACAAGAAATTTCTCGCTCGGCTTTATCTGGTTACATCATGATTTTGGTTATGTTTGGTCTATTGGCATTAGCCATTGGCATCTTTGTCACCTTTCCCCCTCCCCAATTGCTATTCGGAATGATACCCATTCTAATTTTTCTTTTTTGTATCAGGGGATTTTTCATTGTCAATCCCAATGAATCCCGTGTATTGGTATTATTCGGTAACTATCAAGGAAGCATCAAAGAAAATGGTTTTTACTGGGCAAATCCTTTTTTGGTGAAAAAGAAAATCTCCCTGAGAGCCAGAAACTTAAATAGTGAGTTGATTAAAGTGAACGACAAATTGGGCAATCCGATTATGATTGGAGTTGTCTTGGTTTGGAGAGTGACCGACACCTTCAAAGCTGCTTTTGAAGTGGATTTCTACGAAAAATTTGTAGATATTCAGAGTGAAGCGGCTGTGCGAAATTTGGCAGGGCGTTATCCTTACGATTCTTTTGACGATGAAGAAGCGGAAATTTCCCTTCGTTCGGGTGGTGAAGCGGTACACGATGTTTTGGAGAACGAATTGGTTGAGCGCTTGTCAATGGCCGGTATTCAGGTGATTGAAGCTCGAATTAGTCACTTGGCTTATTCTTCAGAAATTGCAAGTGCGATGCTTCAAAGACAACAAGCGACTGCCATTGTGGCTGCAAGGTTGAAGATTGTGGAAGGTGCGGTGAGCATGGTCGAATTGGCTTTGGATGAATTGTCGAAAAAGGAAATCGTTGAATTAGACGAAGAAAAAAAGGCTGCAATGGTTAGCAATTTGATGGTCGTGCTTTGTTCGGATAAGGCCGCAAGTCCGATTGTGAATGCGGGAACGCTTTATCCGTAAGGAGTGAAAATTAAAATGAGAATAAAAATTAAAATGGCAATTGAGGTATAATTACTTCAATTGCCATACCTTCTTTCAACAACTCAACAACTCAACAACTCAACAACTCAACAATTCTTCCAATCATGCCAACTAAAAAGAAACAATTTGTATTGCGGGTTTCTCCAGAGATGTACAAGGCTCTTGAAAAATGGGCTGTGGACGAGTTTCGAAGTACGAATGGGCAGTTGGAGTGGATAATCAATAAGGCATTGAAGGAAGCGGGGCGATTGCCGAAGAAAGGGGAAATAGAAGGAGACGAAAAAAAAAATGAGTGAGGAAATGATTCCATTGTCTATTATATCCAAAGAGAACACAAAGACATCCAACTGAATGTTGGACATGTGATGTGT